>NZ_JBQUYP010000007.1:178957-270796 GCF_056314305.1 Acinetobacter sp. DMC2 | reverse complement strand
CCAACACCAACACCAACACCAACACCAACACCAACACCAACACCAACACCAACACCAACACCAACACCAACACCAACACCAACAAGTGTAGCGGATCGCTTTGTTGGAAGTTGGTTAGCGGGTAAAGGAGCTTGTATTAACGGCTCTGCTCTAAAAATGAACGTCATTAAGGTTTCTGATAACAGCGTTCGATTTACCAGTGAAACAGTACGTTATGAGAATGAATCGAACTGTACAGGTAACATCGTTGCAAGTTACCGCCAAGCTGAAGATTTTAGTCTGGTTTCAAATATTGGAGCACCACAGACTGTACAAACTTCGAGCTATAATAAGGTAGATTGGCAGCTTGTAGTAGCAGGAGAGTTGGAACAAAAACAGCCAGCTATTCTAGGGTTTAAAAATGCAAACCAATTCTGCCTAGTTCCTACAGATGAACCGAATGCGATACATAATTATTTGCAGCAAGCAAACTTTGATCTCATAAATACTTGCTTCACAAAAACAACACCATCAGCAAGCATGCAAAAGCCAACCCAAGTATTGGCAACAGCAAGTTATAGACTAGCGGACAATAAAGAATCTTGGGCAGATCTATTAACCCAACTTAACGATCAAGGACGCCAAGGCTACGCCCTTCTCACACCATCTGTAAGTTTGGATAATCCTGATAGTAGCTTTGCCCTATATAAAAATTTATATGTTAAAAACAATAAAACCACTGACACATACACCTATAAGACAGTTGATGTTAAAACCAACTCGGTAGCAAACCGTTATTTACTATGGGTTAATGAGTTAAATAAACAAGGTAGCTTAGGCTATATATATAAACTCTCATTTGGAGAAGTAACTTCGAATACAGATAAATATTTATTTGTGAAAAATGATAAGAAACCAGCAACTTATACTTATTCTAATCGATTCTTAACCAATACCTCTCGCACAACAATTTTAAATGCCTTCAACGAACTTGGTGCACAAGGTTGTAAACTCATTTACGCAAACACCTCGTTCACTAATAATGGCACAACGAATGGAACCTTCTATGTACCAACTTGTGTAAATAGCAGTACACATAACGGAACCTATGCGTATCGTTATTTTGAAGTTCCACAACATATTCCGTTTAACAAGGAAGATGCAATTAAACTTGAAAAACTCCTTAAAGAGCAAGCAGCCGAAGGTTATAGATTGGTTGATGCGAACAATAACCTAGGCTTCTTTAATATTGATGGTTATCTATTTGAGCGTGATAGTGAAAATACGGGACCTATTGAATATAAAGTATTTATTGAAGATGCCGCATCCGAAACAGATGAGCCATATCTTGTTGAAAATCGAATTCAAGACCAAGGTAAATTAGGTTGGTTCTTTGCAGTTCGACTTGGATCAGTCTATACAAACTCTCCAACAAATTATGATTTAGCAAGTGGTGTTGTTTTCCCTAAATAAGACATCTAAAAACAAATAAGGCCACAATTGTGGCCTTATTCTTACTTAAAATTAGATAACTTACCCTAAGTTTTTAAAACCCTGCTGACGCCATGCTTCATAAACAATCACAGCCGTTGCATTAGATAAATTTAAACTTCTTGAGTTTTCAGCCATCGGCAAACGGATCCATTGTTCTTGCGGAAACATTAAGCGAACATGCTCAGGCAAACCACGTGTTTCTGGCCCCATCAATAAAGCCACAGGTCGATTCAAATCGACTGTATGTGGAGTCGCTGAGCCTTTAGTGGTGAGTGGAAAAACATGCTCAACACCTTTCGCTTTTAAGTCTGCAAGGCACATTTCAATGTTGTCCCAAATCTGCATACGTGCCCATTCATGATAATCAAGGCCTGCTCTTTTGAGTTTTTTATCGTCTAACTCAAAACCTAGGGGTTTGACTAAATGTAACTGTGCGCCCGTATTAGCACATAAACGAATGATATTGCCCGTATTGGCAGGAATTTCAGGCTCGTATAGAACAACATGAATCACAAATTTTCTCGACTTTAATAACCAGCAATAAATTCAGATGAACTTATTGCCATTTTAACTGTTCACGTAAACTCACCACTTCACCAATAATGGTTAAAGTCGGCGCCACGATATGATGTTCAGACACTTTAGTTGCAATATCAGCTAATGTTCCAACAATAACTTTCTGTTCTGGTGTGGTTCCTTTAGATATTAAGGCTACAGGCATATCAGCACGTTGACCATGAGCAATAAGTTGCTCACAAATGCGCTCCAAACCAACCAACCCCATGTAGAGGACTAAAGTTTGATTTTCATAAACCAGTTCATTCCAAGGGAGTTCAGGTGAACCTTCCTTTAAATGTCCAGTCAAGAAACGTACACTTTGCGCATAGTCACGATGAGTTAATGGAATCCCTGCATAAGCTGAACAACCTGATGCTGCTGTTATGCCCGGTACAACTTGGAAAGTGACATTCGCCTCAACCAGCTCTTGAATCTCTTCACCACCACGCCCAAAGATAAATGGATCACCACCCTTTAGACGACAAACACGCTTTCCTTTTTGAGCATATTCAACCAATAAAGCATTGATACCATCTTGGGGAACAGAGTGATTTGAACGGGCTTTACCAACATAAATTTTGGTCGCATCACGACGGCAAAGTTCTAAAATTGGTGCAGACACCAAACGATCATAAATCACCACATCTGCTTGTTGCATAAGACGCAATGCTTTTAGTGTCAGTAGCTCAGGATCGCCGGGTCCAGCCCCTACCAAATAAACTTCACCTTTAGGTGCAGTCCATTCTGTTAAGGCTTGCTGAATCAAATCATTTGCAACTTCTAAATTATCATTAAAAACTTGTTCTTTTAATGGGCTAGCATAGAGGTTTTCCCAAAAGATTCGACGCTCATCGGGGTTAGTAATCTTTTCTTTTACTTGCTTACGCCATTGACCAGAAAACTCAGCCAATTTACCCATGCCATGTGGAACAATCGTTTCGATTTGAGTACGAAGTTGTCTAGATAAAACTGGCGATGCGCCATTTGAGGCAACAGAAATGATCAATGGAGAACGATCAATAATCGCTGGAACCATAAAACGGCAGTGTGGAATATCATCGACACTATTTACCAGTAAATTACGCGCTTCACATTGTTCAAAAACAGCTTTGTTTACTTGCGCATCATTAGTGGCAGCAATAACTAATCTGTAAGGAGTATTTAAAAAAACTTCGGCAAAAGTCTCAGCAAAGTACTGCCCTCCAGTTGCCTGAATCAACGATAAAAGCTGATCTTCAATTGCTGGAGCAATAATATCAATTACTGCTCCAGCTTTGGCTAAAAGATTTGCTTTGCGCAAAGCGATATGCCCACCACCCACAATCAGACAACGTTGCTGTTGCAACTTTAAAGAGATTGGAAAAATATCCACCTTAAACCTCTACATTAATCATCTGATTTGGATTAAGCAAAAACCGTGCACAATTTAGATGCAAAGCTTAGTCAATAAATGTTAAACCACCCATATATGGGCGTAATACTTCTGGAATCTCGATAGAACCATCTTCACGTTGATAATTTTCCATTACAGCAAGCAAAGTACGTCCAACTGCAAGACCGGAACCATTTAGTGTATGCACCAATTCGGTCTTCTTTTGATCCATTCTGTAGCGTGCTTTCATGCGGCGTGCTTGAAAATCACCCATATTAGAGCAACTTGAGATTTCACGGTAAGTATTTTGGCTTGGAACCCAAACTTCTAAGTCGTAAGTTTTAGTCGCACCGAAGCCCATATCACCACCACAGAGCAAAATTTTGCGATATGGCAAGCCAAGTGCCTGCAAAATGCCCTCGGCATGTGCAGTAAGTTCTTCAAGTGCCTGCATAGAAGTTTCAGGTTTAACGATTTGCACCATCTCAACTTTATCAAACTGATGCTGACGAATTAAACCACGTGTATCGCGACCATAAGAACCAGCTTCACTACGGAAACACGGTGTATGCGCTGCATATTTTAATGGCAAGCGTTCGGTATCAATAATCTCATCACGAACGAAGTTAGTAACAGGAACTTCTGCTGTAGGGATGAGGTAATATTCTTTTTCACCTTGAAGTTTGAACAAATCTTCTTCAAATTTTGGTAATTGACCAGTACCACGAAGTGAATCAGCATTTACCAAATAAGGCACATAAGCTTCTGTATAGCCATTCTTTAAAGTATGGGTATCAAGCATGAACTGCGTTAAAGCACGTTGTAGGCGCGCTAAAGAACCTTTCAACACACTAAAACGTGAACCAGTCAATTTAGTCGCAGTTTCAAACTCTAAACCGCCCATCCACTCACCTAAGTCAGTATGATCTTTGATTTCAAAATCAAACTGACGAGGCGTACCCCATTTTGAAATTTCAACGTTATCATCTTCATCTTTACCAGCAGGAACAGATTCATCTGGTAAGTTAGGGATGCTAAGCGCTTTTTGTTCAATCTCGTTTTGGAGCTCTGACAAAGCTACTTCAGCAGCTTTGATTTCATCACCAATCGCCTGCATACGCGCCATGATTTCAGAAGCATCACCACCGGATTTTTTAATCTGACCCACTTGTTTTGCACCGGCATTACGCTCTGCCTGCAATTTTTCAGTTTTTGATTGCAAGTCTTTACGGCGAGTTTCTAAAGAAGCCCATTCTTGAACATCTAATTGAACACCACGTTTTGCCAAAGCCGCATTAACAGCTTCAATATTATTTCTGAGTAACTTAGGGTCGATCATAATCAATCATAATATGGGTAAAAAACTGGCTATAGTGTAAGGCCTTCACACTAAAAAATATAGTGATCATATTCATAACGAATAGCTTTCACACAATTGTTAGAATAGATCACCTATTTTAGAACTTATAGTTTGGCACGCTCGGTAAATACTCAGGTTTAATGAATTTACTCGCTTCAAAATACGGCAACGTTAATTCAGACATTCCTTCGGCATAAGAAGCCAACTCATAAATTGGATAGACAAAAACAATCCCATTTGCGCCATAGTAGAAATTATCACTTAATTGCAGTTTTTCACGATTGATATTGTGCTCTTGAAGCCAATTTGTATTTGCATCATACAGGGCATCAACCAACTGTTTTTCAACATCTGGTTGAATAAGTTCAGCAACAGTAATGTGCTTTTTATTTAATAAGTCAAAATTTACAAATTCTTGATGAGACATGCCGTGTGCAGCACCAGCTGAGTACGAATAAGTCTGTAATGCAAAGGTGGCAAGATTATAGTTTTGCCCTAAATAACGAACATAGATTGCACTTTGACTTGAACTTGGTTCACCTTCAGGTACTTCAACTGGTTGATCAGCTAAATTTGCAAAAGCATTCGGATCTGCTTTCTTTATACGATTGGTGAAGTAATCATTAATCCATTTTTGATTGGTCTGTACTGTTTGAAAATCATACTCAGTACAACCATCTTCTAAGCAAACTTTTGATTTTGGCAATTTTACTGGGATTACTTTTGCTTGAATTACAGGAACACCAGCCTCTTTCGTTTCTTTAACTTTTGCAGTCGAAGCAACCTGCTCTTCTGTGGCGGCCGACTTTGGTTGACAACCAGTCACCATTGCCATTGCAACCATTAATGGAAGAATACAAATAATTTTCTTATCGTAAAGTCGCATAATAATCCCCATGAATTTACCTCTAACACTATACAAAGCGTAAGAATAAGACGGGGTTAAAAAATGTATCTGTCTCTCTTATATAAAAAAAGCTACCTTTTACGGTAGCTTTTTTGAAGAGGCTTTAATTATTGGTCAATAACATCTGTACCTTTTGGCGGCGTAAAGTTAAAGACTGATGCTGGAATTGAAGCATTTACTTTAACGTTCTTAAAACGTACATAGGTGGTTTGACCTAATGAGTCTTGTAATACCATAAGTGTAGGCGCTTTATTTGCTCCGAAACTAATCGTTAGGCTTTGGAATGCCCCATCTTCTTTTTTAGGGAATAATGTGAAATAAAGTTTAGATTTATCGGGTTGTGTTACACGATAAGACTTCATGATTTGGTTGGTATTACCAGAGAGTAATAATGCTGGTGTATCTGCAACCTGATCATCTAAGCTTTGGCGAACCGCTTGTTGTAAATCTGGATCATAGATCCAAACTGTTTTTCCGCTCGTTACAATAGTTTGTTTAGCAGGACTTACTGTTTCCCAATAAAATTTCCCCGGACGCTCAACTTTCATTGAGCCTTTAAATGTCTGGTTCATATGCTGTGCACTTAAACTCTTTTTCTGTGCCACAGTTTTTGTATTGGCTTTAGTTGTTTGTTCAAAGTCGGCAGTCAAACGCTGTAAACCTGATAACTGATTAACCAGGTTCCCAATTGCCTGTTGCTCCGGTGCTGCTACAGGCGCAGCAAACACTGTAGTACTCATTACAGGAGCAAGCACTGACGCGCTGAGTGTAATAGCACACATAGTTTTACGAAGCATATTCATGTCATCACCTTTTTAGTTGCTGTAAGACAACTTGCCATCTTCCAAAGTTATGAAACTTAGCAAGCTCTTAATTCAAGACTCATATTAACCGACAAACTCTGTGCTAATCATTGAGAAAATAAGATATTTTGTTATGTTATTCATGTTGTTTGTAGAATTTCATTCATCATGATGAAGATACACAAGATTAAATTCCATAAAAAAAGCCCACAAAATGTGGGCTTTTTTTTGAAGCTAAAACTTATACAGTTTCAACTTTTACGTAGCGACGGCCAAATTGACCTTTCACTTCGAATTTTACTACGCCGTCAGCAGTAGCAAATAAAGTATGGTCACGGCCCATACCAACATTTGCACCAGCGTGGAACTCAGTACCACGTTGACGAACGATGATGTTACCAGCAGTTACAGCTTGACCGCCGTAAACTTTAACACCTAACATTTTTGGGTTTGAATCACGACCGTTCTTCGTCGATCCACCGGCTTTTTTAGTTGCCATGTCTCTTACTCCTCGTGATTAGCCTGAAATACCAGTAATTTTCAACTCAGTGAACCATTGACGGTGACCTTGTTGTTTACGGTAGTGTTTACGACGACGCATTTTGATAATGCGGATTTTGTCGTGACGACCATGGCCAACCACTTCTGCAGTTACTTTAGCGCCAGCTACAACTGGAGCACCGATTTGAATGCTGTCACCGTTTACAACCATCAATACATCATCAAATGTAATAGTCGCGCCAGATTCAGCTTTCAATAATTCAACTTTAAGGGTTTCACCCTCAACTACACGGTGCTGTTTACCACCGCTTTGGATTACTGCGTACATAATGTACTCCAATGAGCCCGTGTCGACGTGCCGATAAGGGATATATCGATCTTAAAACGCTCGCCACTGGGGTTATATAAGGCGACAGATTTTAAGTGAAATTTGATCAAACGACAAGTATTTTCTATTTATCAGTGACTCCTATTCCCCTCTTTTTACAAAATCAACAGACAGCTTAGATTGGAATTTAGCAGTTTTCATTGATTCTGAATGAAAAT
Organism: Acinetobacter sp. DMC2; assembly: GCF_056314305.1. Taxonomy (NCBI): domain Bacteria; kingdom Pseudomonadati; phylum Pseudomonadota; class Gammaproteobacteria; order Moraxellales; family Moraxellaceae; genus Acinetobacter; species Acinetobacter sp. DMC2. The sequence goes on along the minus strand of NZ_JBQUYP010000007.1, from coordinate 263,276 downwards.
TAAAATACAGTTCCAGACACAAATTGCGACAAGAACAAGTTGTATTAATGCTGATGTCATTAAATTTATTGTTTTGCCGGAAATATCATGTTTTGCTTAAATAAAGAACAAAGAACGCATAAAGACAATAGAAATGATTAATATCAGCCACTTGTTTACCTGTGCAACACACCTTTAATTGATACACTAACGCCACTTATCTACCAATACGGGGTTTTTCTTCATATGGTCATCGATTTCAAGCAAGACATTCTTGCGCCTGTTGCCTCAGACTTTGCTGCGATGGATCACTTGATTAATGAAGGAATTAGCTCAAAAGTCGGTTTAGTCATGTCTGTCAGCAAGCATGTTGTTGAAGCTGGCGGAAAGCGTATGCGCCCAATCATGTGTTTACTTGCAGCCCGTGCTTGTGGTTTAGATAACATGGTAAACGCACAACGTTTAGCTGCAATCATTGAAATGTTGCATACCGCGACATTGGTTCATGATGATGTGGTAGATGAATCTGGCCTTCGACGTGGTCGACCTACAGCAAATGCGACATGGAATAATCAGACCGCTGTATTAGTCGGTGACTTCCTGATTGCCCGTGCGTTTGATTTACTGGTCGATTTAAATAACATGACTTTATTGAAAGACTTTTCAACAGGTACATGTGAAATTGCTGAAGGTGAAGTATTACAACTTCAATCACAGCATCAACCAGATACAACCGAAGAAACTTATTTAAAAATTATTCACGGTAAAACATCTCGCCTGTTTGAACTCGCTACAGAAGGCGCTGCTATTCTGGCTGGACAAGAAGCGTATCGTGAACCATTAAGATTGTTTGCCGGTCATTTTGGTAATGCATTCCAAATTATTGATGATATTTTAGACTACACTTCAGATGCTGAAACATTAGGTAAAAATATTGGTGATGATTTAATGGAAGGTAAGCCAACTTTACCGTTAATTTCTGCATTAGCACACTCAACAGGTAAAGAGCATGCGATTATTCGTCGCAGTATCGCCACTGGTGGAGTAGACCAATTATCTCAGGTCATCGAAATTGTACAAAAGTCTGGTGCTTTAGATTATTGCAACCAACGTGCCCAAGAAGAAACAGAAGCAGCACTGCAAGCTTTATCAAACCTACCCGATACACCGTATCGTCAGGCATTGATTAACTTAACTCAGCTTGCGTTACATCGAATACAATAGATATTATTTTGCCTATGCATGTAAATTTTTCAGAACATTTTTTAAAAATAGAGAAGCAGCTTGAGGATCCTCAAGCTGTCATTGATGAAAATCTACTGATTGAACTCGTCAATGTCGTTCGCCCATCCGACCCAGAGGATACGGATGAAATTAAGAACAAAATACAGGCTTTAATTGAAAGTCTTTTACGTACACCTACAGCACCCTTTCTATTACAAACTTTCTTATTACGTTTGATTAATCGCTATAAGCAAGTCAGCTTATATGCGGACAGCGGGATTTTGTCTTTAGATGGTTTCTGGAACCAGCTTGGACAAAGACTCGGAGCACATTTTTTACCGTTAATTGAAGATGCAAGCCAACTCAAAATATTAATTGGAAGAATTTTCTATTTAGAAAGTGACAAAATCTGGCTCAATAATATTGCTGATGAAGATTGGTCAAATTTATTTAGTCTTATTGGGCAAAGCCAAAGTAATGTCGATGAAAAGTTAGTCATTCAAAATGAAATGATTAAAGCCATCACTGTCTTATCCTATCGAATTAGTGGAATTGGTCTTTATCCCGAATTTATTAATGCTCAACCAGAATTAACGGAATATGAATCCCCGTTTCTAGTTCAGAATCGTGAAATTATTGAATTTATAGAAAAATATAAAAAACAAGAACTTTCTGATCATGAGATTGCAGTTATTGCTCCTCCCGATGCATCACAAGCATTTGTTATGTTGGAACAATGTCGGGATGTGGTGTTAAAGATTCGCCGTGCTACTAAAAGAATTGGTGTAAGTTTAAGTTTGACTTATTTATTGTCATTACTTGAGCAATGTCTTGATCGTATTGAATTATTACTTTATCTGGTTGTAGATAATACTCACGGAAAGTATGTTTCGTTAGGGCACCTTATTTCCGATTTAACCAAGGCGCACTATAGTGAAAAAAGTGTTCGCTCTTTACTCAGCACAACCAGTGAACTTATTGCCTTTCAAGTGACTGAAAATGCCAGCCGAACAGGTGAACATTATGTAAGTACTGATACCAAAGGCTTTTGGGGCATGTATAAAGCTGCTGCTGGAGCAGGCGTCATTATTGCCTTTATGGCATCTTTAAAAATTCTTGCAGCACGAATGACAATGGCTCCGCTCATGCAAGCCTTTACATTTAGTATGAATTATTCTCTAGGTTTTATTCTGATTCATGTTCTGCACTTTACTGTTGCTACCAAGCAACCCGCAATGACGGCGGCGGCTCTTGCTGCAACAGTACAGCAGCGTAGAGGTTCTAAAACAGCTCAGATTGCAGAGTTAGCAGCGCTTATTATTAATATTATCCGAACTCAATTTATTGCTATTTTGGGTAACATTTCAATTGCGATCCCTACTGCCGCACTCATTACTTTTGCTTGGCAGTTTTATCTTGATGAACCGTTATTAACCCATACTAAAGCAACGTATTTGTTGCACAGCCTAAATCCATTCACTTCCTTAGCAGTTCCCCATGCAGCGATTGCCGGAGTTTGCTTATTTTTGTCGGGTCTCATTGCTGGCTACTTTGACAACATGGCTGTTTACCGAAAAGTCGGTCCACGCCTAAGAGCGCATCGCCGCTTAGCAAACTGGTTTGGGCAAGATCGCCTCAACCGTTTTGCTGATTATATTGAACGTAACTTAGGAGCGTTAGCGGGTAACTTCTTATTCGGGATTATGTTAGGAAGTATGGGTACCATAGGGTTTATTTTAGGTTTACCTTTAGATATCCGTCATATTGCCTTTGCTTCGGCTAACTTTATCCAAGGTTTAATGACTATTAACGGCAGCCCAGACATCGGACTGATTATCGTGTCCTTTCTAGGCGTGCTATGTATTGGTCTCACTAACTTATTTGTTAGTTTCACCTTAACGATTATTGTGGCTCTACGTGCACGTCGTGTTCGCTTCGAACAATGGAAACCTTTAGCCAAACTCGTTATGACCCATTTCCTGACTCGCCCAAGCGATTTTTTCTGGCCCCCAAAACAGCCGCTAGAACTTGAAGAAAATACGACTACAAATAACGGAAAAAAAGCAGACCACTAAGAATTTTGCTTTGTACACAAAATGTGATTTTCGTCAATTTTGTTGTGATTGTTTTTCCAAATGTTAAAAAATTTTCAAAATGAATTTACGATGATCTATCAGGCTTGAAAAAAAGTGTACTGGCAAGTACACTTTTAGCGGCTTTCAGTAGTGGACACTGCTTGAATAAGCAAAGGTATTTTTTATATGCCCTATTTGTTGCTTTTTATTGGTTGTATTTTTTTAGGATTAGGTGTTCTTGGTCTTTTTGTACCAAGACTTCAGTCTTTGGATCTTCTCAGCGTTCAAATATTGAGTGAATATCGTTCAGATTATCTTAACTCTATTACGATCTTCCTAGCACGGATAGGTGGTATGCCTTTTGTACTTTTTTTATCCTTTCTGGTGTGTATATATCAGGCATGGTATAAAAAATATATTACTGTTATTTTCATTAGCGTGGGAGTTCTTGGCAGTATCACCATGGGTTGGCTGCTCAAGTGGTGTGTTGATCGCCCAAGACCCCCACAGGTATATCATATTGTCGAAAGTTACGGTGCATCGTTCCCAAGTGCACACAGTGTTTATGCATCAACACTGGCTTGTCTGGCAATGATAATGTTATGCCATAAGCCCAACATTAACTCTCCTTATATCATTTTGATTTCTTGCCTTTGGTTTATCTGCATGGGGCTTTCAAGAATATATGCTGGAGTTCATTTTCCAACAGATGTACTCGCCGGTTGGGGCATAGGTTTTATTTGGATTGCACTGCTTTGGCTCTGGTTATTACAAACACAAAGTAGGTTAAGTAAAAAACAAATATATTTTTAGATTTTATCTAACGAGGTGGAACAATGATGTCGGCTAAGCTTTGGGCTCCTGCCCTTACTGCTTGCGCATTAGCAACAAGTATCGCACTTGTTGGTTGTGGCAAAGGCTCCGATGAGAAACAGCAAGCTGCTGCTGCTCAGAAAATGCCGCCTGCTGAGGTAGGTGTTATTGTTGCTCAACCACAAAGTGTTGAACAAAGCGTTGAGCTTTCTGGCCGTACTTCAGCATATCAAATTTCTGAAGTTCGTCCTCAAACAAGTGGTGTAATTTTAAAACGCTTGTTTGCTGAAGGAAGTTATGTACGTGAAGGTCAGGCTCTTTATGAACTGGACTCTCGAACAAACCGTGCAACGCTTGAAAATGCAAAAGCATCTCTTTTACAACAACAGGCAAATCTAGCTTCACTACGCACCAAGCTAAACCGTTATAAGCAACTTGTTTCGAGTAATGCTGTATCTAAACAAGAATATGACGACTTACTTGGTCAGGTTAATGTTGCTGAAGCACAAGTTTCTGCTGCAAAAGCTCAAGTAACGAATGCAAATGTAGATCTTGGTTATTCTACAATTCGCTCACCAATTTCTGGTCAGTCTGGACGTTCTTCTGTAACAGCTGGTGCTTTAGTTACAGCAAACCAAACTGATCCTTTAGTGACGATTCAACAGTTAGATCCAATCTATGTTGATATTAACCAGTCTAGTGCCGAGTTATTACGTTTACGCCAACAACTCAGCAAAGGCAGTTTAAACAACAGTAACAACACGAAAGTGAAGTTGAAGCTTGAAGATGGTTCGACTTATCCAATCGAAGGACAACTTGCTTTCTCTGATGCTTCTGTAAATCAGGACACAGGAACAATTACTTTACGTGCCGTATTCTCGAACCCGAACCATCTATTACTCCCGGGTATGTATACAACTGCGCAGATTGTTCAAGGTGTAGTTCCAAATGCTTATCTGATTCCTCAAGCCGCAATTACGCGTTTACCGACAGGTCAAGCTGTAGCAATGCTTGTTAATGCTAAAGGCGCTGTTGAGAGTCGTCCTGTTGAAACCTCTGGTGTTCAAGGACAAAACTGGATTGTGACTAATGGTCTCAAAGCTGGTGAAAAAGTGATTGTTGATGGTGTTGCCAAAGTTAAAGAAGGGCAAGAAGTGTCAGCAAAACCTTACCAAGCTCAACCAGCGAATCCTCAAGGTGCAGCTCCAAATGCTACAAAACCGGCTCAATCAGGTAAACCTCAAGCAGAACAGAAAGCATCTAATGCATAAGGGGTAGATTGAATGGCACAATTTTTTATTCATCGCCCCATTTTTGCGTGGGTGATTGCATTAGTCATTATGTTGGCGGGTATTCTCACGCTAACTAAAATGCCTATTGCACAGTATCCGACGATTGCACCACCGACAGTTACAATTGCTGCAACTTATCCTGGTGCATCGGCTGAGACTGTTGAAAACACCGTAACCCAGATCATTGAACAACAAATGAATGGTCTAGATGGTTTACGTTATATTTCATCTAACAGTGCTGGTAACGGTCAAGCCTCTATTCAATTAAACTTTGAACAAGGTATTGATCCAGATATTGCACAGGTTCAGGTACAAAACAAGCTGCAATCTGCAACTGCGCTTTTACCTGAAGACGTTCAACGCCAAGGTGTGACGGTTACTAAATCTGGCGCAAGCTTCTTGCAAGTTATTGCATTTTATTCACCAGACAATACCCTGTCAGACTCAGACATTAAAGATTACGTAAACTCGTCAATTAAAGAACCACTTAGCCGTGTTGCTGGTGTTGGTGAGGTACAAGTCTTTGGTGGTTCATACGCAATGCGTATCTGGCTCGACCCTGCAAAACTTACCAACTATCAGTTAACACCAAGTGATATTGCGACTGCTTTACAAGCGCAAAACTCACAAGTTGCTGTAGGTCAGTTAGGTGGTGCACCAGCGGTTCAAGGTCAAGTGCTTAACGCAACAGTAAATGCGCAAAGCTTGTTACAAACACCTGAACAATTTAAAAATATCTTCTTAAAGAACACAGCATCAGGTGCTGAGGTTCGTTTAAAAGATGTTGCTCGTGTAGAGTTAGGTTCTGATAACTACCAGTTCGATTCGAAGTTTAATGGTAAACCTGCTGGCGGTCTCGCAATTAAAATTGCAACTGGTGCTAACGCACTTGACACCGCTGACGCTGTTGAACACCGTTTAGCAGAATTACGTAAGAACTATCCAACAGGTCTTGCAGATAAACTGGCTTATGACACGACTCCATTTATTCGTCTTTCAATTGAAAGTGTTGTACACACATTAATTGAAGCGGTAATTTTAGTGTTCATTGTTATGTTCTTGTTCTTGCAGAACTGGCGTGCAACGATTATTCCAACACTTGCTGTGCCTGTTGTTGTATTAGGTACATTTGCTGTTATTAATATCTTTGGTTTCTCAATTAACACCTTAACCATGTTCGCTATGGTATTGGCAATTGGTCTTCTAGTCGATGACGCCATTGTTGTAGTAGAAAACGTTGAGCGTGTGATGAGTGAAGAGCATACCGATCCGGTCACGGCGACTTCACGATCAATGCAACAGATTTCTGGTGCGTTAATTGGTATCACAAGCGTATTGACAGCGGTATTCGTACCAATGGCATTCTTTGGTGGTACAACAGGTGTAATTTACCGTCAATTCTCGATTACTCTTGTAACAGCAATGGTTCTATCGTTAATTGTAGCGTTAACCTTTACCCCTGCACTTTGTGCAACCATTTTAAAACAGCATGATCCTAACAAAGAACCAAGCAATAATATTTTTGCTCGTTTCTTCAGAGGATTTAACAACGGCTTTGACCGCATGTCGCATAGCTACCAAAATGGTGTTAGCCGCATGCTTAAAGGCAAAATCTTCTCTGGCGTACTTTACGCTGTAGTGATTGGCCTACTAGTGTTCTTGTTCCAGAAACTCCCATCTTCATTCTTACCAGAAGAAGATCAGGGTGTGGTTATGACACTTGTTCAATTACCACCAAACGCAACGCTTGACCGTACAGGTAAAGTGATTGACACCATGACAAACTTCTTCATGAATGAAAAAGATACTGTGGAATCTATTTTCACCGTTTCGGGCTTCTCATTCACGGGTGTTGGTCAAAATGCTGGTATTGGCTTCGTTAAGTTGAAAGACTGGAGTGAACGTACTTCACCAGAGTCTCAAATCGGTGCTTTAATTCAGCGGGGTATGGCATTAAACATGATCGTCAAAGACGCATCTTACATTATGCCATTACAGCTTCCTGCAATGCCTGAACTCGGTGTAACAGCTGGATTTAACTTGCAACTTAAAGATTCAAGTGGTCAAGGCCATGAGAAACTTATTGCAGCGCGTAATACGATCTTAGGTTTGGCTTCACAAGATAAACGTCTTGTAGGGGTACGTCCTAATGGTCAAGAAGATACACCTCAGTATCAAATTAATGTAGATCAGGCTCAAGCTGGTGCTATGGGCGTTAGCATTGCTGACATTAACAACACTATGCGTATTGCATGGGGTGGTTCATACATTAACGACTTCGTTGACCGTGGTCGTGTGAAAAAAGTTTATGTTCAAGGTGATGCGGGTAGCCGTATGATGCCTGAAGACTTAAACAAGTGGTATGTGCGTAATAGCAAAGGCGAAATGGTACCGTTCTCTGCATTTGCTACTGGCGAATGGACATATGGTTCTCCACGTCTTGAACGTTATAACGGCGTGTCATCGGTTAACATTCAAGGTACACCTGCACCTGGCGTAAGCTCTGGTGACTCTATGAAAGCCATGGAAGAAATTATTGCGAAGTTACCATCTATGGGCTTACAAGGTTTCGACTATGAATGGACAGGTTTATCACTTGAAGAACGTGAGTCTGGTGCTCAAGCTCCATTCTTATATGCGCTTTCATTGTTAATCGTTTTCCTTTGCTTAGCTGCATTGTACGAAAGCTGGTCTATTCCGTTCTCGGTTTTACTTGTAGTACCACTTGGTATTATTGGTGCAATCGTATTGACTTACTTGGGTATGATTATTAAAGGAGATCCAAATCTCTCAAATAACATTTACTTCCAGGTAGCAATGATCGCGGTCATTGGTCTTTCTGCAAAAAATGCGATCTTGATCGTTGAGTTCGCAAAAGAGTTGCAGGAAAAAGGTGAAGACCTACTTGAGGCAACTTTACATGCTTCAAAAATGCGTTTACGTCCAATTATCATGACTACCCTTGCCTTCGGTTTCGGTGTACTTCCACTTGCACTTTCAACAGGTGCTGGTGCAGGAAGTCAGCACTCAGTCGGTTTCGGTGTACTCGGTGGCGTACTCAGTGCAACGTTCTTAGGTATCTTCTTTATCCCTGTATTCTATGTGTGGATTCGTAGTATCTTTAAGTACAAACCAAAAACCATAAACACTCAGGAGCATAAATCGTGATGCAAAAAGTATGGTCTATTTCAGGTCGTAGCATTGCGGTATCTGCACTTGCGCTTGCTTTGTCAGCTTGTCAAAGCATGCGCGGCCCAGAACCAGTCGTGAAAACCGATATTCCAGAAAGCTATGCATATAACAGCGCTTCTGGTACGTCTATTGCTGAACAGGGTTACAAACAGTTCTTTGCTGACTCTCGTTTGCTCGGAGTGATTGATTTGGCGCTTGCCAACAACCGCGACTTACGTACAGCAACGCTCAATATTGAACGTGCCCAACAGCAATATCGAATTACGCAAAACAACCAGCTTCCAACAATCGGAGCAAGTGGTAGTGCAATTCGTCAGGTTTCTCAAAGCCGTGATCCGAATAACCCCTACTCTACTTATCAAGTAGGTTTGGGTGTAACTGCCTATGAACTCGATTTTTGGGGCCGTGTACGTAGCTTAAAAGATGCTGCACTAGATAGTTATCTTTCAACGCAAAGTGCACGTGATTCGACTCAAATCAGTCTTATCAGCCAAGTTGCTCAAGCATGGTTAAACTATTCTTTCGCAACAGCGAATTTAAGACTTGCAGAGCAAACGCTTAAAGCACAACAAGACTCTTACAATCTCAACAAAAAACGTTTTGATGTGGGCATCGACAGTGAAGTTCCACTACGTCAGGCACAGATTTCTGTAGAAACTGCGCGTAATGATGTAGCGAACTACAAAACACAGATTGCTCAAGCACAAAACTTGTTGAACTTGTTAGTGGGCCAATCAGTTCCACAAAACTTGTTGCCAAACCAACCTGTAAAACGCATTACTCAACAAAATGTATATACAGCTGGTTTACCGAGTGACTTGCTTAACAACCGTCCAGATGTAAAAGCTGCCGAATATAACTTAAGCGCTGCTGGTGCGAATATTGGTGCTGCAAAAGCACGTTTATTCCCAACCATTAGCTTAACGGGTTCTGCTGGTTATGCATCAACTGACTTAAGTGATCTATTTAAGTCTGGTGGTTTTGTTTGGTCAATTGGTCCAAGCTTAGACTTACCAATCTTTGACTGGGGCACACGTCGTGCCAATGTAAAAATTTCTGAAACCGATCAGAAAATTGCATTGTCTGATTATGAAAAATCAGTTCAGTCTGCGTTCCGCGAAGTTAATGATGCACTTGCAACTCGTGCCAATATTGGTGAGCGTTTAACAGCTCAACAACGTCTAGTAGAAGCAACTAACCGCAACTATACACTGTCAAATGCCCGCTTCCGTGCTGGTATTGATAGTTACTTGACAGTTCTTGACGCACAGCGTTCATCTTATTCAGCAGAACAAGGTTTATTGTTGCTTCAACAAGCTAACTTAAATAACCAAATCGAGTTATACAAAACTCTAGGTGGTGGTTTAAAAGCAAATACTTCAGATACAGTGGTTAATCAACCATCAAGTGCTGAACTTAAAAAGCAATAAGTTTTAAATAACTTAATTTATAAAAGCTCACTTCGGTGGGCTTTTTTATTGCATCTGATGTGAATATTTTTTATCTTGAGACTTTAAGAATTTAGATTGATAAAAAAACAATGTTACTGAGTAATTTAGAAAGTGTTCCGGGCCACCAGATTGTAAAGCAACTTGATGTTGTTTATGGAAGTACCGTCCGTAGTAAGCATGTTGGCCGTGATTTGATGGCAAGTTTAAAAAATATTGTAGGTGGTGAACTTACAGGTTATACCGAATTATTAGAAGAATCCCGCCAAGAAGCCATGGATCGCATGATTGCCAAAGCTCAGCAACTTGGTGCGAATGCAATTGTTGGTATTCGTTTTTCAACTTCAAATATTGCCCAAGGCGCTTCTGAATTATTCGTATATGGTACGGCTGTGGTTGTTCAACCTCAAGCACCCCATCTACCAGATCCATTTAGTGCATAGGTAGAAAATGGACAATCTTATTTTTCAGCTTATTATTTTTCTGATTCTTTTCAGTATTGGTTGGGGTTTTGGCCGCCATATTGAGCGAAAACATTTGAAAGAACTTCAAGAAAAAGAACAGCAATTTGCCCATATCAGAATTGATACCAATCGTTTTGCAACGAGTGATCAGCTAGGTCATTTGATTAGTAGTAATGTCGTGATTTCTCATGACTACTTTAAATATGTATTGGCATCCATTAAGAATGTTTTGGGCGGAAGACTGACCAGTTATGAAAGTGTAGTTGAGCGTGCTCGCCGTGAAGCCATTGTTCGCTTAAAACAACAAGCACATACCGCAGGAGCTAACCATATTATGGGAGTTCGGCTGAGTACAACAGAACTTGGTATGCAAGGTGGCATGGTTGAAGTATGTGCTTATGGTACAGCAGTAAAAGACTAGCACTGCCCCATAGCAGAAAAATGAATACGCGGATTGCCAATATTTTTAGTTAAGTGTTGGCAAATTCCGGTAATTTTCCAACTCTCTTGTTGTTTTGCCAAAGTAAAATAATAACGACCAAACGAATGAAAATAATCATTTTCCGAAAAACGATAAATTTGATAATTACATTCTAACCATGCTTGATCTTGTTCAATACGAATCAGAGGATTACTCAAATTGTGCTGTAGCCGTAAATGCGATAAAGCTTGTTGCCGAGAACCTTTATATTCATGACAAGACACGACACATAAAGGCTCTCCCCTAAACTGGAAATAGTCCACCTCAAGTTGATCTGCCAATAACTCATCAAAAGCGTCCCAATTTTTCTGATCAAAGACCAATTGAAAACGCGTAATGACATCTAAAATACGGTGATAATCTTGATCCATGGTGAACCTTCTGCGGGTTTTTCCATCAATTTAGCACGGCGAAATCACTTTTTTATTTTACTTTTGTTTTCCGAATCATTTTATAAAGAAGTTTTGGTGACATGCGAGAAACCATCACACCTAGTTTTTCTTTCGCTCCACCAACAATAATATATTCTTGCCCCTGCATTAATGCTTTTACAGATTGCTCTGCAAATACATCTGCCTCTAAACCATTCTCGATAGCCTCATCTTGATGACCTTGAGGTTGCCCAGCACCATTTAGCGCATTGAACGAAACGTTAGTTTTTACAAAACCAGGGAAAATAACTGACACCTCAACACCTTGATCAGAGACTTCAGCACGTAAACTATTTGCCCACATGTGAATTGCCGCTTTAGCAGCAGAGTAGCTTGCACGGTACTGAGTCCCTAATAAACCTGCTACACTCGACACAAATACAACTCGGCCAGACTTTTGTTCTAGCATGGTCGGCAGCACAGTTTTGGTTAATGCCACTTGAGAGAAATAGTCGACTTCCATAATGGCCCGTTCGGTTGCCATTGTCGTGTCTTTAATTAAAGCACGTTGGCTTAAGCCAGCATTATTGATAAGCCAATCAATACGGCCTTTCGCTTTTAAAATCTGCTTATAAGCTTCGTTTACTTGCTTTTCATCAGTAATATCAGCAACCACTGACAAATGACGGTCAGCGTTTAACAAACCAACACGAACTTCTTCTAATTCTTCAAAACGACGCGAGGTCAAAATTACTTCGGCCCCTTGCAAAGCCAACTCGCCTGCTAAGGCCTTACCCAGACCAGAAGATGCTCCCGTAATCCATACCACATTATTTTGCAAAGTATCAAGTTTGGCCATGCTTTATGTTCCTGTTATCTTTTTAAATTATGCTGCTTGATGCATGAAGGCCAGAAAGTGGTTGATATAATGAGTTGCTGTGGTCTGATCGACCTGTGTACCTAACTTTTCCAAACGTTTATAGCCCAAATGCGTCGTCATGTTGATCACTCCGTTAAGAGTTTTATCGACAACTAAATTAAATTTTAAACGCTTTTTAGGCTCACGTACTAGGCTTGTTACGCCTAAATCTACAATTTGTATTAAGGTTTCAAAAGCCGCTGTAATACTTTGCATATTACCGTCACGAATTTGCTGCGTAAGGTTTTGAGCTTGTTGTACGAGTTGTAGGGTAACTGGGTAGGTAATATAAACTTGTTGGCCCTGTTCTTTCATTAGAGATGTCATGTAATCAACTAAAGGTAAAAGACGCTCATTTCCAAAAAATGAAACTGACCAAGGCATATATTTTCGAAAAGTCTCTAAAACTTGCTGAACCACTTTTTCAGACTCAGCTTGTTGTTTTGGAGACATGGTTGCATTTCCTGACTGTAAAAGCACAGAAAAAACCTGCTCAATAATTTCACAAGAAAGATCAGAGAGTACATCGCCTAAGGGTTTTGCCTGACTTTGACTTACCCCATCATGCAGTTTCTGCCGAATAGTCTCAAATTGGGTATAAGTTGAATCGGAAATTTTCAAAAAAACTTCATAACTCATAAGTAGCATCCTTCTTCAATTCTTTTGTAATTTTTGTGCCGTGTGTCTACACGATTAAATTGTGATCCATCTTTCATAAATCTACCGTTTTTTGAAAAAAATACAAAACCGTTTATCTGTTTTCAGCACATTAATTTCGAGGCATTTTTTTGCTACAATAGGTGCAATTTTTTATGCATATTCGATCTAAGCTACTATGACTGACGCTCAAACCGCTCAAAATATTGCGACCACATACGATCCAACCGAGATCGAAAAGAAGTGGTACCAAACGTGGGAAGAACAAGGTTACTTCAAACCTTCTGGTCACGGTGAATCATTCTGTATCATGATTCCACCACCAAACGTCACAGGTAGTTTGCACATGGGCCATGGCTTTAACAATGCCATTATGGATGCCCTCACCCGTTATAACCGTATGATGGGTAAAAACACTTTGTGGCAACCGGGTACTGACCATGCTGGTATTGCAACGCAAATGGTTGTTGAGCGTCAACTTGGCTTACAAGGTGTGACTCGTCACGACTTAGGCCGTGATAAGTTCATCGAAAAAGTTTGGGAATGGAAAGAACAATCTGGCGGCACAATTACGAAACAAATTCGTCGCTTAGGTTCATCTGTAGACTGGTCACGTGAACGCTTCACGATGGACGAAGGTTTATCAAACGCAGTTAAAGAAGTATTCGTTCGTTTGCACGAAGACGGTCTAATTTACCGTGGTAAGCGCCTTGTAAACTGGGACCCTAAACTTCAAACTGCTCTTTCTGACCTTGAAGTAGAAAGCAAAGAAGAAAAAGGCTCACTTTGGCACTTTAAATATTTCTTTGAAGACAAATCAGTTAAAACTCAAGACGGCAAAGACTATTTAGTCGTTGCAACAACTCGTCCTGAAACATTACTGGGTGATACTGCGGTTGCTGTTCATCCTGAAGATGAACGTTATGCACACCTTGTTGGTAAAAACATTGTATTACCAATTACTGGTCGCTTAATTCCAATCGTTGCTGACGACTACGTTGAAAAAGACTTCGGTACTGGCTGTGTAAAAATCACACCTGCTCATGACTTCAATGACTATGACTTAGGTAAACGCAATAGCTTGCCAATCATTAATATCTTCAACAAAAACGCCGAAGTTTTAGGTGAGTTTGAATATATTGCAAAAGCTGGCGAACAGATTTCTAAAACTATTACTGCACCTGCGGAATATGCTGGTTTAGAGCGTTTTGATGCACGTAAAAAATTAGTTGCTCAAGCTGAAGCTGAAGGCTGGTTAGATCAAATCCAACCGTATGATTTGAAAGCTCCACGTGGCGACCGTTCAGGCGTAATCATTGAGCCATTACTGACTGACCAATGGTATGTAAAAATTGCTCCGCTTGCTGAGCCTGCAATTGAAGCAGTTCAAGATGGTCGCATTAAGTTTGTTCCAGAGCAGTACAGTAACATGTACATGGCGTGGATGCGTGACATTCAAGACTGGTGTATTTCACGTCAGCTTTGGTGGGGTCACCGTATTCCAGCTTGGTACGATGCGAATGGCAACATCTATGTTGGCCGTAATGAAGAAGAAGTCCGCGCGAAAAACAACCTCGCTGCTGACGTTGAACTTAAACAAGACGAAGACGTTCTTGATACATGGTTCTCATCTGCACTTTGGACTTTCTCAACTTTAGGTTGGACTGGCGATGCACAAAAAGATGCAGCAAATGATTTCTTAAAAACCTTCCACCCAACAGATGTATTGGTGACTGGTTTTGACATCATTTTCTTCTGGGTTGCACGCATGATCATGATGACCCTACACTTCATGAAAAATGAAGATGGTTCATCTCAAGTTCCATTTAAGACTGTTTACGTTCACGGCTTGGTACGTGATGGTGAAGGTCAAAAAATGTCGAAGTCTAAAGGTAACGTACTTGATCCATTAGACTTGATTGACGGTATTGATTTAGAAAGCTTAGTTGCAAAACGTACAACTGGCTTAATGAACCCGAAAGATGCGGCGAAGATTGAAAAATCAACGCGTAAAGAGTTCCCTGAAGGCATCAATGCTTATGGTACTGACGCAGTTCGTTTCACGTTCTGTGCGCTTGCAAACACTGGTCGTGACATCAAGTTCGACTTAAAACGTGTTGAAGGCTACCGTAATTTCTGTAACAAAATCTGGAACGCAACTCGTTTCGTTCTGATGAATGTTGAAGGTCAAACTGTTGGGCAAGAAGCACGTCCTGATCTATGGGAACTGCCAGAACAATGGATTATGAGCCGTCTGCAAAAAGCAGAAGCTGCTGTACATCAAGCGTTTGCAACGTATCGTTTAGACCTTGCTGCACAAGCGATTTACGACTTTATCTGGAATGAATACTGTGACTGGTACGTTGAGTTAACTAAACCAGTTCTAAACGATGCAGAAGTTTCAGAAGAGCGTAAAGCTGAAGTACGCCGTGTATTGCTTGCAGTAATGGAAGCTTCTTTACGTTTGGCTCATCCGCTTATGCCGTATTTGACAGAAGAAATCTGGCAGACTCTTGCACCAATGCTTGGTCAAGGCGGCCCAACGATTATGACTGCTCAATACCCTATTCCTGAGCAAGCAAAAATCAATGAACAAGCTGAAGCAGATATGCAATGGCTTCAAGGTTTGATTGGTGCGGTACGTAACATTCGTGGTGAGTTAGGCTTAGGTAATGCGCGTTTGTTGCCAGTATTACTTCAAAATACATCTGACGCTGAACGTGAACAAATTATTCGTATTGAAGCATTGTTCAAAGCCTTGGCTAAAGTTGAAAGCATTGAGTTCTTAAATAAAGACCAAGAGCCACCTTTGTCTTGCTCTAGCGTGGTAAGCCATGCATCGGTATTTGTACCAATGAAAGGTTTAATCGACCCTAAAGCTGAGCTTGCTCGTTTGCAAAAAGACTTGGATAAAATCCAAAAACAACATGACCAAATCGCGGGCAAACTTGCAAATGAAGGCTTTGTATCTAAAGCACCAGCAGCAGTTGTTGAAGGTGAAAAAGCGAAGCTTGCTGAGTTTGCTGCTCAGTTAGAAAAAGTTAAAGCGAATATGGAGCAAATTGCTGCGCTTTAATGTATTGATAACTTAATATTTATTATGTAAAAATGAAGCCTTTAGGGGCTTCTTTTTGCAATATGAATATTGATAATTTAATTAGCGAAATTTTTAAGAAAAATGGATCAATAAGTAAAGTTGATACTTCCATTTTGATTGAAACAATTTTAGATAAATATTTTGATAAGAATAAAATCAAATATAAGCGCAGAAATACTGGATCATATGAATTTGATTTAATTCTAGAAACCGATTTTAAAAACCATAAAGCACCTTGTGGTATAGAAATTTTCGCTGATTTAGAAAAGATACTAGTAAATGACTATAAAAATATTAGAAAAAAAATAGATCAAGAATTTGAACTAAAAAAAGCTCAATCATTAATTTTTAATCTAATAAATAAAGATCAATTTAATTCTATAATTTTCATTACCTTATTAGATGATAATGATGCTTTGTCATTAGAGAAAAAGATATTAAGTTCATACCCCAACTCAGAATTAAATTTAAAAGTCTATAGTAAAAATTTTTTAAATAATATTCTTACCGACCTAACAGACGATATTAATGATATTGTAGATAAACTCTTTTCAGTAAAACTCCAAAACCTTGTATTTTCAAAAAATGAAAATTGGAAAATCAAAAGAGATAATTTATTAAAAGAATTAAAATCCCAATATAAAAACAGTGGAAAAACTTCTCTGCTACTCGGTGCAGGTGTGTCATGCAGTGCTAATCTACCTAGCTGGGATGAATTAATATCAAGTTTATTTATTACCTACCTAATTAATAGTAGTAGTGATACTCCAGAACTTAGTAATATGCCTGCTAGTGAATATATAGAAGTTATTAAACATATTAGTAAAACATTTTCAGAAAACTATTTAAGTTCAGCATTGCTTTCCGCAAGATATTTACGTACTGGTTTCTTTACTCAAAATCAAGATTCGCAAAGCTTTATAAAAGAATTACAAAAAACCCTCTATAATAGAGAGATAAAGAAGTCTGAACTAATAAATATTATTGGTAAATTATGTATTCCAACTAGAACGGGCGCAAAAGTTAAGTCTGTAATTACTTACAATTTTGATAATTTATTTGAACAGCATTTAGATAGTATCAACTTAATATATAGATCTATTTTTTTAGATAACGACAAATATAGTAATGAAGAATTACCTATATACCATGTACATGGATTTATACCTCAGAATATAGAATTATCTAATGATAATTCTTTTGAAAAAATGGACTTAATTTTTTCAGAAGAGGGATACCATCGTATGTATTCTAACCCATATCATTGGTCAAATTTAATCCAGTTATCAACCTTAAAAGAAAATACTTGTATTATGATTGGGCTATCAATGGATGATCCTAATTTACGTCGACTACTTGAGATTGCCCAGACTGGAAATGAAAATATTCAACATTTTGCATTTCTAAAACGAATTAATATTTCTGAAATTTCAAAAAAGGTAAAAAACTCAACAAAATTAGAATCGGCTTTTCTTGAAAGACATCATAATCTACAAGAATTAATGTTTTCTGAACTTGGTGTCAATATTATTTGGTTTGAAAAGTTCGAAGAATTACCAAAACTATTAAATCAAATTTTAAGTTAGCCCTCAGTTAATTCCCCTCCCTTACAAAGAGGGGAAAACATCTGATTTTATAACTTCATAAATTTAATAATGAATATTCCATCTATTTCCAGAGAAAGGTTGAAGTGAGTTAAACCTAATAAATTAAAGCACCCCATGCCCCAACAACATTTCTACCCCACTCACTTTTTTCATATGCTTTAAACGTTCCTTTTCCCATTTCAGCTGCTGCTTTAACTCAGCACAATCAGCATCTACAGCTTTATAAACATCACTAATATGCATATGTTCTGCTTTTACATTCTTTGCTAACTGAAAAGAATCCAAAATCTCAGCAATATGACTTTCAAGCTGCTGACTTTGTGCATCTAAAGCCAGTTTATAAAACCGTAACTGCTCAGCAGATAGTTCTTTAGCGCCTAGCCCTTTATTCTGTTCAAGTTGTAACTGGAGTTTGAGTAAATAAAACAAATCCTGCTTTTCATAGGCCTGACCTGCCTGTTGGAACAACTCAGTTTTTTCTTCTTTTTTGGTTTCATCTTGCTCACGGTCTGGGTGAATCATCGCGGCAATTTTTAAATAGACTGTTTTAAGTGACTGTGCTGCCATTTGCTCAGCTTGTTCACGTTTTTGTTGCTGTCTTTGCTGTTTGGCTTGCTCTCGCGCTTGTTGCTGCTCGGCAGCATACTGTTCAAAGTCTTCTTCAAATTCTGAGCTTTGCTCAGCACTTTCATCATATTCAGATTTGATTGGATGAGCTTTTTTATTCTTTTTTACCGACTCCCCCGCATGTTGCTCATAAAAGGTATCGATCTGCTTCACTAACTCTAACTGTTCAGCAGATAGCATTTTGGAGCGCTTCAACATTTGTGCAAGCTGGGCAATTTTTTCATCGAGTTGTTGCATATCCGCTTTGGAAAACTCATGGCTATGCAACATATTCCAGAGTTGGTCCAACTGCTGAAATAAGACCTCATGCAAATCGCCATACACAGGCATCAGTTTTTGCCGTATGTGCTGTTGAATCTCAGCTTGTGCATTTTGCCATGTACTCAGGCTAACTTTTTGCTGCTCTATTTTATCAATCAGGCGATTCAGTTTTTTCTGCTGTGCAGACGGTTCAGACCTTTGCTGCAAGCTGACTTTGAGATCAAAGGACATACTCATCCACCTGAAAAAGAAAAAAGTGTAGCAATAATCAGATGAGGAAGGTAGCAAAGGATTCCTTAAGTCAGAATCAGCTTATTAATTTTCAGAAAATAGAATGCGACTTAACTAAAGTTTATATCTTAAGAAATCCACCAAATCACTAATGGTAAAGTCACGGCGGCGCATAAGGTTTGAAAGCTAATTACGGCTGCCATGAGCTGACTATCGCCACCCAAAACTTTGGTTAAAATGTATGAAGCGGAAGCAGTCGGTAATGCAAAGAAAATAACTAAAATTTGTGTTTGCAAGCTTGGTAAACCAAACCACATGCAAACCGCGTAAGCCAAGGCAGGCACTGCTAAAAGTCGTGCAAAAGTATCTGCTGCCAACACCACAATATCTTTTTTAATTTGCATAAACTGCAAAGCTGCGCCAACACATAACAAACCTAGTGGCAAACTCGACACTGAAAAAAGCTTAATAAACTGAGTAAAGCCTTCCCAAATTGGGATATGAAGTGCATTGACTGCTGCCCCGACCACACACGATGCAATTAAAGGGTTTTTAAGAAGAGCAATCAAAACAGGTTTAATTGCCATGTGTTCTTTAGAGGTTAGAGCGAGCACTGAAATAATATTCACAAGTGGAATGCAAAGCGCCAATAAAATTGCCAGAATTGCCATTCCTTCACTTTTAAAAAGTGAAGTCACTAAAGCCAAACCAATATAGGTATTAAAGCGAACCATACTTTGTACATGCACACCAAAACGTGCAGGTGGTATGTGCCAAAACATTCGAAGTATGTATAAAAAGGCGGTGACTGCCAAAACCACAATCAACATCGCAATAATGGCTGTACTCAAACTTTGTAAGTCAATTTTCGCGGTCGATAGCGTACTGAAAAGCAAAGCGGGAAATAAAATATAGTAATTCAGCTTCTCTGCCCCAACCCAAAACTCATCGCTAAAAAAACGATATTTTTTAAACAGGTATCCTGATGCAATTAATGCAACTAAAGGAAAAAGAGATAAAACAATGCTATTCATTTCTTTACTCGAGTTTTGTTGAGGCTTGCTTTTTTCGGCAATGACCTTGGCTTACTCATATATTAAAGTTAATGAAAACTCATGATAAAATGAGTTTTTACTCATAACAAATACAACATGACATTTACCCAGCTTGAAATTTTTGCACTCATTGCTGAACTAAAAAGCTTTACTGCTACAGCAGAAAAGCTGGGAATTTCACAGTCGGCCGTTTCTCATGCGCTTAAATCATTAGAACAACAATGGGGCATTAACCTAATTTCAAGATCCCAGAGTAATATTGAGCTGACTATGACAGGTCAGCAGCTTCTTACGCATGTAAAAGAGTTATTGAGTATTTCCGATACCTTAGAAAAAGAAGTGGCTGCAATCCACGGTTTAAATGAAGGCACATTACGTATCGGATCTTTTGGGGCTTCATCCTCTATTTATTTATTGCCTGAAATCTTAGAAACCTTTCGGCAACGCTACCCTAAAATCGAAATTTATATTGATGAAGGTGAAGATAAAGAAGTTGCTCAATGGTTATTAGAACGGCGCATAGAAGTTGGTTTTTTGATTATGCCCGATGAACGCTTCGATACATTCCCCTTAATTGAAGACCGTTTTGTTGCCCTAATTCCAAATAGTTACCCACTCGCAGAGCAGCTCTACATTGATCCAGCACAGCTAGAAAACTGCCCTTTTATTATGACGATGGCTGGTAGTCGACATCAGGTCGAATTAATTTTAAAAAACTTTAATGTGAAACCAGACATCAAATTTTATGTTTCACAAATTCTGAGTATCGTCAGCATGGTTCACAATCAATTAGGGGTGTCTATTGTGTCTGATATGGTGATTACCAAAGAGTTACTTTCACTTTATCCAAATGTAGTTAAGCGCCCTTTTAAACCGCACCTTAAACGTTCTATTGGTCTTGCAGTAAAAAACAAAAAACACATCAGTCCAGCCGTAAAGGCATTTATTGAAGTTGCCCAATCGGTTTGGTCAGATTATTAAATGATTAGGGATAATTTTTAAGAATTCGATAACGAACTTTTTTAGGTCATTTTATAAACATATTAGATGACTTGTAACGTAAAAAGCGCTATTACTGTCCCATGCTGACCAAATCGGCGCACCATTTATCGCCAAAAACCACTTTTCTAATTCAAATTGGTGCACTTATTGCATATTCACTTTTATGCAATTGAGTTTGTTTCGACAAACTTAGGTTTTTAGATTCCTTAAATCTATTTTGGTGCAATTTACAGACCCAGATTTGTTCCAAAATGGAATTTAGCACTTTTTTCGAGCATGCTATGCAAAATGTAGATCTATTTTTCTTATTACTTGGTGCAGTTTTGGTTCTTGCCATGCACGCAGGTTTTGCATTCTTGGAACTTGGTACGGTTCGCCATAAAAATCAGGTGAACGCACTGAGTAAAATTCTGACTGACTTTGCTCTTTCTGCAATCGCATATTTCTTTGTTGGCTACTACATTTCCTATGGTCAGCATTTCTTCCATGATGGTACAAGCCTCGCAAGTGATCATGGCTACAACTTAATGCGTTGCTTCTTTTTACTGACGTTTGCTGCGGCAATTCCCGCCATTATTTCGGGAGGTATTGCTGAACGTGCAAAAATGCGTTCACAAGCAATTGCAACACTTGCTTTAGTGGCGCTGGTTTATCCATTTTTTGAAGGTATGGTCTGGAATGGTAACTACGGTTTGCAAAAGTGGTTAGAAATAACCTTCGGTGCAGCTTTTCATGATTTTGCCGGTTCAGTCGTGGTACATGCGATGGGTGGTTGGATTGCACTTGCTGCTGTAATTTTATTGGGTGCCCGTTCTGGTCGTTATAAAAAGGATGGTCGTGTAAGTGCTCATCCACCATCTTCTATTCCATTTTTAGCGCTCGGTTCATGGATTTTAATTGTTGGCTGGTTTGGTTTTAACGTGATGAGCGCGCAGCGTGTTGATGCAATTTCTGGTCTGGTTGCCATTAACTCGCTCATGGCAATGGTCGGCGGCACCATTACAGCAAATGCGATTGGGAAAAATGACCCTGGTTTCTTACACAACGGCCCACTTGCAGGCTTAGTTGCAATCTGTGCGGGTTCTGACATTGTTCATCCAGTCAGTGCGCTTGTTATTGGTGGTGCAGCTGGTGCAATGTTTGTGTACCTATTTACCTACACACAAAACAAGCTTAAGGTTGATGATGTCTTGGGTGTATGGCCTTTACATGGCGTATGCGGCGCATTTGGTGGTATTGCAGTGGGTTTATTTGGTCAAAAATGGCTTGGTGGTTTAGGCGGTGTATCTTTTGCTTCACAGCTCATTGGTACAGTACTTGCGATTGCTATTGCGCTCGCTGGCGGCTTTATTGTTTATGGTTTACTTAAAGCAACTATTGGCATTCGTTTATCTCAAGAAGATGAGTTTAGGGGTGCAGATTTATCCATTCACAAAATTTCTGCAAACTCTGAAGAAGGTATGTTTTAATTTTGTGTAGGCATGACAGAGTCTTTTCCTCTGTAATAGCAAATAATATCAGTCAATTACGTTACTTTTGTTTCGGCATGAGTAGCGTCTAAAGCTACGCAAGACCAAAACCATTTCCATTCACAAAACCTGTTCCCTATTGATTACTATCCAAATAATTTGCAAAAACTTTAAACTTCTTATGCTCAACAGGTTGTGAATGGATATATCCATTCATCATTTTGATCACGAAATTAAATTTAGTTTAAGAACAATTTAAGTTTTATTTTATGTAATGCCTTCAACTCACATTCAAATTGATGTTGCATGGCAATGAATCAACAAAAACAATTTTTTCAACTTCAGCTTATTTTTCTTGCCCTTAGTTCTTTTATACTTTTATTCATATTTCCAGTGGGTGGGAACATTGATATGTACTTCATTCACCCTTGGATGGATTCAACGGGTCATTTCTTTAATCGAGACAATTGGTACCTTGTCAGGGTTAACCATGAAATCGTAAAACAAATCATTACCACTGTTTATGTGATCTTTTTATTTCTGTGGATCGCGTCATTCAAAGTAGAAAAATTGAAGCTTTATCGCTGGCAATATGGCTATATGTTTTTTGTGAGCATGATTGGTAGCGGTGTAGTTGGCCTATTAAAATCACAATCTGCTCACGCTTGCCCTTGGAATATGGTTCATCCGACTGCTTTAAGTTATGTGTGGGACTTTACCTCTACGCATGGTCATTGCTTTCCAGGTGGTCACGCGAGTGCAGGCTTTATTTTAATGACAGGCTTTTTTGTTTATCGCCTTGAACAACCTAAACGTGCCTATTTTTATCTCATCGCTGGCATCATCTTAGGCTTTCTAATGGGCTGGGGACAAATGATGCGTGGCGCCCATTTCCTTAGCCACAATTTATGGACTGGTTGGGTGGTTTGGGCAGTGAATATCTTATTTTATAGAATTTGTATTCACCGCTTTGAATTTGAAAAACGAATCAAACAAGAACTTGCTTAAATCAAGTTCTTGCTTCATGAATATGTAGAGCTTTTGGCAGTTTAACTAAAACAGAGAGTCCACCAAGCTCTAAGCTTCGATCTAGCGTCAAAGTTCCACCTAAACGCTGAGTCGCTCGGTCAACAATTGATAAACCTAAGCCACTACCCACTTCAAGGTGGTGGTGTACACGATAAAAACGTTTTAAAACTTTATCGTAATGTTCAGGGTCAATCCCTGCACCGCTATCTTCAATTTGTATACATGCATCGCCATCTGTAGCATTAAAGACTGAAATATTAATCATTCCTTCATGAGGCGTGTATTTGATTGCATTATCAATTAAGTTAAAAATAATTGAGTGTACTGTTGGCTCAATACTATGCATTTCAATCGGTTCGTTACGGACAAAACCTAGGTCAATATCTTTTTGCATAGCTAAATTAACCAGCTGTTCAACACAATTTAAAGCGACATCATTGAGCTGAAAAGTTTTGGTCGGTTCAATCACACTTAAAGAGACATCTTGCTTAGCCAAAGCCAAGAGCTGTGTGACCAAATGCTGAATACGTGCTAATCCTTTACTCAAATTTTGCAAAGACTCGTGTTCAGGAAGCTGACTGATTAGAATTTTCGTTTGCAAATTTAGAGCTGTAACTGGGGTTCGAAGTTCATGTGCAGCATCGGCAATAAACTGTTTCTGTTCCATTTGAGCCTTTGATATACGCTCAAATAAACGGTTCATTTCATCAATAGTTGGCAATAACTCTTGCGGGTAGTCCGCAACTTCAATAGGTGTCAGTTCTTCAGAATCACGATGAGTTAGTTCATTCTTAAAGTCATCTATTGGCTTTAGCCCTCGACGGATAATTGCTGCTAGAGCAAAAATCGCAAATGGCAAAATAATTAAATATGGAATGAACATACTTCCAGCAAGTTCCCAAGCAAAAGCTTCACGAACCCGCTCTTGTTGACTGACCTGAATCTGGTAATCTTTTAAAGGTAAAATATAAGTTCGCACTACACCTTGGCTGGTTTTATGTGAATAAAAACCAGCTTGTGTAACTGGTGCAACCAACAGATGTAAATGGTGAGATAAATGAGCCTGATCTTTATAAGCCCAAATATCTACAAATAGATCTTCTTCATGATAAGTCTTATGAAAATCAAACTTACTACTTACCGTTTTCAATGGATATTCAGCTGTTCGTTCTGCTAAATATTGCATTTGAGTATCTAAAATTTCATCAACTTCTTGAAGTGCAACCTTATAAGCACTAAAAATTAATATACAACCTAAGATGACACTGAAAATTGAGGTGCCCCAAATCAGTCGTTTTTTTAATGAATAATGCACTTTTATAAAGTTCCAAAATTGAAGCGAGGATTACCCTAAACGGTAACCCAACCCTCGAATAGTTCGAATAAAGTCTTTTCCAAGTTTAGCTCTCAAGTGATGCACATATACTTCAATCGTATTACTGGTCACTTCACTATCAAAATCATATAACTTATCTTCAAGATTTGCTTTAGAAAAGATTTTATTTGGGTGGCTCATTAAAGGAATAAGAATCGCCCATTCACGGTTCGATAAATCAATTCGCTGACCTTTAAAGGTTGCAATATGTTGTTCAACATTTAAAACCAGATCGCCATTTTGTAAAAGTTGCTCATGGTTCGTAAGCTGAGCTTCTACTCCTGTACGGCGCAATAGTGCATGAATACGGGCAAGTAACTCATCGAACTCGTATGGTTTAATTAAGTAATCATCTGCACCGTGGTTTAATCCATCTACACGGTTTTGTAACTGGTCTCGTGCCGAAATAATTAAAACCGGAGTGACAGCTCTTTGACGGATTTGCTTTAAAACCTGCATGCCATCCATCATGGGCAAACCTAAGTCTAATAAAATGATATCAAACTTATTTTTGGCCAATTGAGCTAGACCATCTAAGCCATTATTAACCCACTCCACCTCAAATTGATGATATTGCAGCAACGTTATTGTTGACTCTGCAATCATAAAATCATCTTCAATCATCAAGATTTTTGTCATGTTCTAGGCTCGCTTTAATTCACATGGGCACAAGAGTGCAGCATATCCAGTTGAGGGTTGATGACCTGAGTTTTTACATCTAACAAACTTAATAAGCTTGGGAATAAATTATCCTGACTTAACTTTTGTTTCGTTTGTTGGCCTAAACAACTCACTTGTGCAAGATTGTGCTGCTTCCATTTATCAGAGAACCACATAATCATTGGTACATGTGTTTGTTGACTCGGTGCGATTGCATAAGGTGAACCATGTAAATATAAACCATGTTCACCAGTTGATTCACCATGATCAGATAAATACCATAAACCTGTTTGATATTTCGATACTTCTTTTAAATTATTAATCATCTGACTTAACACATGATCTGTATATACAATCGTGTCATCATAACTATTTAATAACTCTGTTTGAGAGCAGCCCTGTATCGCATTAGTATCACAAGTCGGTTTAAATGGTTGATATGCATCAGGTGCACGCTTGTAATAAGCTGGGCCATGACTTCCGACTTGATGTAAAACAATTAAACGTGGACGTGTATCTTCTTTAGGAATAGTGGCTAAATACTCATTTAAGCTATCAATTAAAATATCATCAAAGCATTCGCCATCTTTACACCATTTTTGCTTTAACTTTTCTGAAATTTGATATTGCTCAACCCGATCACATGCGCCTTTACAACCAGAATTGTTATCAATCCAAGTCACCTGATAACCCGCACGCTTTGCAATATCCAACAAGCCTTCACGATGACTTGCTAATTGCTCATCATAGTCAACACGTGGCATGCCAGAGAACATACATGGAACTGAAACAGCGGTTGCTGTACCACATGAACTTACTTGAGAAAAATTCAAAATATCTTGTTTAGAAAGCTCCGGATTCGTATTTTTAGCATAACCATTGAGTGAAAAACTTTCTGCACGCGCTGTCTCCCCCACAACCAGTACCATTAATTTAGGCAGGTTCTTTTGTACTGACTGAACCTGATGAGCATCTTCACCATAATGTATTAATGGTAAGTTCTTCTTAGGCGCCTTCTTATGATAATAAGACATTAAAGAAGAAATAGTGTTTTGAGGAGAAATCATGCCTTTTAAATCACGATGTTCACGAAAAATGGCTGCAAAATCCACATAATATGTAAAAAGCAGAATACCAACAATTGCAAAAGAAGCGATAATTGAACCGACTTTTTTCAACAATAAATGGGATACTTTTTCTCTTTTAAGCTTTACTTGAGTAATTAAAATAATAGGTAAAACAACGAAGAAAACTGTCCAAAGTCCAAAGCGTAATGAAACTAAATCAGAAACTTCAGATACATCTGTTTGTATCATATTTTGAATCTGATCAGGCGAGATGATTACACCTAACGTATTTACAAAATAAGAGCTAAAACCACCAATAAAGACCAGCAAAATTGCAAAAAGTTTGGCCGTCCATTTCCAGTTTAAAATTTGTAAAAGCGCATAATACGCAGCAACGACAATAATCACTGTAGCAGCTAAAAATAGAATAGCCTTTACTCCAAAATATGGAGTTAAAAGATGTACTTTGTTATAAAAACCAATATTTAAAACTGCACCTAACCAAATGGCTATAATGAAATTAAACATAAACAGTGAAATCTGTTTATTTTTTAAGGTAGAAAAAAAATTCAGCATCTTGGGGGAACTACAATCTTTTTATGATGCTTTACTGTAGAAATTGAAACTTAAAAATGACTTAAATAAAAAATGATCTAATACATAAATCTTAAAAAATACTTATTTCAAAATTTTTCTAATAAAAAGACGAGGTTAAATTTAACCTCGTCTTTTTTGATTTTTAACTAAATATTGTTCTTAGAAGCTATATTTAGCCATTAAACCAACACGGTTATCTTTGTAAGATTTACCATCAAAAGTATCACGCTTACCGTTAACGTATTCAACACCTAAATCAATTGGTTTAACTGGTGTGTAAATCACGTTAAGCCATGCTTGTTGAACTTTTTCATTAGCAGATGCATTTAATCTTGCAAAATCAGTGCCGTCATCAGCGAATTGAGCACCATATGCTAAAGTCGAACGCAAGTTAGGTAAAATCTTATAAGTTCCACCCACTTGTACTGCTACAAATTCATTTTGCTCAATAGAATTACCTTCTACTGCGTAAGCAGAGTTACTACCATATAAATAGGTATTATCACCTACAACATATGATGCATCAGCAAAGAGTTTTAAAGGATCAGATACTTTAAAGTCTGTACCAACAGCTACACCCCAACCAGTTTTCTCATCATCAGCAAGCTGTGATTTATAATTTTCTACTAAAACACGAGCTGATGCAGAACCTTTACCCTCTGCATAACCTTGAGTGATTTTAGCAGTTAATGCAGGTAAGCGATATTTAAGACTGTCACCCGTAGAAGATGTTGAACTGTCCGCTTTTTCTGCAGAAACAAACAATTGAGTTGTTGGACCTAATTTGTAGTTATAACGTACTTGTGGAACACGTTTAGTACCACCACCAATGTTTGTCGAGAAGTCGATCATTTCTGGTGCATGATTAGCCAAGAAGTTCGAAGTTGTTTGACCGAATAACCAGTTGTTATACGTTAAGTAAGCATGACGAATACGTAATCCATCATTTGTACCTGCAAAGTCAACTTCGATTTTACCACCAACTTTAGCGTCATTTACTGGAGCAGTAAAATCTAAACCAAGACGTGTAGTTTTAGCAGTCGCACGCAATTTATCTTGTGTTTTACCATCTGACTTACTTACGTCGTTAAAGTCGTTATCCGCACCTTCAATAATATAATTAGCGTCGCCACGAACAAAACCATATAGGTTCACATCAGCACCCGCTTTAGATTTTAATGATGCTAAAGGTGAAACTGGTGCAGCAACAGGTTGTGCCTTAACTTCAGCAAGTTGAACTTGCTGTTGTTGCTGTACTTGCTGCTGTTGTTGCTGCACTTGGCTTTGTTGTTGAATTAAAGCTTTTAAAGCCTCAACTTCTTTACGAAGCTGTTGAATTTCCGCTTTGTCGGAAGTCGCAGCATGTGCCCCACTCATCATTAAAGCTGTAACTGTAAGCGCTAAACTTTTAACAACGAAAGATTTACGATTAAGGAATAGATCCATCAAAAACTCCAAAAATATATTTTATGTTGCCTATCCATGCTAAGTTGATTTACGCCATTAAATTAGGGGGCTAAAAAATCAACTCTCCTCCACTCTGGTTACATTAATTTTATTACCGCAACCAAAACCAATTTCAACGCTGTGCAAGACTAAAACTCTGAATTCAAAATATAAAAAATATACTTTGCTTTACAGAATTTCACCTTAACTTCATGTTCTAACGAATCCTACACAACTCTCTTATCTTATAGAATGATTAAATCGTTATTTCATTATTCTTTTTTAGACTTTAGGCTAATATCCAATCTACTTGAACATTTTTCTACCCATTTTAATTGATTCACATGATTTTTCTTGTTAACAAAATCCATTTTTACTCCAGTTAGCTTCCATTTGCTACCCAAACAAGATGGCACAATTAATAGAGCATTTAAATAGCTAAAAACATACATTTTTAGAAACATAGACAAAGGTAGTAGATAATGACTAGATCATTCCTTAATCGATATTAAATTTCTTTATTTCATTTAGTTAACATTATTTTTCTTGTAGTTTTGCATGTTTCCAGAGAGAAATAGGGAGCAAAGTAACAGTGCCAATAATGACAATAGCTATCAAATAATGGAAATAACCGAAAGCATCTCCAAACACACCACTCAAACTATAAAGCCCCCCACTCACAGTCGCCATGACTGAAACCTGAAAGGTGAAATCTGTACCTGCATATTCTTTTCGACTGTAGTGCATGACTAAGGTCAACATCACCACCAACAACATTGCCGAGAATGCATCCTCTAAAGCATTGACTGTATAGATAGCCCAGACATTGAGTTGAATTTTCTGTTCGTAAGCATAAGCTAAATAGGCATAAGCCGCTAAACTCATGATTTTAAATACTGAAAAAATAATTAAAGTGGTAGGTCTAGAGAAGTATTTAAGCACTCCACCAGCTATTGCTGCCCCTGCCAGTGCTGCCACTGCACCGAGCATGGTGATATAAACGCCAATTTGAGTAAAACTTAGCCCCATATCGACCAGTAAAGGTTTAAGTAATGGTCCGGCTAAACCATCTGCTACTTTAAAAGTAATAAGTACAACTAACCAAGAACGAAGCTCTTTATTTTCAGAGAAATAACTCAAGTAGGCTTTAATTTTTATGACTAAATTTTGCTGGCTAGATTTAAGTTGATGAGCTGAATAAGCTGCATGTTTAGGTTCTTTAAATAATAAAACGGGTAAAGTATTTAAAAACACCAAGACCGCTAATAGTAAAAAATTGGGTTGCCATGTTAACCAGTCTAAACACCAGAGTACGGCACCTCCCCCGACAATAAAACCGAGTCGGGAACCAATCACCTGAAATGTATTTCCCCAATGTTGTTGGTCATGCTGTAACAAATTGACGGCCAAAGCATCGGTCGCAATATCTTGTGTTGCTCCTGTTAAGTTCATTAAAAGAAGCGAAATAAAAAAGGCAAATAAATAAAGAGGCTGATCTAAAACCTGAACTGGGAAAAAAGACAAAATACACAGCACAGCTACCGTCAAAAACTGAGTAGGTAAAATCCAACTACGATAATGCCCCAAACGGGAAAGTGCATGTCGGTCAACCCAGGGCGCCCAAAAGATCTTAATTGACCAAGGCAACATTAATAGACCAAAACCACCAATATAAGCGAGTGACACACCTTGTGCCCTTAAAATAACAGGTAAAGCATGAGTCATAAAACCCACAGGTAGCCCTTGTGCCCAATATAAGGAAAATAGCAGAAGATAAAGATTTTGCTGCCGAAACATATATACCTACTTTTTATTTCTTTAATGAGGAATAACATCAAATGTCATGTTGTTCTTACATTTTGCCAATGAAGCATATATTTCAAAAGATTAAGATAAAACTAGGACAAGTTAAAATTTAAAAAAATATGGATCAACATTTCCCTAATTTACCTGATTTGGTACCCCAACGTGGTACTGCTTTAAGCCGGGCACTATTTAAAAAACTTTTTTTAGCGCAAGGTTGGACAATTGAAGGCGAAGTTCCTAATTTTCCAAAAGCAGTCGCGATTATCTCGCCTCATACTTCAAATATTGATGGATGGTATGGGTTTCTCGCTATTTTCGGATTAGGCATTCAAATTACGGTATTAGGTAAAGATGCTCTATTTAAACCACCATTTAAACGAGCTTTAGATTGGGCCGGAGTCATTCCGGTTAAACGTGATACAGCAAATGGACTGACTGAACAAGTGGTTGCCACTATTCAAAAATATGACAAAATCTGGATTGGAATGGCACCCGAAGGCACACGTAAAAAAGCAAAAAAAATGAAAAGTGGTTTTTATCATATTGCTGCAAAGGCCAATATTCCTATTGTCATGTTTTCTTTTGATTATGATCATAAAACGATTCATTGCTTAGGCCATTTGGACCCAAGTGGAAATTATGATGAAGATCTACAAAAGATTTTTGATCGCTATGAAGGGAAAATCTCCCCAAAAAACCGTAATTGGCTTGCGGAACCTTTACAAAATCTAGTGAAAAAAACCTAGCAAAAATTGATCGAATCTGGTCTTATGACCCCTCTTAATTTATCTCGACATAGATTATTTTTAAAGATGAAAATTGCTCAATTTGCCAGTATTGGATTTATCTCTCTAGCACTCTTTGGCTGTGATAAATTTAGCAAAACACCAATGCCGACTACCTCAATTAAAGCCCGTGAACCTGTAATTGCGCTTGCTTTAGGTGGCGGTGGAGCAAAAGGATTTTCACATATTGGTGTGATCAAGGTTTTAGAGTCTCATGGAATTAAGCCTAAAATTGTAACGGGTACTAGTGCCGGTAGCTTTGTGGGAAGTATCTACGCAAGTGGACAAACGCCTTATCAATTGCAAAGTCTGGCTCTGAAATTACAAGAGTCTGATATCCGTGATTTAACGCTTAACCGTCAAGGCATTATTCTCGGGCAAAAGTTACAAGACTACGTTAACCGTAATGTGGGTAATAAACCGATTGAGAAATTCCCAATCCGTTTTGCGGCTGTGGCAACTCGTCTTGATAATGGTCAAAAGGCAGACTTTATTAAAGGTAATGCAGGCCAAGCAGTACGCGCCTCTTGCAGTATTCCAAATGTGTTTGTACCAGCAACTATTGGTAATCAAAAATATGTAGATGGCGGATTGGTGAGTCCAATTCCTGTTAAAACAGCTCGTGATATGGGAGCTGATATTGTGATTGCGGTTGATATTTCTGCGCGTCCGGCAGGTAATCGCCCAGCCAATATGTGGGGATTACTAGATCAAACCATTAATATTATGGGTCAACAAAGTATTAATGAAGAACTCAAGCAAGCCAATGTTGTGATTCAGCCTAAAGTAGGCCATTTAGGTACACTGGACCTCAAATCAAGTAATCAGGCAATTTTAGAAGGTGAAAAAGCTGCTCAAGCTCAAATTCGTCAAATTGAGAGTGCGATTGCAACCTTCAAAAAATCTCCAGCAGCATTTAAGCCAGCACCACGCTCTAAATTCTAATTGGGGTGGTTTTTTTCTATCCACATTTCCCATCATCTGCTACAGTGGTAAAAGTGATATTGAGTCACTTTTACTCACATAAATATATATAAAAGAGCAGATCTATGGAGTTCGTTGTACAACCTTGGCATTGGTTTGTATTGGGTATCTTACTTATTCTTTCTGAACTGATCCTCCCTGCCTTTGCTGCACTCTGGTTTGGTATTGCCGCCATTATGGTGTGCATTCTCTATTGGTTATTTCCAGATATTAGCCTCACAACACAAATTGTATTGTGGATAATACTATCAGTGCTATGCACCATTCTTTGGTTCAAATTTATTAAACCCTTATCGATTGATAAAACTAAAGCGGGATTACCCCGTGAAGCAACGATTGGTCAAATTGGAATGGTGATTCAAACTGGTCTAGACCATGATCAAATTATTGTTCGCTTTCCAATGCCTATTTTAGGGGCCGATGAGTGGAATTGTCGGAGCACCACTCCTGTTAAAGTGGGCGATCGAGTTAGAGTTATTGATATTTCGGGTAATGACTTAATTGTTCAAACCCACGGTACTTCATAAACATTAAAGATAAAGAGAGGGTATTTTATGCCAGTCGGTACTATTATTGTGTTAGCCTTTTTGGCTTTTGTTGCTGTTACCATTTTTAAAGGGGTCCGTATTGTTCCTCAGGGCTATAAATGGATTGTTCAGCGTTTAGGTAAGTACCATTCTACGCTAAATCCAGGGCTTAATTTTGTTATTCCCTATGTAGATGAAGTGGCTTATAAAATTACCACGAAAGATATTGTGCTCGATATTCCATCACAGGAAGTCATTACACGTGATAACGCTGTATTGCTTATGAATGCTGTAGCCTATATTAATTTAACTACACCGGAAAAAGCAGTGTATGGTATTGAAAACTATACATGGGCTATTCAAAACCTTGTACAAACCTCATTACGTTCTATTGTTGGTGAAATGGATCTAGATGATGCATTGTCTTCACGCGATCATATTAAAGCTAAATTAAAAGCCGCTATTTCTGATGATATTTCGGATTGGGGCATCACCTTAAAAACAGTTGAAATTCAGGACATCCAACCTTCTCATACCATGCAAGCTGCTATGGAAGAACAGGCTGCTGCAGAACGTCAACGTCGTGCGGCTGTCACTAAAGCAGATGGTGAAAAACAGGCTGCTATTTTAAGTGCAGAAGGTCGTTTAGAAGCATCACGTCGTGACGCAGAAGCCCAAGTTGTTTTAGCTGAAGCATCTCAAAAAGCGATTTCAATGGTGACTAGCGCAGTCGGTGATAAAGAGATTCCAGTTGCTTACCTTTTGGGTGAACAATATGTTAAAGCAATGCAAGATATGGCGAAATCAAGTAATGCCAAAACTGTGGTTTTACCTGCCGATGTCTTGAATACAATTCGCGGTATTATGGGAAAGCATAATTAATTTCATTACTTCAAATAAGTAATTGAAATCAAAACGGTGACTACAATGTCGCCGTTTTTTATATTATTGGTTTTTTAATCTTTTCTGATCTTTCAAAGGTAGTTTTTTTACGACTAAATCATAAGAATCATGAATTAAGTCTTGAAGTAAATCGCTTGTTAAATTCTTATGCGGTGTAATCGAAATCCAGTGTTTTTTATTCATGTGATAACCCGGAACAATAAATGAATAAAGCTCTTGATATTCCTGACTTTTATAAGGATCACATTTGACATTAATCATTTTGACACCTGCTACTTCCGTTGTCAGCATGAATATTTTTTCTAAGATTTTAAAAACTTCATATTCTGGCCCAAATGGATGGGTCTGTTGACTAAATGGAAGATTTCTCGCAATTTCAATTGCTTTTTGATGGAGTTGTTCACCATTCATTTTTTTCTCCTTTATTCATTTCTCATGAATAGAAGTTATGCATATTAATTTAATATTATTAGTTCGTGCGCGCTAAAAGAAATTGTGAGATATCAACTAATTCTTTTGCATTATCACCAAAATGAGCCAAGGCCTCAAAAGCTTGATCATGCAATTCTTTGGCATAAACCTGTGCTTGTTCAAGACCCATTAAAGCTGGATATGTCGACTTCTGTACTTGCTCATCCTTACCTGCAGTTTTACCCAAGGCTTCAGTACTCGAAGTAATATCGAGAATATCGTCTAATACCTGAAAAGCTAAACCAATAGTCTGGCCATATTGGCGTAATTTTGGAATTGCTTGATCTGTTCCAGAAAAAATGGTGACCGCACCCATCATAATGGCAGCCTGAATGAGTGCACCAGTTTTATTACGATGAATATTTTCAAGTTCATCTTGAGCAATTTGCTTAGCTTCAGCTTGTAAGTCTAAAACTTGACCACATACCATTTTTGAAGTGGCTGTTGCTAGAATCTGGATTTGTTTTAATACAATTGCAGCATCAGTACCCTGCCCTTGCTCATCGAACAAACGGCTACCTAAAACCTCAAAAGCCATTGATTGTAAAATATCACCTGCAAGCAAAGCAGTATCTTCACCAAAAGCAACATGACACGTTGGCTGACCACGACGCAGTAAATCATTGTCCATACAAGGCAAGTCATCGTGCGCTAGCGAATAACAATGAATTAACTCTACAGCAACCGCCGCACGACGAGCCGCCGCAAAATTTGGATTTGGCTGTAAAGAAGCCGTGGCATAACACAAAGCTGGACGCACACGTTTTCCACCAAGCATAACTGCATGGTGTACTGCACTTTTTAAAGGCTCTGGAATTGAGAACGCGGCCAGTGTCGTCAATAAGTCTTGTTGAATACGTTGTTGAGCTTGTTTTAAAACATCCGCATTAACTTGAGAGAGTGATGACACAGTCGCCTCGATAAAATCAGTAGAGAAATTTTATTGAATGTAATGAAGCATTCATGCGCTACATCATACACGATTCACTGTGGAAAGTGGGTGATGAGTTTTTGAAGGCAACTGTAAAAAAGCCTCTACATGATTGAGAGGCTTTTTCTTATTTAACGACTTTTAGAAGCTGTCACCTGGGACGCGTACCCAACCTTCCATTAACACACGTGCACTACGGCTCATAATGGCTTTTTTAACGACCCATTGATCGTTAATAAGTTCCGCTTGAGCACCAACACGCAATGTTCCAGAGGGATGACCGAAACGTACCGCTTCACGTTCGCCACCGCCCGCCGCTAAATTTACTAAAGTACCTGGAATAGCGGCTGCCGTACCAATCGCAACGGCTGCTGTTCCCATCATCGCATGGTGTAACTTACCCATCGACAAAGCACGAACCAGTAAATCGACATCAGTCTCTGAAACTGACTTACCACTTGAAGCAGTGTAGTTTTTCGGTTTAGAAACAAAAGCAATTTTTGGTGTGTGCTGACGCGCAGCTGCTTCTGAAATATCTTTAATTAAACCCATCTGTACCGCACCATACGCACGAATTTTTTCAAAGCGTGCCAGTGCAGCTGCATCACTATTAATATGATCTTGTAATTCAGTACCTTGATAACCCAAATCTTCTGCATTTAAGAAAATGGTTGGAATTCCGGCATTAATAAAAGTCGCTTGGAAACGACCAATATCAGGAACATCTAATTCATCAACAATATTCCCTGTCGGGAACATATCGCCGCCTTCTTCACCATCATCGGCAGGGTCTAAAAACTCAATTTGAACTTCAGCGGCAGGAAACGTCACGCCATCCAACTCGAAATCACCAGTTTCTTGAACTTGACCATTGGTGATAGGTACATGCGCAATAATGGTTTTTTGAATATTTTTTTGCCAGATTCGAACCGTGCATAGGCCATTTTCTGGAATACGATCTGCATCTACCAAGCCATTTGAAATCGCAAAAGAACCAACCGCAGCAGTCAAATTACCGCAGTTACCACTCCAGTCTACAAAAGCCTGATCAATTGAAACCTGACCAAACAAATAATCAACATCATGATCTGGCTGAGTACTTTTAGCGAGAATAACTGTTTTGCTGGTACTCGAAGTGGCTCCGCCCATCCCATCAATTTGTTTTCCATAAGGGTCTGGACTACCAATGACACGTAGTAAGAGCTGATCTCTTGCTTGTCCTGCAACTTGGGCTTTTTCTGGCAAATCATCAAGCTTAAAAAAGACACCTTTACTGGTTCCACCACGCATATAAGTTGCTGGAATTTTAATTTGCGGTACTGAGCTCATATCAACTGTTATCCTTACTATTATGTTCTTCTATATCAAAACAAGCATTCTTGTTTACCCTTCTCTGCATCTTAAATTGTTTTAAGGCCAAGAGATAGCGATCTGCTTTATACATCAATCGTATTGACGCGAGCATATTTTGAGAATTTAGCAATATGCTTGCAATGACTTAATCTAAGCAAAATCTATGAAAAAAAGTCTATATGAAATTATATTTTTTAGAGCACTTTTCACTCTATATTGAAATATTAAAAGTAAACCAATGATTTTAAATATATTTTAATATTACTTTTCAGTCACAGCTTATTAATTTGTAGTCTAGGCTAAAATAACTCCATCTATTAGAATAATTTACTTATTCATTGTGAGTGAAGACCTTTGACCAACGAATCTTCTACACTGCAACGAGGACTAAAAAATCGACATATCCAATTAATTGCTATGGGTGGAGCAATTGGTACCGGATTATTTTTAGGCTCGGCGCAAGTGATTCAATCTGCGGGACCATCCATTATTTTAGGATATGCCATTGGCGGCTTAATCGCGTTTTTGATTATGCGTCACTTGGGAGAAATGATTGTTGAAGAACCTGTTGCAGGATCGTTCAGCCATTTTGCGTATAAATATTGGGGGAAATTTCCCGGATTTTTAACCGGATGGAACTATTGGATACTCTACGTTCTGGTTGCGATGAGTGAACTCACCGCGGTAGCCAAATATATTAATTATTGGTGGCCTCATATTCCAGCGTGGACTTCTGTCTTATTTTTCTTTGTCGTGATTACGGCAATTAACTTAACCAACGTCAAATTTTATGGGGAGTCCGAATTCTGGCTCGCTATTATTAAAGTTGCTGCGGTTATCTCTATGATTGTGTTTGGGCTTTATTTGCTCTTTACAGCAGATGTAGGTTCAAGCATTTCATTTAGTAATCTTTGGTCTCATGGTGGTTTTTTTCCAAATGGCTTTAGCGGCCTGTTCTATATGTTGGCTTTCTTGATGTTCGCTTTTGGTGGTATTGAACTGATTGGTATGGCCGCAGCAGAAGCAAAAGATCCGAAAAAAACCATTCCAAAAGCAATTAACCAAGTCGTTTTCCGTATCTTGATTTTCTATATCGGTTCATTGGCAATCTTACTTTCATTAGTGCCATGGAACCAATTAGATCTTGGCGGTCTCGACAAAAGTCCATTTGTTATGATTTTTAGCCAAATGGGAATTGGTTGGGCTGCACACTTACTGAACTTTATTATTCTAACTGCTGCTCTATCTGTTTATAACAGTGGGATGTTTGCAAATAGTCGTATGCTCTACAGTCTCGCTCAACAAGGGAATGCACCAAAAGTTTTTGCAAAAACCAATAAACAGGGGGTTCCTATTCCCGCTGTTCTGCTTTCTGCTTTATTAATCTTTGGTTGTGTTCTTTTAAATTACTTTGTACCTGAAGATGCTCTTGGACATCTTATGTATGTTGTGGTTGGTGCACTTGTTCTAAACTGGGCAATGATATCAATTACACATTTGAAGTATAGACGCTTTGTTAAGCATGCGAATATTAAGACATCTTTTCCAGCGTTATGGTCACCTTTTAGTAATTACTTAGTTTTAGCGTTTATTGCTGTGGTTCTCTATATTATGTGGACTCAAGGCTTCAAAGAGTCAGTAATGATGATCCCTATTTGGATTACAGCAATGCTCGTACTTTTTGATTATTTAAATCCTAAAAAACTAGATTCCATTGAGAATCCTGAAGAATAAATAAATCTAAAAAGCCATTGTCTAGACAATGGCTTTTTTATTCATCATCAGATAATTAAGCATTATAAAAATTAAAATTTCATCGACAATAAAATTAGATGTTATGCATATTTATACTGACGCGAACAGTAAGCTCGTTCAATTTCTGGCGAACGTAATTGTTGATGCTTAGTTTTACGCCCTGCCATACGTTTGCGCCAGAGTTTAAAACTATTGGTTTTCAGGTTGTATCTCATTAAACGAATAACTTCGCTTTCACTTAAGCCATATTCTCGCTCAATTGCTTCAAATGGAGTGCGATCTTCCCATGCCATTTCAATAATTCTAGATAAGTCCTGTTCATCAACTTTTTTCATGTTATGCCCTTTTGAATTATACGATAGCCAAATCTGATTTTTAACAAACAACCTTCTAGGAATAACTTCACCTACCCGATTGCTTGTCTTAAACCTTTTCGTGTTTTGCTTCAGATCATAGAAAGATCAACATGAATTTTTTGTGATTTTTTTAGCTTTCTAAACTGTTTTTCTACAAGACATAAGTGTTCGAAACCATTGAATGGTTCAACTTTATCTTTATTGCCCACTATGGCAAAAGTTTTAATAACTAAAACGTAAAAAAGCCATTGCCTTCGCAATAGCTTTTTTGTTTATAATCAGAAAATTATGCGCCCTTAGCTTAACTGGATAGAGCAGTTGCCTCCTAAGCGACCGACGTGGGTTCGAGTCCCGCAGGGCG
The DNA here is from genome assembly GCF_056314305.1 of Acinetobacter sp. DMC2. Classification (NCBI taxonomy): domain Bacteria; kingdom Pseudomonadati; phylum Pseudomonadota; class Gammaproteobacteria; order Moraxellales; family Moraxellaceae; genus Acinetobacter; species Acinetobacter sp. DMC2. The sequence goes on along the minus strand of NZ_JBQUYP010000007.1, from coordinate 224,606 downwards.
CACATATAATAAGATTATAAAGATGACTTTATTAAATTTAAAATAAACTCTCCGTAATCTTTTGCGACTTCAACCAACGTATCATTATCTTTAGAAATATTTGGATTCCATTCATATACAGCTCCCTCCTCTTCATCCTTCATTTTAGAACAATCTAAAACATAATAATATCCGTCTGAAGTCTGTGAAATTATAAGTAAGTGCTTAGGAAAATTATTTTTTTCTCGATCATGCAGGGTTAACCAAATTGCATCAGGAATAGATGAATTTTCAAAGTCTTCATCAATAACTCCATAAAACTCTTGCCCAGCAATATCTCCAGCTCCATATCTTTTCAAAAAAACCTTATAGGTTTGAGGAAAATTAATATCTAAAACTTGCTCAGCCTTATTAATTAATTCGTCCGAACACCCATTCATAAAATCAGCGTCATCGGGGTTTTCCTGAATTAGTTTAAAGGCTTCAGTTAAATCTTTCATGCTCATCTTAATTACTACCTAAAGTCATCAGCGCGTTCTTTCCAATATTGTTTTTTCAAGTATCAAAACTATTTCTATATTTAAATAAAAATAGGGAACTTAATTTATAAAGCACCCTATTTCATATTAAGACCTAAAAAATTATTTTAATAAACCACCCTCTTAAAATCACTTTCACTAGGAAAAATAACATATCAAAAGGCTGGCTCACCTCATCAGTTAAGGTACAAAACTAAAGTAGTAATGCCTATACAAGATAAGCTACAAGTCCAGAGTTATAAACTACATCTGACTCAACAAATTTTACTATCTACAACCATTTTGTTCTCATTTAAATAAAAACAACCTGAACCATGATAGCCTGCCCCACCATCAATCGAATAATAATATTGAGTATTTAACTTTAGCTGCTTGGGTTTTACAATCTCTTTAAATCCACTTGGTTTAACTCCATAAGTCCATTTATAGGCATAATCATTTTTAAAATTAAACCAACTTATTTCCCTGCTTATCTTAATCTCCCATACTGTTTCTTTCAACGTACCAGCAGGAACAGTGCTATTATCCATCACATAAAATCGAAAACCACTATCAAGCTTTTTGGCATCACTTTTAGATAGCTGAAATATAATTCCATTATTAGCATTACCCGAAACAAGTAAATCAACTGTACCAGAGCATGCTACTAACACTGGTATAAGTAGTAAGCTATACAAATTCCCCATTACCAGCTGCCTCCAGCACAACGGTTTTTTATAATGTTAGGCGATCTACCTCTAAATATTCCTACAGAAAAATCACTTTACTGTTAAATATTATATAAAAAAATTGCTTATTATTAACATACTGAAAATCATAAATATTAAATCAGATTTATCCTTAGCCCATATAAAGGCTGAATTTTCAAAGGCGATATGACTTAGCTCTAACGAATCTTTGTCCTGAACCACCTTAAGACTCAAATCTAATTTATTCATATTAACAATTCATCCTTTATTAAAATTATTTATCTAATAATGGATTAAGCATCATATAAAAATGAAAAAACGTACTTGAAAAAATTATCATCCATCTCCCTATAACCTCTCCATTAGTACTTGATTCTGTAATGGGAAAAGTTTCAGCAAATAATCCATTACACCAAGTAGAGATACAAACATAACAACTTAAAAAACTAGCAAAAAAGTATCCATAGTCAATTAATCCCATCTTAACTTGCATAAAAATACTTAATAAAGTTAAAAATAAAATTAAAAAAACTATCTTTTTTTTATGCATTTTAAGCAGATAAAAGTAAATTTCCTTTAATTTCATATTAGAAGCTCTTAATCTTAAAATTTATATTCAGTGATACTTACTACCATATTCAAACATTTATTTATATTCATTAAATATTCTTGATCACAATTTCTTTTAAAAATTTAGTTATAGCCTATATATTTACTATAATTTTTCAAATTATTTACTGAGTCAATAATAAAAATTTAATTTCCCTCTTTGATATAAATCTTACTTGTTATAGGTAAAACACCTATTTTATCTCTAATTAAAGGATTCCAAGTATCTTTATCCTTTAACTCATCTAATATATAAAAAATAACTATTTTATTTCCTATAGAATAAAGATGACTATACTCTTTTTTCAAATTTTCATTCGTAAATACTACTCCTTCATATATCTCTTCTTCAGTATTATCTGACTCAATAGTTATCATTGTATTGTCATCAACAAAAACATTCCTTTTACTAAGATCAACTATTACCCCGCTTACAATATATGTTTCAACATTACCTTTTTCAATATTATCCCACCACTCACTTGTTCCATATAAACCATACACTCCACTTAAACCACTATTAGTAGTGCTATCTAGAGTCAAAGCATGTGTAGATCTCATCTCATCTTCCCCATTTTTTTCCAACCATATTTTTAAATCAAAAATTAATTTATATCCTTGATTAATCAATGCACAATTCCCTATCATTTTATTTAATCCTTATCTATTTTATAATTTGTAACTATCTAAATTATTTATCTTTTTTTAAAAATATATTGTACGACTCCTCTCTTCCATCATAGAAAAACAAGTCATCAATTTTTTCTAACAAGTAAAAATCACCTATTATTTCTTTAAGCCCATTAAAAACAAAACCTTTTGAATTAGATTTTAACCCTAATGATAATTTTTCAATTAACAAAGAGTGGTTTTCACAATATGAAAATATTTTAATTAAAGAATGAATTTCTTCATTACAAGGTATATCTACAGTAAGAGTAAGCAAAAAAGCTTTCATATAAAATAAAGTGTTCTTTTCAACTTCGGGAAAGCTAACATATCCAGAAAAAACCCTCCTATTAACTCCACTTTGGTTGTAAATAATATCATTTTCATTACCACCAGAAGGAAAAATAATATCTTTATTTAATTTAATATAACCTACATAGCTATAGGCTATAATATTAATTTCATCTTCATCCATATTAAATCCCTACAATCCATTAATATAAAATAATTTTAACCTCCACCCTTAATGTAAACTCTATTAAGTAATGGAGAAACACCCAATTTCTCTTCTACTACCCAATTCCAAGTATCTTCCTCTTTTAATTTATCAAGAATATAAATAGATACTATCTCATTTCCAGCTTTGTAAAGCTCTTCACTAATAGTTTTTTCTCTTTCACTCGTAAAAACTATATCTTGAAAAATTTCTTTATTCGTTCCATTTACTTTAATTGTAATCATTGTATTCCCTTCTATAAAAGGATTTTCCTTATTAATCCCAACTATTACTCCTTTCACACAATAAGTTTCTATATTGCCATTTTTGATATTTTCCCACCATTCAGCTGTTGCATATAAACCATTGTCGCCCTTAAGCCCCATAGTTGTTCCCTTATCCAACGTAGTTTGCTGTATATTTTTGATGTAATTTTCATCCATCAAGATTGAAGAAGATGACCTTAAATCAAATACCAACTTATACCCTTGCTCGAGTAGATTTATATCTTCTATTTTCATCATTTTAATATTCTCCTATTTCTTACTTATTATGCTGATTTTACATTACTTATCTTTTTCAATTTTACACCTAACACATTATTTATTATAAAAAAATAGGACTTAATAAATATAAGCCCTATTTCTATAAAAACTGTTTACTTAATCCTTCACTTCAGCCAACAATGTTTCAGCTGCAAGTTTTCCTAAATTATTAGAAGCAAGCGGACTATCACCAGTTAGCAATTTACGATCTCTATGACATTGACCTGTAATGCCCTTATTTAAAATTTCTACACCGAGTTTTTCAAGGTTTTCACCTACTAGCCAAGGTAAAGCTCCAGGCATATAACCAATATCAATATTTGCTCCCTTATCTAATGAATCAGGGAATACACAAATTTGATAGCCTTTAAAAATATAGTTTTTTGGCTGTTCATCTACTGCCGCAGCCAGTAATGAAGCTGGACCATGACATAAAGTAATAATAAATTTATCTTGTTCAACCGCCCATTTAAGAACTTTTTTCACTTCAAGGCTATGTGGAATTTTAGCTAATACGCCATGCCCACCCGGAATAAATACAGCCGCATATGGTGAGTTTTCCCCCACTGCGTTTTCTAAAATATCAGTTAGCTTTAATGGATTTTTTAATTTTTCTGCATATTTCTGAAACGTGTCTAATACCACTTGTTCTTGCTTTGGCATCGCCCACATTTCAAGTTTGGCAGGATTCCCTGAAAGTGTTGCAACATCAATTTCAAAACCAGCATTATCTAAATGAAACATCGGTAAAAGCATTTCTACAGGATGGTTGCCTGTTGAAAAGAACTTACCGTTTTGCATCTGGATATAACGCTCATCAGTTGCAATCATTAAAACTTTTTTATTGCCCGCATACGGTGTTGAATAAGTCGTGCCGTCGTAATCGGTTTTAGGAGCAGTATATTGACTTAGTGAATAAGGTGATGGGAAAAAGGCATTATCTTCAGCCAAATCTGGAGTAGGATTTTTATCATCAATATTTGCGGTATTCATTGTTACTATCCTTCTTTCATCAATATGGAAAGAAATAATAAGGTAAGAGCCAATTATTATTTCTTCTCAATTTATAGGTGAAGTTATGGAACTGGTGCAAACTGCAAATAGAATTTGGCAATTTTTATAGAGAAATAGGCAGAATCTAGAGTTATAAAATTCAGTTTAGGCGAACCTGTCGTTCGCCCAATCTTTAATAATTACAGCGTTACGCATTCATTTCTAAAACGATCTTTCCAATATGATCACCTTGTTCCATACATGCGTGAGCACTTTGTACATCTGAAAAAGCATACGTTTTATAGATTTGCGGTAAACATTTACCTTGTGCCAAGAGCGGCCATACATGCTCATGCAAAGATTGTGCAATCTCTGCTTTTTCTTGGCTATTACGTGCTCGCATCGTTGAACCCGTAATTGTGGCACGTTTTAAAATCAGTTTTTGTAAATCAAATTCTTTTGCGATTCGACCACCCATAAAACCAATAATGACAAGTCGGCCATCACGTTTTAATAGATTTAAATTTTTCGTGAAATAAGAACCACCCACAATGTCCAAAATGACATCAACACCTTGATCTTGTGTATGTTTCAAAATTTCTTGCTCAAAATCTTGGGTTTTATAGTTAATTGCTGTGGTGAAACTAGAGAGTGCTTCAACTTTATCTTCACTACCAACGGTAGCAAAAGTTCTAATTCCTAAAGCGTGGCAAATCGCTAAAGCTGTGGTTCCAATACCACTTGCCCCACCATGAATTAGTGCGGTTTCATCTTTCTTTAAACGGCCGATATCAAACAGGTTTGCCCAAACCGTAAAGAATGTTTCCGGAATCGCAGCAGCTTGTGTAAAAGATAGATTTTCAGGAATTGGTAATACTTGAGTTGCAGTTACCGCGCAGTATTCCGCATAACCGCCGCCATTTGTTAGCGCACAAACTTTATCACCAACCTTGAATTGATCTACTTGGTCACCTACAGCAACCACAACACCAGCGACTTCAAGTCCGGGTATTTGAGTAACACCTTTAGGCATTGGATATAATCCCATACGTTGCAAAACGTCAGGACGGTTAATTCCAGCAGCCTTTACCTCAATTAAGACTTCATCTGCTTGAGGTACTGGGAGACTAGCATCTTGAACTTTTAGAACCTCAGGTCCACCAGGAGCCGTAATTTCAATAATTTTCATGGTTGTTGGAAGGGTCATATAATGCTCCATGTTTGATTTATATTTCAAAATACTAATCTACGTTAAATAATTGAGGACTTGGGAGGAACGCCAAACAGTCGCTTAAATTCTCGGCTAAATTGTGAAGCACTGACATAACCAACCTCATAGGCGGCTTCTGCTACACCCATTTTATTGTTCATGATCAATTCACGAGCCTTATGTAACCGAGTAATTTTGATGTACTGTAAGGGCGAATAATTCGTCACCTTTTTAAAAGTCTGATGAAAAAGCGAGATGCTCATGCCTGCTTGTTTCGCCAACTCTTGAACCGTTAAGTTATGATAATAATCACGCTGAATAATTTCACAAATGGTGTAAATCACGCCATTTCGACTTGCTATAGCGGATAAACTCTCGACTAGATTGCCACCTGAGGCCTGCACCACACGATAAACCAGTTCTCTTTTAACTTGCTCACCTAGTATAAAAGTATCTTGTTTAGAGCGAAGTAAATTGAGCAATCTGAGAGCAACCTCTGAAATGGTGGCATTCATGTCGATCACTCTAAGCCCGCAGCTTAATTTTAAATCTTCTGAATGAGCATCTTCAGTAACCACTTGTTGCTGTTTATCCATTTTAGTAATGAGATCAGTCATCATTTGTGGTTCAAATTTTATTGCAATCGCCAACATGGGTTCATTATTTTCAACAACAGTATCGCAATCAAAAGGTATTGCAATTGAGATGAATAAACACTGCCCTTGTTGAAATTGAAAGATTTCTTTACCAATATACCCTCGCTTCAACCCCTGTATAACTAAAACAATTGAGGGTTCTTGCAGCACGGCAACAGGAGGTGTGGAATGATCTACACGCATCAAAGTGATGTTAGAGATAAAAGTGGGATAGAGACCTTCTGCTGGAGCCAAGTGCAAAAATGCATCGACCAAATGTTCTGTAAGATGATTTTGCGGCATAGTTTTATTGTGAGAAGTAATCTAATAATCAATATAACAATGAACCTAAAATGAAAACATCTCTCTTACGTTGACTTTGTATAAATAGGCAATTCAAATCAATTTTTAGGCATAAAAAAACCTAGAACATTCTAGGTTTTTCACTTCATCAGATTATTTAAGCCGATAAATTAAAGAACATTGCGGCAATCAAAATGATTACACCGAGTACTATTCGATACCAAGCAAATACGCGTAACGTATGACGCTCTACAAACAGAACCAATGCTTTTACAACAAACAATGCGGCAATAAAAGCAGCAACAAAACCTACCCCAATATTAATCATATTATCGGCAGTCAGTACATCAGCATTTTTAACCAAGTCAAAAGTTGCGGCACCCAACATGGTTGGCATAGCAAGGAAGAAAGAGAATTCTGTAGCAGCCTTACGTGATAAGCCCGCAAACATTCCACCTACAATTGTTGCACCCGAACGTGAAGTTCCTGGAATCATAGCAACACACTGAGCAAGTCCAACTAAAAGTGCTTGTTTAAAAGTAATTTTAGTTGCATCGAGTGTCTTATGTTCAAATTGTCTAGATTCAACCCAGAAAATAATAAGTGCCCCGACAATTAAGGCAATCGCCACCACAATTGGGCTGAATAAAACACTTTTAATAAAGTCTACTGCCAAAACCCCAATAATAACTGCGGGGAAGAATGCAATAAGTACACTGATAGCAAAATGACGTGATTCTACATCACCACTAAAGAAGCCTTTAATCAAGTTAACAATTTTTTGTCGGTATAACCAGCACACTGCCAAAATAGCACCTAACTGGATTACAACCTCAAATACACGACCGCCGTCTGAATGGAAATCGATAATATGACCAAATAAAATTAAATGGCCTGTACTCGAGATTGGTAAAAATTCAGTTAAGCCTTCGACAAAGCCTAAAAACAGTGCTTTTATAACTTCAAAATTTTCCATCACTTGCTCAAAAAGTTAATCACCAGAAAAGTCTAAAAATTTGTTTTATATCATGTACAAACCATAGTTTTGGCCTAGTTCATGCCCAATATCAGATCATTTCTAGCATTTGTGGTTATTGCCCTTAGCAAAAGGCGGTTTATTTAAAGGGGAATAATGTATCACATCATCATGACAATCTTAGGTTAACTATCGTAAAAAGATGAACTTGGTTAAGAACTACAAAACTTCTCATTCTATAGCTAAAGATTTTTACGCTTATTGACCCTAAAAATGATCTTAAAAAGACATTACAAAAACATGATATTATTTTTCTTACATGCAACTCATATCAAAAATTCTATCTGAATGAAAAATACCAAAATTAATGCACGTCATCTTATTATCGATTTATTTCTTTCCTCAGCTTACCCTCAACTCACCATTAAACAAATATTGATTGCCGCTAAACTCTTTAATATGAGTGACAACGGTATTCGTGTGGCTACGACTCGGCTATTAAATGAAGGCATGATAGAAAGTGTAGAGCGCGGTATTTATCAACTTTCGCCCTCAACTAAAGTATGGGCAAAAGTCATTTTAAATCGTAAAAATGGCATTAAGCAGACTAAACAATGGCAACAGAATTATCTGGCAGTATTTACGGGGACATTGGGGCGTATAGATCGGACCGCTTTAAAAAAGAGAGAACACGCTTTACATCAATTTGGTTTTAGAGAGCTCGAAACTGGTATTTATATACGTCCAGACAATTTAGCGTATAGCTTTGAAAAAACATGTGAGGAGCTCGTTTTAGCGGGTCTTGAAAATGAAGCCAAAATTTCTATTATTCAAAAATTTGACTCAAAAACAGTTTCGTTAATTCCTTCTTTATGGGATACGAAGCAGCTTGAAGAAAATTATGAGATGTATAGTCAAGATATCCAAGAATGGCTTTTGAATTATAAAAATTTATCCTTAAATGAAGCTGCGACTCAAGCTTTGTTATTAGGACGTGAAACGATTACCTTACTCATGAATGATCCTCTGCTGCCCCCTCCATTTGTTAACGAACATGCCCGCAACCAGTTTGCTCAGAATGTACAGCAGCTCGATTCGATTGGACAAAAGCTATGGCAAAAACTTTATGAAAATGAATTAGCCCATTAAAGAAAGATTTATTTTTTTACAAACAAATATTACACTTTTTAAAATTTTATGATTATATTGGTAATATAAAAGATGAATGCCAAAATCTGATTTGGGAGAATAAAAATGAATGCACAAGTCAGTGTGACCGATCTCTTTAGCAGAGAAGAAATACAGGAACTCACACACCCCTCAGATGCATATGGTGCTTGGGCTGTTGCAAGTACGTGGGCTGTTATTGGCGGAACATTTGCCAGTTTAATCATGATGTGGGATTACTTACCTAGTTGGGGCAAATTACTTGCTTGTATGCTTGCTTTAGCAATATTGGCTGGTCGCCAGTTATGTCTAGCGATTTTGATGCATGATGCATCGCATAAAAGCTTGTTCAAAAATAAAAAAATAAATGACTTTGTCGGTGAGTGGCTATGCGCCCGTCCCATCTGGAATGATCTACAAAAATATCGCGTACATCATGTGCGTCATCATGCAAAAACGTCTACTCCAGATGACCCAGACCTTTCTTTAGTTTCTGGTTTTCCTGTGAGCAAGAAATCTCTTACTCGTAAATTCTTACGCGACTTAACGGGTATGACCGGATTAAAGTTTAGCTTTGGTCGAGTGTTAATGGATCTCGATTTAATGAAATGGACGGTTGCAAATGATCAAGTCTGGCTAGACCGAAGTAATAAAGACTTCGTTGACTATGCTAAAAGTCTTATAAAAAACAGTAGTGGAGCCATTGCAACCAATGTAGCTCTTTATGGGGTTTTAAAAGCTTTTGGTCAACAACGGTTTTATTGGTTATGGCCCCTAGCTTACTTAACACCCTTCCCATTATTTTTAAGAATTCGCTCCATGGCCGAACATGCAGGGATGCAAACGAGCAATACCGCTTTAACGAATACCCGTACAACACGTGCAGGTTGGATTGCTAGAAGCTTTGTGGCCCCTATTCATGTCAATTACCACATGGAACATCATTTAATGGCTTCGGTGCCCTACTTCAAATTGCCGCGTATGCACCGTCTATTGAGAGACCGAGGACATGTTCCAGCACCACCTAGCTATTTTGAAGTAATTGAATCACTCTCATCTAAGCCAGAACAATCTACTTAATTAACTCAAATGATAAATCAAAGGCCATAAATTTATGGCCTTTTAACTTAAATCATCCATCTTATATTTGGTTTGGAAATATTTAGGCGTGACGCCCATCCAGCGCTTAAATGCACGGGTAAAGTGAGAAGTCTCGGCATAACCCAGCATTAAAGCCACTTTTTCAATCGACATGTTATTTTGAGCTAAAAGTTTCTGAGCATGCTCTTTTTTAAGTGAGTCCACCAAAAAGGTAAAACTAGTGTGATCAAGAGCTAAATAGCGTTGCAGGGTTCGCTCTGACATATTCATGATTTGAGCAACTTGCCCAACTTTCAATGCCTCAATCTCCCCATTCAAAAGCAATTTTTCAGCAACTTGTTTGACTCGCCCTTTCCAGCCACTTTTTAATTTTAATTTATCTATATCCCGCTTGCATTGTGCATTTAACAACGGCGCTAGCATTGGGTCCGCCGTTAATACAGGCTGTGCTAAATACTCTTTTGGAAATATCCAACGATTACACTTTTGATTAAATAAACAAGTGACCGCCAGTTGATGACTTATTTGGGAAAAACCTATCGGTTCTTGCATTTGTAATTCAACTTTTCCTAAATGAGAAAGTCCTGTTAATTTTTTTGCAATTTGAACAAAACCAACTAACAAAAAAATGTTGGCATTTGGACTCAATTGAAATTGATTAACAGGCTGATGAATTGACCAACATGCATCATTATTTTCTTGTTTTAATTCTGGTTTAAAAACCCTACAACGTGAGCCAATGAATTGTTCAAGAATTTTCAGCGCCTCACCTAAAGTTAGAGAAACTATAGCGGCCATTCCGACTGAACCATAACATGAAGCCGTCATACTTAAAGCTAAATACCCAGCTAATGCTGGCTCTTTGCATAACTCGATCGCCCGTTCAATAAACTGATTTAAAATGTTGAACTCAACATACCAGTAGGGCTTTTTTAATTGGTCTAAGGTTATTCCACTTCCATCTAAAAGTTGCTCATCAGAGACACCCCATCGCTTAACAGTCTCGACGATTAAATTAATATAAGTTCCGGGTAATTCTGGATTCATGAGCAACCCATTGAGCAAAATAAAATGGCGTAAAATGGTAAAAACTGTCAGTTCATGAACTATGCCATGCTTTTAAATTGATGCATAGTTATTCAAAACAAAATCCGCTGAATTGCACTAGACAGCACAATTTCTGAAAAGAATACAGGTCACCTTATGAACATTCTGATTATCCATGCTCATCCAGAACCACAGTCTTTTACTGCTGCTCTAAAAAGTACAGCTAAACAAACCTTAGAAAAATTGGGGCACACAGTAGAGATTTCAGATTTATATACGATGCAATTTAACCCTGTTGCGTCCAAAGAGGATTTTCTAGAGCTTAACCAACCTGATTATTTTAATTATGCTCTCGAACAAAGAAATGCCAGCAAAAATCAACTTCTAGCTCCAGATATTCAAGTAGAAATTGAAAAAGTAAAAAAAGCTGATTTAGTTATTTTAAATTTCCCACTTTATTGGACATCTGTTCCAGCAATTTTAAAGGGCTGGATTGATCGTGTGTTCGTCTCTGGCTTGTTTTATGGTGGTAAGCGGTTTTATAACCATGGGGGAATGTCTGGAAAAAAAGCGATGTTGTGCTTAACACTCGGTGGTAGAACACACATGTTTGGAGAGAACTCAATTCACGGCCCAATTGAAAATTATTTATCACCGATTCAACGTGGTACTTTGGCATATGCCGGTTTTGAAGTTTTACCACCATTCATTGCCTACCATGTACCCTACATTAGCCAAGAAGCAAGAGAAAGCCTTCTTGAAGACTATGTGACTTACCTCACTCACTTGGACCAGCTTGAACCACTAAAATTTCCTAAGCTTGAGCAATTTGATGAAAGACTATATCCACTCTAATGCTGTGTTTGAGCTCTAAAAATTAAATAGCCGAATTTAGCTTACTATTTTCGGTTATTTTCTTGCCCATAACTTTCAAATAGAAATCTAAATTCGTTCAAAAAATAGATCAAATGGTAAAAAAACTAAGGTAAACTTTTTTATAAAATTAAGAATATAAAAGTTAATCAATAATATACAGATGTAAATAAACTAGACTTATCAACTAAAAATGACAACCAATACTCATTTCCTAATCACTTAATTCATATTTTTACAAAAAAATCTTTGACCATTTTTCTTGGATTTGTGACAAAAATGTCATAAAAACAAAGACCATTACTAATAGATAAAAAATATAAATATCAATTAATTAAATTAGTTTAATAATGAAAATATTCCTTCATATTTCATCCATTATTGGCACTATTTGTATAAAAAGTGAGTACTCTTCAGTTCATATAACAGATTTACTCTTATTGTAATTATGCTATTTTTGTTACATGGAGTTATCAAAGCTTCTATTACTTGTAATTAGGAGCTTTGAAGGCAACACAGTTTAAACGGTTTAACTCTGTTACTTTTAAAAAAATGTCTTGAAGTTCAAGGAAAGATTAAAATGAAATTAAAACATCTGAGCACTGCAATGATTTTAGCAACGCTGCCTGCAACTGGGGTTTTTGCAGCAGCATTGGATCGCTCTGGACAATCAATGTCTGCATTTTTGCAGCCTAATAATTACTTTGAAGCGGGTATTTCTGTTTTAGATCCAGATGTAGCGGGTAAAGAAGCTGGTACAAGTGCAACGCGCCGTGATATTGGTGATATGGGTAATGATTATTATTTCCCCAATGCTGCATTAAAACTGCAACTTAATGATAAATTCTCATTTGGTATACTATACGATCAACCATTCGGCGCAGATGCTGAATATTCTGGAAAAAATGTATTTGTATCAGATAGCACCAATACAATTTTAGCTCCTGAAAGATTAGATGCTATTCGTACAAGCACTATTGATACAACATTTAATGGATTAACTGCTAATCAACGTGTGGGTGCCGCCCTGCAAGCCCAAGGAGTTGACTTATCCTCTCCTGCTGGACAAGCACAATTTGCTGCCACTTTAAATGCTTATAATAATGATGCAACTACTAAAGCTGTTATCGATGCGGGTGTTAAACAAGGTGTTGCTGCAAAGGTTGACGCCGGTTTAGCTCAAGTCAATGGTTTGCTTGGTAAAGGTGCCACCAAGGTTAAAGTTGATACCCAGAACCTTGCAATGGTTTTTGGTTTCCAACCGAATCAAAACTGGAATTTCTATGCAGGTGGTGTATATCAAACCATTAAAGGAAATATCAATCTCCGTGGTCAAGCCTATAGTATTTACAATGGCTATGACGCAGATATTAAAGAAACTGGTGGTGCAGGTTGGTTAGCAGGTTTCGCTTATCAAATTCCTGAAATTGCATTAAAAGCTTCTTTAACGTATCGCTCTGAAATTGACCATGATGTCAATATTCGTGAAAACTTGCCTACACTTCCTGCTCTTTCATTATTAGGGCAAGCTGCAGCTGGTGAAGCAATTAAAAATAGCTCAGCAGATACTACAATTACTACACCTCAATCAGTTAACTTTGATTTTCAAACAGGAATCATGGCTGACACTGTTGCCTTTGCTAACATACGTTGGGTGAACTGGAAAGATTTCTCTGTTCAACCATACAAATTTGGGCAACTATCAAAAGTTGTAGGCCCAATTGTCAATCGTCCAAATGGTTTTGATTTAGTTAGCTATACAGATGACCAATGGTCTGTAAACACTGGTGTAGGCCGTAAACTTACCGACAAGTGGGCTGGTAATGTGTCTGTAGGTTGGGACTCTGGTGCAGGTAACCCAATCACAACTCTAGGACCAACAGAAGGTTACTGGAACGTAGGTTTAGGTGTTCAATATAGCCCTACTCCACAAACATTTATTGCTGGTGGTGTAAAATATTTCTGGTTGGGTGATGCTAAAGCTCAAACAGGTGCACAAGCTGGTGGTGATGAATATGTTGCAGAGTTCTCTGACAACAACGCAATCGCTTATGGTTTAAAACTTGGTTATAAATTCTAAGTTTCAAAGCTCATTCATATAAAAAAGGCGCTTTAAGCGCCTTTTTTATTATTTATCTCTTAAGCAGGAATGCTACGTTTCGAAACTGAACGGATTGCTTCTTTTAATGCATCATAGCCGTGGATTGCAGGGAATTGTGGGAACTCGGCAATTACATTTGCAGGTGCATCAAATAAGAAACCATGATCAGCTTCACCCAACATGGTTGTATCGTTATACGAATCGCCAGCTGCGATTACGCGGAAATTTAAGCCATGTAGTGCTTTAACAGACTCACGTTTTTGATCTGGTTGACGTAATTTATAAGCTGTAATCATTCCCTCTTCATCTGTCTCTAATTTATGACAGAAAATTGTTGGCCAGCCCAATTGCTTCATTAAAGGGTGTGCAAACTCATAGAAGGTATCTGACAAGATCACGAGTTGGAAATGCGTGCTTACCCATTCAACAAATTCTTTTGCGCCTGGTAATGGCCCCATCTCAGCAATGACTTCTTGAATATCATTTAAGCCTAAACCGTGTTGTTTTAAGATATTAAGACGCTGAGTCATTAAAACATCATAATCCGGAATATCACGAGTTGTTGCTTCGAGTTCTTTGATCCCTGTTTTTTTAGCGAAATTGATCCAGATTTCAGGAACTAAAACCCCTTCAAGATCTAGGCATACGATTTCCATGAATGCTTCCAACGTTGGTTAAAAATTGCTGTATCATACCACTAAGATTTTCAGTTTTGCGTTGTTATTGATCAAATCAATTTTATTCATAAGGTTCGAAATTAAAGTGCTAAGCACTTTATCAACTATCCTTTAGAATATTTTTCATAAATCAATGCGCCCAAGCCTTTTGCCAGGAACACACATGACCGTTATTCCGACTATTGATATCGTAGATGCTCTTGCTGCTGAGTATGCAACCAAAAGTCCTCGAGAAATTTTAGAACTTGCCCTAAGCCAACAAGGTGAAATTGCGATTTCGTTTTCGGGAGCAGAAGATGTTGTTTTAATTGATATTGCTTCACGTTTAGGTAAGCCGTTCCGTGTGTTTAGTCTCGATACTGGCCGACTCCACGCTGAAACTTATCAATTTATTGAAACTGTCCGTAAACACTACAATATTAATATCGAAATTTGTTTCCCTGAATCTGAAGCTGTCCAAAGTATGGTCAACGAAAAAGGTTTATTCAGCTTTTTTACAGATGGGCATCAGGAATGTTGTGGTATCCGTAAAGTTCAGCCTTTACGTAAAAAACTTGCGACTTTAGACGGTTGGATTACGGGTCAACGTAAAGATCAAAGCCCTGGTACGCGTACAGAAATTCCAGTCGTACAAGCTGATGCAGGTTTCTCTGGTCCAGGTAAGCAACTCATTAAATATAATCCTTTAGCAAACTGGACAAGTGCTGAAGTATGGAGCTACATCCGTATGATGGAGATTCCATATAACCCTCTTCACGAACGTGGTTTTGTTTCTATTGGCTGTGAACCATGTACACGTGCTGTATTACCAAACCAACATGAGCGTGAAGGGCGCTGGTGGTGGGAAGAAGCGACTCAAAAAGAGTGTGGATTACACGCAGGTAATATGAAAAAGTAATTTGTTATCAAAAAACCACTGCTAAATCAGTGGTTTTTTTTATGTCATGTTCCGTACACAAAGTCATATTTTATCTACTCTAAACGCTATATACTTAATTTTACGGTTCTATAATTCTAATAAGAGCTCAGATAAGGGCTTCTTAGAAAAATGCATGAGGCACAATGATTTATGCGTCCATTACATCCAATTGATTTCATTTTTCTGTCACTTGAAAAAAGACAGCAACCCATGCATGTCGGTGGATTGTTTTTATTTGAAATTCCTGAAAATGCACCTGAAACTTTTGTACATGATTTAGTTGAAGATATTAAACGCTCAAAAAGCATTCCTATTCCACCCTTCAATAACCGTTTAAATGGTCTATTTTGGGATGAGGATGAAGAGTTTGATATCGATCATCACTTTCGCCACATTGCTCTGCCTCATCCTGGCCGTATTCGTGAACTTCTGGTTTATATTTCACAGCAACATAGTTCATTAATTGATCGTGCTAAGCCACTTTGGACTTGTGACATTATTGAAGGAATCGAAGGCAATCGCTTTGCCATGTATTTTAAAATCCATCATGCAATGGTCGATGGCGTTGCAGGTATGCGTTTGATTGAAAAATCACTTTCAAAAACACCTGAAGAGAAACACGTCGTTCCTTTATGGTGTGTTGAGAGCAAAAGAACTAAACGACTAAAAGTACCGACTCCAAGCACAAGTAAAATTAAGAGTATTTTAGGCGGTATTAAGTCTCAACTCGATATCGCTCCTAAAGTCATGCAAGAGCTATCTCAGACTATATTTAAAGAAATGGGCAAAAATCCTGATTATGTTTCTACTTTTCAGGCGCCAGTGTCGATTTTGAATCAAAGAGTGAGTGCTTCACGTCGTTTTGCAGCCCAATCATTTGAACTGAGTCGTCTTAGAAAGATTTCAAAAGTGTTAGGCGTAACAATTAATGATGTTGTACTCGCAGTATGTTCTGGTGCTTTACGTGAATATTTGATTAGTCAAAATAGCTTACCTAAAAAACCACTTATTGCCATGGTGCCAGCTTCGTTACGCACCGATGACTCTGATATGAGTAACCGGATTACCATGATTTTGGCAAATTTAGGAACTCATAAAGACCAACCATTAGAACGTCTAGAAATTATTCGTCGCAGCATGCAAAATTCAAAGCAACGCTTTAGCCGCATGACTGCGAATGAAATTTTAAACTATAGTGCGGTTGTTTATGGTCCGGCAGGATTAAACATCATGTCAGGAATGCTTCCTAAGCGTCAGGCGTTCAATTTAGTCATTTCCAATGTACCAGGACCACGTGAGCCGCTTTATTGGAATGGCGCGAAATTAGACGCTCTCTACCCTGCTTCAATTGTCATGGATGGACAAGCACTAAACATTACTATGACGAGTTATTTAGATAAGCTTGAAGTTGGATTAACAGCTTGTCGAAATGCCTTGCCAAAAATGCAAAACCTTTTGACTCACTTAGAAGATGAGATTCAACGGTTTGAAGAAATTATTGTAGAGAAGCAGCTGAAACATCATTCAGCAAGTTAGAAAACTAAGGGGCTTAAATTGGCCCCTTATTTTTTGATTGTGCGGCACTGGTTAAGTAACTGATGACATACTGAACGAATCATTGCAGTTGTGATCGGTACTTCTTTACCTTGGTCATTCAACATATAGCAGCTATTTACTGGCGTGCTTTCTAAAACATGTTTAAGACCGTTGCTAATTAAGTTTTCACTTACATTCATGGGTTATACCTCTTATTGTTTGCTAAGACGTTAAATAGGGAGAACGTCTACGGCTACTGTATGTAAGTAGTATTTAAAATTCATGAATGAAAGTAAAATTTCAGTTGTAACAAGGATTAAGCGATATCTTGTTACAACTTTAACTTAAAATGATATCGTATTGCTCTTGCGTATATAAATTTTCGACTTGAAATTTAATGACACGGTTGATGAAATGCTCTAAATCTGCCACTGCTGGCGCTTCTGCTGTTAATAATCGGTCAATCACAGAAGGATGAGCAACAACAGTAAAGCCACTCGTTGACTCAAATGCACGGGTATATCGTAATATCTCACGAAATATTTCGTAACACACTGTCTCTGCTGTTTTGACAAAACCACGTCCTTGACAGGTTGGACATGACTCACACAGCAAATGTTCTAACGATTCACGTGTGCGTTTACGCGTCATTTCAACCAACCCAAGTTCTGACACTTGAGTAATTTTGGTCTTAGCGTGATCACGCTCAAGCATTTTTTCAAATTGACGCATCACCTCTTCACGGTGAATTGCCTCTTGCATGTCAATAAAATCAATAATGAGAATACCACCCAAATTACGCAGTCTAAGTTGACGCGCAATCACTTGAGTCGCTTCCATATTGGTTTTAAAAACGGTGTCTTCAAGACTACGACCACCGACATATGAACCCGTATTAACGTCAATCGTTGTCATGGCTTCAGTCTGATCGATCATCAGATAGCCGCCTGACTTCAAAGCTACGCGGGTTTGTAAGGCTTTTTGAATATCTTCCTCTACATTATAAAGATCAAATAGTGGTCGCTCGCCCGGATAATGAATGAGTCGACTCTGCATATTCGGGACAAATTCTTCAACAAACTCAAGAAGCTTGGCGTGAATCTCTCTCGAATCGACATAAATCTTTGCAGTTTCGTCGCTAGCCAAATCTCGAATAATACGTTGAGGTAATGGAAGCTCTTCAAAAATTAAGGAAGGGACAGCAACATCAATTTGTTTTCTTTGAATGTATTCCCATAATTTACTCAGATAGCACATATCCTGTGCAATTTCTGCCTCATCGACACCTTCAGCAGCTGTACGTACAATCACGCTACCCGGCAAATTATGTTCAGATTGAATACCTTCGATAATATTACGTAGTCGCTCTCGCTCTTCTTCAGACTCAATACGCTGAGATACACCAATATGATTTCCATATGGCATGAGAACCAGATAACGAGAAGGGATTGAAAGGTCAGTACTCAGACGCGCACCTTTTGTACCCAACATATCTTTCATTACTTGGACAGTAAGCGTTTGCCCGGGATGTAAGAGTTCAAAAACATTTGGGGTAGGCTGTGAACGAGGCCAAACCATATCATTGATATGTAAAAAGGCTGTTCGAGACAAACCAATATCAACGAAGGCAGCTTGCATGCCCGGAAGCACCCGCACGACTTTACCTTTGTAAATATTGCCGACTAGACCACGTTTGACTGTACGTTCAACATACAGCTCATTAACAGTTCCATTTTCGATTAATGCCACCCGACACTCCATAGGCGTGACATTAATAAGTAATTCTTCTGACATACATAAACTCAAAGCATTATAAAATTTTTATTAAAGAGTCAGAGAAGCTGTTAACTTTGCCTAGTGTTCATCGACAATGCTATTCAATTAAGAATGATAACAACCTCTTATGTCTTTACTCTTTTTAATAACTGTGCAAATTCGTATAAAGGAAGTCCTACCACATTACTATAACTTCCTTGAATTTGGGGAATATATTGAGAAGCAATCCCTTGAATTGCATATCCACCGGCCTTCCCCACAGGCTCACCTGTAGTCCAATAATCTTCCATATCTTGCGTAGTCAGAGGCTGAAACTCAACTTGAGTTTGCACTACCTGACTTAACATTTTTTGTTGCGTAGCAATACATAATCCAGAAAACACATCATGCCAACGTCCAGATAATTGTTTCCAGATTTCAAAGGCATGATTTTTCGATTCAGGCTTACCAATAATTTGGCCATCAAGCCCAAGACTTGTATCGGCAGCAATAACGATTGCGTCTGGAAAAAGCTCCAATACAGTTTGTGCTTTTTCTCTAGCTAACCGTTCAACATAATGGTGAACCAGCTCATTTTCATGAACGGACTCGTCAATATCTGGACTATAGATTTCAAAATCTAAACCCAGTTGCTGCAATAGCTCCTTCCGACGAGGAGAGCTAGATGCTAAGACTATATGCGCCATTTTGCCAAACAATAATAGACGATTGGCCAAGTGATGATACTTGTCATCAATGGTTGCCAATGCCTAGCAATCGAAAAATGAATTCCACCCATGGTCTGCGTTACCCACATAAACGCTAAATGAGCAATAATGACCAGAATTGCAATTGTCCATAAATTACCAAAGGTTAAAATACGGCGCTCGCGAATTAAAAAACGGGTAAGAAAAGTCACAATTACAAAACTTAAAGCATTAAGGCCTAAAGGCGCGTCAAGCAAAAGGTCTGTAAAAATTCCCATTCCAAATGCAAACCAGACTCCACACCATGTTGGCTGACATACCACCCAAAATAGCATAATCATTAACATGAATAATGGGCGCCAACCTGAAATATCGTAGGATAGCGGGTAAACCATGAGCACTGAGCCAACAATTACAGAGAGGATAATTCCCCATAATGGATCGTTTCGTTTTTCTCGTTTCAATTTAGCGATCGGCATATGGTTGCTCCTTCGCTAAAGAATCAGAGAAAAGTACGACTACATGATGCCCTGTTGCTAATTGTGCGGCTGGTGTAACATCAATTTCTGCAAACTCGCCCGAATTATGACGTCTTATTTTGGCAACTGTACCCACTGCGTACCCTGCTGGGAAATGTTCACCCAAACCTGAGCTAAACACTTTATCACCCACTTGAATATTCGCACTCGTCGGGACATATTCCATTTTCAAACGCCCCAAATCACCAGTACCAGAAACAATCGCCCGCATTCCAGTGCGCTCAAGACGTACTGAAAGTGAATGTTCTTTATCTGATAACAACATTACACGTGAGCTATGAGGGTATACATTAATGATCTGTCCCATAATTCCTTTATCATCCAGAACCGTTTGACCGACCTTTAGATGGTCCATAGATCCACGGTTAACAATGATGATATGACGTAATGGGTCTGCATCTGTCCCAATTACTTCGGCAATCTCCATACGTCCATCAATAATTAATGGAGTATCAAGAAGACCTCGCAAACGGGTGTTTTCAGCGGACAGTTCAGAAAGCTTTTGTAAACGAACCTGAGCTTGTAAAAGCTCAGCCTGCATCGCAGTATTTTCACGACGCAGTTGTGCTTCAGATTTTGTTTGTTGATTCAGCCATTCTCTCGACAGTACTGGATAACTGGCCAATGCATAAATTGGGTTATATGCAGCGTACAAGACATCCCTTGCTGGCTGAATTACATACGGCATGCGCCAATCAAAAAACAGCACAACCAAGCATGTAATGACCGCAATAATGAACGAGCGGAAAGATGGCGGCTGTCTTGAAAAAATATTCGGTTGCACCGCCTAATCCTTAAACTTAACCAACAAAAAGCATGTCATGGTTCGGGTTGTCGAAGAATTCCAATACCTTACCACCACCACGGGTCACGCAAGTAAGAGGATCTTCAGCAACTACAACTGGTAAACCAGTTTCTTGAGCTAATAATTTATCGAGGTTACGAAGTAATGCACCACCACCTGTCAACACAATACCACGTTCGGCAATATCAGAAGAAAGTTCTGGAGGAGTTTGCTCAAGTGCAGATTTTACTGCGCTTACAATATTTTGTAATGGATCAGAGATTGCTTGAGTAATTTCGTCAGAAGTTACAGTAATTGCGCGAGGCACACCTTCTGCAAGGTTACGACCACGTACTTCAATTTCTAATGTTGTGCCATCAGAAACAGCCATGCCTACTTCTTTTTTAATAATTTCAGCAGTAGTTTCACCAATTACACAACCGTGAGCTTTACGAACATAATTGATGATTTGCTCATCAAAAACATCACCACCGATGCGTAAAGAGTCAGCATAGACACAACCTTGCAATGAAATAATTGCAATTTCAGTTGTACCACCACCAACATCCACAACCATAGAACCACACGCTTGTTCAACTGGCATACCTGCGCCAATTGCAGCAGCCATAGGTTCTTCAATGAGACGAACATCACGGGCACCAGCATTAAATACTGCTTCGCGAATCGCACGGCGCTCGACCAAAGTTGATTTACATGGTACACATACAACTACACGAGGTGCAGGTGGGAACAAACGTTTTTCGTGAACTTTACCAATAAACTGATTCAACATGGTTTCAGTCACTTCAAAATCCGCAATTACACCGTCTTTCATTGGACGAATTGCAGAAATATTCGCAGGCGTACGGCCCAGCATTTGCTTAGCATCTAGACCTACAGCAGCAACAATTTTTTGTGAACCACTGTGACGAATTGCCACAACTGTTGGTTCATTTAATATAATGCCGCGGCCTGGTGCATAAATAAGTGTATTTGCTGTACCTAAATCAATGGCTAGATCCGGCGAAAACAAGCCAATTAGTCGTTTTAGAATCACGGTTCGTTCTCAGTTAAACTTTCATGTGGATGCAAGGTGGCAACTTTAAACTAAATGTGATGATTTGAACAAGTCAATCGCTTATTATAACGCACGATATTTTGAAAATTTTTAATACTGATTAGGTGATGTTATGTCTACATCGGATGCACAGCATTCAGCAGATTTAAATGCACAAACAGTTTCAGCAATCGCCAATCTTGCTCGATTGTCGCTCAATGATACGCAATCTGCTGAATATGCTCAAAGTCTAAATAAAATTTTAGGCATGATGGAAACCTTAAAAGGCATTGATACGGAAGGCGTAGAACCTTTGAAAAGTCCTTTTGACAATCCTCAACCTTTACGTGCTGATGTGGTAACGGAAAGCAATCATCGAGATGAATACCAAGCAGTTGCACCTGCAACACAAGATGGTTTGTATCTTGTTCCTCGCGTGATTGAATAACTTTTACTCAATTAACCCATCTTCCCTATTTTGAATGTAAAGAAATTTTACTCATGACTGATT
The DNA here is from genome assembly GCF_056314305.1 of Acinetobacter sp. DMC2. NCBI lineage: Bacteria > Pseudomonadati > Pseudomonadota > Gammaproteobacteria > Moraxellales > Moraxellaceae > Acinetobacter > Acinetobacter sp. DMC2. The sequence continues at coordinate 202,189 of NZ_JBQUYP010000007.1, read as the reverse complement.
TACATCGCTTATCAATTCGTGAACTTGCTGAGGGCTTAAGCCAAGCGAAGTTTTCATCTCGCGAACTGACTGAACATTATTTGCAACGTATTGCTAAAATTGACCCACTGGTAAAAAGCTATGTGACGGTTACACCTGAACAAGCTCTTGCTGAAGCCGACGCTGCCGATGCTGCTTTAAAAGCAGGTAATGCAACAGCTTTAACGGGTATCCCTCTGGCACATAAAGATATTTTTTGTACCAAAGGCATTAAAACAACTGCTGGTTCAAAAATTCTAGACAACTTCATCTCTCCTTACGATGCAACTGTTGTTGAAAAAACAAAAGCTGCTGGTCTGGTCACTTTAGGTAAAGTGAACATGGACGAGTTTGCGATGGGCTCAACTTCAGAAAGCTCATATGTTGGTGCAACGAGCAACCCATGGGCACTTGACCATGTACCTGGTGGTTCATCAGGTGGTTCTGCTGCGGCTGTAGCAGCTGATTTAGCACCTTTCGCTACGGGTACAGATACAGGTGGCTCAATTCGTCAACCTGCCTCTTTCTGTGGCTTAACAGGCTTAAAACCGACCTATGGTCGTGTATCTCGTTTCGGGATCATTGCTTATGCATCATCACTTGATCAAGCAGGTCCAATGGCGCGCTCTGCTGAAGACTGTGCTTACCTGATGAATGTAATGGCAGGCCATGATGCAAAAGACTCGACTTCGGTTAAAAAAGAAGTTGATGACTACGTTGCGAACTTAAATGGCACATCTGTAAAAGGCTTACGTATTGGTATTCCTAAACAGTACTTTAACGTTGCAGGCTTAGATGCAGACGTAAAATCTCGTGTAGAAGAGTCTTTGAAAAAGCTTGAAGAAATGGGTGCAACGCTTGTTGAGATTGACCTCAACATGACTGAAGCCTATGTACCAACGTATTACCTCATCGCGCCAGCAGAAGCATCATCTAACTTGTCTCGTTATGACGGCGTTCGTTACGGCTACCGTTGTGAAAACCCAGCTGATTTGATGGATCTTTACAAGCGTTCACGTTCAGAAGGCTTTGGACCAGAAGTTCAACGCCGTATCTTAATTGGTACCTATGCACTCTCTGCGGGTTATTACGATGCTTACTATGTGAAAGCACAAAAAGTACGTCGTTTAATTCAACAAGACTTCTTAAAAGCATTTGAAAATGTAGATGTGATTGCTGCTCCGTCTGCACCAACAACTGCATATAAAATCGGTGCAAACTTAAGTCCAACTGAAATGTATTTAGGCGATATCTATACACTTGCAGTCAACTTAGCAGGCTTACCAGCGATTAATGCTCCTGTTGGTTTTGATAAAGACAGCTTACCTGTAGGCTTACAATTAATTGGTAACTACTGGTCAGAATCACAACTGTTGTCGATTGTTCATCAATACCAACAAAATACCGATTTCCATACTCAACGTGCGGCAATTGCTGAGGAGAATGCATAATGGCTGAAGCTCAAAAGTTGAAACTGATTGACGGTTGGGAAGTCGTTATTGGTATCGAGATTCACACTCAGCTTGCAACCAATTCTAAAATTTTCTCTGGTTCATCGACTGAATTTGGTCAAGACCCAAACACGCAAGCGAGCCTTGTGGACTTGGCAATGCCAGGTGTACTCCCTGTTTTGAATGAAAAAGTGGTGGATCTTGCAATTCGCTTTGGTTTAGGAATCGATGCTTACATCGACCAAGCTTCTGTATTTGCACGCAAAAACTACTTCTACCCTGACTCTCCAAAAGGCTATCAAATTAGCCAAATGGACAACCCGATTGTGGGCTTAGGTCATATTGATATCCAACTTGAAGATGGTACGACTAAACGTATTGGCGTAACTCGTGCTCACCTTGAAGAAGATGCTGGTAAATCTGTTCATGACCAATTTGAAGGCATGTCTGGCATTGACTTAAACCGTGCTGGTACACCTTTACTTGAAATCGTTTCTGAACCTGACATGCGTTCGGTTGAAGAAGCAGTGGCATATATCAAATCAATCCACACACTTGTGCGTTGGTTAGGTATTTCCGACGGTAACATGGCTGAAGGTTCATTCCGTGCAGACTGTAACGTGTCTTTACGTCGTCCGGGGCAACCGTTTGGTACGCGCTGTGAGCTGAAAAACCTCAACTCATTCCGTTTCATTGAACAAGCGATCAATGTTGAAATTGAACGCCAAATGGAAATTTTGGAATACGGTGGAAGCATCGATCAAGAAACTCGTTTGTTCGATCCAAATAAAATGGAAACGCGTTCAATGCGTTCGAAAGAAGAAGCGAACGATTACCGCTACTTCCCAGATCCAGACTTGTTACCAGTAATTATTGCAGATGAGCAAATCGAAGCGGCTCGCGCTGCACTTCCAGAGTTACCTGCTGCTCGCCGTGCACGTTTTATTGCAGACTTTGGTGTAACTGAGTACGATGCACATGTACTTACGCTTTCACGCGAAATGGCAGACTTCTATGAGGCTGTTGTGGCTGCTGCGGGCGGTGCTGCGCAAGGTAAAGTATCGGCAAACTGGGTAATGGGCGAATTCTCAGGCGCATTAAACAAAGCGGGCTTAGATTTGGCTGACTCACCTGTTTCTGCTGAACAGTTAGGCGGCATGATTGCACGTATTATTGACAACACCATTAGCGGTAAGATTGCAAAACAAGTCTTTGGCTTTATGTGGGAATCGGAAGGTAAATCTGCCGACGACATTATTGCGGAAAAAGGCTTAAAGCAAGAAACTGACACTGGCGCAATTGAAGCAATCATTAAAGAAGTACTTGCAGCCAATGAAAAAATGGTTGAAGAGTACAAGTCTGGTAAAGAAAAAGCTTTTAACGGTCTTGTTGGTCAAGTCATGAAAGCTTCTAAGGGTAAAGCTAACCCTGCTCAAGTCAATGAATTAATGAAAAAATTGATTGGTTAATTTCATTAGCCAACTCAACAAAAGCCTCGATTTATCGGGGCTTTTTTATATCCGTCTAAAGCATCCTTCGACTAAAGAATGCGCTTTTTTCTGAAAAATGACATATCGACTATGCTAATTTAAATTAAGAATTTAGATAAATTACATTTTAAAAAGAGGGATAAATCATGTCTAAAAAGATTTTAATGTTAGTCGGTGACTATGCTGAAGACTATGAAACAATGGTTCCATTTCAGTTCTTAACTGGTCTAGGTTATACCGTGCATGCTGTTTGCCCAAATAAAAAGAACGGCGCCCATATTGCGACTGCTATTCATGATTTTGAAGGCGAACAAACTTACAGCGAAAAACGTGGCCACAACTTCGCCATTAACTATGATTTTGATGCCGTTAATACCGAAGACTATGTAGGTATAGTTATTCCGGGTGGCCGAGCACCGGAGTACTTGCGCATGAATGACCGTGTTGTCGAAATTGTACGTGAGTTCGATAGGGTGAAAAAACCGATAGCAGCCGTATGCCATGGTGCTCAGTTACTCGCAGCGGCAGATGTATTACAAGGTCGCCTCTGCTCAGCTTATCCAGCATGCGCTGCCGAAGTAAAATTGGCAGGTGGACAATACGCAGATATTGCTGTGACTGAAGCAGTTACAGATGGACATTTGGTGACTGCTCCAGCTTGGCCTGCCCATCCAGCTTGGTTAGCACAATTTGTGAAAGTTTTAGGCGCTAAGATTACGATCTAAATAGATCTCTTCATTCCAATTAAAATAAAGCCTGCTGATTAAATAGCAGGCTTTATTACTAAAATAGAAAACTAGATTTTTTATCTTGTGATTCCCAACTTATTCCAAATCTCTGGTGTTAAAAACGTCGTTACCAATTTATTTAAGTCAATATAGCGTAATGTGCCCTGCAACTGCTGTTTAACTGCGGGGTCTTTAACAATATCTTCGCCAGCACTTTGGCCTAACTGCTGGAAAGCCTCCCCAACTGCCTTCACACCTTCAGCCTGAATCACAGCTTTAGTTTGGGTAGAACATTGCTCCACAATCACACGTTGTAAAACCTGCGCCAGTTTCTGATCTAACTGATCCTTTTGCTCAGGCGTTACATTACTAAATGCTTTTAAATCAGGATGAGCAGCTAAAGCCGTAAATGTCCATTGAAGCACAGTGGTTTTGTCTGAAGCCGTTGTAGCCTTAACTAAACAGTCACTTAACTGATCAACTGTTGGACCCGCCATCGCAATTTGTGTTGTACCCAGTACAGCAACTGCCATACAAACTGAACGGCTCAAATGTGAAAACTTACGGCGGGCAATCGCATAAACTTGACGTGACATAGGTCTAGCTCCAATAAACAATCTGTTCTTTTTATCACAGAGCTAGTAGTGTTACCTGTTATGACTCTGTAAATCGTCTATTTCTTCAAATTTAACAATTACTTTGATAATTAGCCCATTCCGGCATAATTCCATGCCTCTGGAATATTTGGCTGTTCTGGTGCTTTATTTAAATCAATATTTAAGTTTCTACTGCCGTTATATGATTTCTCACCTGAATCTGAGGCAGGTGATACGCTTAAACTATAACGATAGCGGAATTGCCACAACATAGGTTTAATCGGACGAATATCTAGACTGAGACTATCCTCATCGTGACAGTTTCCTTTAGAACTTTCATAATCTTGCTCAGAAAAACATGCCCGAATCATCCGACTAAAACTAAACGGATAATTTTTAATAAAGGAACGCTCATTACCTGACGCTTGTAACTCATTAAAACTAGCACGCTCAATATTTGCACCGCCTCCTGAGTACATTTCAGAAAACTGATCAATTATTGCAATTGCATAACGCTGTTGAGTGAGTGGAAAAAGCTTAGGAAATATATATTGTTTATGAAAGCCATCTTCGCTTCCTGTTATCACAATATTCCATTTGCTGACTAATTTAAAACCTGTAGATGTAGCTTTAAACTGTGCGATATCATTACGGCTCGATAATATCCATAAATTTTGGTCTGGAGTTTTTAGACTACGCCATTGCGCGCCTTGCTGGCATAAATCTTTTATTTGTTCACACAATTGACTTTGCTCTGTTGAACTCAGTTGCCCTTTTTTAAATTCCAAAATTTGTATTGGTGCAGCAAAAATGGATATAGCCGAACAACTTAATACAGCTGCTAAAGCAACCATTTTTAAATTAATTTTATAATTCAAAATCTTATTTCCTTAGACTATTCTTATATATTCAATGTGTTATTTTACAATAGCTTCAATTCGATCAAGCTCCCACACCCCACCTGCTGCCAAGCCTTTGCACATCCCTGTCCACATATCTTTTGTGTGTACAAAACTCTTGCCGTCCCAGACCCATTCTTCACTTGCCCAGCAATCGCCTATGCCTCTCCCTTTTTGAGCACTACTAATAATACCACTATCGAAATCAGAAGCTGTCTCTGTCACAAACGTTGCCTTACCAGTCAAAGACTCATCGAGTACCCATGCCCCATATCCTTCGTTATAAGCACCTCTCCAACACAACGTAGTCGCCAAAACTTTCTTATTGGTTAGTTTATATAGCTCAATTTTCTGTGGTTCAGCTCCATCACTATTCCCATCATAAATTCCTTCACAAAAGTCTTCTTTAGGATTTGGATTAGCTGCCATTAAGCTATGGTGTATTGCTTGATACTGCTTGCTTTTAAGCTGTAATGTTAAATAAGGTTTGTTTGAAGTCTTAATACGTTTAACAAGTAGTTTTGGCTCAGGCATAAGTACTTTAGTTTCATTGGCGCTACCCTTTTTAACCAAAGCACCAACTGTTCCTATACGCTTCTGAAAATCATCCATTTTTAATAACACAGCGGTCATTCCTACATCGGAAATTTTCCATTGATGCTGCGCATTTTTAAATACAATTTCAGTTTTCTGTTTAGACTGTTGTAGTACAGCGTTGACTTGTGAATTATTCAATTTTCCCATCAATGGCAAATCGGTACCATCTATAGTCACAGTGCCTAAATCTTTGCCATTTATATAAAAATGAATATTTTTAAGCTGATTGGCTGGCAAGCTTTGCTCATAGGCTGATAAAGCAAATTCAGCTTGCACAGCTTGTTTTGGCCCTGCTTTACGCACTAATAAAAGCGATGCTGGATTATCGCCATTTTCTTCATTTTGATAGCCTGCGGCTTTACATGTACCCGTATTGCTACACGAGATTTCCCACTCTTGGTGTGAAAATGAAATACCTTTTATGCCTTGAGCAAAACCATAAGAACTGATGACTGATAAACAGCAAATTGAAAGGATTTTTTTCATTTTTTCATGTCTCTGCTGGTCTGTTTTATTATGAAGTTAAAAACAGTTTTCAATTTTGAATTGCCTTATAGTTTAAAAGAATATGCTAGGTTTATATAAAATTTAAATGATTACTTTTTAAAAATGAAAAAACTGAATTTTTTATTAAGCACAGCATTAGTCAGTCTAACTTCAACTGCTTATGCAGAAGTAAAAAGCTTTACGCCTCATTTCCCAAAGTTTTATAGCTCTGCTGCAACCCGCAAAGCAGATAATCAGTTCTACGCTCTAGGAGAGGGAAAGTTTTTAAACGGCGTTACAGTCCCATTTTATGGTGTTACAGCACAAAGCCCAACAGAGAATGGTTTACTTAAAGATTTTGAAACCTGTACACCTAAAAGCTGCCATTTCAATTTTAAACTCGATGCTCAGCATGCAAAACAACTCAAGCTTCTTGCATTACCTGAAACAGGTTTTGTGCTCGTTCCAAGAAATTGGCAAGATGTGCAAGCAAATGCAGGTGCGAATGGAACTGGCTTTGCTCTAATAATGAGTGCAGATCAAAAACAAGCAATAGAACTTTATGATTCTTCATTTTGCGTTGGTTGTGGGCTACCAAATGCAACGCTCTATTTCCCAGAACTGTTAAAAGAAAGTCTTGAAAATGAATTCGGTGGTTATAAAGACCCTAAAAAACTAATCAATATTGTTCATCCTTCTAAGAAAGTGGCTTTTTTTAGTTATCAAATTCCACAAGTGAACAATAAAACGCATGGTATTGCTAAATACCATGATGAAGACACTTTTAACTATAAAGAGATTCAAGTCACCTTAGATAAATCGCAACAGGCATTGGTTGGCCCTATTCTCAATTTTTATAACGCGACTCATTAATCCAATGCTTATGAAAAAACCCGCTTTCGCGGGTTTTCTTTTATTTATGTAGTATTGATTCAAAAGCCTTTAAACGCTTATAAATCGAAAGTAGTTCAATAATTGTTTTCCATGAAGTAATTAAATATTGAAATGATTCACGGACCTTATCAAACACATTGCTTATTTGTGTAATTAAGCCTAATGTCATTTTACCCGCTGCAATAGATGGGAATAAAACAACTAAGCTATATAAAATATCTAATTGTAGATACCAGATACTGACCAGATTAAAATAAGAATAATGCAAATATAATCTAAAATAATTCAGCTTAACACTCGAGAAAAGTTCTTTTAGTGTTTTTGGTTGCGCTCTTTCCTCATAATCTTCGCCATAAACCAGTTCTTTACGGTAAGCAGCTTCTACTTTTTGATTATTAAATTGTAGACCAGGCAATTTAATACCAACCACCATTAATAGAACTGTACCAAAAACAGCCCATACTATTGCCGCCCACACCAATGAATGGTCAATTTCTCCTACCAGAGGAAGTACCTTAACTTGCTTAGAAAGCTCAAACAGAATAGGTAAAAATGCAATTAATACCATAATTGCCTTTATAAAATTTACCCCTAAATCCTCTAAAACAGATGCGAAACGCATGGTATCTTCTTGTACACGTTGTGAAGCACCTTCTACATGACGCAGCTTATTCCAATGCTCTGTGTAGTATTCGTTCATTGCTGTACGCCAACGGAATACATAATGGCTAGCAAAAAATGAATTAATTACAGCTAAAGTCACACCAACCATAGCAATTAAAAGGAATGTAACCGTTCCCATATAAAGTTTATTAATGTCACCACCACCGTGATCTAACATACTTTGAATGAGATTATAAAAAGGTCCATACCATGCATTAATAGCAACACTAACCTGAACGCTAAACCAAATGTTGAACAAAATAAATGCCGAACCCCACACAGACCAACGTTGCCATGGATTATTCGATATAGCCTTCCAAAACCCAGCAAACAGTGCTGTAGAGATTAAAAACCAAAGGTAAAACCATAAGAAGGTTGGAGACCAAAAACGGCTAACACCTATTGGCAACTGTGCATCATGGTAGCCTTTAGCAAACCCAATAAAAGTTCCCCATGTGTTCCCACCGGAGTACCAGAGCACCATATTTAGCACGATCCAAACAACCGCAGATATAAAAAAATACCGTGGTGATGGAAAAAATGATTTGAACATTGAGCGTGGATATCCTTATATTTCTTCAAATTTACAATGGAAGGAATACTAAAACCTAAACCTTAAAATTGTGAAGGGCAAAGTTTAGAGAATTGTCAATTTTTCCCGTTTCATTGAAGGATTTGATCGTTTTTTTGTAAATTCATCCCTTGTTGGCAATTTAATCCTTTTAAATTACCTTGTATATGACTCCCTTAAGAGCCATATACGGCTTTTATAACACAGCAATATCAGAGATTAAATCTCTTCTTTACGAACAATATAGCCTTCCAACTGCATTGCCTGAATGAGCAAATCTAAGTCGGAAGCGCTTTTAAGCTCAACATCAACACTCACAGCGCTTTCTTTGGCACGGCTTGTTGCGGCAAAGCGTTCATGACGCAATTCATAAATATTACCGCCTTGCTCAGCAATGATTGCTGTTAAACGGGCTAAAGCACCTGGGTTATCTGGTAATTCAACACGAATACGAACCATACGCCCTGTACGCGTTAAATGACGTTGCAATACAGAGACCATAACGCGTGTATCAATATTGCCACCAGAAAGCACTACACCAAGTTTATGACCTAAAAATAGATCAGGACGAGACATAATTGCGGCAATACCTGTTGCACCGGCCCCTTCACATACTGTTTTCTCAATATTGAGTAACAGCGCAATTGCCTCTTCAATCATGTCTTCAGTGACAACAACAATGTCATCAACATATTCTTTAGCAACTTGAGTTGTAAGCTCACCCGGAGTTTTTACTGCAATACCTTCTGCAACTGTAGAGCCCATTGAAACGGCATGCTGATAATTGCAAAGAAGTTTCGCCATACTTGGATATACAACCGATTGCACCCCAATCACTTTAATTTTGGGATTGATAGCTTTAGCAGCAATCGCAATACCAGAAATTAGACCACCACCACCAATTGGCACAACTAGAATGTCTAGTTCAGGAACAGCTGCAAGCATTTCGAGCGCAATAGTTCCCTGACCTGCAATAATTTCTGCATCATCAAATGGGTGGATAATCGTTAAAGATTCTTCTTGTGCAACACGGTGCATTTCGGCAGCAGCTTCTGAAAAGTCTTGTCCATGTAAAATGACACGTGCCCCATATTCACGCACTCGTTGTACTTTTACATTAGGTGTAGATTTAGGCATCACAATAGTTGCTGTTACGCCTGTGCGCTGAGCATGATACGCTACGCCTTGTGCATGATTACCTGCCGAAGCTGCAATAACACCATGTTGTTTTTCTTGGTCAGATAAACACAACAGTTTATTCAGTGCACCCCGTTCTTTAAAAGAAGCTGTAAATTGTAAGTTTTCAAATTTCAGCCACATCTCAGCCCCTAAGGTTTTAGAAATGGTTTCTGAGAAAACAAAAGGAGTTTTTACGACTAAACCTTCTAAACGCTCTGCGGCAGCATGAACATCATCTAATGTTGGAAACCCATTTTTAACCTGTTGCTGTATCATTTATCTAGTCAGCCTCAATACATTACAAATCAATTATTTTTTAAAAATGACATCAATATTTTATATTGGTCATCAGAGTTTTCAGCATATCCAACATATACCTAATATACAAAAATTTTTATTCCAAAAATTAAGGATTTAAATTTCCATAAAAAAAAGCCCTATTCAGGCTTTTTAATTAATTTTCAAATAATTAACATCAAATTATTGAGTTTGCGCACTTAACCCTTCAGTAGACATATTCTGTTCAGCTATTTTTTCATCAATAGCAAACTGAATATCGGAAAGTTTGGCATTGGCTGCATCGATACCAGATTTCATGGTAGCTTCACGGCCTTTCACATCAAAAATATGCGCTTTTTCTCTTAAATCTGGCTGAATAACAACATCCGCATATTGTAATTCTTCTGCTGCCAAACGACCTTGCATAATATTAATATTCTGGTTAAACAGTCCCCAGACATTCGATGTTTCTGTGTAAATCGGCTGAGCTAAAATATCAACGGCAATAATCACATCAGCACCTAAGTCACGTGCAACTTCAACTGGTACAGGGCTCACTAATCCGCCATCTACATATTCTGATTTTCCAATTTTAGTAGGTACAAACATACTTGGAATCGAAGCAGATGCTCTTACAGCTTGCCCAGTATTACCATAGTTAAATACGGTTTTAGTGCCATGCTTTAATTCGGTTGCAACCACATACATTGGGATTTTCATTTTTTCGAGTGGGATATTGTTTACTTGCTGGTTAACGTAGTTTTCTACTTTTTTACCATCAAAAAAACCTTTTAGTCCGATACTAATATCACGCACATCGCCAGCTTTCATTTTTAAAGCAGTATCACGTAATTCAGCAGGACTTTTACCACTGGCATAAAGTGCTCCAACAATACTACCCGCACTGGTACCTACAATAAAATCTGGTCGGATACCATGTTGTTCCAAAACCTCAATGACACCGATATGAGCATAACCTCGTGCTCCACCACTACCCAATACGAGCGCAACCACAGGACGTTTTTGCTGTTTTTTAATTCGTGCAAATGGCTGATCAACAGAGCGAGCATAAGCCTCTGCTGTTGGTGATTTTAGCGCAGCAGATAAGTGTGTAGTGGTCTGGCATCCTGCCAGCACCATAGAGAGTCCGAGAACCCACAATTTAAGCTGTTTCATGGCCTATCTTCGCACTATGAGGTTTAAGTTCGGATTGCAATTTTAGTTGCTAGTCTCGTTAAAAGCTGTATTGAATTTATTTAATTTGTCATGTTTAAAATTTAGACTCAAGTATTTTATCTATCCCCTTAATGGAAAAGGCCCCTTATTTATAAGAGGCCTTTTGTAACTTACCAGATATCTGAATCAACTTTTTTCTTCAATTCCGGATATTTATCAATTTTAAACTCAGGCTCTTTAATGCCTTTTTTCAATTGTTCACGGTAATCTTTCAACAATGTGCGTGCCATCGGTGTTAACAGTAAAATTGCAATCAAGTTAATGGTTGCCATGATACCCATAAACAAGTCAGCCATAGACCAAACGAGTGGAACACTACCAATTGCACCGAAGTACACCATCACCAATACAAAAATACGGAAGATGAACATGACTTTCGGGTTGTTATTAATAAACTGTACATTACCTTCTGCATAGGCATAGTTACCTAATACAGCTGAATAACAGAACAAGAATAATAGAACAGCAAGGAAGTCCGATCCCCAATGCCCAACTTGAGTTTCTAAAGCACGTTGAGTTAATTCAACACCAACAAAACCTGCATCTTGGTAAACACCAGAAACCAAAATAATGATTGCAGTACTTGTACATACAATGAAAGTATCTACAAATACACCGAGCATTTGTACCAAACCTTGGTTTACAGGATGTTTTACATCTGACGCAGCCGCTGCGTTTGGTGCAGAACCCATACCAGCTTCGTTAGAGAACAAGCCACGCTTAATCCCTTGCATCATTGCCATTGATACTGCCGCACCAAAGAAACCACCTGCTGCAGAATTAAAATTGAAAGCCTCAGTCACAATCAGCTTTAAAATATCAGGCAAAATCGCATAGTTACTGATTGCAATATAGAGAGCAACAGATAGATAAAGACCTGCTTTTAAAGGTACAAACATCTCTGCGAATTTAGCGATACGCTTAATACCACCAAAAATTGCCAATGCAACCATAACGACAAGCGCAATACCAACCCATGAAATTTCTAGATCAACGCCGCCTAAATGAGCAATAAGATTAGCTTTATCCCAACCCCAAGCATGTGAAGATGCATTAGCAATCGCGTTGATTTGAACTGAGTTGAATACGAAACCGTAGGTAAAGATCAATGCAAGTGCGAAGACCACACCAAAGGTTTTACTGCGCAAACCTTGAGTAATATAGTAGGCTGGTCCACCACGGAACTGTTTACTCTTACTATCTCTAACTTTAAATAGCTGAGCAAGCGTAGACTCAATAAAAGCAGAGCTCATACCAAGAACAGCAGTTACCCACATCCAGAAAACTGCACCAGGACCGCCAATTGCGATAGCAATTGCTACACCAGCAATATTACCTACCCCAACACGGCTCGCAAGGCCAGTTACAAACGCCTGAAAAGGTGTAAGACCATGCTCATCTTCCCCTTCTGTACGACTACTTTTCATCACTCGGATACTTTGCAAGAACATGCGAATTTGCACAGCTCCTGTTAAGACCGTATAAAAAATACCTACAGCTAGCAAGAAAATAACCAAAAAGTCCCATAAAGGGTCATTAAAAAATTTTACCCACGACATCAGTGTGGCATTGAGTTGTTCATTCATACTCGGTCCGCTTACGTTCCTTGCTAATGTGCTAAAAGCACATGCCAAAATACTGCAATAAACAAAAAAGCCCCTAGAAACCGGGACTTTTCAGTAAATTCAAGAAAAAACTTTTAATGTCAATTGAATAGCAATTACCGTCACAAGTTTAAGCAACATCATGCCCAACACTAAGCCTTTGAAGGTTGCATGAGAGAAAGCGACCTTCAGATAAAAGAATATCATTGCGCTACTGAACTTTTCCGCTTTCGGAAAAACAGTATGCATCGACTCAGCTACAAACTTGGAAACTAACAAATGACCACCGCTAAATAAACTCGTCTAATGATTCCCATCAGTTAAGCGAGTTTTACAAAATCTGGATTTAAGCCAATAAGCATATTTACATATACTTTTGAACAAATGTCTAAACTGGATATAAATTTCAAAGACTGTAACGAGCCATCGCCATAACGCGACTATCTGCGCCCTTTTCTTCACGATCAAAGAAGAGTGCGTTTAGACCTGTACTAAGCTGTTGTATTTTTTGTGGCTCAGTAGCTGCTTGAGTTACGTTCATTTTCATGGTTGCAATGGTAATCGCCAATCCTTGTTTCATGAACTGCTTGTTGATGAGTGGTAAACTCATGTAAAGCTCCTATACCTCGTGTATTTCTCCATTTCTGCATCTAAATCCTTTTTGTAAAAGAGTTTTGTTTGCAGCCAGCATTTCCTAACGTGAGTATGGAGAAATCATACCTGCGTAAAAAAGTCGGTATTATGCAGAAATTTAAAGTTTTGTGTATATTTTTCATTAAAATTTTATATAAAAAATGGTCATATTTTATATAAAACTATCCGTTTTGTACTGTTTTTAAACATATTATACCTTTATTTCAATTGAATATTTTTCACCCACTCACTGTTATGCTTTTATTTTTATAACCGACAAAATCACACTATTTTGTCTATTTAAATCTAAAGTGGCATATTCGAATTATGATTAATCAGACAATATGTCTAGACTAATTAAATTATCATACCTGTAAGCATATCTCTTTTCTAATATTTTTTGCTTATAAATGAAGTACTTTCAAAGTATGAAAGTAAGCTTCAAAAAGTATGAAATATTTAAGAAAAAGATGTAGGAGTACTCATGAATCTGGAACAAGTTCGTCTCGTTGATGAAGCTATCACTTCTCGACATTCTGTCCGCGCTTTTTTAAATACTCCAATTGAGTCAGAAGTCATTAAAGATATATTACAAGTCGCAAGTCGAGCACCTTCAGGAACAAATACTCAACCATGGAAAGTCTATGTTGTAACAGGTAACAAGCGTGATGAAATGGTAGAGCGTGTTTGTGCAGCACAAATTGAAGTTTCAAAAAACCCAGAGCTTGCAGAAAAATATAAAGAAACCTTTGCCTATTATCCTGAAAAATGGATATCGCCTTTTATTGATCGCCGCCGTGAAAATGGTTGGGGACTCTATGGTCTACTTGAAATCAACAAAGGCGAAAAAGAAAAAATGGCGGAACAGCAGTTACGTAATTTCAAACTGTTCGATGCTCCAGTCGGCCTTTTCTTTACTGTAAATAAAACAATGGGAATCGGGTCTAAAATGGATATCGCAATGATGATCCAGAACGTGATGGTTGCTGCTAAGGCACGTGGTTTAGATACATGCCCACAAGCAGCCTGGAACCATTTTCACCCTGTTGTTTTAGATATCTTGGGTGCATCAGATGAAGAAGAGCTCGTATGTGCAATTGCGTTAGGCCATGCTGATCCCAACCACATTGTAAATACCTTTATTACCCCTAGAGAACCAGTGGAAAATTTCGCAGTTTTTCTAGACGAATAATATATAAGTGGCCATTCCCTTAAACTTATGAGAATGGCTTTATTGCTACTTGTTTCGTCGCTTTTAATACGACAATAAAACCGCTCAGTGTAAATAACACCATCATCACACCCATATTGAGCGACGCAGACCAAATAAGGAAATTAAGTAATACACCACCTAAAAGACCACAAGCGAATTGCATACTTCCCATGATTGCACTCGCCGTCCCTGCGCGAGCACCTTGTTTGGACATTGCCAGCGCCATTGCATTTGGTCCTGTTAAACCAATGCCTGAAATAGCTAAAAATAGCCCTAACATAACAAGCCATAAAGGCGCTGCTGGGATTAAACCAGCAATCAGTACAATGCTTGCTCCTATTACTTGTACCATTGAACCAGCTCTTAAACGTTTAGTGATTTCAACACGTGTTGTTAAGTGCTTATTTAAAGATGACATCAACATAATGCCAAAAGCATTTAGTCCAAATACGTAAGCAAACTCTTGCTGATTGAGTCCGTACTGGTCCATGAAAACTGCTGGTGCCGAGCTGATATAACAAAATAGTGCAGCCCCTGTTAAACACCCTGCAAACATAGGTAAACGGAAGCTCGTATCTTTGAAAATAGCCCCATAGAGGGTCACTACTTGATATGGTGAAAGCTTAAGCCTTTTATCAGTTGCTAAGGTCTCTTTAAAGAAGAAATGTACACACAACCAACATATGACACCGACAATTGAAAGGGCAATAAAAATAGCTTGCCAAGGAAACCAGATTAAAATCCATGCTCCAATCATAGGTGCCAAAATTGGTGCAAGCCCCATTACAATCATCATGCTTGAAAAAGCTTGTGCCGAGCCTTGAACATCTAATTTATCGCGTATGGCTGCACGAGCCATTACCACACCGACACAGCCGCCTAAAGCTTGCAAAATACGAGCAGCAATTAAACCCCATTCATTTGTCGCCAATACGCAAAATAAGCTTGCGACTGCATAAAGCGCGAGGCCAAAGTAAAGTGGTTTTTTTCTACCAATACGGTCGCTTAGAGGACCATAAACCAATTGCCCAACAGCTAAGCCAAAAAAGTAAGCTGGTAATGTATTTGCCACCATTTGCGTACTCACCCCGAAATCATGAGCCATTTGTGGCAAAGCAGGCAAGTACATATCGATGGATAATGGCCCTAAAGCCGTAAGCAAAGCGAGCAGCATAATCCAGCCAATAGAGTATTGACGCTGGGCTGTTTGTTCAGACATAACGATATTTCATTTTTCAATCATTTGCATACAGACAAGCTTACACTGTCTATCGTATGATTTGTGCAACATTGGTGTAGAAATACACAAATCCTTTATCACTCAGGTTGATCAGCAAGGACTTCCTTTGAAATCTTGGTTTAAACGCCTAAAAAGAGCGACTTATAACACAACATTTATGTATAACGTACGAATGCTGATAGCCTTTTCAGGAACTGCTTTCGTGCCTTATTTTTTAGGCTATCAATTAGCAACCATTCCACTCACTTTAGGTGTAGTCGCAGCAGGTTTAAGTGATATTGATGATCGCTTTTCCGTGCGAATCATGAACCTGATTTATACTTATATTGGGTTCTTCGTTACCGCTGCTTCAGTACAACTACTTTTCCCTTATCCAATGGCTTTTGCTTTAGGGTTAATTGCATCATGTATTGGCTGGATTTTACTCGGTTCATTAGGACGTCGTTACGCAACCATCTCTTATGGCTGTTTGGTTGTTTCAGTCTATACCATGCTAGGTGTTCACCTTTTTGATCATTGGTATATTCAACCAGCCCTTTTAGTTGCAGGTGCTGCGTGGTACGGCCTCATTGCTACTATTAGCTTTTTATTATTTCCGGTTCGACAACTACAAGACAAACTGGCTGCATCTTATGCATCTTTAGGTGATTTTCTTTTTACAAAATCAAATTTGTTTGATGTAGATATGACTCCTGCCAGCTATCAGCAAAGTATGATTGAACTGTCGTTAGAAAACGGTAAGTTAATTACGATTTTTAATGACTTAAAAACAGCTTTACTGACTCGTTTAAAAGGTGACCGTGGACAAAAAGATACACGCCGAAGCTTACATTATTATTTTGTTGCTCAAGATATTCATGAACGTGCTGACTCCGCCCATATTGACTATCAAAAATTAGCTAAAATTTTTCAGCACAGTGATATTTTATTTAGATTCCAACGAATTTTGGCGGTTCAAGGTAAAGCTTGCCAAGAGTTAAATGAATGTATTTTGCAACGTAAACCTTATAACCATAATAAAAGGTTTAAACAAAGCTTTGAAAACCTACGCCTTTCTTTAGAAAAGTTACGTCGTGATCAACATTATGACCTTTTATGGGTAAATGCTCTTTTCGCTTTATACCAAAATTTAAAGTCTATCGATTCCCAGTTACTCAACTTGGAAACTGAACAACACATTCAATCTGATAAAGTAAAACAAGCCGAGAACCAGCTGAAAGATGATGATTTACAAGGATGGAATGATATTGTCATCCGAATAAAACAGAATTTAACTCCTGAATCAGTGCTATTCCGCCACGCAATTCGCGTCTCGATTGTTTTGTTTATTGGATATGTCTTTATTCAAATGACCCATATTGAATATGGCTATTGGATTATGCTTACAGCTCTATTTGTAAGCCAACCCAACTTTAACGCGACCAAGCGCCGCTTACGTTTACGAATTGTTGGGACGTTAGTTGGTATTGTTGTTGGACTTGCGATTATCTTCTTAATTCCTTCGACTGAAGGACAACTATTCATGTTGATATTAAGTGGAGTCCTGTTTTTTGAGTTACGCAGTAAACAATATGCGCAGGCAACTGCCTTTATCACCATTTTGGCATTAATTAACTTTAATCTAGACGGTTCAGCAATGGCTGCTGCCATTCCTCGATTTGTAGATACTTTAATGGGATGTGCCTTAGCTTGGTTCGGTGTGACATTTATCTGGCCTGACTGGAAATTCAGACGTTTGCCTCGCAATATTAGACGCTCCCTACAAGCGCAATGTAATTATTTAGCTGAAGTCGTCAAACAATACCATGAAGGCCGTAATCATGCGCTAAATTACCGAATTGTACGTCGAGCTGCACATAATACTGATGCTGAAGTTGCTTCACTTATTTCAACTTTAGCAACTGAACCAGATTTTGATCCGACTCGTAAATCCGATATTTTTGAATTCTTATGTTTAAACCATACATTTTTAAGTTATATCGCGGCACTTGGGGCACATCGAGAAAACATTCAAGATCAAGCTGTCCTTAAACTATTAGACCAAGCCCTTGATGATATTCAAGGTGCTCTATTAAGAGACGAAATGCCTGATCTTACAGCACAAAATATGCTCCAAACGATACGTCAACGTTTAAGCCAAAATGATGAAGACGACCAAAAATCACTCATTATTTTACAACAGCTCTCGCTCATGCTTGGTGTATTGAACCGATTTAGTATGTTAAAACAACGGCTAAGTCATGATCTTGATAATGATGCCAGTGAGCTTGCATCATTATAAATTTGCCTCGGAATTTAGTATTAAATTGGCATAATATCCTTTCCTGACTTATGCCAATTAGTGCTAAACTTAAAACAGTTTACAATTTGTTATTTGCACTATGACCGCGAAAACTTTATACGCTTATACGCTTCAGCCTGTTCCATATGATGTGTCAGAAGCTGAGCAACGTAATGCACAGCTTCTTATCTGGCGCAGCACTAATAAAATCAGCACAAAAATTTGGGCAATTATGGGTGTCGTTTTAGCCCTAGCTATATTAGGTCTTATTTTTATTAAGAACTACTCTACTGTTTTTTGCTGGGTTGCTATTGTCGCTGTAGTACTTTACTACCTAGGTCGTAAATACGGATTAGAATGGTACGTTAAACGCAAAATGAATGAATTTCCGGTACAGGAAATCAAAGGTATTCGTTTAGGTGTACAACCTCATGGCATCGTGATGCGTCAGCAAATGGGCCATCAAGAAGGCGTTGGTACAATTGGATGGAAAAATATCTACGAATGGTACAATGCACCTGATTTCATTTTGGTCAATTTCAAAGTAAAAGATCCAAAAGGTCAAGAGCAGCAAGGTGCTTACATTCTACCTAAACGAATGGATTCTAAGAACTTTTCTTTCAATACGATTCGCACTCACTTAAAAGAATCTGTAGGTGAACCAAAAACCTTGTAATTCTCTATTCTATAAAAAGCCTCCTCAGGGAGGTTTTTTAATAAGCTAAAAATAAATGATAATGAAAATTAATATTATCTCCAAAATCCATATTATCTCCCCAATCTTCGGCTATACTTCGTTACAAGATCTCCATCATATTTACATTTTCGACCATGTTTAAAAAAATTTTATTTCAAATTCATTGGTTTCTGGGTATTACTGCTGGCCTCATCTTATCCATTATGGGTGTAACAGGTGCAATTTATTCTTATGATCAACAAATTTTAAAATGGGTGAATTCTGATAGTTATGTTGTTCAAGCGGAAAACACTCCAAAATTAACTCCTGCTCAGCTATATCAACATTTCAATACAACTCAGCCTGAAATTAAAATTAATAGCATTACGATTGCCAAGGACCCCACCTCTTCTTCTGTTGTGAATATTGAAAAAGAAGGTGAACGTCGTGGCTATAATATGATGGTGAACCCTTATAACGCTCAGGTGCTGCCCGATGTAAAAGGGCGAAAGTTGTTGTTACTCATACAACAAATTCATCGTAATTTAACCGCTGGTGAAGTTGGTAAACAAATTACTGGTGCATGCGCACTCATGTTAATTTACTTCGTGCTCAGTGGGTTATATTTACGCTGGCCTAAAAAGCATTCTGCTCGTCAATGGCTCGCTGTTAAGCCGAAGTTGAAAGGCCGAAATTTTATTTGGGATCTACATGCTGTTGTGGGTACATGGGTCATTGTTTTTTATCTTCTTTTCGCTTGTACAGGTCTATATTGGTCTTATGACTGGTGGCGTAGTGGCATGTTCAAAGTGATGGGCGTTGAGCAACCTAAACCACAAGGTCATGGCGCTACTCCTCAAAATCGTGGAATGCAACAAGGCAAACGATCTGACCATAATAATGATAAAAAATCAGAGCCTCAATTAGATAATACTCAGCTCATTACAGCACTTAATCAAACATGGAGTGGCTTCAATAGTCAGGTCGGGCGTGATTATTCGACACTAACATTGAGCTTACCGAAAAAAGATGATGGAAAAGTTGAGTTAAGCTTTGTCGATGCTACGCCGCAACATGAGCGTGCACGTAACCAAGCCATCTATAATTATCAAACTGGTAATATCGAAAAGATGGAGCTTTACGAAGATAAAAAGCTTAATCAAAAGATCATGAGCAGCATGTTACCAGTGCATCGTGGTAGTTTCTTTGGACCAATTTATCAATTTGTTGCAATGCTTGCTTCACTGGCAATGCCTTTGTTCTTGGTTACAGGATGGATGCTTTATCTTAAACGCCGTAAACAGAAAAAATTAACACAGGCGGCTCGTCAGTCTTTAGCTGGACAATACATTGATCCAAATGCGAAACCTTGGCTTATTACCTATGCAACTCAAACAGGTGTAGCCGAACAACTTGCGTGGAGTACAGCAACAAGTTTACAAGAAGCTCATCAACCTGTTCAGGTTAAACCAGTACAACAGCTCACACAGTCTGATTTAGAGCAGCATGAGCAGGTTCTATTTGTAATCAGTACTTATGGTACTGGTGATGCACCTGATCTCGCCACAAGCTTTGCTAAAAAGCTTTTAAAAGCAAATCTAGATCTTACACACATTAACTATGCTGTTTTGGCGTTAGGTTCTAAAGAATATCCTGATACTTATTGTAGCTTTGGACATGCGGTAGACCTCTGGCTTAAAACTAATGGTGCTCATGCCCTTTTTAGTACAATTGAAGTTGATAATGCAAACTTAGCGGATATTCAAAACTGGAATCAGGCACTCGCGAAAGCAACTAAATTAGATTTGCATGCTGTAAATTTAGAAAAAGTATTTGATACATGGGTACTGCAACAACGTGACCTACTCAATCCAAATAGCTTAGGTCAACCTGCTTATAATATTGAGCTTAATGCAAAGCACGAAGCACTATGGCAAGCGGGTGATATTGCTGAAGTTCAACCTGGTAATAGCCCTGAACGTATTCACGACTTTTTGCAGAAGCATCATATTCTTAAAAATACAAAAGTTGATTCTTTACAGATTCCGATCGAAAAAGCCCTTTGGAATAAAGATTTAACTGGAGAAATTGAACCATTTGCGAATCTTGACCATTTATTAGAACAGCTTCCTAACTTACCAACGCGAGAGTATTCGATTGCGAGTATTCCTTCTCAGCAAGTGCTTCGTTTGGTTGTTCGTCAACAATATGACGCGTCTGGTAACCTGGGTTTAGGTTCAGGTTGGCTCACTCAACATACGCAAGTTAATAATGAAATTGCTTTACGTATTCGTACCAATGAATCATTCCATCTTATTGATGACAACCGCCCTATTATTTGTATTGGTAATGGAACTGGTATTGCTGGCTTAATGAGCCTACTACACACACGTACTCGTCATGATTACACTGAAAACTGGTTAATCTTTGGTGAGCGTCAAAGAGCATGTGATTTCTTCTATGCATCAACTATTGAGGCATGGCAAACAACAGGAATGTTAAAACGCCTTGATTTAGCATTTTCAAGAGATCAAGAAAAACGTATGTATGTTCAGGATGTAATCCGTCAGAATGCAGCAGAATTAGTAAGCTGGATAGAACGCGGTGCGGTTCTTTATGTATGCGGTAGTATTGATGGTATGGCAAGTGGAGTCGATCAAGCACTTATTGAAATTCTTGGTGAAGAACAGGTAGATGAGTTAAGACAACAAGGCCGTTACCGCCGTGATGTTTATTAAAGATCAATAAAAACAAAAACCGAGTAACAGCTTAAATGCTTTACTCGGTTTTTTTATTGCATTCAGAATGATTTTGCATACACTGTCTGCAATTTAAATTGCAACTCTAAGCACAATGCAAGTCACAAAATGGGTCCGTATTTTTTTAGCCACCATTGGTTCTATTTTAATTCTAGATGGATTATTTTTAATTTTCCTAAATAAAATCCATGTCGGTACAATTATTCCTTTAATTCTAGGAACGTTCTTCTGCCTCTATTCTTTATTTTATTATCATTTTGAGCGTTTTTTCTTCTATCACTATCGTTTACACACATTTTGGCGTTTTGGATGGTTATGCTTCTGGATATGGCTAATTGGCTTAGGCTATTTCTTTAGCTTTATTAAAGAAAATAAAGATACTTCAGATAATATTCCTCCAGTAAAAGCAATTATCGTCTTAGGAAGCGGTGTCGAAAATGGTCAACCATCTACAATTCTTGCAAAACGTTTAGATACAGCTGCCCCTTTAGCGCTTAAACAACAGCACGCAAAAGTTGTTTTAACAGGCGGTTTAGACTTTTCTGAAAAAGAAAGCGAAGCATTAGTTATGTCTCGTTATCTTCAGCAAAAGTATCATATTGCAAAAGAACGAATAATTCTTGAAGATAAAAGTACCAGTACTGAACTTAATTTAAAAAATAGTAAACCACTATTAGCACAGCAGCACATTAACTTAAACCAACCAATTGCTATTGTTACAAGTGATTTTCATATTCCTAGAGCAGAAGCAATTGCAAAGAAACAGGGCTATACCCAAGTTTATGGAGTAGCGGCCGAGACCCCATTAGCTACTCGCTATAATGCATGGTTACGTGAATATTTTGCGTATGCGAGTGGATGGCTTCTAAACGAATATTAAAAGTAATTTAGTCGAAAAACTACTATTCAAAAAATAGCAGTTTTTTATTTGCCAAAATATTAGCAATCAGTACAAATATAAAGTCGATCTAAGCTGAAGATAATAAATTACAGATTAAATTCTTATATTTAGTCTCGAATAAAACAAATTTAATGAGGATCAGGAACCCATCGAAGGCATAAGTATAGAAGTACTAAAGTTAAAAAATTGAAATCAATAGAAAAATAACTTAAAGGAGTAAAACTTTATTCTTTTAGAATAGAAAATTTGAACCCATACTTGATCACATAATAAATAACTTTATATGCAAACATAAAATATTTATGGAAGAATTAATTTAGGAAATTAAATTTTCTGAAAGAAACAATGGTGGGCGCTGACGGGATCGAACCGCCGACATTCTGCTTGTAAGGCAGACGCTCTACCAACTGAGCTAAGCGCCCTTAATGAGAAAAGATAGCGAATGTATCTTTATACTCTACATTCTCTAGACAAGGGAATCAAGAGAATGGCGCAGCGGACGGGGCTCGAACCCGCGACCCCCGGCGTGACAGGCCGGTATTCTAACCAACTGAACTACCGCTGCACTACAATACTTTAAAATAAAGTATGGTCACATATATGGTGGGCGCTGACGGGATCGAACCGCCGACATTCTGCTTGTAAGGCAGACGCTCTACCAACTGAGCTAAGCGCCCTAGAAGAAAACTAATTATTCATTAATTTTTGATTTAAAATTTTTACATTTCAAACCTTCTTCCAAACACAACCCGAACTGAAAAGTGGCGCAGCGGACGGGGCTCGAACCCGCGACCCCCGGCGTGACAGGCCGGTATTCTAACCAACTGAACTACCGCTG
>NZ_JBQUYP010000007.1:0-178859 GCF_056314305.1 Acinetobacter sp. DMC2 | reverse complement strand
TGGGCGCTGACGGGATCGAACCGCCGACATTCTGCTTGTAAGGCAGACGCTCTACCAACTGAGCTAAGCGCCCTTAACGTCTTCATCGTTTGTGAGGTGCATTATAGAGAATCTTTAACAGGTGTCAAACGCTTTTCGACTTCTTTTTAAAAAAATGCGAATGAATGATTAAAAATAAGTCATTATTAAGTAAAAAACAATTTTTTGTATTTTATTTAAACACTTATTTCAATATTTACCACATTTACACAGCTCATCAAGATTAGATAAAACTTGCTCTCAGGTTAAAGATTGTTCAGATAAATAAACTAATGCATCTTCAGCAACTAAATCAAATAGCTCAATGATTTCTTCATTACGCATTCGAACGCAGCCATGTGACATTGGCACCCCCATTGGTTGCGTGTCTGGCGTTCCATGAATGTAAATGTAACGCTGCATGGTGTCGTGGCCTTCGCCTTTATTAAAACCTTCTTCTAGGCCATCTAACCAAAGAATACGAGAAAGTATCCAGTCTCGTTCAGGATATTGGATAGCTAACTCAGTGCTATAAACCTCCCCTGTTGGCTTACGTGCAATAAAAACTGCATTTTGTGGGGACTCGGCACCAATTTTCTTTGCCACTCTATGCCATCCGCGTGGTGTTCTACCTGTATTTTCCTGCTCACCAATTCCATTCTTTCCTGTAGAAATGACATAAAACTTATTATGTTTAGGCAAAGTTAATGTTTGGTTTGCTAAATCGATAAGAACATCAGCATCTTCGAGCTTAAATTGAGACATTGAACTTATTCTCTTATATCAACTCAAATACATTGAGTTTAATTAAAAAATTGTTGTAAAGGCTTCTCTTGTACTGGAAATAAAAGATTATCAATTATCTTATATCTACGCGCAGTTTCGCTGCTTGTCTTGCGCCAAAATAAAAGATTATCAATCTTCTTTTATCTACGCGCAGTTTCGCTGCTTGTCTTGCGCCAAAATAAAAGATTATCAATCTTTTATTTTGGCTCAGGGCGTAGCCATAACCAAACTGCAACGATGAACATAGTAAGATCAGTAAAAACCTTGACTAACAGTGGTGCTGAAGTGAATAGCATAATAATTCCGCTAATCGCCATCATTATGCTTGCAATCCACTTCGCTTTACGAGGCACTGTGCCATTGGCTCGCCAATCACGTAGCGTTGGACCATATTTAGGATGATTTAACAACCAATCATCCATTTGTGGCCAGCCTTTTGACGCAGCCCAAGCAGCCAGAATCAAAAACACTGTTGTTGGCATACCTGGTAAAATTGCTCCAATAATGCCTAGCGTGATAAAAATCACAACTAAAGAGCGCCAGAACAATGTTCGCATATATAAACCTTAACCTGCTGTTAGCGTTAGTATAAAGTGTTTTTCTAATATTTTTTGTTGATCCGTTATGAATTTAGGATGAATTATTTCGAGTATTAAATGTATGAATATTGCCTCAGTTAAAACGTCCTATTTCGAGCCATGGCTTCAATTTCAACATCCTATAGTTCGACAGCTCGCTTTTTGTATTGCTAGTCCAAATTTACTTTGCCAATTACCAAAAAGCTTAGATATACAACATCATTTTAAGCTACATCCAAGTGAGGTTTGGGAAGTTCATTTTCAAAATTATTTACCACGTTTGAAAGAGCTTGATCAAACCCCAGCGCCTTTAATTCAGTTTTTATCTCAGCTTAAAAGTACACGTCTAGGTTTACGCTTTGAACATCTACTCTGGTTTTGGTTGCAAGAGGATCAGTATCATCCGTATCAATTATTAGGACATAGTATTCAAAAAATTGAGGGACCAAAGACATTAGGCGAGCTGGATTTTTTAATTTTAAATAAAGAAACTCAACAGATTGAACACTGGGAGGTAGCCTTAAAATATTATCTCGGTGAGGCAGATTTACATTTAGAACAATGGATTGGCTTAAACCGTCAGGATACTTTAAGTAAAAAGCTTTATCATTTTACGAACAAACAATTTCAGTTTCCGGAAGCCTTAAACTTCGAAATTCAACAACGTTTTTCGGTTTTAAAGGGTCAGCTTTATCTTCCTCTAGATTTAAATTTACAACAGCCCCTACCTGAATGGATAAATTTACAGCGTCGTTTAGGGTATTGGGGCACCATAATTCCTCATTCTTCTTTTTATCGATTAGAAAGACACGAATGGCTGTGTCCAAATAAACAACCTAGTTCTGCCCCAGCACATTGGTGGACAGACGGTTTATATTGTAAAAATGGTCAGGAAATTCGGTTTTACATGTTTAGACATCCTACATACTTAAAATTTAAGTCCAACTTGCAGAAATTTAAATAATTAACAAGAAATTTAAGTTTCTAGAAACATTTTATAACGTTTTTACTATTAAACAGTCATGTTTCTTTTTCCGATTGTTTTTTAATCTAAATTTACTTCATTATTAAATTTAAACGGAGAAAATGATGAAAAAAGTTTTAGCTGCTTCTGTCATGATTGCTGTTGTTTTAACAGGCTGTAATACGTTTAAGGGTTTCGGTAAAGATGTTTCTAAAGCAGGTGATGCTGTAACAAATACTGCTGAAAAAACACAAGATAAAATGTAAGTTAGAGTTATCACTAAAAAACCTTATCATTCCGATAAGGTTTTTTTATTTTTACGTACCCATCACGTAGAGATTCGCCTATTATATCGGACTATATTTCACCTGATCAGCACGCAATTTCCGGTATGAACCATTCAGATACTCTCTCGCTTAGCCTAGAACTTTTACAACAACCTTCTGTTACTCCAATTGATCATACTTGCCAGACCATCATGGCAGACCGTTTAAGCCAAGTTGGTTTTCATATTGAACCAATGCGTTTTGGTGATGTAGATAATCTCTGGGCACGTCGCGGAACTGAAGAGCCTGTATTTTGTTTTGCAGGCCATACTGATGTCGTTCCGACAGGTAAATTAGAATCGTGGAATTCAGATCCATTTGCACCTGAAATCCGCGATGGAAAACTATATGGCCGTGGTTCGGCAGATATGAAAACAGCTTTGGCAGCTATGGTTGTCGCATCTGAGCGTTTTGTAGCAAAACATCCAAACCATAAAGGTTCTATCGCATTTCTGATTACTTCAGATGAGGAAGGTCCTGCTGTTAATGGTACGGTCAAGGTTATTGAGACTCTTGAAGAACGTAACGAAAAAATTAAATGGTGTTTGGTAGGTGAACCCTCAAGTACTCATAAATTAGGTGATATTGTTAAAAATGGGCGTCGTGGTTCGCTTAATGCAGTATTAAAGGTCCAAGGCAAACAAGGCCATGTTGCTTATCCACATTTAGCACTTAACCCAATTCATGAGGCATCAGTTGCTTTAACAGAGCTATGCCAAACTGTTTGGGATAATGGAAATGAATATTTCCCAGCAACATCATTTCAGATTTCAAATATTCATGCTGGAACTGGTGCAACCAACGTAATTCCGGGTACGTTAGAAGTTACTTTTAACTTCCGTTATTCAACAGAAGTGACAGCTGAACAGCTTAAACAACGTGTTCATGAGATTTTAGATAAACACGGTTTAAAATATGAAATCGTTTGGAATTTGTCTGGTTTACCTTTCCTGACTCCAATCGGTGAACTCGTTAATGCCGCTCAAACTTCTATTTTAAATGTAACTGGCACTGAAACTGAGCTTTCAACAAGTGGTGGTACTTCTGACGGACGTTTTATTGCTCCGACAGGTGCACAGGTATTGGAGCTAGGGGTTCTTAACGCAACAATTCATCAAATTAATGAACATGTTGACGTGCATGACCTCGATCCCCTAACTGATATTTATGAGCAAATTTTAGAAAATTTATTAGCTAAATAGAAATTAAAAAGGAACTCAAAATGAGTTCCTTTTTTTTATAGATGAAGTGTGTTTTGTATATATTGCAAATTAGGCACGTGGTAGCGTTGATTCTCCATACGCACATATTTAAATACACTTGGATTCTGTAAAGTATCTTGTATATCTTCATTTTCATCTACGACTTCAGAAATACGTAAACGAACTGAAGCTGGCATCGATTTACAGATGAGTGCAAAACGTTGGCTGATATCTTCACTTTCAATAACCAATGCCACCGCTCGTGAGTCAACTTCATTATGCAATGAATAGACCGGAAGCTTTACGTCATGCCATTCAATATGCTTAATACCATTTTTAACATCCATAGCTGATAACACTATGTTTTGTGGCAATAGCATCGGCACTTGCTGATCACATTCAATAATATAGGCATCAATAAAACCAGTTGAAACAGTGATTAAGTGTTGAAGTTCTTGCTGATCCATTTCATTAATTAATGATGTACTTATCTGATTTTTCATTAGGCAAGTTCCTCTTCACGTGTCGTGAAAAAAGCATCAATGTTGTGCAGTAAGTCTTCTTCTTGGAAAGGTTTACCCATGTATTGGTTAACCCCTAAAGCAAATGCTCGTTCACGGTGTTTTTCACCAGTTCTTGATGTAATCATAATGACTGGCATATGTTGATGTAGATCATGATGTCGTACGAGATTAAGTACCTCAAAACCATCCATTCGTGGCATTTCGATATCAAGCAACATCAGATCTGGTTTAATATTTTCCAACTGCTCAATTGCATCAATACCATCTTTAGCAGTGACTACGTCATAGCCTTGACGTTCGAGTAAACGAGTCGTTACCTTACGGACTGTAACAGAGTCATCTACAATCATAATGAGACGGCGTTCATCAGACTCGCGTTGTCTATAGACAGTCTCATTGAGCGGCTTATGTCGACGAGTAGACTGAATTTGACGAGCAATATTTTGTCCATCTAAAATTAGACAAACTTGACCATCACCTAAAATAGTTGCACCTGCAATCGCACCAATACTAGAGAACTGTTGCCCGATTGGCTTAACTACAATCTGCGCTCGTGAACCAATAAGCTGATCAACCAATAATGCAATTGTTTGCCCATTATTGGCCTTAATCATTAATACTGGTAGCGAATACATCATCCCACTTAAACGTGGAATCGGCTGATTACCAACAAACTCAGATAAATAGCGTAATGGATAGCGTTTATTTTCAAATTCAAAGAACTCTTGTGCACTTCCAAAATACTGTTCTAATGATGTTGGTGAAACTCGAACAATTCGATCAATTTGAGCTAACGGAATTGCAAATTGTTGATCAGCAACTTTAACCATTAAGGCATCACTAACAGCTACTGTGGTTGGAACACGTATGGTAAAGATTGTTCCTTGTCCATAAACAGAATCAACACTTACATGTCCGCCCAAAGCTTTAATATCACTTTGTACAACATCAAGTCCTACACCACGACCTGAAATCTGAGTGACTTGATCGGCTGTACTTAACCCAGGATGGAAAATCAACTGCAAAATATCTTGATGTTCTAATACTTGTTCAGAATTAATCAAACCAGATAAGAGGGCCTTTTGACGGACTTTCTCGATATCAATACCTCGACCATCATCTTTAAACGTAACAATAACATCCGTACCTTGACGGTGAATATTTAGTTCAATACGTCCAGTTTCTGGTTTTTGTGCTTGTTCACGTTGCACACGATCTTCTAGACCATGGTCAATTGCATTTCGAAGCATGTGCTCAAGCGGTGTAACTAAACGCTCTAGCATTGTCCGGTCTAGCTCACCTTCCGTATTATTAACAAAAAGCTCTGCTGGTCGATCTAATGCAGTAGAAGTCTGTCTTACAATTCGTTGTAAACGAGGTAGCAATCGAGAGAATGGCACTAAACGTGTTCGCATTAGCCCTTCTTGAATTTCAGCCTGAATACGTGATTGCTGTACCAATAAACTTTCGGTATCTCTGATTTTTTCGGATAAAGTATTTTTGAAATCCACTAAGTCCGATGCAGATTCGGCAAGTGATTTCGATAATTGATTCAATGAAGAATATTGATCCATCTCTAGAGGATCAAATTCGGTATAACGAGAGTGCTCAATACCGTGTTTTGCAATAATCTGGGTTTCTAATTCGCCTTCCATTCGACGTAACTGGTCTGCAAGTCGTTGAATGGCTAATTCCATTTCCACAAGCGTATGACCAAATTGGCTAAGATCCATTTCAATGCGTGAACGGTTAATCGAATTTTCACCAGACAAATCAATCATTTTCTCAATTAAGTCTGCTGAAACACGGATCATCTCATTATTTTGTTCAAGATGCTGGGTTTGTTCCCATGCACCCATCATTGGCGGTGGTTCTGTACCATCACCTTGCACAAAACTCATTAAAGGTTCCGTGCCAAATAGATCAGTTCTAGTCAATTTACTCGGAATTTGAATTGCCGTTTCAATAAACTGAATATTTTCTAAACTATGCTGCAAGCCATCGAAGTGTTGATAATTTTGCTTAAAAATTGCCTCTTTTAGCCAGACAATTGCACTCTCTAATAAGTTGTCATAAATATTTGAGCTAAAATGATAAAGCGCAAATTTTTCAAAAGCATTCTCAAGTTGATAAGCAATTGCTTGCACAGTTTCTAGTCCCAACATACGGGAACCACCCTTCAAACTGTGCACTGCTCTTTGTAGCTGAAGTAAGATACTACGATTGGTACGCTGCTCAAACCACTGCTTTAATAGATGATCGGCCATCTCTAAAAGCTCGGCCGCTTCCTCCATAAATGTCTGCTCGACAACAGAATCAATATCCTGATCTTGGATACTGTCTGTGTAGCCTTCTGCATCAAAAACTTGTAATTCTGTGTGCTCAACATGTCGAGTATTAGACTCAACAATCTGCTCAAAATTAGAAGTTAACTCATCGAGATTTAAAGCAGTATCATGTATAGCTTCTTGCTGTAATACTTCAACATTTAATTCTGATACAACATCTGTTTCAGACTCAACTTGCATCTCTTTAACAACAGAACCAAGTGACTCATATAACTTACCAGCATTCTTAAGCGCTTGAATTGTATAAGAAGCCGCATAATCTAGGTGCTGCTCACGTACTATTTGTAGACGGTCAGCTAAATCATCTTGAACCAGACGGATAAAATCAATAAGAGCAGATGAAGCAACCAATTGTCTTTGAATTATGCGCTCATAAATACTTTCTAATTCATGTGCAATTAAACCAATATAATTTGCCTGAATCATATTTGCTCCACCTTTTAAGGTATGCAAATAACGCATCAGATTATTAAGAGCAGCGAAGTTCTCTTGATCATTAACCCAAATATTAAGATCTGTATCCATTCCTTCAAGCAACTCATCGGCTTCTTCAAGAAAAATATCTAACAATTCTGGATCAAAATAACGATTTACGTGCTCAGTAGACATGAACTGGCGATCTAAATGCATACTCTGACTCATTGTTACATGATCAGTTAATACACTTTCGATAGATGCTGGAGATTGATGTGATGTTTGCTCTACATCAACACTAAACAACGACTCCACAACCTCCTGATTATCTAATGGTTCAGAATTAAGGCTTGGAATATGTTGAGTATATAGTTTCAGCTCTTCCAAAACATTTTGGTGTTGCTCAATAATACTAACTCGTTGACCCGCAGCTAATGCATCAAATAACTGAATTAATTGTTGATGTGCTTTCTGATAAATTTCAAAAACATAATCTGATTGCAATAAATCAGGTCGATCAAGCAATACGTTATAGCTATCTTTCAACTGGTTTGTATATTCATATAAACCAACCATAGCCTGAGACTGAGTATGTTGTAGTAACAAATCAGCTTGTTCACTTAATCGTTCAAGATAATGAGGAAACTCAGAACGAATTCCTTTCTCAAAATCCAACTCTGCATCAAGTAATTCTGAAACATCGAGTTGTAACAGCTGAGATACTAGACCATGTGGAGGCATGAGTGGGCTTGAATGCTCCCCATGTTGCGCCATATACGCATCCCAAACCTGATTGAATTGTTTCAGGTCAGAATCTAATTGGTCATTAGAGCAGTGTGCAGCTAAGAGATCTAAACAATTTCGAATAAACTGTCGGTAATCACGGAGTAGTAATATCTCTTCTGAATGAGAAGAAAGTTCTTCTTGTAATAAGACTTTGAATAAATGCTCAACCTTCGTACTAGCATCAAAAATTGCTTCTACTTGAGCCATTGCCGAGCTACCGCGCAATGTATGTAACGCACGGATGAGCGCATTATAACTTTCGTGCTGATGTATTTCTTGTTCTAAAAATTGATCAATGGTCGCTAAGTGCTCTTCCGCTTCTTCCATAAATAAAATTAAGGTTTCAGCAAGATTATGTTCACTCTCTATAGTAGTTTCTAGGGTTAAATTATCTGACGCCTGCTCTAAATCATTCACCTCTAAACCAGTCTTAGTTTCCGCAGTGAGAGTATCAGACAATAATAAAAGTTCTTCTAAAGCAGGCTCTAAACTTTGCTGTTGTTGTAATTGTTGTCCCAATAAAATAAGAGGTCTAAAATCTACTGCATGTTCCTTTTTAGACTTAAAGTCATCTACTAATTTAAAGAAATAGAACTTAAATACCAACTGAACATATTGTTGGATGTTGGGAGTTAATGTGAGACTCTCATTGATGATCCGATTAAGCGTATCTTCTACAGTCCAAGCAAGCTCAGCAGAGGATTTCGCTGCAATCATTCGCCCTGAACCTTTCAAGGTATGAAAATGGCGACGGATCTCAGTCAGCGTAGCAACATTTTTAGATTGCATCCATTCATGAATCAAAGATTGCAATTCAACAAAAATTTCTTCAATTTCTTCAACGAAGATATCAATAAATTCAGCATCTTGTTGAGAATAGCTATCTTCCGGTAGCATCATTGCTTCAGTTAAAGTTTTTAATATTTCTTTCATAGCAAAGGCTTCTTTTGCTTGTCTCCTAAATGGAGAAAAACGACAGAGTCAACACCAGATAAATAGCTGTGTCCCCAATATTTACCTAGCGTTCTTAATACTTTTTAAAAGGATAGCTATTATAGAAACAGCTATCCTCGTCCCCAATTTAATCAGGTAATTTAAAGTCCGTTACCGATTCACGTAATGACTCTGCCATATTTGCTAATTCAGAAACCGAACGTGCTGTATCGAATGTTGCAGTTGTCGTTTGCGAAGTAATTTCTTGTACGACGGTCATGGTTGTCGCAATATGACTCGCAGATGCAGACTGAAGTTTTGCTGCATCAGAAATGCTGGCCATTAAGTTTGCCAAGTCACCAGATACTTTTTGAATCTCGTCCAAGGCAATACCCGCATCTTTTGCCAAGTTAGCTCCGCGTACAACCTCAGTTGTTGTTTGTTCCATTGAAATAACAGCTTCGTTAGTATCGGTCTGAATTGTTTTAACCAGAGTTTCGATCTGTTTAGTTGCCGATGCTGAACGTTCAGCAAGACGCTGTACTTCATCTGCAACCACGGCAAAACCACGTCCTGCCTCACCTGCCATAGATGCTTGAATTGCTGCATTTAATGCAAGAATGTTTGTTTGGTCCGCAATGTCGTTAATTAACGATACGATGTTACCAATTTCTTGTGAAGACTCACCCAAACGTTTAATACGTTTAGAGGTTTCTTGAATCTGTTCACGAATCGTGTCCATACCTTCAATTGAACGGTTTACCACTTGTGCGCCATTAGAAGCAATTTGTACCGAACGTTCTGCTACTTCGGTAGATTCCGATGCATTTGAAGATACTTGGTCAATTGATTGTGCCATTTCATTCATTGCAGTTGATGCGCCAGCAATCTCTTGTGCCTGATGCTCTGATGCTTCTGCCAACTGGTTAGTAATATTCTGTGTATCATGCGTATAGCGGGCAACTTCCTGAGAAGTTTCATGAATTCGGGATACAAGATCACGTAATTGGTCAATCGCAAAGTTAATCGAGTCGGCAATCGCTCCCGTAAAGTCTTCAGATACCGTTGCATATGAACGCAAGTCACCGTCTGCCAAGTCAGCGATTTCATCTAGTAAACGTAAAATCGCGTTTTGGTTACGGTCATATTCTTCTTGCAAGGTAGCTACACGTTGTTTATCTGCTTTACTACGAAGTGATAAAAGCTTTAAGACTGAACTAATTAAACCAAGAAGTGATAATGTGAGAAGAGCAACTAAAGCAAAGGCCTTCCAACCATATTGTGTTTTCTCAGAAAGATCACCCAATACAGATAACATTTCATCAGATTCCGACAAAATCTCACCTGATGACTGACGTACGTTTACAATCTGATCTGTATGTTTAAGAACTGATGCCGCTGCAGATTTTAAAACTTTATCATATTCAGATTTAATACCTTCCAAAGACTCACGTACTTCTGGAGACTCAACCCTAGCAACACCCAATTCAGCATTTCCGTTTAACTGTGCATTTAAATACACACCAAACGTCTCAATATCCACACCAAAGTCATGTGCTGAGGTCTGAGAGTTTTCAGTACCAACCAAAACAGTGTTAATAGAGCGTAAAATACGTTCTGCAATAAATACTTGGTTCTTAGCAATAATCACCTGACTACTTGGGGCTTTTTCGCGAACCATCTTATCAACCATCAAGTTATATTCGGCCTGAATCTCTGGAATAGAATCACTAATCGAGATATTCATGTTATATAACTGATTAATTACGTCTTGATGTGACGAGATCAAGTTAATGTCATACGACAAAGCTTTCCACAGAACTGCAACCTTTTTGTATTCTTTTGAAGATGTACCATGAATATTTTCAACATCTTTGATATTTTCTGCAAAAAGTTTATTTGATTCCGCTAACTCTTTCATAGCTTTAGGTGAACCAGAAGCCGTTGCCTCAGTAGCCTGTCTAGAAATTGTTTGTGACAATAAACGCAACTCACCTAAACTACGTGTTAATTCGTTATGTCGAGGTACGCTATAAAATAAATAAACGAGCGAAGTTAAAGCAAATACCAAACATAACAACGCTACATAAAGGATAGGCTTGGACTTTTCACTTTCCCCAAATAAACTGGCGTATTGCTCAATTCCTGACTGGATTTTTGCAATAAAATTGAGACCCGATTTTTCGGACGCAACACGATTGCCGCCTTTCTTTTTAAGCTTAAAGCCCATAGCTTCTCCCCAGAAAATACTCTGTTTTTCACAGCGTAAAAAATTAGTTTATAAATTTTGTCGATGCATTCATGTAATGTGGGTTTTGCAATAAACGACTAAATAAAAAGACATGCCAATGCTGGTTATGTTGATGAAAATAACCTTGGCAATAATCTTTTAGGTTTTCCTCTAAGTCTAAGCTTTGAGAAAAAAAACTTTTTTTATTAAAGTGCTGAATCCCCAAGACCTGATCCACAACCAACCCCACATACTGGTCGTGATGGCTAATACATAACACTTTTTGGGCAGACGAAAATGTACTTCGTTGCCCTGAAATAAAATGAGCCAAATCAGAAACTGAAAGCAACCTTCCCCGAATGTTCGCTAAACCTTTTACCCAACTTTGAGCATTTGGAACTGGCGTATATTTCGGTGGATAGATAACTTCTGACACTTCCCCAAGTGGTGCGACGAAGTATTGCCCTCTCATTTCAAAAGCAATCCCTGACCATCGCTGTGCTTCATTTTGAACTGAAGCGTAATTCTTATTACCCCGTTTAGACAAACGAAGTAACTCGATAAATCCATTCGCTGCCATACTCGATCCTATAAAACGGGCACACAATCCCGTTATTTATGTTTTTATGGATGGATGAGTTAATTTAGAAATTGTTTAATTACATCAATCAATTGCTTTTCTTCGATAGGTTTAATCAAATAATCGATTGCACCTTGACGCTTACCCCATACTCGGTCAGTTGCCTGATCTTTAGTACTCACAATAACAACAGGAATATGCTTAGTGTCTTCATCGCGGGTAATCTGGCGTGTTGCCTGAAAACCATTTACACCAGGCATAACAACATCCATTAACACTAGGTCAGGCTGTTCAGCTTTTGCTAAAGTTACACCATCTGCGCCATTAGATGCTTCAAGTACGTCATAGCCGTGCTTGGTTAGAATTTCTCTAAAACGATAAGTTTCTGTTGGTGAATCATCAACAATAAGAATACGTGCCATTTCTTTGCCCTTAAATTACTTAATTATGAACTTACATGATTACGAATCGCGTTTAACAATTCGTCTTTGCTAAAAGGTTTCGTCAAGTATTCATCTGAACCTACCACACGCCCTTTTGCCTGATCAAATAAACCATCTTTACTAGAGAGCATGATAACGGGAATGTTCTGATAATTTTGAGAGTTTTTAATCAAAGCGCAAGTTTGATAACCGTCTAAACGAGGCATCATGATATCGACAAAAACAATATCTGGATTTGCTTCTGCAATTTTGGACAAAGCTTCAAATCCATCCACCGCAGTAATCACTTCACAGCCTTCTCGCTGTAATAAAGTTTCGGCTGTTCGGCGAATGGTTTTTGAGTCATCAATTACCATTACTTTCAGATTTTGGAATGCATCTTCCATTTAATCTTCCATCCCCATAAATATAAAATATAAATGCAATTTAACTTAAATTTGTTTTTACGCATTTATACGCATTTTTAACATATCTCACAGTCTATTTTCAATGAGGCATTTTTGTCTACTTTCTCATTTATAAACAATAACTTTTAACCTCATCACACTTTAATTAAAATTATCATTTTTTTTATAATGACTATATTTTTATTCAGCTAAATAATAACTAATATATTAAAGATTAATTATTTAAAAATAAGCAATTTAGCTTTCTTTTTTTGGGGATATTCAATGAATAATCGGATGAAATATGCCTTTTATAGGAACTGCTTGTCTGTATCTATAGGCATTATTTCCTTCGGTTCACTCTGTTTTTCAACGACCTTAGCTCTAGCGGATAATTCTAAAGTGGTCTGGTATCGTTATTATGATCAACACGGTACGGCCAATATCAGTACATCTGTCACTCCTGCTCACATTCGTTATGGTTATGAAGTTCTAGATCAAAATATGCAAGTGATTAAAAGAAACCACTCTTATAGTGCCGAGGCTGATTTAAATCAATCAGGACAACGAGCACTGTCGGCACGGCATAGAGAACTAGATATCAAATTAAAAAATGCATATAGCAATAGTAAGACAGCCATGCTTAAAAGAGATCAAGCATTACTTGCTATAAAGAAGCAAATTAACTATCAAGAGGAACAACTCGACCAGTTACAACAAGACAAAATTTTATTTAAGCGTCAAGAAATGGAATATTTCAGAAAGCGAGAGGTCATTCCTGAGCGACATAAGACTTTGATTGAAAACAATCTAAATAATATTTACAGAGTCAAACAGACACTTGAAACACTTTCCAAGACTTACAAACGTACCAATAGCGAGTATGAAAACATTATCGAACGTTTAAAAAAGCTTGAATAACTGTAAAGGTTTATCAAGAATAGGGGCAAAATAAAATTTGAA
Organism: Acinetobacter sp. DMC2; assembly: GCF_056314305.1. Taxonomy (NCBI): domain Bacteria; kingdom Pseudomonadati; phylum Pseudomonadota; class Gammaproteobacteria; order Moraxellales; family Moraxellaceae; genus Acinetobacter; species Acinetobacter sp. DMC2. Next base: position 165,378 of record NZ_JBQUYP010000007.1, on the reverse strand, counting down.
TTATAGGATGATGCTGTATGCACAAGATGCATCTCACCCCTTCCACTATTTTTAAACTGAGTATTATTAGTTTATGTTTGATTTTAGCTGCATGTAATCAGCAAGAAACAACTAAAACAACGGCATCAGCCCCAGCAAAAATTGAACTCATTCCTCAAGACCTGATTGCAGTTAAAGAAGGAGCACTTGACTCTCAAACTGTATTTACGGGAACCATTCGTGCGGTTCAGCAAAGTTCAATTCAGGCTCAAGTGAGCGCCACGGCGACTACTGTAACTACAAATGTTGGTCAACAGGTGCAAAAAGGCCAAGTTTTAGTAAGATTGAATAATCAGGACAATGTTGCACGATTAGCACAAGCGCGCGCTAACCTAGCATCAGCTCAGTCACAAGCTGAACTTGCACGCAATTTAATGAGCCGAAAGCAAAGACTTTTTAATCAAGGGTTTATTGCTCGTGTCGAGTTTGAACAGAGTCAGGTTGACTATAAAGGACAACTTGAAAGTGTAAAGGCTCAACAAGCGAATGTTGATATTGCTCGTAAGGCTGATCAAGACGGCATTATTACCAGCCCAATTTCAGGCGTCATTACTAAACGACAAGTCGAACCTGGTCAAACTGTTTCTGTTGGTCAAACATTATTTGAAATCGTAAATCCAGACCAACTTGAAATACAAGCCAAGCTACCAATTGAACAGCAGTCTGCTCTTAAAGTCGGTAGCAGCATTCAATATCAGATTCAGGGAAATTCTAAACAGTTAAATGCGACGCTTACACGTATTTCCCCTGTTGCAGATCAAGACAGCCGACAAATCGAATTTTTTGCCGTTCCTAAAGAAAAAATTGATTCGTTAAGCATTGGGGCTTTCATTAATGGAAATATTCTCCGTAATGACACTCAGCAAGGCCAAACGATTCCTTTAGATAGCATTCAAAATATGCAACATGATCCTTTTGTATGGGTGGTACGTAATCACACCATTCAAAAAGTTAAAATTCGTGTGATTGAACAGCGCTATAACGACAATATTGCTTTAGTTGATGGCCTACAACGCACAGATCTAGTGAGCCGTATTCAATTTGAAGATTCCGACATTAATAAAAAAGTGACGGTTACAACCGAAAAAAATAAATAAGGTAGCAAATAGCATATGTGGTTTACTCGAATCAGTGTGAAATATCCCGTTTTTACTATTATGATGATGCTCAGCTTAATGGTACTCGGGTTAGCTTCTTGGAAACGTATGACGGTTGAAGAGTTTCCGAACGTCGATTTCCCATTCGTAGTAGTGACTACGCAATATGCTGGTGCTTCACCTGAAGCTGTAGAATCAGATATTACAAAAAAACTCGAAGATCAGATCAATACCATTTCAGGGATTAAACAAATCACTTCACGCTCAAGTGAAGGCTTTTCGATGATTGTGGCTGAGTTTAATCTAGATACTTCATCGGCCCTTGCAGCACAAGATGTTCGTGACAAAATTGCTCCTGTCACAGCCCAATTTCGTGATGAAATTGATACACCGATTGTACAACGCTACGATCCCTCTTCCAGTCCGATCATGTCAGTTGTATTTGAATCAAATAGCATGAGTTTGGCTCAATTAAGTTCATATGTAGATAAACGTATCGTGCCGCAGCTTAAAACCGTATCTGGTGTCGGTAATGTGAATTTATTGGGGGATGCTAAACGGCAAATACGAATAAAAATTCTTCCTGAGCAATTGCAAAGTTACGGCATTGGCATTGATCAGGTCATCAATACGCTAAAAAATGAAAATATTGAAATTCCCGCAGGAACCTTACAACAAAAGAATTCTGAACTGGTTGTACAGATTCAATCAAAGGTTATTCATCCACTTGCTTTTGGTGATTTGGTGATTGCCAATAAAAATGGTTCACCAATTTTTCTAAAGCAAGTTGCAACGATTGAAGATACTCAAGCCGAACTACAATCAAGTGCATTTTATAATGGAAGAACAGCGGTCTCTGTCGATATTTTAAAGAGTTCCGATGCCAATGTAATTCAGGTTGTTGATAAAACCTACCAAACTTTAGAGAAATTAAAAACACAAATGCCTGCGGGCTTAAACTACAAAGTTGTGGCCGATAGCTCCAAAGGAATTCGTGCTTCAATTAAAGATGTGACCCGTACCATTATTGAAGGTGCTGCCTTAGCAGTTTTAATTGTTCTATTATTTTTAGGCTCTTTCCGCTCTACCGTTATTACAGGCTTAACCTTACCGATTACTTTGCTAGGAACCTTAACTTTCATTTGGGCTTTTGGTTTCAGCATTAATATGATGACCCTATTAGCCCTATCACTCAGTATTGGGCTCTTAATTGATGATGCGATTGTGGTTCGGGAAAACATTGTAAGACATACTGAACTTGGCAAAGATCATGTGACTGCTGCCCTAGAAGGCACAAAAGAAATTGGTTTAGCTGTACTCGCAACCACTCTTACTATTGTAGCCGTATTTTTACCTGTCGCCTTCATGGGTGGGTTGATTGGACGTTTCTTTTATCAGTTTGGCGTAACGGTGAGTACAGCCGTTTTAATTTCAATGTTTATTAGTTTTACGCTCGATCCAATGCTCTCTGCTCACTGGAAAGATCCGGTTAAGAAAAAAGATAATTGGCTACAACGCTTTTTTAACCATATTTCTAATGTGTTAGATCGACTTACTCATGTTTATGAAAAGCTCTTAAAGCTGGCTTTACGTTTCAGTTTCATCACAGTCATTATTGCAATTGTTTCATTATTTGCTGCACTAGGACTGTCTAAACTAATTGGAACTGAGTTTGTACCTACCCCAGATAAAGGTGAAGTTCGTATTCAGTTCGAAACTCCTGTAGATGCTTCTTTGGAATATACCCAAGCGAAATTACATCAAGTCGATCAAATTATTAGACAGTTCCCCGATGTGGTTTCTACTTATGGCGTGGTCAACAGTGAAGTAGACTCTGGTAAAAACCATGCAGGTTTAGGCGTGACCTTAAAGCCAAAACAAGAACGTAGCTCAGATTTGAATACACTCAACAATGAGTTCCGTGATCGTTTGCAAAGTGTAGCGGGTATTCGAGTCACTTCTGTTGCAGCAGCGCAAGATTCTGTCTCTGGCGGACAAAAGCCAATCATGATCTCTATTAAAGGATCTGACCTAAATGAGCTACAGAAAATTTCAGATCGTTTTATTGCTGAAATGGAAAAAATTAAAGGTGTAGTAGATTTAGAAAGCTCATTGAAAGAACCAAAGCCGACTCTGGGTGTCCATATTAACCGTGTATTGGCAAGTGACTTAGGTTTATCCGTTTCTCAGATTGCCAACGCTATTCGCCCATTAATTGCGGGTGATAATGTCACAACTTGGGAAGATCGCGATGGCGAAAATTATGATGTGAATGTACGTTTAAATGAAAATAAACGTATGCTTCCGCAAGATGTGCAGAATCTATATCTCAATTCCAATAAGACCAATGCGACTGGGCAAAATATATTAGTTCCGCTTAGCGCAGTTGCAACGACCGAAGAAAAACTCGGTGCTTCACAAATTAACCGACGTGATCTTGAGCGTGAAGTACTGATTGAGGCAAATACCTCAGGACGACCTAGCGGCGACATTGGTCAAGACATCGATAAAATGCAAAAGGCATTTAAACTACCTGCTGGATATACATTTGATACTCAAGGGGCAAATGCCGACATGGCTGAATCTGCGGGATACGCATTAACTGCCATTACCCTATCGATTGTATTTATCTATATTGTGTTAGGTTCTCAGTTCAATAGCTTTATTCATCCTGCCGCAATTATGACCTCTTTACCATTGTCACTCATTGGTGTTTTTCTTGCCCTATTCTTGTTCAAAAGTACCCTAAACCTATTTTCGATTATCGGTATTATCATGTTGATGGGGCTCGTTACCAAAAATGCGATTTTGCTTATCGACTTTATTAAGAAAGCAATGGATCAGGGGACGAGCCGTTATGATGCTATTTTACAAGCGGGGAAAACCCGTTTACGTCCAATTTTAATGACGACAAGTGCCATGGTGATGGGGATGGTTCCTCTAGCTTTGGGTCTTGGCGAAGGCGGTGAGCAAAGCGCACCAATGGCTCACGCTGTGATTGGGGGAGTAATTACCTCTACCCTATTGACTCTTGTGGTTGTACCCGTCATTTTCACTTATCTAGATGACTTGAAAAACTTTATGCTGCGTCAAACTCGACGATTCATGTCATAATGCAGCGATTATCGTATAATCTGCGTTTTTATAACGCTTAACTTTTAGGACTTTTTCCATGCGCGCAAGCCGCTTTTTATTTGCAACGTTGAGAGAAACCCCAAATGATGCTGAGGTGATTTCACACCAGCTCATGTTACGTGCGGGGATGATTCGTAAATTGGCATCTGGTTTATATACATGGCTGCCGATGGGAACACGTGTGCTTAAAAAAGTAGATGCGATTGTTCGTGAAGAAATGAACCGCTCAGGCGCGATGGAAGTATTCATGCCCGTGACTCAACCCGCGAGTCTTTGGGAAGAATCGGGTCGATATGAACAATATGGTCCTGAATTATTACGTTTTAAAGATCGTCATATGAACCCATTTGTACTTGGGCCAACGCATGAAGAAGTTATTACAGACATGGCGCGTAACGAACTCAAAAGTTATAAGCAGCTTCCTGTAAATTTCTATCAAATTCAAACCAAATTCCGTGATGAAATTCGTCCACGTTTTGGTGTAATGCGTTCACGTGAGTTCATCATGAAAGATGCTTATTCTTTCCATGCAACTCAAGAGTCATTACAAGAAACTTATGACGTGATGTACGACACTTATAGCCGTATTTTCACTCGTTTAGGTTTAGATTTCCGCCCAGTACAAGCCGACACAGGTTCTATTGGTGGCTCAGCTTCACACGAATTCCACGTATTGGCTGCTAGTGGTGAAGATAACATCGCATTTTCAACTGAATCTGATTATGCAGCAAATGTTGAAATGGCTGAGGCTATTTTAGTGGGTGAACGTGCAGCTCCGACACAAGAATTCAAATTGGTTGAAACACCAAACCAGAAAACGATTGATGATGTATGTCAGTTCTTAAATGCTGACCCTAAGCAATCTGTTAAAGCTTTATTAGTTCAAGGTGTTGCTGACGAAAAAGGTAATGTCCCTGTTGTTGCTCTATTTGTACGTGGTGACCACGAACTTAATGAGATTAAAGCTGAGAAACATCCTTTAGTTGCAGCTCCTCTTACTTTTGCAACTGAAGCGCAACTTCAAGCATTTGGTTTAACTGCTGGATTTACAGGTCCACAAGGTTTAGTCGAAAAAGGCTTAACTGTAATTGTTGACCGTGCTGCATCTGTTCTTTCTGACTTCGTTGCTGGTGCAAATGAAGCTGATAAACATGCTGTTGGCGTAAACTGGGAACGTGATGCGCAAATTACCGAAGTTTTTGATTTACGTAATGTAGTTGAAGGTGACCCATCTCCAGATGGTAAAGGCACACTACAAATTAAACGCGGTATTGAAGTAGGTCATATTTTCCAGCTTGGTACTAAATACTCTGAAGCGTTAGGCTGTAAAGTTCTAGGTGAAGATGGCAAACCATTTACAGTAACCATGGGATGCTACGGTATTGGCGTAACACGTGTTGTTGCAGCTGCAATTGAACAAAACTACGATGACAAAGGTATTATGTGGCCACAAGCCATCGCACCTTTTGAAATTGCAATTGTTCCAATGAATGCACACAAATCACCACGCACTCTTGAAGCAGCAGAAGCACTTTATGCAGAACTTCAAGCTCAAGGTTTTGATGTATTACTTGATGATCGTAACGAACGTCCGGGCGTTAAGTTCTCTGATCTTGAGTTGATGGGTATTCCACACCGTATTGTGATTGGTGAAAAAGGTCTTGATGCGGGTACTTTTGAATATAAAGGCCGTCGCGATGCTGAAGCGAGCAATTTAACGAAAGAAGAGCTTTTAGCTAAGTTAGTACGTTAATTACATTTATGTCATTGCCTCCAATGGTAGTGGCATACAAATGTTATTTATATAGGCAATACCTTACTTTTGTTTCGGCAAAAGTAACAAAACCATTTGTATGACTGACGGTACGTCCATGTTACCGCAGCCATACGGACGGCATCCATGCCGCCGCCACAATATTAAATTTTGTACTATCGTCCCCAAATAAAAAACTGCCTCTTAAATGAAGCAGTTTTTTATTACCTTATAAAATTTATGCCTGAACCGTTAAGTCTTTGATATTGGTTGATGAACCATTGGTTTTAACAGACTCAATTCCTTTATCTCGTGAAGCTTCGCTCGCATAGAATTGACTTGTGCCAATAATTTGATGATTTGCAGCTTTTAAATTGAAATAAGGTTTCCCATTCTTTGCAGTTAAACGCTCATATCGTGCGTCATCACCACTATTTTTCTGAATTGATTCAATACCATTTACCGCAGAAGCTTTAGCCTTATATAGCTCACTATTTAGAATAGGTTCACCATTTCCTGCCTTTAAAATAAAGCGGTATTGTCCATCACTCGCTAGTGAAATTTCGTACCATCCTGCCATAAAAACCTCATTTTTTTGTTGGTGTGGGTATGACTTTCGTTATTATTCTGGACGAAAGTTATTTGTTATTTATGACAATATAAATGGGCAATCATTCCTTGAATAGCCCATTTTTTATACTTTTTCGTAATAAAATTATAATGATGTTAGAAATTTAAAAAGTAGAGATATAAGTGCATATCTCTACTGAAATGTAATTAAAATTAACAATTTAAGCTTTTTTTACAAATTCAGATTTTAACTTCATCTGACCAATACCATCAATTTTGCAATCAATATTGTGGCCATCACTTGCATCTGGAACTAAACGAATCGTTTTTACTTTCGTGCCTACTTTTACAACTGAAGATGAACCTTTAATTTTTAAGTCTTTAATGACAGTTACACTGTCGCCATCAGCTAATACATTTCCATTAGCATCTTTAATAATTTCTTGTTCTTCAGTAAGCGATGCATCCCCTTCTTTCCACTCATTTGAGCATTCAGGACAAATCAATAAGTCGCCATCTTGGTAAGTATATTCTGATTGGCATTTTGGGCAGTTTGGCAAAGACATGAAAAAAATCTCAAAAAGTATATTATGCGAGATATGACTCATTTTTTAAAGTTTTAAATAAAAGACTTTTACCAAAAAAAAATTTATACATTCATTTTGAGTTTTTACTTAATAAATATTCTTTCAAAATAATTGCATGGTTATTTTCAACATCTTTTGCTGAATATAAAAGCGTAACTGTATGCTCTACTGCGATGTGTTGTAGCTCTTCAACTGCGGAGTTGGTTTCAAGCTCTTTTAAATAACGCTGCTTAAATTCTTCCCAATGATCTGGCGTTGCTGCATGGAACCACTTGCGCAGTTCTGTTGAAGGCGCCACTTCTTTTAACCACAAATCTAAATGAGCATTTTTCTTACTAATCCCCCTACTCCATAGGCGGTCAACCAAAATTCGCTTCCCATCACTAGGCTCAGCATTTTCATAAATTCTTTTAATGTGTATATCCATAATCTTTCTCTGTGTAAGTTTTACATTTTAGATAGATCTTATAAAAGAAAAGTGAGCAGATTTAGCTCCACTCACTTTTTAAATAGTTCATTAAAGCTTTAGCAGGTTTATTGGTCAGGTATATCTGCTTCAACTAATAATGTGAGTAAAGATAGTGATTCTTGCCATCCCAAATAGCACGCCTCTTCGGGAATAACTTCTGGTATACCTTCTTGCGTGATGTGTACTTCAGTACCCACCATTACAGTTTTCAATGTAATAGTGACTTGCATCGTGCCCGGTAAATTTGGATCATCAAATTGATCGTTATAGCGAATTAATTCATTTGGAACTAATTCAACATATGTTCCACCAAAAGCGTGTGTTGAACCTGTCGAAAAATTGGTAAAACTCATTTTGTATGAGCCACCAACATTTGCATCAAAATTATGGACCTTGGCAGTAAAGCCGTGCGGTGGTAACCACTTTACTAAAGCATCTGGATCTAAAAATGCACGGTACACTCGCTCGGCTGGAGCCTTAAATACGCGATGAAATTTTACTGTTCCTGTTGTCATCATATTCTCCTTATTTTAACTTCTTTTAGATTATCGAAATTATGCTTATTAGGTTAAACCTTCCGCTTTATCCGAACGTATATTTTTGGTGTTTTTTCAAACAAAATACTTTTTTCAGGCGAAATCAAATTACGAAAACTAGGGCTGATTTTTTAGCAAAAATGGAGCAAAATAGTCAGCAATCATAAAGAAACATATTGAATTTGAGATTAATCATGAGTCTGCTCGCTTTCTCCTCATATGCTTTAAACGGTGTAGATGCACAAAAGTTTTTACAAGGTCAAGTTACTGTAGATACTGAACGTTTAGCTGAAAATGAAACTCGCTATACAGCCATTTGTGATCTTAAAGGTCGTATTCACTTTGGCTTGTGGCTAAAGAAGATTAATCCTGAAAGTTTTGAAATTGTAGTTGTTCAAGATCAAGCTGAAGAGTTTGCCAAACATATTAAAAAATTTGGTGCTTTTTCGAAAATGACCTTGAGTGAACAAGGCCCTGCTTTTCCAACGATTTCAGGTCATCAAACTGAATTTTCAGCACTAGAAACTGATATTTCTGAATGGCAAAAACAAGCTATTATGACTGGTCAAGCGTGGATTACTCAGACTACTGAACATGTATTCCAACCACAGGAATTACGTTTACATCAACGTGAAGGCGTTAATTACGATAAAGGTTGTTACCTAGGTCAGGAAATTGTGGCGCGTCTTTGGTTTAAAGCAAAACCAAAACACTGGTTACATCTGGTCCAAGGTACAGGCGAGGCGCCTGCTTCAGCAACTCAATTAAATAACGATGTCGAAGTCGTTAATAGTATTGCAAATGATGCTGACTATCTGGCTTTAGTTGTTGCTAAACCTGCTGCTCTACAAGAGTTGGGGCTTCAAGTTCTTGAGTTACCTGAAGCTTTAAGTGGCGATGTTGCAAGACCACAATAACAATTTTTATTAGCTCGAACTGCCCACTTCTAAGTTAGTGGGCTTTTTTATAGATACAAAACACTAATGATTTCATTAGATTAGAATATCAAATTTTTAAGTTTTATATGCAATCATTAGCCCTGTTGAAATTAAAGAGAAAAAAGATGAAAACTAAACTTGCTACACTCATGTTGAGTCTGGCTATTTTCGGTTCTGCTCATGCTGACGTTAAAGCACTTGAACAAAATCTTAAAACGAATTATCCAGATTTGCCTGTAAAAGGTGTTTATCAGTCGCCAGTTCAAGGCATTTATGAAGTGTATACAAGCGGCCGCATTGTTTATACAAACCAAGATGCCAAGTACTTTTTTGTTGGTAACTTAGTCGACATCAAACAACAAAAAAATATGACTGAAGAACGTATTGCCGAACTGGGTAAAATTGACGTTAAAAGTTTGCCATTAAATCAGGCCATTAAATATGTAAAAGGTAAAGGTGAACGTACGATCTATGTCTTTAGTGACCCAGATTGCCCATATTGCCAGCGCCTAGAACAAAATATGGTTGGGGTTGATAACGTAACGGTATATGTGTTCCTTTATCCTCTCACTAGTTTGCATCCAAATGCTGAAAAAGTTTCAAATCAAATCTGGTGTTCAAAAAATCCGGCAGAGGCTTGGACAAACTATATGCTTAATCGCAAATTACCGACTAATAGCAAAAGTTGCTCAAGCCCAATTCAGAAAAATATTGCTTTAGGTCAAAAATTAAATATTGATGGAACACCTACCCTGTTCTTGCAAGATGGACAAAGACTCTCTGGTGTTCCAAGTGATGCCAAACAAATTGAAGCATTACTTCAGTCAGCAAAATAATAATATTACCCACTCCGTTATATGAATGTGAGTGGGTCTTTTTTCTCCACAATTTGCCCAAAGTGCAGCGCTTTATATACAAATCGGCTGTTTACTTTCAGCAATCAATATTTATGATGAGAAATTGAAACTATTTAATGCATCAATGGAATGATGTAGCTACGAAGTAAAAGGTTAAAAAGAAATGAAGAAATTACTAATTGCAAGCCTAATCACCCTTTCAAGTGCATCAATTTATGCAGCTGATAACACAGCGACTGCTGCGAAAACAGATGTTTTCAAACAAGCTGAACAACTCTACGCAGCAAAAAATTACTCTGCTGCATTTCAAGAAATGCAACGCCTCGCCCAAACAGGTAATGCCCAAGCCATCTATAACTTAGGCTATATGACTCAAATGGGCCAAGGTACAGCAAAAGACTCTTCTAAAGCCCTTAAATATTATGAAGATGCTTCAAATAAAGGCTATGCTCAAGCAAGTTACACGCTTGCACAAATTTATGAGACTGGTGAATTAGGAGTTGCCAAAGACAGCAACAAATTCAGTCAATATGTTCAAAAGGCATCGGCTCAAGGTTCTGATGATGCAACTGTGAAAATTGCGACGATTTTATTTGCACAGAAAAAACCGCAGTCACATCAAATTGCCCTACAAAAATTGGCGCCTTTAATTAGAAAAGGTAACTACCCGGCTATTCAGGTAAAAGCACTTTATGATATTAGCCAAGGTGTGGAAAATAAAAATCCGTTAATGAAACGCCAAGGTATCGAAGCTTTGCAATCGATTGCTCAAAAAGGCTATGCCCCTGCTTCTATGGCTTTAGCAACCATGATGGCGAATGGCAATATCATTCCGCAAAATCTACCACAAGCAAAAAAGATTTTTACTGAACTTGCCAATCAAAATGTTCCTAACGCTAAAGAATCGTTAGCTTCAGTTGATAAAATCATTGCAGAAAAGAGCAAACAGGCTGCCAATGCTCCAACACAGCCAGCACCGAAAAAATAATGAATGATGAGCCCCTCATGGGGCTTTTTTACCACCACAAAGCAATCAGCCCACTAACACCAATAAAACCAACAATCGTACTAATCATAAGCGGTGTTAATGCTTTTTCATTTAGACCATAGGCTTGTCCAAAAATTCCAAAAGCAATCGGCATTGGTAGAGCAGCAATTAATGTTCCTGCATAAAGCATTTCACGACTTACATTGGGAGTGATCAAAAAGAGTGAAAAAATCACGGATGGCATGAGGATAACTTTCAATATCGCCAAAAAAACACTTTCTGTATTTACTGTTGTGATTCCGATACCGACTAGACTTCCACCAATGGCAAACAAAGCTAAGGGCGAAGCTGTACGCCCAAGTAACTCTAAAGACTGATCAAGCGTTGTAGGAAGGTTAACATCTAAAAGAATGCATCCCATCCCAACCAAAATAGCGATAATTACAGGATTCTTGAGTAAATTTAAAAAAGTCTGTTTTAAAAGCGGTAAAAGATTTTGTTGTTGATGTAAACCAGCTTCGGCCAAAATCAGCATGAGCGCCACAATCAATAAATTTTCAATAATAAGTGTTAAAGAAATATAGATCGCTGCGTGATTACCTATCAACATGGTTAAAATAGCTGTTCCCATAAATCCAGTATTAGACATAGATGCGCCCATCGAGATGACGGCGCTGTGGGTTAAGCTATTTTTAAAATATTTTCGATAGAGAACAAAAGCCAAGAAAAATAAAATTAAGGACCCTCCGCCATAAGCAATAAAATAAGCGGGGTACCAAATATCTTGTAAATTTTTATTCGCCAATGAGTGAATTAAAAATGCGGGTAAGGAGATTTTAATTACGAATGCGCTAAGTGCCCTGATTTGTTCAGGTGTTACCAATTTGATGAGAACACAAACATAGCCCATCAATAGCAATATCAAGATAGGTAAAATAACCTGAAAAACCACTGACCGTCCTCACTTAGCGAAAGAAAAATGGGCAAAGATGACTTTGCCCAATACAATTAAAAAGAGTTAAAAAGCTGTTTTAATCCATGAGGTTGGCAGCGCAAATACTGAGGTGCAATTTTAACCTCTGCACCTAAAGCTGCTGCTGCATGCCAAGGCCATCTTGGGTCATATAACATTGCACGAGCAAGACCAATAGCATCGGCTTGCTGGTTTTCCAAAATTTGTTCAGCGTGTTCTGGCTCAGTAATTAACCCTACAGCAATCACTGGAATAGATACATGCTTTTTGACTTGTTCAGCAAAAGGAACTTGGTAGCCAGCTCCAATCGTAATTGATTGATGCTCGTGCAAACCACCACTAGACACATGCACGTATGCTGCGCCCAATTGCTCTAAAGCTTTTGATAAACCCACTGTAGACTCAACATCCCAATGCTCAATGCTCTCTAACCAATCAGTCGCAGAGAGTCTAACACCTACAGGATAACCTTCTGGTACAGCCAATTTAATTGCTTGAAGAACCTCAAGAGTCATACGCATACGGTTTTCTAAAGAGCCACCATATTCATCAGTACGCTGATTAGCAATTGGCGATAAGAATTGATGTAGTAAATAACCATGCGCAGCATGAACTTCAATCAACTCAAACCCAGCTTCTACAGCACGTTTTGCAGCTGCTGCAAAGTCTTGTTGAACTTGTTTAATCTCAGCAATGGTCAAAGCATGGGGCGCTGCATCATGCACTGAAAAGGTACTTTCACTGGGAGCAACCGTTTGCCAACCATGAGGCTGATCTTTTGCAATCTGACCTTTACCTAACCACGGTTTTTCAGTAGATGCTTTACGGCCTGCATGTGCTAACTGAATTCCAAATGGCATCGGTGAAAGTGTATGAACCTTAGCTAACAACGTTTTGATTTGGTCACGTTGCTGATCATTCCAGAGCCCAAGGTCAGCATAGCTAATACGACCTTCAGGCTGTACAGCAGTCGCCTCTACAATACAAAGCCCAGCGCCAGACAATGCATAATTCGCCCATTGCTGTTCATGCCAATAGGTAATTTCACCATCATCTGTTGCCGAATATTGGCACATTGGAGCAATTACAATTCTATTGACCAGTTGTAGTGAACCAAAGTTAACCGTTTCAAATAATTTTGCCATTTTTAATTCCTAGAATTGCTTAATTACACGTAAACCTGCACTCCAGTTACGTCCATCCGCTGGTTCAAAGTAGCGTCCATTTCCATCATTTACGATCACTGAACCTGCATAGTTTTTATCAAATAGGTTATCAACACGGGCAAAACTATTCACTTTCCAGTCGCCCATTACCCATGCATAACCCACATTAGCTGAGGTTACACTGTAGCTTGGCGCTGCGTCACTGTTGGTATCATTCACGTATACTTTATCCATATACTGTACATCTACCCCGCCATATAGACCGTGCGATGGCTGCCAAGCTAAAGAGGCATAAGCCTGGTTTTTAGCAATTCCCGGAATGGCATTGCCTGATGGAATTTGAGCAATATTCCCTAAAGCTGGAATATCAGCATCAAAAGTTGCATCTAAATATGTATAGCTAGCAGTCGCAGTTAAATCTCGCCACAACTTTTTATTCCATGCAAACTCTACGCCTTCACGTAAGGTTTTATCTGCATTACGAAACGTTGATCGGCCATTGGAGTTGCCAGCAGAAACGATGTCATCTTTGGTTTTAGTTTGAAAAACTGCCAAAGTAAAGTCACCAAATTGGTTTTGTGATTTTAAGCCTGTTTCATAGGTATCGCTTGTGGATGCGGTTAAATCAAAATTAAAACCGCTTTCTCCATCTGGACGATATGCCATTTCAGTAAAAGTTGGAGTTTCAAATCCTTTGGCATAACTCACATAGGCCATGAGTTCAGGTAAAATTTGCCAGCTTAAAGCAGCCGAAGGCAAAACTTTACTGTAATCAGTCTTACCACTATCGTCGCCATTGCTTAAGTAGCGATCTTCCGACTTATAGTGGACATTGCTATAGCGTACGCCCGTATCTAAACGCCACGTTGGTAAGAACTGCCATGACGCTTGTAAATATGGGTCGATATTCCACAAAGTATTATCTTCATCACGGCGCAAATTACCTTTGACGCCATAAGAAGGCTGTCCGTTTACCAAGTTAAAATTTTCATACCCTTTACGATCTTCATCCATCGCATCAAGTGCAACACCGAGGCTTACAGTGGTATTTGGAAGTAACTCTTTACCCGTCCAACGGAAATCAGCACCATAATAATTACGATCAAAATCAATCACGCCACCAGCATGATTGGGATTTAACTGTGCACTCTTAGGGATACATATTTGTGTATCTTTCTTAAATGCGCATCTAGGAATAGATTGATATTGAGTAACTTGACGATTACCTAAATATGCCATGGCATAGAGTTCATTTTTATCATTAATCGGTTTAGACCACGTCACACCTGTTTGAGTTTGCTCAATATCTTTACGGACATTAAAGTTTTTATCACGAATATCAGGATCAATTTGTTTTGGATTTTGTTGCCATAAATCTCTTGTTAGACCTTGAGGGTCATCGGCATGAATTTTTACATAGTTAGTCACCCAGTTGATTTTGCTACCATCATCAAGGTTCCAACTGAGCTTTGCATTATTTAATACTTTTTCTGCACCGCTATGTTCTCGGTAACCATCTGTGTCGAAGTACGATGAACTAATAACATAACTCGGTTCATTCGCACCCTTCGCCCCACCTTGTAGCACGAGTCCTGCTCGGCTTTTATCGTGGCTGCCTCCCGAATAGCTCAGCTCAATTGAGTCTTTTCCTTGCCCTTCTTTAGTAGACGTTAAAATTGTCCCGCCCGATGAGTTTCCATATAGCGATGAAAAAGGTCCCGTTAGAACTTCAACATGATCCAAACTACTTAAATCGATATTAGACGTTTGACCCTGTCCATCTGGCATCGTAGCAGGAATACCGTCCACATACAGGCGAATGCCTCGAACACCAAAAGTTGAACGTGCACCAAAACCACGCATAGATAACTGTAAATCTTGTGCATAATTTTCACGATTGCGAAGCTGTAAACTCGGTATACCCTTTACAACTTCGGTTAAATTTACTTGTGAAGAAGTATCGACTTGAGGTGCATCTATTCGAAAAACCGAAGCCGGCGTCTGCAAATAGGTGGTATCAGTACGCGTTGCTTCCACATGTAACGTTGGCAATACAGTCATGTCTTGGGTTAAGTCTTCTGCCCAAACAAGTGGGCTAGAAATGCAGCCCATACTCATCAAAATACAGTAATGAAGTCGGTCTAAGCGTAATAAGGACATGCTTATTTCCTTTATTTATATTGTAGTTATCATAACAAAAAGCGGTGTCTTGTCTGGATATAGAATTCGGTCTGTATTGTTGTAAACCTAGAACACTCTTCATCGATATCTAAAAATTGATTTCCAGATTAGAATTATCGACTCAAAGATGGATGGTCTTTCCAGCAATATCGTTCAGGCCAATCTTTTGCTTCTTCGGCATAATCAATTCCAATCCGTGGCGTTAATACCACTTCTGGCTGTATTGAAGCTGCTTCAATCCACAGTCCCGTTTCTTCACCTAAAGTCTGGCCTTTTAAAGATCGATCAATACCTAAATAACGTGTCAATTTGCCGGGTCCAGCTAGAAGCTTATATTCTTTTTTTGTTGAAGCACCACTTAAAAATGCAGAACGAATCATTACCCCTTCAGGAATACCTTCTGTCTGAGTAATCAGATTGAGCATTTCATACATGCCATAAATTAAGTAGACATAAATCGTACCGCCAGAGCGATACATTACATCTGTTCGTGCTGTGCGCTTGTCATTGTAGCTGTGGCAAGCTTTATCACGAACACCCAAATAAGCTTCTGTTTCACTAATTGTGCAACGGATGACTTGACCATCAGGTTGTCGCTTACATAATACGCAGCCAATTAAGTCATAAGCTACTTCTGAGGTTTCACGTTGAAACCAGCTTAATGGTAAAATATCTGACATAGTAATCTCTGAAATATTACATACCACACGTTATACTTGATTAATCCAGTATATCTGTTAATTCTGCGAGTTGGCATGCCTGAGTTACCCGAAGTCGAAACAACCAAAACCAGTTTATTTCCTCTATTGAATCAAAAAGTTCTAAGTGTTGAAGTACGTAATCCGAGCTTACGTTGGCCTATCCCCGATGATGTTCAAAAACTCGTTGGGCAACGCCTCATTGGGTTAAATCGACGTTCAAAATATATTTTGGCAGAGTTTGAACAAGATCAAATGCTCTGGCATTTAGGCATGTCAGGAAGTTTTCGTCTGACCGAGCCAAATGATGAACTAAGAAAGCATGATCATCTGATTATTCAATTTGAAGATCAGCAATTACGCTACCATGACCCACGTCGTTTCGGTTGTATTCTTTGGCTTAACCCTGAAACTCAAGGCAAACTCATAGATACTTTGGGACCTGAACCTCTAAGTACTGACTTTCATGCAGAATATTTAGCTTCTAAGCTCAAGAATAAATCTGTCGGCATAAAAATTGCACTTATGGATAATCATGTAGTGGTTGGTGTAGGCAATATCTATGCAACTGAAAGCTTATTTAATGTTGGCATTCACCCAGCACAACCTGCTGGTGATTTAAGCATGCAACAGATTGAGAAATTGGTTGTCGAAATTAAACGAATTCTAAAGTCAGCAATTGATTTAGGTGGTTCGACTTTACGCGACTACAGCAATGCCATGGGTGAAAATGGTTATTTCCAGCAAACATTACTTGCTTATGGTCGTGCTGGAGAAATGTGCGTTAACTGTGAAACCACATTAGAAAACTTAAAACTTGGTCAGCGTGCCAGCGTATTTTGCCCACAGTGCCAACCACTTAAAAAGTTGAGAAAGCCTTAATTTTTTGGAGAAAGACAACATGCAGACAGCAATTGTCCGACATATTTTAGTCAAAGATAAAGACTTAGCTGAGCAGCTAAAAAAGAAGTTACAAAATGGTGCCGACTTCGCAAAAATTGCCAAGCAATACTCCACCTGTAATTCGGCAAAACGTGGCGGTGAACTTGGCGAAGTCAAAAAAGGACAACTTGTGCCAGTCATCGATAAAGTTGTTTTTACAGCTGCTGAACGTGTGTTACAAGGTCCAATCAAAAGCCAGTTTGGCTATCATCTTTTAGAAGTTAAATTCCGAATGGGCAACTTACGTTGATTCCATTACTTTAATTATTTTTTTCAGAAGTTTGAGCCTGTGCATTCAGTTGATATGTCCAGGCTTTAACACACTCACCCGACTCTAATTTCACATCTGCAATGACACGCTGGTATTGAAAGCCCTCAAAGTCATCAAGCATTTGCCAGTTTTCAGCAAGTTTTTCTGTACTAAACAAATAACCCTCTACCCAATCCGCTTGCGAATCTAACTCAAGCGCTTTTAAGCCTTTATCTGGTCCCCAATCTAAAATATGAATCACACCCTGCACACTAGCTTTTGTCCAGCTTCCACCAATCTGCTCTAAAATATGAGCATTTGCTTTATTCGGACATAAAGTGCCATACACAAAAAGCTGATTCATTTATTTATATCCTTTTTACAATGTACGTAGTTGAGCCGATCGGTAGCCTGTCTATTTTATCAATATCTTTAGCCCAGTATAAAATACTAAGTAATAAAAAACGGTACTCTCGGTACCGTTTCTTATTAATTCAGAATATTGTTAAGCTTGCTTTTTCAACTCATCACGAATTTCACGCAATAACTGAATATCTTCAGGAGTTGCAGCTGGAGCTTCTGGCTCATTCTTATCACGGCGAAGTCTATTTAATAATTTCACCATTAAGAAAACGACCCAAGCCAAAATTAGGAAGTTAATTAAAATGGTGAGGAAATTACCATAAGTTAAAACATTGATACCTGCTTTTTGCAAAGCATCTAAAGATTGCAGATTGGTAGGGTTGGATCCTAGAACAATAAATTTCTGCGAAAAATCAACACCACCGCCAGTAATCACACTGATAATTGGCATGATAATATCTTTTACTAAAGAGTCCACGATTTTGCCAAAAGCACCACCAATAATCACACCAATGGCTAAATCCATCATATTGCCTTTAATGGCAAATTCTTTAAATTCTTGAATAATACTCATCTAAACATCTCCAGATGTCGGGGGCCGAAACACGTCATATTTTTCTTTTTCAATGGCATCTTATCAATTTAGATAGTACTCGCCATGATATTGATAATTTAATATTTTTATCAAAAAAAAGAAAACTATCTCACACTTTAACAACATATTCTCTGATAAGAAAAATATGATTTTAAGCTTAGTTTAATTTTAAATAGAACGATTAAAAAAACCGCTGATCGAAATCAGCGGTTTTTATCATCCGAAGATAAGAATAACTTATTTGTTACGCTTACGTTCGTTTTCAGTCAACCAGCGCTTACGGATACGGATTGACTTAGGTGTTACTTCAACTAATTCATCATCTTCAATGAACTCAAGCGCTTGTTCAAGCGTATATTCAATTGCAGGTACTAAAGTTAAAGCATCATCTGTACCAGAAGCACGTACGTTAGTTAACTGTTTAGCTTTAGTTGGGTTAACCACCATATCGTCTGAACGTGAGTTAATCCCTACGATCATACCTTCGTAAACTTCTAACTGTGGTTTAGCGAATAGACGACCACGGTCTTGTAAGCTGAACAATGCATAGCCCAAGCAAGTACCTTGAACCATAGAAATCAACACACCGTTTTGACGCTTCGCAACAGTACCTTGTTTCATCGGACCGTAGTGAGAGAAGCTTGAAGTCATGATTCCTGTACCAGAAGTCATGGTCAAGAATTCAGAACGGAAACCAATTAAGCCACGTGAAGGTACAGTTGCTTCAATACGGATACGGCCTTTACCGTCAACTTCCATATTTGTCATTTCACCTTTACGGTTACCCATTTGTTCCATTACAGAACCTTGGTGCTGTTCTTCAACGTCAAATGTAACGTTTTCATAAGGTTCTTGTTTTTCACCGTCAACTTCTTTCAAGATTACTTGTGGACGAGATACGCCCATTTCGAAACCTTCGCGACGCATGTTTTCAATTAAAACTGAAAGGTGAAGTTCACCACGACCAGATACTTTAAAACGGTCTGGACTGTCAGTATCTTCAACACGTAATGCTACGTTGTGAATTAATTCGCGGTCTAAACGTTCACGGATGTTACGTGAAGTAACGAATTTACCTTCTTTTCCTGCAAACGGCGAGTTGTTTACTTGGAAAGTCATTGTTACTGTAGGTTCATCTACAGACAATGGTGGTAAAGCTTCAACATTTTTCGGATCACAAATCGTGTCAGAAATATGAAGTTCATCAATACCTGTAATACATACGATATCGCCTGCTTGAGCAGAATCAACATCAACACGCTCTAGACCGTGGTAACCCATAATTTTTAAGATACGGCCGTTACGTGTCTTACCGTCTTTATCAATAACAGTTACAGGTGTATTTAAACCAATTGAACCACGTTGAATACGACCAACACCGATAACACCTACGAAGCTGTTATAGTCAAGTGAAGAGATCTGCATTTGGAATGGACCATCTGCATCAACTGCTGGTGGTTCAACAATGTCAACGATTGTTTGGAATAATGGCGTCATGTCATCAGCCAATTCTTCTGGAGAAGGACCAGCAACACCACGTAAGCCAGATGCATAAACAACTGGGAAGTCTAGCTGTTCGTCAGAACCGCCAAGGTTGTCGAACAAGTCAAATACTTGGTCAATAACCCAGTCTGGACGCGCACTTGGCTTGTCAACTTTGTTGATAATTACGATTGGTTTTAAACCACGAGCAAACGCTTTTTGAGTTACAAAGCGAGTTTGTGGCATTGGACCTTCTTGAGAGTCAACCAATAACAATACACAGTCAACCATCGACATTACACGTTCAACTTCACCACCGAAGTCGGCGTGTCCCGGGGTGTCGACGATATTAATACGGTATTCTGTATTCGTACGAGCATCGGTCCATTTAATTGCAGTGTTCTTTGCAAGAATGGTAATACCACGTTCACTTTCAATAGCGCCCGAATCCATGACACGCTCAATCTCACCAGCGCGATCACCAAGAGCACCTGATTGTTGAAGTAATTTATCGACAAGTGTGGTTTTCCCGTGGTCGACGTGGGCAATAATTGCAATATTGCGGAGATTTTTGATATCTGACATAGAATTCGATAAGCCTGAAACTTGAGGGCAAATTATACAGAAAAATTATAGATTTTAGTAGTGACAGTTTATTGACATTGACAAAAAAATTTCCAATACCCTGTATTTCGTTTTGTAAAGATAGTTATCTCGATTAGAATAGCGCCAATTTGCAAAATTGCGGCAGACCTACACCCATGTCCAATCAACACTCTCAAGACCATTTAGACCTTGTTTATGGTTTAAATGATCGACCAAAACCTTTGATCGCTTTTTTAGCAGCTTTCCAGCATTTGCTTGCGATTATTGTACCAATTGTTACACCTGGCCTTTTAATTTGCTTAGCTTTAGGCGTTTCACGCACCGAAACCAACATGATTTTATCGATGTCTTTGGTAATTTCAGGTATTGCTACATTTCTACAATGTAAAAAAGTTGGTCCGTTTGGTGCAGGTCTTCTTATTGTTCAAGGCACAAGTTTTAACTTTATTGGTCCTATTATTGGCATTGGTAGTGCAATGGTGGCTGCAGGAACACCAGTCAACCAAGTTATGGCTGCAATTTTCGGTGTAGTAATTGCTGGCTCCTTTATTGAAATGGGTGTTTCGCAAATTCTTCCATGGGTAAAAAGACTAATTACTCCTTTGGTGACAGGTATTGTTGTTTTATTAATTGGCTTAACGCTTATTAAAGAGGGCTTGATTAGTATGGGTGGTGGTTACCAAGCCATGCAAGACCACACTTTTGCAAGTGCAGACAACCTTATTATGTCATGTACCGTACTTGCGATTATTATTGTACTCAATCGTATTCGAGTGGTTTGGATTAAAAGCTCAGCTATTTTAATCGCGCTAGTGATTGGCTACATTCTTGCTGGATTTATGGGACATCTAGATTTCTCTAGTATTAAAGATGCGCCCCTCGTACAAATTCCAACACCAATGCACTTTGGCTTGAGCTTCTCATGGGGCTTATTCATTCCAATGGCATTCATTTATTTGGTGACCTCTTTAGAAGCCATTGGTGATGTGACAGCAACCAGTAAACTTTCTAACCAACCTGTTAATGGTCCTGAATGGATGAAACGCATTAAAGGTGGTGTATTAGTAAATGGTGCAAACTCTTTACTCGCTGGATTATTTAATACTTTCCCAAGTTCTGTTTTCGCTCAAAACAATGGTGTAATTCAACTCACTGGCGTGGCTAGTCGCTATGTAGGTATCTGGATTGCCGGATTACTTATTTTATTAGGTCTATTTCCTGCGGTAGCTGGTGTTATACAAGCAGTTCCTCAAGCAGTTTTAGGTGGCGCTGTTATGGTGATGTTCGGTGCCGTGGCTGCATCAGGCATTAATATTCTTTCATCTATTCACCTTGATCGCCGAGCATTATTAATTATTGCCATCTCACTTGCACTAGGTTTGGGTGTTGCTCAAGTTCCTCAAATTTTAGAGCATCTTCCAGAATTATTTAAAAATATTTTTAGCTCTGGCGTGGCAACAGGTGGTATAGCAGCATTAATTTTAAATGTTGTGCTTCCTGAAACGCATAAATAACTAACTTTTAATTTTGATTACTGCCCAGCTCCCACTGGGCATTCTTCTTCATGAGAGATGTACATGGATCCTAGAAGTGAAGTGGTATTAAGACAGCAAGACTATTTAAAAGGTAGTATCTTGTTAATTAATGCACCGAATGATGCCTTAGTCAGTCAATTACCAGCTGGGACTGATGCGTCAGTCTGGACATGGAACCATGCCGACTATCAAGGATTTATAAATAGTGGAACAAAAGCTCACTTCTCAGTTGAATTTCCCTCACAAGAATTCGACCAAGCAATTATTTTTGTTCCAAAATCTAAAGAACTCTTAAATTACATATTACATGTAGTGATGAGCCATCTTAAAACCAATCAATCTGTTTTTTTAGTCGGTGAAAAAAAAGGTGGCGTAGAAAGAGCCGCCAAACAATTACAAAGCTTTGGCAAAGTACTAAAACTTGATAGTGCACGTCACTGTCAGCTATGGCACTTAAAGATTGAGAAAAAGGAACAAATTAAACCTCTAGAAAAATGGCTTAAAACCTATACTGTTCAGGTTAATGAACAAGAGCTTACGATTTGTGCCCTTCCCGGTGTTTTTAGCCAAAATCATCTAGATGTCGGAACTGCTGTTTTACTCCCTTATCTTAATCAGGTGAAATCAGGTAGAATTGCCGACTTCGGGTGTGGTGCTGGAATTATCAGTTGCTATTTGGCAAAAATAAATTCAAGTAATATTATTCACGCCCTAGATATTGATGCTTTCGCTTTACGGTCAACGGAAATGACTTTTAGTCGAAATGGAATAGGTTCAGACCAGTTGAGATTGCAGCCTGTCATAGGTATTGCAGACGCTCCAACAGAACTCGATGCCATTGTCAGTAATCCCCCTTTCCATCAAGGTATTCATACCAACTATGATGCAAGTGAAGGACTCTGCCAAAACGCTAAAAAACATTTAAAGGCATCAGGTGAGCTATGGATTGTAGCAAACCGTTTTTTAAACTATCCGATCTTAATTGAGAAGCACTTTGGTCAGTGCCAGATTAAAACTGATCTTCAAGGCTTTAAGGTGTTATATGCCTGTGCATAACAAACTATGTAAGGAATCTCCATGAGCGAAACACATGCTCCTGAAAAACTCCAGCGTAAGCTTGGGGCTCGTCATCTGAATATGATCGCCATTGGTGGTTCCATTGGTACAGGCCTCTTCCTTGCTTCTGGATCGACCATTGCAAATGCTGGCCCAGGTGGAGCGCTACTCGCCTATTCGCTTATTGGTATTATGATTTACTTCTTAATGACCAGTTTAGGTGAACTTGCAACCCATAATCCAACTTCTGGGGCTTTTTTTACATATGGTAGTCGTTATGTCGAAGAAGGCTTTGGTTTCGCTTTAGGTTGGAACTATTGGTATAACTGGGCAATCACAGTTGCATTCGAACTTGTAGCAGTTCAGTTTATTATGAAGTTCTGGTTCCCTGATATTCCAGGGTTCTATTGGAGTGCCCTGTTCCTTATCGTAATTTTTGCAATCAATGCCATGACAGTAAAAGGATTCGGCGAAAGCGAATTCTGGTTCTCAATGGTAAAAGTGATTGCGATTGTAGCGTTTATTATCATTGGCTTAGCCATGATCATTAAGATCATGCTGACTCCAGGTGTCGCAGCTTTTGGAAACTGGACCTATAAAGAAGCACCTTTTGTTGGTGGTTTACAGGCCATGATCGGTGTAGCAATGATTGCCGGATTCTCTTTCCAAGGGACTGAAATGGTAGGGGTTGCTGCTGGTGAATCTAAAGATCCAAAGAAAACGATTCCACTTGCAATCAAGCAGATTTTCTGGCGAATCTTATTATTTTATATCTTATGTATATTCATTATCGGCACGCTAATTGCCTATGATGACCCAAATTTATTACAAGCTGCTACCACTGAAAATGTTGCACTTTCTCCGTTTACATTGCTCTATGAAAGAGTTGGCTTTGCTTTTGCAGCTGGTTTAATGAATGCTGTCATTCTTACCGCTATTTTATCAGCAGGTAACTCAGGCATGTATTCATCAACTCGTATGTTATTTAAAATGGCTCAGGAAGGTCGCGCACCAAAGTGGTTTGCAAAACTTGATGGTCGTGGCGTTCCAATGAATGCACTATATGCCACCACATTTATCGCCGCTTTTTGTTTCTTGACAACGTTTATTGGTGAAAAACAAGTCTTTAACTGGCTACTGAATATGTCAGGGATGTGTGGTTTTATTGTCTGGCTGGGCATTGCGATTTCACACTATCGTTTCCGTAAAGGCTATATTGCTCAAGGGTATAAATTAGAAGATTTAGCTTACCGTGCCAAATTTTTCCCATTTGCCCCTTGGTTTGCCTTTATTCTCTGTTCAATCATCATCTTAGGGCAGAACTATCAAGCCATTTTAGGTGGAAAAATTGACTGGTTAGGCCTACTTTCAACTTATATTAGTTTGCCATTATTCTTAATTATTTGGTTAGGTTATAAGTGGAAAAATAAAACTAAACTGATCGCTTATGATCAAATGAATGTGAAGCCAGAGCAAGACTAAGAATCGGTAATTAAAAGTAAATCAAAGATCAAAAGCTTGATCTTTGATTAAAAAAGCGTAAAATGCCGTTCAGATTTTCAACGGCGCTTTTAAATAAGGAGGACATCATGCCAACACTACAAGGTAAAACAGATTAAATAATTTGGCACGATGTCAGCTCACGGACAAGTGTACAAATTCACTTCACTTGTCCGAATGCTCAAATTTAAGACCTAGCATTCGCTAGGTTTTTTTATGCCTGCTCGGACAAAAATAAGAGAAAAATTATGGGCATACAAAAAATATTAAATGAGGAAGCACTTTACGGTGTTCCCGTTAAAATTTTCACTCAAGATATAGATAGTGAAAGTATCGAACAACTCAAGAAAATGGCTCAACTGCAATTTATATACTCACATATTGCTGTTATGCCAGATGTTCACGTAGGAAAAGGCGCGACTGTAGGCAGTGTTATTCCAACCAAACATGCCATTATTCCAGCTGCTGTAGGAGTTGACATTGGCTGTGGAATGAATGCAATTCGCTTGAGTTTAAAGGCTTCACAATTACCTGATAACTTAAGTCGTTTGCGTGATGCGATCGAACGTAAAGTACCAGTTGGCTTTGCTTTGCATAAACAAGTTAAAGCAAAAGCTTCTAGCATTATTCCACTTGAAAAACGCTTAGAACCCATTATCAAAAAGCATCCTGGACTTGTTCGAATGCTTCGACAGTTTGATGCAACATGGCAAAAGCAACTTGGTACTTTAGGCGGTGGCAATCACTTTATAGAATTATGTATTGATGAAAATCAAGACGTATGGGTGATGCTACATTCAGGTAGCAGAGGGCTGGGTAATGTCATTGGTACTTATTTTATTGAGTTAGCCAAGAAAGAAGCTCAGCATCGCTTTGGCCACGTACCTGATAAAGACTTAAGCTATTTTGCCGAAGGATCAACCAGTTTTGATGATTATGTAGAAGCTGTAGAGTGGGCTCAAGAATATGCTTTTGAAAATCGCAAAGAAATGATGCGATTAATATTAGAAGCAATTCGCCCTCTTCTACCCTCTTTTCAAATGACAAAAGAAGCAATTAATTGTCACCATAACTATGTAAGCCGTGAAACACATTTCGGTGAAAGTTTATTGATCACCCGAAAAGGTGCAATTCGAGCAGGCTTAGATGAATTAGGCATTATTCCAGGTTCAATGGGAGCACGCTCTTATATCGTCAGAGGTAAAGCAAACCCTGAGTCATTTTGTTCTTGTTCTCACGGAGCAGGTCGTAAAATGAGTCGAAGCAAGGCAAAAACTCTTTTTAACCAGCAAGATCTTATTGAACAAACCCAAGGTATTGAATGCCGCAAAGACAGTGGTGTTGTTGATGAAATCCCAAGTGCTTATAAAGATATTGATGAAGTCATGGCAAATCAGACTGACCTCATTGAAGTTGTTCACACACTTAAACAAGTTTTATGTATTAAAGGTTAGAACATGAAAATTAAAGAAATGCCAAAAATCAAAGTCCGTAATCAAGTGGCTCTTTCCCCTTTACTTCACAAAGGTGGAATTCATGAAACAGAGAAACCTCGTGCTCAACATCGTAGAGATAGACAAGATGCTAAACAGCAATTGAGAAAAGGTGAATGGTAAATAATTTAAACCAAGATCGAAAGTAATTATTTATTAAGGAGACATAGAAATGACTAAATATTTTAAAAATCGCAATAAAAAAAGCGACTCTAACGAGTCGCTTTTTTACTGTTCAAGAACTCAAATTATTGAGCTGCTGCAGGAGCTGCCGCTTCTTGACCAGGTTGAACAACTACAGTACGGCTACCAGTGATTGTCGCGAATACACGACGGTTCATAGCACGACCTTCTTTAGTTTTGTTGTCAGCAATCGGTTGATCCCAAGCGAAACCTTGAGTAGACAAACGAGATGCATCAACGTTGTATTCGTTTACAAGAGCTGATTTAACAGAGTTAGCACGAGCTAAAGATAAACGTTCGTTTAACTTACGTGGACCAGTGTTATCTGTGTGACCTTCGATACGTGCAGTAGCGTTAGGGTATTCAGTTAACTTCTCAGCAACTTTAGCGATTTCTGGCTTGTATTGGTCTTTGATGTTTGATTTGTTAGTATCAAAGAAAACACGAAGTTCCATGTTAAGGTCTTCAGTTAACTCTTGTGGTTGTGGAGCAACTGGAGTTGGTTCAACTGGAGCAACTTCTACTACAGGAGCAGCAGGCTTCAAGTGACCACCAAGAACTACGTTTAAACCAGCAAGAGCTGTGTAGTTCCAGAATTTTTCGTCGAAGTTATAAGTACCACGAGCTTCTGTACGAAGAGATAAAGCATCGTTTAAGCGCCAGAAAGCACCAAAACCAGCATTACCTAAAGTACCTTCTTCATCGTTATGGTATGCAAGATCAGGAATTTCGTATTTGTAGTGACCAGCACCTAACAATACGTATGGCTTGATTTTGCTGTCATAGTTTTTAGTGATTAAATCAGAAGTAACATAGAAATTACCGTTGATTTGTTTTTGTTTGTATTCAGCGCCAGCAGCAAGACCGTCTACATCACCTTTAACTTGGTTATATTCAGCTTCGAAACCTAACCATGGAGTTAACTCAATACCAAGAGCTGCACCAACGAATAGATCGTCTTGTAGTTCAGGTCCGTTAGTTAACTCACCTTTGTCACCGCCATTGTTGTGTTGGCTGTCTTGGAAAGTGTAACCAAGCAATAATGGTGTAACAGTTACGCCAGCATTAGCAGCAGCTAATGGAGCAGCAACAAGCATAGCAAGTGCAATACGACTCAATTTCATGGATATCCTCCAGAGATAACAATTGTTGTTCAAGCTCAGCCTAAATTTATTGGCCCCTGAGATATTTTCACCCCAGTATTATTTTTAAGCTATTCACATTTGAATCATACAAACACTTGATAGACTTTCCAAGTGCTTGATAATTTTAATCAAGTAAATTATTGACAAAATTACTTACAATTTCCGTTGTAATTCGGTAATTTTTTACTCAACTAGCAAATATGAACAACTTCTTTGTTTCGCTTAGGGTGATTTTACCAGTATTCTAGCGTCCTGATAACCTTTATTTAATTTTGTGTTTCCTCATTATAAAAAGTCATATAAATCATTGATAGAACGCATAAAATCAAAATATTTCTTTATATATTAAGGAATTTTAATGTTTAAATCTCCCGGTTTCACATTGATGGAACTCATTATAACGCTCGCAATTCTTATGATTACGTTCACCCTAGCCCTTCCTTTATACCACCAATTTATGGCTTCAATGGAATTAAAAAGCACACCTCAACTACTCACAATTCATATACAAAAAGCCAAATACGACGCAATTCTACGACATAAGCGTGTCGTACTTTGCCCAAGTGTTGATTTGTCTATATGTAATAGTAATTGGGATACAAGGCTTATAAGCTTTGTAGACACAAATCATAATCTACAAAGAGAAAGCGACGAAGAAATATTAACCAATATTGAGCTTAAACATCGTTATGGCTCTTTGAAATTTCAAAAATTCGGCAAAAAATTAAATAGTATCGTATTTCAGGGAGATACTGGACTTCCACGTGAGTCTAACGGCAGTTTTACTTATTGTTCTTATAATCAGCTTAAAAATTTTAAATTAGTTCTTAGCAAAATGGGGCATGTACGCTTAGAAGAACTTCAAAATTGTTAGAACTCTACAGTCTAATACAGAATCCAAGCCATCCCTCATTTTGCAATATACTGCTTAAGTTTTAATGTTTTCTTAATTTGAGATAAAGAACAATCGGAGATTACAACAATGACTGATATCGTAATTGTTAATGGTGCTCGTACTGCCATGGGTGGTTTTCAAGGATCACTATCAGGACTTACAGCGCCTGAATTAGGTGCTGTAACGATTAAAGAAGCAATCGCACGAGCAGGTTTACAACCTACTGATGTCGAAGAGGTCATTATGGGTTGTGTTCTTCCTGCTGGCTTAAAGCAAGGTCCTGCTCGTCAAGCAATGCGCAAAGCAGGCTTACCAGACTCTACGGGTGCTGTGACGATTAATAAGCTTTGTGGCTCTGGTATGAAAGCCGTGATGCAAGCAACCGACATGATTAAAGCAGGCAGTGCTGACATTGTTGTTGCTGGCGGCATGGAGTCTATGACAAATGCACCTTATGTTTTACCAAAAGCACGTGCTGGCTATCGTATGGGCCATGGTGAAATTAAAGATCATATGTTTCTTGATGGACTCGAAGATGCTGAAACCGGGCGTTTAATGGGATCTTTTGCTCAAGATATGGCAAATAGTCGTGGCTATACACGCGAGCAAATGGATGACTTTGCGATTCGCTCTTTGAAACGTGCTCAAACAGCAATTACTGAAGGCTATTTCAAAGATGAAATCGTTCCAGTTACCGTACCTAGTCGCAAAGGTGATGTCGTTGTTGATCAGGATGAACAACCTTTAAATGCAAAGATTGACAAAATTCCTTCACTCAAACCAGCTTTTGCAAAAGACGGTACAATTACCGCGGCAAATGCGAGTTCTATTTCGGATGGTGCGTCTGCATTAGTATTGACTTCAAGTGATGTTGCTACGCAACGTGGTTTACAACCGCTTGCAAAAATTATCGCGACAGCTTCAAACTCTCAGCATCCTTCAGAATTTACGATCGCTCCTGTGGGTGCTATCGAAAAAGTGCTTAAAAAAGCGGGGTGGAATGCTCAAGACGTTGACCTTTGGGAAATTAACGAAGCATTTGCGATGGTTACCATGTGTCCAATTGATGATTTCAAACTTGATGCTGAAAAAGTGAATATCAATGGTGGTGCTTGTGCCCTAGGTCACCCTGTAGGTTCTACGGGTTCTCGTATTATTCTTACGTTGATTCATGCACTGAAACGCACCGGTGGTAAAAAAGGTATTGCAGCACTTTGTATTGGTGGTGGTGAAGCAACAGCAGTTGCAATTGAACTCATTTAATCCAAATTCATTATTTTAAAATCCCACTTCGGTGGGATTTTTTTATGAAAAAACTACAAAAAAAGACCCACAAAATCACTTTTAAGTTTTAACTTATTCTTTTAAACGAAAACAACAATGGACAATAACAATGCAACTCAATCACTATCTCAATTTCCAAGGTCAAGCAGAACAAGCCTTTAACTTTTATAAATCAGTATTTGGTGGTGAATTCGGTATGTTAAGCCGTTATGGTGATATGCCAGCGCCTGAAGGTGTGACGTTATCGGAAGCCGACAAAAATCTGGTTCTACATGTTTCACTGCCAATTAATGAATACACTGTGCTTATGGCCTCAGATACAAATGATCAGTTCTGTGCTCCTAACAGCGTTTTTACCCAAGGAAATAATCACTATATCTCGATCAATCTTGAAAAAGATGAGCAAGAAAAAGCAAAACAACTTTTTGATGCTTTATGTGTTAATGGTCAAATTGAAATGCCTTTAGAAAAAACGTTCTGGGGCGCATTGTACGGCGCTTTTACCGATCAGTTCGGTATAAAGTGGATGGTTAACTGCCAACTTGATAGTTAATATTTTCAATTTAGCCCTTATAGAAATGCCTATTATTTCTATAAGGGCTTTAAACATCGATATTGGAATATTGTGCAATAATCATTAAACCTACAGTAATAAAACCAATTCCCACCCATCCTGCCACATCAATATTCTGACCAAGAAAAATCTTTGCCAAAAAAGCTGTTGCTAATACACCTATCCCAGACCAAAGCACATATAAGATTCCAGCTTGCATATATTTCAAAGCAATAGCAGCGCATGCAAAAGAAATAATATACAAGACCAGAGCAATACCCTGAGCTGTTTTATTGACTAAGCCATTCCCCTTAGCAGAATAAAATGTTGAGAGTACATCTGTCGCAATAGCAAAAAGTAGCCACCAAGCACCAGGATTTATTTTTGAAATTAAACCTAACATTGTTGTTCTTCAGTTGAGTCATTTAAAAATTATTCATAAAAAAAGCTGAACCTGAGTTCAGCCTTTATATTTAAAAACTATTTAAGCACCAGTTTGATAACTTGCTTGTGGTACGGCTGTTGAAGCTTGGTATGGGTTGATAAAGTCTTGCAAACCAGCTGCCGCTTCTTGCACATCTTTACCTTCTTTAATCACAAAACTATCAAAACCTGAACGTTTTAAGTAGTTTAAGACATCCTTAAACACATCACCAGTTGCACGCAATTCGCCTTGGAAACCTTGACGGCGCAATAGTGCAGCAAATGAATAACCACGACCATCACCAAAACCTGCAAACTCAATGAAGATTGCATCAAGTTCACTTAATGGAAATGTGTGCTCTTCAGGTGAATCATTTACCGTCACATACAAAGCTTTTTTGCCTTGAACGTTAGCTAATTGGTCAAGTTGAGCTGTCGTTACCACAACGTCACCTTGAGGAACTACACCGTCTTCCGCAATGATTTGATAAGTATTATCTGCAATCGTGCCATCTTTATAAAGCACTGGTAGAGCTGTATTAAGCATATGCACGCTCCTTAAATGGTTGAATTCCTACACGGCGATATGTATCAACAAAACGCTCACCTTCCGTACGCAAATCAAGATAAGTATTTAATACTTCCTCAATTACATCTGGCACAGCATCTGCTGCAAATGATGGCCCTAAGATGTCACCGATTGATGCATCATGGTCAGAATTACCACCTAATGTAATT
The DNA here is from genome assembly GCF_056314305.1 of Acinetobacter sp. DMC2. NCBI lineage: Bacteria > Pseudomonadati > Pseudomonadota > Gammaproteobacteria > Moraxellales > Moraxellaceae > Acinetobacter > Acinetobacter sp. DMC2. The sequence continues at coordinate 134,348 of NZ_JBQUYP010000007.1, read as the reverse complement.
TGGTAGAATTCAGCGCCTTTCTTATCTACACCTAAAATACCAATGTTACCTACGTGGTGATGACCACAAGCATTCATACAACCAGAGATATTTAGATCTAAATAACCAAGATCATAAACTTTATCTAAGTCATCAAAACGACGTGTAATTGCTTCAGCAATTGGAATTGATTTCGCATTTGCAAGTGAACAGAAATCACCGCCCGGGCAACTAATAATATCGGTAATAAAACCAATATGTGCACGTGCCATATTTTGCTGTTCAAGCGCTTGCCATACATCGAACAAATCTTTTTGAGGCACATCTGCCAAAGCAATATTTTGTTCGTGAGTCGTGCGAAGTTCGCCGAAAGTATATTTATCAGCAAGATCTGCAATAAAGTTCATTTCTTCAGTGGTCATATCGCCCGGTGCGATACCTGCACGTTTTAGAGAAATCGTAACAATACGATAGCCCTTCACTTTATGCGCATGCGTGTTGATGTTGAACCACTGTTTGAATTTTGGATGCTCAGCAAATAAAGCTGTAAAGTCTTCATCTGCCAAATCTTGATAATCAAAAGGAGTGAATTCTTCATCCAGTTTTTTCAAGATTTCTGGCTGAATTTTTAATGCTTCACGTGTATGTTCAAATTCAGCTTCAACTTTCTGTGCAAATACTTCAGGCGTTAATGCTTTAACTAGAATTTTAATACGTGCTTTATATTTGTTATCACGACGGCCATGCAAGTTATAAACACGTAGAACCGCTTCTAAGTAAGCAATTAAATCTTCACGTGGTAAAAACTCACGAATAACGCTACCAATGATTGGAGTACGGCCTAAACCACCACCAGCCATAATTTTATAGCCGATTTCACCCGCTTCATTGCGCACGATGTAAACACCAATATCGTGAAATGCAGTTGCCGCACGATCTTTTTCTTCAAGTGCAGAAACAGCAATTTTGAATTTACGTGGCAAGAATGCAAATTCTGGGTGGAATGTACTCCACTGACGAATCAATTCACATGTTGGACGTGGGTCTGCAATTTCACCAGCAACCACACCTGCATATTGGTCAGTTGTGGTGTTACGAATACAGTTACCACTGGTTTGAATGGCATGCATTTGTACAGTTGCAAGTTCAGCTAAAATATCTGGCACATCTTCAAGTGCAGGCCAGTTCAACTGGATATTTTGACGGGTAGATACGTGTGCATATCCACGGTCATAAGCAGTTGAAACTTCAGCAACTTTACGTAATTGCTTAGAATTCATTAAGCCATACGGCACAGCAATACGCAGCATAGGCGCATAGCGTTGCACATATAAACCATTTTGCAAACGTAACGGACGATATTCATCTTCAGAAAGTTTGCCAGCTAAATAGCGTTCAGTCTGATCACGGAACTGAGCAACTCGTTCATTAACCAGTTGCTGGTCGAAATCGGTATATAAATACATGGCGTATGGCTAGTAGATTCATTATTAAGGCGGATAGCATAACGAGCTTTCATTCATCAATAAAATGCTTTTTTTGCATATTTAATAACGGTTTTATTGATAAGCTTTAATATAAATCGACATAAAAAAGCCCGGATAAATCCAGGCCCTTTCTATAAAAGCTTTTTATTTGTTATCTGGTAAGGCATAGGCCACTAAATAGTCGCCCATTTTTGTACCAAATGAACCATGACCACCAGCCATGATCACAACATATTGCTTACCATTGATTTCATAAGTCATTGGTGTCGCTTGTCCACCTGCTGGTAAACGAGCTTCCCAAAGTTTCTTACCGTTAGTAACGTTAAACGCACGTAAGTAGTTATCTTGAGTTGCACCAACAAACATGACATTACCGGCAGTAGAAATTGAACCACCTAAGCCAGGCACACCAATTTTCACAGCTGGTAACTGGAACAAGTTCGGTAAGCTGTCACGAATTGTACCAATACGTTTTTTCCATACCACTTCATGAGTTTTCAAATCAACGCCAGCTACATAGCCCCAAGCTGGTTGTTTACAAGGTAAACCAAGTGGAGATAAGAATGCGCTAATTTCAACACCATAAGGTACTCCGTACATCGGTTGTACGCCCTGCTCAGTTCCTGCACCTTTTGCAGTTTGTGCACGGTTTGGATCGGCAGGAATTAAACGACTTACGAATGGCAAACCAATCGGGTTCATCACAGCAAGTTGACGGTCAGGGTTAACTGACATACCGCCCCATTCAAATACACCTAGGTTACCAGGGAAAACTAAAGTACCGTTTTCAGATGGTGGAGTATAAATACCATCGTAATTTAGACGTTTGAAAGATACACGACACATAAGCTGATCAAGCATAGTGGCACCCCACATATCTTTATCTGTCAATTTGTCTTGTGGTGCCAAGTTCAAGTCAGAGAATGGTTGAGTTTTTGAATAATGCTCGCCTTTAGTTTGTGGTCCACGTTTAACTGTTTGCGGAACTGGTTTCTCAGTTACAGGAACAATTGGTTGACCATTACGACGATCAAGAACAAAGGCATTACCTGTTTTAGTCAATACATAGATTGCAGGAACAGTTTGGCCAGCTTTGTTTTTGATATCAGCTAAAGATGGTTGTGATGGTACGTCCATATCCCATAGATCGTGATGGGTTGTTTGGAAGTTCCATACCAGTTTACCAGTTGAGGCATTAATCGCTAACATCGAGTTCGCATAACGCTCTTTCAATTCGGTACGGTCACCACCCCAGATATCTGGAGTACCTACACCTGTTGGAACATAAACGATATCAAGTTTAGCATCGTATGCTAAAGGAGCCCACGCATTTGGTGAGTTATGAACGAAATTCGTACCTTCGCCCGGCATTGCATTTGGATCTGCTGCACCTGTATCAAATACCCAAAGGAGTTTACCAGTGTTAACGTCGTATCCACGAATTACACCAGATGGTTCTTTATTTGAGTAGTTATCGGTTACCGAACCAGCAATAACAACTGTTGAACCAGTCACGATACCAGGAGATGTTGGGTTGTAACCACCTGGGTAAGCATATGGCATAAACTCTTGCAAGTTCACTTCACCATTTTTACCAAAGTCAGTACATGCTTTACCAGTGTCAGCATTCACCGCAACTAAACGGCCATCATTCACAGGAACAAAGACTTTACGCGGACATTGTGTAGAGTCAGATTTCTTGCTTTGAAGACTCGTTGCAAACTCAGTTGTGTTGTTTGCATCGTAGTACATCACACCACGGCAAGTTAAATGCTGGAACGATTTATCCGTTTTAAGCTTCGGATCAAAACGCCATTTTTCTTTACCTGTCGCAGGATCAATTGAAATTAATTGCTGGTGAGCTGTACAGATAAACATGTTATTACCGATTTTAATCGGTGTAACCTGATTGGTCGTTTCGCCAGAGTCATTATCCGTTTTAAGATCGCCAGTACGTAAAGTCCAAGCAACTTTCAAATCTTTTACGTTTTGATCATTAATCTGTTTTAACGGAGAATAACGTACACCTGCCTGAGTACGACCATACGCTGGCCAGTCACTCTCTGCTACACCTGGCACCGCTTGAGCAGTTTCTGGTTGAGGTGTCTTAATTTCACCATTAATTTCTTGCGGATCGTTGAAGATAGAATAAACCATCAATAAGATTGCAATTGCTAGAGTTGAAGATAAGGCAACTTTACTTGATCCAAGGTTGCTGATTCCACGAGTTACGGCTGGAACCAATAACCATAAACCAAGAATACCTAAAATATCTAAACGAGGTGCAAGCGCCCAGAAGTCTGTTCCAACTTCCCAGACACCCCAAATAATGGTACCTAGCATTAAAGCAGCGTACACCCACAATGCGGTAGATGCGCGCTTATAGAGTTGCCATGCAACAATTAGGAGTAATACACCAGTAATAATATAGTAAATTGAACCGCCTAATGTAGCGAGCCAAATACCTCCAATTAACAGGAATAACGCTAATAACCCAATAATAATTACGGTAAAAGTCGTTAAACCTGATCTTGAAGTAGGTTGAGTCATAAACCACCTCTTATCAATCATCATTTTTATCGGAAAGATAGGCCAAGCTTTTCATCAAAAATCGGCCTATCAATACATCTAAAACAAAACTCAGGCATAAAGAAAAAACGGAAGGTCAGGATTATTCAATCAATGATTTAGCCCTCGACAATCCGTTTTTCGGAGTAATTACGCTTAGAATGCAGTTGAGAATTTAATACCGCCTACCCAAGTGTTATCACCATTTTTTAATGCACCAACATGACGAACATATTGCACATTTGGACGGATAGTTAGCCAGTTTGTCGCATGAATACCGTAGTAAAGCTCGGTATTGTATTCAGTGTCGTATTCTTTATTTTGGACATCGTTCCAATCATCGTTGATATGGATACGTGCAACACCTAATGCCAATTCATCTTGAGGACGTTGATTGAGCAAACCTTTATAGACTAAGCCTACATTTTGCATGTTATCAATTTTGTTGGTATCAGAGTCGTGGAACGTTAGGTTCACAAACCCAGTCAAACCACGATCTGTTTGATCAACCGGCTGGAATAATTTTTGTTTTGCAGTTACCCACACCCCTTGCTTATGAGATGTTTGAGCCTTATTTGTAATTTCTTCGGCATCAGCAGTGCTGTAGTAATACCCTAAACGGTATTCACCAGCCATACTTTGAGCGCCTAATTTAGGTGACCACACTACTTCTGCTGGAATAATTGCACCGTGAGAGCCATCGGTACTTAGGTTAAAGCCTTTGCCTCGGTCCAGATTTTCTGGATTATATTCATATACACCTACTTGCGTATATAAATCGGGTTGCAAGTTATATTTAACGCGCATTGCCCATTGGCTGACTGGCCAGTTATACCACTGTTCGCCCACCCAGTTACCGACTTGTGAACCACAAAGCGCCAAGTTCTGGAAATCACAGTCAAAACTATTAAAGTCTTCACCTTCACCAAAACGACCAACTTTCACGTCTAACTTCTGGTCAAGAAATTTTTTCTTGATCCACAAATCGGTTAAACGCCAAGTTTGCTCACGCCCCCACACTTCTTGTACCGAGCTTAAATGCCCCGCTAAAGCTGGTGAATGTTCAGAAAGTGATTGCCCATCACGATAAGTTAATGTGATTTGAGCTTCTGTATCTTGCCACCCTAAAATTTTGTTTAGATCAAAATGAGTTCCTAAAGCAAGTTGCCCCGTATAAGCACTACCATGCGTTGATGTATTTTTTGAATCTAAAATACCGGCGTATTCGCCGGTATATCCAAAAGAAAAATCATAACCTTGTGCTTGTAACGCGGTGCGTTGACCGTTCCAATCACCCAACATCCACGGACTATTTGGGTCGAATGCAGCAGCAGCTTGTGCGTGCTGTATGAAAAGAGTAATTGATAAAACGGATAAACAGGAAGCCATCAAGGATTTATGTGTTTTCATGTTTACATACCTTTTATGTCTTTGTTTATAAAGGGTACGCTAATTTTATGTAAAGAAATTATTCAAAATGTTAATCAATTGATTAATCTAATAATAATCTTAATACACAGTGTCTAAGAAATAACCTCAGCTCTTTACCATTGTCCTTCACCAAGTTTTTGACCTATAAAGGAATATCTCATTTTTGATCTTGAAAACTTAATTGGGCAAGCCAACTGTGGTTCTGTATCTGCTGTATTATTCTGCAAAGGAACATCCACAATCCATCCACGTTGTTGTGCTAAGGGCGAGTTTAATGACTCAGTGAGACTTAAAACAGGTTCTACACACACATCAAGGTTTGCAAAAATTTCATGCCACTCTTTAAATGTTTTGCTTTTAATTTTTTCTTGAATCGCTTGTTTAACTTCCTTTCTATCTTCAACATCCAAAGAAGCGCCTTTTTGTAATAATAAAGGCAAATCAAGAGCTACGGACAAACCAGACATAAACTGTGGCTCAAGACTACCTATTGAAAGATAACGACCATCTTGAGTCATATAATAGTCATAGAAAATGCCACCATTGAGCATGCCATGCTCAGGAGCCTGTTCAACCTGCGCGGCAAGTGTAGCGGATGCGGCCATACTATTGAGGCTAGCAACACAATCAGTCATAGAAATATCAATATATTGCCCTTGTCCACTACGCCCGCGTTCAACCACCGCCGCTAAAATAGCAATCACTGCATGAAGTGAACCACCTGCAATGTCTGCAACTTGAATACCAAGTGGTGGCGGACCATTGTCTTGTCGGCCACTATATCCAGCAATACCAGCTAAAGCTAAATAGTTAATGTCATGCCCTGCTCTATCTTTATAGCTTCCTGTTTGTCCATAACCTGTAATTGAGCAGTAAATTAAGCGAGGATTAATTTCGGCAAGTGTTGAATAATCTAATCCTAGACGGCGCATAACATCAGGTCGAAACTGCTCTATGACAATATCAAACTCGGAAATTTTGGCTTTAATTAATTCGATACTTGCAGGATCTTTTAAATCAAGAACAATTGACTGTTTATTTCGGTTTAAATAACTATGTGCCGTTGCTTGCCCATTTGCATAGGGTGGCATGATCCGAATTAAATCTGGACGCGATGGAGATTCGATATGGATGACTTCTGCTCCCATATCGGCTAAGTACATTGTGGCAAAAGGTCCGGGTAAGAGTGTCGAGAAATCGAGAACTTTAAGTCCATTTAATGCTGTCGTCATCGTTTTTTTAACCACTATTATTCATATTTTCTTTTATATTAGTTAAGCAAATATTCTAAAACAATGTCATGTTCAGCCATTTACCTTGATCATTTCGGCAATTTAACATGTAAAAAGTGCTTTTACTCTGTTGTAAATCGCCAATTTATTTTTTTAGACGGTCATTTAGGTCAATTTAAAGTGAACATCAAAGAGACTGAAGGATTCAATATGAGTCGCGATACGATTAGCATCCACTTCGTGAATGCGGCTTTGACAGGCGTAAAGCGCCTTGGCATGGATGTTGAAATGCTCCTTTCACATGTGGGCATTGAAGCGGAATTATTACGTCAACCTAAAGCTCGAATCTCACCAGAACAATACACTCGTTTTATAAAAATGTTGTGGATGGTCACACAGGATGAACACGTTGGATTTGACGTACAACCACGTCGTCTGGGCACTTTTGCCATTATGTGTCAGTTGATTATTCACGCAAAAACATTGGGCCAAGCCCTTGAACTGTCATCTCAATTTTACAAATTATTTGGCGATGAATGGTCTGTCAGCTTAGAGCGTGACAAGCATGAAGCACGTCTAGTTCCGCTCATTCCAAAAACTTTAGATCCAGATCATTTCATTACCGAAAGTATGCTTATGATTTGGCATGGTCTAGCATCATGGCTCATTGAACGCCGTTTGCCATTAGAGCGTGTTCATTTTAGCTACCCACGTCCAGCACATGCAGATGAATATGATGCATTATTTTTTGCACCAGTCATGCAGTTTGATGCACCGCGTACTGAAATAACCTTTGCGGCTGATTATCTTGATTTGCCAATCCGTCAAGATGAAAAAACGCTAGAAGAATTCTTAAAAGCAGCGCCTGCTCAGCTTTTAGTAAAATTCAAAAATACCAACTCGCTAACTTCTCGTATTCGTGAAGTACTCAAAAGCCAGATTGGTGAAGAAATGCCAACGCTTAATGACGTTGCATCAATGTTGTATTTATCTCCTCAAACCTTACGTCGCCGCTTGGCTGCCGAAGGTAAAAGCTATCAAGGTGTAAAAGATGCCTTACGTCGAGATGCTGCAATTCACTTATTACTCAACCCTGAATTAACACTTGAAGACGTTGCTCAACAAGTTGGTTTTAGTGAAACCAGTACGTTCCACCGCGCATTTAAAAAATGGACGGGTGTAACCCCTGGCCTATATCGCCAGCTACACGGTTATCACTAATTCTTCAATCTATTTAAGTTTCACATTTAGCCCAAGTTCAACTTGGGCTTTTTTGTATTTCTATTGGCAAAAATCATCACCTGACTGGTGCGCTTATCGTCATTGCACTCGCTATTAAAACCAGTACACTCAAAACACAAATAAATTTTAAGCAATAAAAAAGGAACTGCTATGAGCGAGGCTTATATTATTGATGCCATTCGCACCCCACGCGGAAAAGGAAAAAAAGACGGCTCTCTTTATGAAGTAAAACCAATTACCTTACTCACCACTTTATTAAATGAATTACAGCAGCGCCATCAACTCGATACATCTAAAGTCGACGACATTGTTTTAGGCTGCGTAACTCCTATTGGTGATCAAGGTGGTGACATTGCCAAAACTGCAGCCATTGCAGCTGGTTGGAATGATGACGTTGCTGGGGTTCAAATCAATCGTTTTTGTGCTTCAGGCTTGGAAGCCGTCAACATGGCAGCCATGAAAGTTCGTTCTGGTTGGGAAGATTTAGTGGTTGCTGGTGGCGTTGAATCAATGTCACGTATCCCAATGGGTTCCGATGGAGGACCATGGGCGTTAGATCCTGAAACAAACCTTAAATCATCATTTGTTCCGCAAGGTATTGGCGCCGATCTTATTGCAACCTTAGATGGCTATAGCCGTGAAGATGTTGATAATTTTGCTGTGAAGTCACAACAAAAAGCAGCAGCAGCTCAATCAAATGGTTATTTCAATCACTCTGTCGTACCAGTAAAAGATCACGCAGGCGTGGTGATTTTAGATAAAGATGAGTTTATTAAAGGCAATACCACACTCGAAGGTCTAACGAAGCTCAACCCAAGTTTTGAAATGATGGGGCAAATGGGCTTTGATGCAATCGCTTTGCAAAAATATCCAGAAGCACAGAAAATTAATCATGTTCATCACGCAGGTAACTCATCAGGTATTGTTGATGGAGCAGCTGTAGTTTTATTGGCTTCTGAAAAAGCGGTAAAAGAACAAAATTTAAAACCACGCGCTAAAGTTTTGGCGACTGCACTAGTCGGTACTGACCCAACCATCATGCTGACAGGCCCTGCTCCTGCTGCACGTAAAGCTTTAGAAAAAGCTGGTCTTACTATTGATGATATTGACCTCTTTGAAGTCAATGAAGCCTTTGCAGCTGTTGTTATGCGTTTTATTAATGAGCTCAACGTTCCTGTTGAAAAAGTCAACGTAAATGGCGGTGCGATTGCTTTAGGCCATCCTTTAGGCGCAACAGGTGCCATGATTTTAGGCACACTACTTGATGAGCTTGAACGACAAGATAAAAAGCGCGGTTTAGCGACGCTCTGTGTTGGTGGTGGGATGGGTATTGCCACCATTATTGAACGCGTATAAAAATTAGGGATATAAAAGATGAGTGCAATTCAATACGAAAAAAATGCCGACAATATTGTCATTTTAACGCTTGATTCAACAGGTCAATCTGCGAACACCATGAATGCTGAGTTTCGTGACTCGCTCGATGAAGCAACTCAGAAACTTAAAGCAGAAACAGAACTTTCAGGTGTTATTTTCCGCTCAGCTAAGAAAACTTTCTTTGCAGGCGGTGACCTAGATGAGCTGATTCAAGTTCAGCCGGAACATGCGACTGACTTTTTTAATATGGTTGAAAAGCTAAAAGGTCATTTACGTACAATTGAAACGCTAGGGATTCCAGTTGTTGCTGCATTAAATGGCACAGCACTTGGCGGCGGTTGGGAAATCGCATTAAGTTGCCATCACCGTATTGCAATCAATGACCTGAAAAGCAAATTTGGCCTACCAGAAGTTACTTTAGGTTTGTTACCGGGTGGCGGCGGTATTGTACGCATGGTACGTCTGCTTGGGCTTCAAAATGCATTCCCATTTTTAATGGAAGGCAAACAGTTCGGTGTTGATAAAGCAAAATCTTTAGGTTTAATTCACGATACTGCTGAAAATGAACAAGAGCTTTTAGATAAAGCAATTGCTTGGATAAAGGCCAATCCAAAGTCTCAGCAGCCTTTTGATGTGAAGGGTTATAAAATTCCGGGCGGTGATCCAAAAACTCCAGCAGTTGCACAAGTTCTTGCAATTGCACCAGCCATGTTAAGAGACAAAACCAAAGGTTGCTACCCTGCTCCTGAAGCGATTATGGCTGCCGCAGTTGAAGGCGCTCAAGTCGATGTAGATACTGCACTGCGTATTGAATCTCGCTACTTTACCCAGCTTACAACAGGCCAAATTTCCAAAAATATGATCGGTACTTTCTGGCATGGTCTAAATGCGATTAAGTCTGGTGCTAGCCGCCCTGCCGACGTTGCAAAATGGCAAGCAACCAAAGTTGGTGTATTAGGTGCAGGCATGATGGGTGCGGGCATTGCTTATTCAACAGCCATTAAAGGCATTCCAGTTGTACTCAAAGACGTATCTATTGAAAATGCTGAGAAAGGCAAAGCTTACTCACAGAAGCTTCTTGATAAACGTGTTTCACAAGGCCGCATGACGGCAGAAAAACGTGATCAGGTTTTATCGCTCATTACTGCTACAGCTTCAGCAGCAGATCTACAAGGCTGTGATTTAATTATTGAAGCGGTATTTGAAAACCAAGAGCTCAAAGCTAAAGTCACTCAAGAAGCCGAACAATATTTAGCGCCTAATGGCGTGATGGCTTCCAACACCTCAACCCTACCAATTACGGGTTTAGCTCAAGCAAGTAAGGATGATAAAGCGTTTATCGGTCTACACTTCTTTAGCCCTGTCGACAAAATGCAGTTGGTCGAGATTATTAAAGGTAAAAATACCTCAAGTGAAACTCTTGCTAAAGCCTATGACTTTGTACAACAAATTGGAAAAACACCAATTGTCGTTAATGACAGCCGCGGTTTCTTTACCAGTCGCGTGTTTGGTACGTTCATTCAAGAAGGTATGCGTTTGCTTGCAGAAGGCGTCCACCCAGCACGTATTGAAATGGCTGCTCTTAAAGCTGGCATGCCAGTTGGACCACTCGCTATTCAAGATGAAGTGTCTTTAACATTAACCGAACATGTTGCTGGTGAGGCACGTAAAGCTCTGCAAGCCGAAGGAAAAGATTTACCTAAAACCTCTGTAGACGAAGTCGTTCACACTATGATTCATGAGCTAAACCGTAAAGGTAAGGCGGCTGGCGCTGGTTTCTATGAATATCCAGAAAATGGTAAAAAGCACCTTTGGGAAGGCTTGAACCGCTGGGAAAAAGATCATGATATTTCTGAACAAGACATGATTGATCGCATTCTGTTTGTACAGGCGTTAGATACCTTACGTTGTTATGAAGAAGGTGTGTTGGAGTCTGTGATTGATGCCAATGTCGGTTCTATCTTTGGGATTGGTTATGCGCCTTGGACGGGTGGAGCAATTCAATTCCTAAATCAATACGGCACTGATAAAGCACAAAAACGAGCTGAAGAGTTAGCTGCCAAATATGGTGAACGTTTTACACCGCCAGCTTTACTAAAAAACAAAGCAGAGCAGAAACAAAATATTCAATAACTTAGACTTACTGAATATTTAAAAACTGCATAAACCTTACCCATATAAATATATTTTATTTATATGGGTTTTTCTTTATGACCTTTAAGATTTCAGCCCTAGGCCTAAATATGCTATAAATAGACTTCATTTTTGTGCTTCTACAGCACATTCGAGAAATCCTTATGTCCGATAAAAATTCTTCCGAGTCAGCAGTTCTAGGCTGGAAATTTGTTCTGATCGTTGGTGTTTTAAGTGCGATTTTCCTTGGCTTTTTCTATTTAGCAATGAGTAATGAACCTGACTATATGCCAGGAGCACAGCGCAAAGCACAACAAGAGCAAATGCAGCAAAAAGCTGAACACTCTACAGAGCAACACGCTCAACATGACGATATGCCTGAAATGGATATGCAAGAACATAAGCACTCAACTCAGTAATCAGATATTTTTCAAATGACAGATTTTTCCCGCAACGCATTGGTTGTAGAAGGTGGAGGCATGCGTGGTGCCTTTACCAGTGGTGTACTTGACGCGTTTTTACAACAACAGTTCAATCCTTTTGACTTATACGTTGGTGTATCGTCTGGTTCGACTAATGTGGCTAACTACTTGGCAGGCCAGCAAGGCCGCACTCTAACGTTTTATGTTGATCACTCACTTCGTCCTGAATTCATCGATTACAAACGCTTTTTTAAAGGCGGCGATTTACTTGATTTAAAATGGATGTGGGAAATTGGTGAGCAAGAGCACCCACTTGATCAACAGAGCCTTTTTGCCAAAAACCCAGATTTTTATATGGTGTTGACGCATGCGAAAACAGGTCATGCGGAATATCTCCGTGCTGGTAAAGATAATTTACTAAACGCACTACGTGCTTCTAGTTCAATTCCAGTGTTAACGCGTCATCCCGTCGATATTATGGGTGAACCTTATTTTGATGGTGGCGTTGCAGATGCCCTACCCGTTCGCTGGACGGCTCAGCAAAGTGACGTAAAGAAACTATTGGTTTTACGCACACGCCCGAAAAATTACTTTAAGGCGAGTAGTCGAGGTGATCAATTCCTCGCAAAATATGCGTTTAAACATCATTATGGTTTTGCAAACAGCTTACGTAGCCGTTGTGCTCGTTATAACGCTTCGGTCGATTTTGTTCGTGGTGAAAATCCAGAACAGCAAATTTTAGAAGTTTGCCCACCACCTCTTAAAAATATGGCTGGCCGTTTAACTACTAACCCGAAAAAGCTTCGTTATAGCTATGAAGTCGGCTTAGAAACAGGGCTACAGGCAATTGAAAGCTGGAATACAATGAAATAAATCCAACTTGAGATTTCTAAAAAGAAGTCTCAAGTTAATTCTAAAATCATATCAATATGTGGAATGCCACAGTCTTCGTAAACCTCACCTTGCACATAAAAACCTAAAGCTTCGTAAAAAGCTGTCACATAAGTTTGCGCAGAAAGCTTTAAATAAGGCAGTTTATGACGATGTGCATAGTCAATAATATGCTGCATTAAAATTTTACCAATACCCTGCTTTCGATAAGGCACTAAAACAGCAACACGCCCTACGCTATGCTGTGGCAACAGACGTGCTGTAGCGATAGGCTGTTCTTTGTCATAAACAATAAAATGGAGAACTGTGGCATCCAAATCATCCCATTCATCTTCAGGCGCAATTCCCTGTTCTTGAATAAAGACTTGTTCACGGATGTATTTCGCATCTTTCTCGAGCTGTTCCCAACCACCCTCTATAATTTTATACATCTGCTCACCGTTCTAGCACTTGCAGCCAATATTTTCGATCGGCAATTGATCTTGTAACAACAATTCCAACGTTTGTTTTTTAATACCGTACATTTCTTTCAATGCTTGGATTTGAGCCATAATTTTGGCATCAGGTTCAGAAACATTTTTGCGTTTCGTCGCCAAAATCATTTTGTTTTTACTGGTATGTTCAAGCGATACAAACTCAAAAACTTTAGTTTCATAGCCATACGCTTTTAAAAGTAACGCACGTAAAGTGTCAGTCAGCATTTCAGCTTGTTGTCCAGCATGAATACCAAACTGTAGCATTGGTTGTAAAACTTCTGGGCTATGTAATTGTGGACGTAACTCTTTGTGACAACACGGCGCGCACATAATCATTGAAGCGTTTAAACGAATTCCAGTATGAATGGCAAAGTCAGTTGCAATATCACACGCGTGTAAGGCAATCATAACATCCAGTTTTTCTGGCTGATAACTACGGACGTCACCTTCAAAAAAGTCTAAGTGGTTAAAATGCACTTTATCTGCAACATTCTGGCAAAACTCAACCAGATTCGGGCGTAATTCAACACCAGTGATTAATGGTGTTTTATGTTGTTCTTGCAAATAATCATATAACGCAAAAGTTAAATAACCTTTGCCCGAACCAAAATCGACAATGCGTAACTCTTGTTGAGATGCATCAATTTGCTCATAAGCACTGGCAAAGATTTCAATAAATTTATTAATCTGTTTCCATTTACGTGCCATGCTTGGAATGATTTGGCCTTTTTCATCGGTAATACCAAGCTCTTTTAAAAATGCATTGCCCTGCTGTACATAACGTTGCTTTTCACGATCATGGGCCTGAATCGTTTGAGTCGCATTTACTGCCTGTTTTTTACCCATATTAAGCATGGCTTTTTTCTTATTTTTTTTAAGTTGAATTTCTTGAGTAGTCGAAAATAAGTTTGCTTGTTTACACTGAATGATCAATTGCTCAATTTGCTGCAAGCCTTGTTCAAATGAATAATTTTTAGTCACATCTTGGGTAGTATGGTGATATAAGGCTGAAAGCTGTTTTTGACCATGTAGTTCTACAACGCGGAAAGTAATTTTTTCCAGCTGAGCCAACTCTCCTTTATATTGGCTCAAGATCAATCGCTCAAAAGCTTGTTGATCAAGCATTTGCTTGATTTCATGAAAGAATTGCTGTTCTTGCTCAAAGGAGAAAACCGACACGGATATACCTAAAAATGAAGACTCATATAAAATAGAAGTTTAAAGGGTCTAGGATTAAAAATAAAATAACTTTACGACTGTTTTGTATTTCTATACATTCGTATTTTTAATCAAAAAAATTAAACTTATGAGTAAATCTGTGTTGGAAACTTACGATCCAAAAGAAGAACTATTTAATGCCTACAGCCATGGGGCTGGTATTATTATGGCAGTTATAGCTTCTATCTTTTTAATTATAAAGGGATCTTATCTTTCAACTGCTCAGTGGGTAGGTTTGTGGGTATACTCATTTAGTCTCATTTTGGTTTTCACTAGTTCTACACTTTATCACTTTGCTCAAACACAAAATCTACGCTACTGGTATAAGAAGCTTGACCATACAGCTATTTATTATTTAATTGCTGGAACGTATACACCCTTCTTAAGCATCGCAATTCCTACTACAAAAGCTCACTATCTGTTGGTTGCACTTTGGAGCATCGCTGCAATTGGTACACTTTTCAAGTTAGTTTTTATACATCGTTTTCAAAAAATTTCTTTGCTCGCTTATATTTTAATGGGATGGCTTGCTGTGTTTGTAATGGATGACATGCGCACGTATTTAAGTAAAGACGCATTGATTTTCTTGATCATTGGCGGCTTAGCTTATACGGTTGGAGCATTGTTTTACGCGTTAAAAAAGGTAAGATATACCCATGCGATCTGGCACATTTTTGTGCTTTTAGGTGCAGGAGCACATTTTCTTGCTATCTATTGGTACATAGTTTAGTTCATTTTTCACTCTTATTCAGTGATCCTGAAAGAGTCATGGATGATGTTCTTTCACGCTATTCTTTTAGAAAAAATACGTCTTTAAAAGGAATAGTAAATTAAAAATAAATTTTAGCTGATATAAGGTCTTATATGGAGTCAACTTCTGCGACTGCTGCTCCAGCAGTAGCCACTAATTCAAAAACACGGGTTTTGTTTGCAAGCTTAGTCGGTACAACCATTGAGTTCTTCGACTTCTATATCTATGCAACTGCTGCCGTTATTATTTTTCCTCACTTGTTTTTCCCTGCTAGTAGTGGCAGTGCCGCAGTCTTACAATCTTTAGCAACCTTCGCAATTGCCTTCATTGCCCGCCCCATCGGTGCAGCAATATTTGGTCATTTAGGAGACCGTATTGGTCGGAAAGCCACATTGGTTGCAGCTTTACTAACCATGGGTATTTCAACCGTATGTATTGGTTTACTTCCTACCTATGCACATATCGGAATCTTCGCACCCTTACTATTGGCTGTATGCCGTTTAGGACAAGGCTTGGGTTTAGGTGGTGAATGGAGCGGTGCAGTATTACTCGCAACTGAAAATGCCCCAGAAGGTAAAAGAGCATGGTATGGCATGTTCCCACAGCTTGGTGCTCCAATTGGTTTTATTTTGGCAACTGGTTCATTTTTATTATTGAGCGCAACTATTCCTGAGCAAGCATTTATGCAATGGGGTTGGCGTATTCCATTTATTGCAAGTGCTGTATTAGTGATTGTGGGTTTATATATCCGTTTAAAACTACATGAAACTCCAGCATTCCAAAAAGTTTTAGATAAGCAAAAAGAAGTTAATATTCCATTTAAAGAAGTTATCACTAAACATACGGGTAAGCTTATTCTTGGTACGATTGCAGCAATCTGTACGTTTGTCGTGTTCTATCTTACTACTGTCTTTGCCTTAAACTGGGGAACCACAAAGCTTGGTTATGCACGTGGTGAGTTTTTGGAACTTCAGCTCTTTGCCACCCTTTGCTTTGCTGCATTCATTCCTTTATCAGCTATTTTTGCAGAAAAATTTGGTCGTAAAACAACCTCCATTGGTGTCTGTATTGCTGCTGCGATTTTCGGCTTGTTCTTCTCTAGCATGTTAGAGTCTGGAAATACCTTAATCGTCTTCCTTTTCTTATGTACTGGCTTGGCGATTATGGGATTGACCTATGGTCCGATTGGTACAGTTTTATCTGAACTTTTCCCAACCTCAGTTCGTTACACAGGTTCGGCATTAACGTTTAACTTAGCAGGCATTTTTGGTGCATCATTTGCGCCACTTATTGCAACTAAGCTTGCTGAAACTTATGGTTTATATGCAGTTGGTTATTATCTTACTGCGGCATCACTTTTATCACTCATCGCATTCTTACTCATTCGTGAAACGAAAAATGATGATGTGAATAATCAGATTTAAAATTAGAAATTCTTATATAAAAAAGCCGGTTCAAAATTGAACCGGCTTTTTTTATAAATATATGATCTTAATTTATTGATGCTGGATTCGAAGGCGCAATGCTATTTGATACAGCAGGAGCTGTTACATTACTCGCCGCAACAGCAGCTGGTCCAGCAACAGCAGCTTCACCAATGAGTGCAACTTTTGCTTTTTCTTGGCTCTTCACAGATAAAGCAGGGTTAGTTGCTACAATACGATTAATGTTTGCTGAGTTTGCCGGAGCAATCGCCGTCGTTTGTAAAATAATTGGGCGATTACCTGTGTTACCCAACGTATAGCGAATGCCTGTACGCGGGCTAATCACTGTAGTATTTTCTTGCTTCACTACAGCTTGAGCCGAAGTTGGGCCTTTTGCTGCAAGTACTTTATCAACCGTTGTCGTTTGAGGGGCTGAAGCTGCTTCTGCTGCGAAAACAAAACTAGGCACAGCAAGAACAGTTAAAAATAAAGGTTGTAATACTTTTTTCATTGTCTTTCCAACATACACTCTGGATGAGAAGTAAATAGCATTTAATGCTTAAAACTGCAAACATTATTCACAGGCTTACTACAAACATAAAAAAAGCAGAACAATAGTTCTGCTTTTTTTCTTTAAGGCAGATTAGATCTTACCGTGACATTGCTTATATTTTAGTCCAGACCCACATGGGCATGGTGCATTACGGCTTTCTGGAACAGGGAAAGCTTGCTGATCGGCAGACTCTGTAGTTTCTTGAGAAAGTGTAACTTCACCAGTTAAACCATCCACATCGTCATGTTCAAAAGAAAGCTTCATTGATTCAGCTTGCTGCTGCTGTTGAGCTTCCATTTCTGCAAGTTCTTCTGGTGTTGGGATATGTACACGAGACAAATCAGTCACAACATCAGTTTTAATAACACCTAACATATTTACAAACAGGTTGAAAGCTTCTTTCTTGTATTCCTGTTCAGGATTTTTTTGCGCATAGCCACGTAAGTGAATACCTTGACGCAAATAATCCATTGCAGCCAAGTGATCTTTCCAATGACGATCAAGAGAGTTTAAAACGAAATGACGTTCAAGCATTGCTGCTGATTCCTCACCCATTTGAGCGCGGCGCTGGCGATAACGTTCAATGACTTCATCGCTAATACGCTCAACTAAACCTTCTTCATCTAGACGGCGATCTTGATCTAACCATTCTTGAATTGGTAACTCAATACCCAAATCAATACGTAGAGCGTTTTCCAAACCTTCAACATCCCACTGGTCATGAATTGACTCTGGTGGAATAAAGTTAGCAATCACACCTTTCATCACTTCGTGATGCATTTCTTCAACGTATTCTTTTAAGGTATTTTCAGCTAATACTTCATCACGTTGTGAATAAATGATCTTACGTTGTTCATTATTTACATCATCGTATTTCAATAAGTTTTTACGAATATCGAAGTTACGCGCTTCAACCTTACGCTGAGCATTCTCGATTGAACGACTCACCATTTTGTGTTCAATCGCTTCATTTTCTTGGAGACCCATTGCACGCATCATTCCGACTACGCGGTCACCTGCGAAAATACGCATAAGGTCGTCTTCAAGAGACAAATAGAAACGAGAAACACCAGGGTCACCCTGACGACCCGCACGACCACGTAACTGGTTATCAATACGGCGTGATTCATGGCGTTCAGAACCAATGATGTGCAAACCACCTGATTGCAATACATCTTCGTGGTCTTGTTCCCATTGTGCTTTCAGACGTGCTTCATCTTCAGCAGTAGGATTTTCAAGTTTGGCAAGTTTCGCTTTCCAGTTACCACCCAAGATAATGTCCGTACCACGACCAGCCATGTTGGTTGCAATCGTTACTGCATTCGGGCTACCCGCCTGAGCAATAATGTCAGCTTCACGCTCATGTTGTTTTGCATTTAACACTTCGTGATGAATACCAGCTTGCATTAACTTAGAAGATAAAATTTCACTGGCTTCAATGGTCGCGGTACCAATCAGAATCGGTGCAACACCCTGCTCACGAATATTCGTAATTTCCTGAATAATCGCATCGTATTTACCGTTACGGTTTAAATAAATTAAATCGTTTTGGTCATTACGTACCATTGGGCGATGAGTTGGAATAATCACAACATCAAGGCCATAAATTTCTTTCATTTCCGCAGCTTCAGTATCAGCAGTACCTGTCATACCTGAAAGCTTTTTATATAGACGGAAATAGTTCTGGAATGTTGTGGTCGCTAAAGTCTGGTTTTCAGGCTGAATTTCCAAACCTTCTTTCGCTTCAACTGCTTGATGCAAACCTTCTGACCAACGACGACCCGGCATTGTACGGCCAGTATGTTCGTCAACAATCACAACTTCACCATCGTGAATAATATAGTGAACATCACGTTGGAATAAGAAATGTGCACGAATAGCAGCAGACACATGATGAACAAGGCTCAGATTCGTTGCTGAATACAGGCTTTCACCTTCAGCCAACAGTCCCATTTGAATAAGCTCTTGCTCAACAGTTTCATAACCAATTTCGGTCATTTCAACTGAACGCTGCTTTTCATCAATCCAGAAATGCCCACCATCTGCAACTTTTTCTTCTTTTTGCGGATGTAATTTAGGGGGAATCGAATTAATTGCAGAATACAGATGCGAAGAGTCTTCACTTTGACCAGAAATAATTAATGGTGTACGTGCTTCATCAATCAAGATTGAGTCAACTTCATCGATAATTGCATAGTGCAAACCACGTTGTTTCTTTTCTGCTAAAGAAAACACCATGTTGTCACGTAAGTAGTCAAAACCGAATTCGTTATTGGTACCATAGGTAATATCAGCAAGATAAGCTTCCGCTTTTTCAGACGGACCTTGCATTGAATAGATCGTACCAATAGATAAACCTAAAAACTCAAATAATGGGCGGTTTAACTCAGCGTCACGCTGTGCCAAATAATCGTTCACTGTAATGACATGAACGCCTTCACCACTTAATGCGTTTAAATAACACGCCAAAGTACCCATAAGGGTTTTACCTTCACCGGTACGCATTTCGGCAATTTTGCCTTCATGTAAGGTAATACCACCAATAAGCTGAACGTCATAGTGACGCATGCCCATTACACGCTTGGCCGCTTCACGACAAACTGCAAATGCTTCTGGAAGTAATTTATCTAAACTTTCGCCATTATTATAACGTTGTTTGAATTCTGGAGTTTTTGCAGATAAGTCTGCATCGCTTAAAGCTGATATCGTCGGCTCGAGCGCATTGATTTGCTCAACAATTTTGCGCATTCGCTTGAGTTCGCGCTCATTTTTTGTACCGAAGATACCTCCGATCAGACTTGCCAACATGGATAAACTCTCTAAATCTTGCTTGGTCAAATGAATAAACTTTTTCTCAGTCGTTTATTATGGTGCCAGAAATTTGAAGTACAAGGGGTTTGCACAAAACCCCTAAAAAAAATCTGATAGTTAGATGAATGGTATTTCACTCATCTAGTCCCCCTTCATGTATTTGGCACTTAAAACGCACCATTAACGCTCATCTATTAAGCATAACTTCCGAGAAATCTAATTTAGCAAATTTACCTTAAAGTTACATTGATTAAGCACTTAAAATAATGAGTTTTAGTCATATATATTTACACTTATACAAAAAATTCATAATAAAATACAAAAACAATAATTTTAATCATAAAGTAAATGCTGCATATTCATTCAATCGAATAACAAATTATGAGCAATTGAGGAAATATTATGACACTACGATTAGGAGACACTGCCCCCGATTTTCAACAAGAATCGAGCGAAGGCACAATTAATTTTTATGATTTTTTAGGGGATAGTTGGGGAATCTTATTTTCACATCCAGCCGACTATACGCCAGTATGTACAACAGAGTTAGGTTACACAGCAAAATTAAAAGATGAATTTACGAAGCGTAATGTTAAAGCCATTGCTTTGTCAGTAGACGATGTAGAATCTCATAAGGGCTGGATCAACGATATTAATGAAACACAAAACACAACTGTAAATTTTCCAATCATTGCGGATAAAGATCGTAAAGTCTCTGAGCTTTATGATTTCATCCATCCTAATGCCAGTGAAACACTCACAGTGCGTTCTTTAGTGATTATTGATCCAAACAAAAAAGTTCGCTTAATTATTACCTACCCTGCTTCAACAGGTCGAAATTTCAATGAAGTCTTACGTGTCGTTGATTCATTACAATTAACGGATAAACATAAAGTCGCTACGCCTGCGAATTGGCAGCAAGGTGAAGATGTCGTTATTGTCCCCTCACTTAAAGATGAAGAGGAAATTAAGCAACGCTTCCCTAAAGGCTATAAGACTGTTAAACCTTATTTACGCCTCACACCACAGCCTGAGCAAGATTAAAGCCTTTTAAAAGGCTTTAATCGAAGCGCAAGACAAGCGAAGCGCGCGTAGGCAGGCATCTGAAAGACTCCCTACAAGACAAGCGAAGCGCGTAGGCACACATCTTAAAAATTCCCTACAAGACAAACGAAGTGCGTAGGCAAACATCTGAAAAGTTCTCTACAAGACAAACGAAGTGCGTAGGCAAGAATCAGAAGGTTTCAAATAAGCCAAACGCGTAGTAAATCTTAAGCAAAATAAGTAAATTTCCCACCCTTAAAAAGTCATCCAACGCGATGGCTTTTTATTTATATATTGAATACACATGGTTTTTACTGCTCAGATCAGTTATAACTCGAAGCGTTTCGGTATAAAAAATAAAAATCATGATCTATAAAATTCATCATTTAAAGTGTGGCAGCATGTGCCCAGTCTGTGCCCCACTCTTTGGACAAAAGGGCTTTCGAGCTGAAGTCGTCTGTCATTGCCTTCTGGTTGAAACTGATAGAGGCTTAGTACTTATTGATACAGGCTTTGGCTTGCAAGATTACTTACATATGAAAAAACGTCTAGGCTCATTAGTTAAACGTTTAGGCAAAATTGAGCCTAACCTTGAGTTTAGTGCCATTCAGCAAATCCAAAAGCTGGGGTTTAATCCGAAGGATGTGCAACACATCTTTGTCACTCATCTTGATTTTGATCATGCAGGTGGAATTTCAGATTTTCCACATGCCACTGTGCATGTTTTAGCTGCAGAATATAACGCAGCCCAACTTCCAAATTTTAAGGGCAAACTTCGCTATAGAACCAATCAATATAAAGATCATCGCTACTGGAACTTTGTTGAATATCAGCAAGGTGAAGCATGGTTCAACCTCGAAAAAGTAAAAGGCTTTCCTCTGTTCCAAGATGAAATTTTAATGGTACCTCTATTGGGGCATTCAGCTGGCCATTGTGGTATTGCCATAAAGCAACAAAATCAATGGCTATTATTTTGTGGAGATGCTTACTACTCACATCTAGAGTTAAACCCTAAAAATAAATTAAGATCACTCAGTGTGCTGGAAAAAACATTTGCAGAAGATAATGAGCAACGCCTTGTTAATCTCAAACGCTTACAGCATTTAGCTCAACATGAGCCAACGATTGAAATAATTTGTGCTCATGATCCTTATGAGCTTAATCGGTATCAAACATGAAAAAATTATCGCTCATCACCCTTCTCATCTGTATAAATTTGCAAGGATGTATGCAGCATGAAAGTATCGCCCATGAGCATCGACCACAAGATTGGGGAAGCTTAGTTTCTCAGACTCATAACTTTTATCAAATTAGTAAGAATGTTTATCGTAGTGAACAACCTGATCCTGCAATGATTTCTGAATTAAAGAATCATCAAATTGGAACGATCATTAATTTAAGAGCCAAAGACGCAGATAGTTTAGTTTTTAAAAATGAAAATTTTAATCTTGTGCATATTCCTATCAACACTTGGGCAATTGACCGACAAGATCTATTAGAGGTTATGCAGCAAATCAAAATTGCCAAGCAGAATGATCAGCGCGTTTTATTGCACTGCTACCATGGTTCAGACCGTACAGGCGCCAGCGTTGCGATGTATCGTATTATTTTTGAAAATTGGGCGATTGATGATGCGGTTAAGGAAATGAAACAAGGTGGTTACGGTTATCATATTATTTGGAAGAACATTGACCGTTTATTCACCCCTGAAAATGTAAAATGGATTCAACAAGAATTGTCAAATCCATCTTAACTACATCTTAAGTAAACCTTAGATCAGATTAACGCTGATCTAATGGCACCCAATCAATGACCCAAGCCGATTTCATATTTAAACTTGAATCAGAAGTAATTTTCTTACGGGCCGCATCTGCTGTATCACGGTCTTTCGCAGGTCCGACCATAATACGGATTCCCTTGCTAGTTTGGCTCGTAGTTACCTTGTAGCCTTTAGCTCGTAATTTAGAAACAACTGCATCTGCATTTGCTTGGTTAGCAGCCAATGCAACTTGCACCATCCACTTTTTATCACCATTTTCCAGCAATTCGCGCGCTTTTTCAGCCTCAGCTTTTTTATCAGCTTCTGCTTTACGTTTAGCATCAGAGGCTTTTTTATCAGCTTCTGCTTGTCGTTTGGCTTCAGCTGCTTTCTTATCGGCTTCGGCTTGGCGTTTTGCTTCAGCAGCTTTCTTATCAGCTTCTGCCTGACGTTTTGCTTCAGTTGCTTTCTTATCAGCTTCCGCTTGGCGCTTTGCTTCAGTTGCTTTCTTATCAGCTTCTGCCTGACGTTTTGCTTCAGCTGCTTTCTTATCAGCTTCTGCTTGGCGTTTTGCTTCAGCTGCTTTTTTGTCTGCATCTATTTTTGAAGTATCAGTTGTTTTATTTGCCACATTAGTTTGCTGGTTTTTAGCTTTCGCCTCACCCACTAACTCTGGTGGAATATTATCTGAACTTTCTTGAGCAGCTGTACGACGCGCATTAATCGCAGCGTACTCTGCTGCGGCTTTACGAGCAGCATCAGCTTCAGCTTGCTGTTGCATTGCTAAAAACTCAGCTGCACGTGCTTCTTGCTCAGCAACCGCTTTTTCACGCGAACGGCGCTGCTCTTCTAACAAACGTTTTTCTGTTTCAACATCAACCGCCAAAGGCTGTAGTTGTACCATTTGTTCTTCGGTTGCTTGCTTTGGCTTAGTTTGAGTTTTTGGTGATGTGGATGCCGGTGGTTGAACTTCAACCTGTTTTATTTCCTCATTTCCTTTTAGAAGTAATGCTGCCAATAAAACACCACCTCCCAGTAAAACAACACCACCCATCCAGCGTTGTTTGTTATTCATTGACATTCTTCCAAATACTCCCAAATCGCTTCTAAAGTATGAAACGAACCACAGGCCAAAATCAGCTGATTGTTATTTGTTTGCTCAAGCGCTGATTTAAAAGCCTCTTTGATATTGCCATATTGTTGTACTGTCTGGCCTTGCAAGGCATCATTGAGTTGCTGAATCGGTGCAGCACGCGGCACATTCAACTCAGCAATTTTCCAATGTAAAACAGTAGGTTTCAATAAATCGACTACTGATTTTATATCTTTATCTGCCAGCATTGAAAATACTGCGACAACTTCTGTGTACTGTTTATTGTATTCTAAGAAATTTCGCAATTGCTTTAACAAAAATTCAACACCATGTGGATTGTGTCCGGCATCAAAAATTACCGTTTTCCCCTGCACTTGACGCTGCTCAAAACGTCCTGCTAAACGTGCAGATTGAATACCTTTTTCTAGTGCTGACTGAGAAATTTCAAGTCCACTATTTAAAATAGCTGCAACCGCTCCCGCAATATTTTCAATAGCTAAATGACCTAAGGGAAGCTTTAAAGTAGTTCCTTCTGAGGCAAAGTACCAGTATTGCCCATCATCGGCGAGTTTATAAAAATAATCACGATTAACGGTATATAAGTCTGCTTGGGTACTTTCTGCTTTATCTTGGATTGCTCGAGGTAGAATTTGTTCACCGGCAAAGACAACTGGAATTTGTGGACGAATAATGCCTGCTTTTTCAAAAGCAATTTTTTCGATGGTATCGCCCAACCAGTCAGTATGATCTAGGCCAATATTAGTAATAACTGCAACGTCGGGATCAATTACATTGACAACATCTAAGCGTCCACCCAAACCAACTTCGAGCACCCATACATCACATTGCTGTTGTTTAAAAATGACAAAAGCAGCCAAAGTGGTTGCTTCAAAAAAAGATAAGCTTAAATCACAATCGCGACGAGCCTGATCGACTTGAACAAAAGCATCAATCAGACTTTGATCATCGACTTCAACTCCACCTAATTTGACTCGCTCATTAAAGCGATAGATATGCGGTGACTGATATAATCCAACTTTATAACCCTGTGCGTTTAATATCGCAGCCAGTGTGGTCGTAGTTGAGCCTTTACCATTCGTTCCGGCCACTGTAAAAACTTTAGCAGTAGGCTGAGTTACACCCAGCTTTTCTGCAACAGGAATTACACGTTCCAGACCAAGATCTATCCCTGTAACGTGAACATGGCTCCAATAATTGAGCCATGTATCTAAAGAGTCTATTGAAAGTGGAGCTTGTTGGTTCAAGGTAAGTTCATCAATTTCGATACAAGTCGAGATACAGTATCACGTAAAGCATGACGATGAACAATCTGATCGATTACACCATGATCAAGCAAATATTCAGCACGTTGGAACGGCTCTTCTAGAGTTTCACGTACAGTCTGCTCAATTACACGTTTACCAGCAAAGCCAATCATCGCTTTAGGTTCAGCAATATGAATATCACCCAACATTGCTAAAGAAGCTGTTACACCACCATATACAGGATGTGTTAACACCACGATATAAGGTAAACCTGCATCTTTTAACTTTTGGATCGCCGCTGAAGTACGTGCCATTTGCATAAGAGACAGCATGCCTTCTTGCATACGTGCACCACCAGAAGCTGCGAAACAGATCAATGGTTGACGTTTTTCAATAGCAAGTTCAGCAGCCTGAACAAAACGATCGCCTACAACTGTACCCATAGAGCCGCCCATAAAGTCGAACTCAAAAGCACATGCAATCATATCTACGCCATTTAAATTACCTTGCATGGCAATTAAGGCTTCCGTTTCACCAGTTTTGGTTTGCGCTTCACGCATACGATCTGGATATGGCTTGGTATCGACAAACTTTAACGGATCTTTCGCGCTAAATTCTTGCCCTAATTCTGCTACTACATTGTCGAAGAACCAGTTCAAACGATCACGAGCTTTCATACGTAAGTGTTCATCACACTGCGGACAAACATACGCATTGAAAGAGATTGCTGTACGTGTCACTAGAGCATGACATTCAGGGCATTCAATCGTTGGCTCAGTAAATGTTGCTTTGAGAATTTGTTGCTCATTTGCGACTTCAATACCTGGAACCGGACGTTTTGTCCATGGTGTCGAAGGGCTAAGAACTTTCCCTGATTTCACTTCTTGATTCATACTAACTCATCGAGCGCTGCTCGAAGCTCCTTGACTTTATTCACCGTCTGTTCAACAGCGTCATCCGCTGCCAACGTTGCAAAATTTTTAACGAAAGCACTACCTACAATCACCGCATCAGCAACACTACCCATTGCTTTTGCTGAAGCAGCATCACTAATACCAAAACCAACACCTACTGGAATATCAGTGGCATTTTTGATTTTTTGAATACGTGCAGCAGCTTCTGCCGTATCTAGTGTTGCGGCTCCTGTTACACCCTTAAGTGAAACATAGTAGATAAATCCACTTGCCTGATTTGCCACATGCTGAATGCGTTGGTCTGTAGAAGTTGGTGCGAGCAAGAAGATTTGATCCATGTCATGTTGCTTCAACACAGCACCAAAATCTTTTGACTCTTCTGGCGGTAAATCCACCAGTAATAAGCCATCTACACCACACTCTTTCGCATGAGAAACAAACTTCTCGTAACCAATCACTTCAACCGGATTCAGATAACCCATTAAAACAACAGGTGTATCATGATCCTGTTCACGGAACTCCTTTACCATATGAAGAGCATCTAATGTGTTAGTCCCTGCTGCAAGCGCACGTTCAGCTGCAAGCGCAATTACTGGACCATCGGCCATTGGATCTGAAAATGGTAAACCAAGCTCAATGACATCTACTCCTGCTGCAACCATTTTATGCAGTAACGGAACTGTTACTTGCGGTTGTGGATCACCCGCCATGACATAAGATACAAGCGCTTTACGTTGTTGGGACTTAAGCTTTTCAAAACGAGTGGCAAGACGTGACATAGGGTTGTGCTTTCCTTGAATTATTTAAAATTGAGGAGTTGTTTGTAGAAATACAAGAACATCGCATTTTAACGCTATTTTTTGTCCATTGAACAGGTCTAACGTTATGGCGATATTCGATTGTATGATTCATACAACCCATGGCGTACATTTATCAATATTTTGAAACTTTTCTCAATGATCAAAGCTTCCTATTTTCGAGCCATTATTAGATCGTCATCCAAATAGAAAATCGCCAAAGAAAGGCTATTTTATTGCATTTTTATTTGTTAGCTGTAATTGTCTTTTTCTTGCTAATAAGGTTTGTCCTGTTAAATTTTTATGGGCACGTGCAAGTGCTGACTGGTCCGAATATCCCAATTGTTCAGCAATTAAAGTGAGGCTGGCATTTTGGTTAAGTAATATCTCACAGCGCTTCATACGCTCTGCATCTAAAATTAATTTAAATGAAGTGTTTAATGACTGTAGCTGGCGCTGCAAGCTTCGTACTGAAATATTCAACTCGGTGGCAATATCTTCTATTTTAGGGGCCTGCTGCCTTTGCTTAAAATATTCATGGACGATCCAATGTATTTGCTGAGCTAAATCTGTATGTATTTTACGCTGAGCTAATGCTTCTTCTGCCTGTTTCACTAAAAGTTGCATTAAGGTTGGGTCTGCATGCTGAGGACGAATACTTAGTCCCTCACTTGCAAAAGTTAATGCGTAGTAAGGTTTTTCAAATGATAATTTGCATTGAAAGAAACGCTGATAGTGCACTAACGGACCACGCGCACGGTGCACGAACTCAACTTGTTGCAAGAGAAAATCATGTAGTGGTGCTATCTGTTTAGCAAGCTGTACCATTGCTGCCAAGGTCAGTTCACAAAGTATGATATTGCTGTCATTAACCAATGGCCAATACAAACGAATTTTAGAAGCATCTTGCTCAATTTGCATAGGCACTACTTGCTCACCGTCAATTACCAGACGATGAAACTTCATAATATATTCAAGAACCTCTGCAAAACTGCCACTTCGGGATGCCATATAACCCAACACTCCAAAATTGGCAGGTGTAATGCAAGTGGCCATTTCCAAAGCTAAATTGGAAACTTGTAGCTGAGATTCGGTTAGCTCTAAAAGCTCAAGAAAAAAATTTAAAGATGATTGAGCATCAATAGACGAAGCTAAAATATTTTGAACTTGTCGGGCCTGAACATCCGTCAGATTTAATGCCTGCCAGTCCATTTCTCTTTCTTTTAAGTAAGTATTCCAAAGGTAAAAATACCCATTTGAAATCGTAAAATCTTGCATGGCTCATCCTTTTTTTACTGCCATCTTGTCGCAAACTGTATAAAAATTGGCAATAACTGTCAAAACAAAGCCGACCAGCCGCGACATACTAGTAAACAAGTTAGATGCGAGAAATAAAATATGAACGCACATGTTTCTTATCAAGTCGAGCCAGTGGTTCGTAAAGATCTAGATTTTCATTTAAATGAAGCGCCTCGCTTTTGGTTTAATAATGATCCTTTTTTGACTCGTATGTTTGATGCGCTCAGCTTAACCTTTCCGGATGGAGAGCGTTACTTTATCGAATGTGTTCGTATGTTCCGAGACAAAATTGATGATCCAGAACTACAAAACCGTGTTGCAGACTTTATTAAACAAGAAGCTCAACACGGTATTGCGCATGACAAAATGAATCAGCTCATGAAAGAGCAAGGTATGCCTGTTGACCAATTCACAGCTACACTGAAAAGAATTTTTCGTTTTGAACTCACCAAACGCTCACCGCAATACAATATTGCAATGACAGCAGCAGCTGAACATTTAACTGCCCTAATGGCAGAAACGTTTTATAGCAATAAAAAAACTTTGGAAAATGCTCACCCGTATGTCCGAGCACTGTTTGCTTGGCATGCCATTGAAGAAATGGAGCATCGTGATGTTGCTTTTGATGTCATGAAACAAGTAGGTGAAGTTCCTGAGTCGACTCGTCGATTTGTATTGGTTCTTACGACAGTACTCATGTTTGGTTTTACTCTTTATCGCACCAATGTCATGTTGAAATGTGATGGTTTCAGTTCTAGAGAACGACTCTTGATGAGCATTAAAGGTTTACCTTGGTTCTTTGGCAAAAATGGCACATTAACCGCTATGAAAAGCCAATATTTAGATTGGTTCAAAAAAGATTTTCATCCAAGTCAGCATCCAGTCATTCGTCAATATCCAGTCTGGATTGAAACACTTGAAAAAACCAATGACCCGATTGCGGCTGGTGAAGCATTTTGGCAAGCAGGTTTATAACCTGCTTGTTACCATTTTGCATAATGTTGTTCTAGTAAGCCGTATTGTTCATTGCAATTGATTATATCGGTTGCCTCATGCTCAATTGTGCCACTAATTTTAGCTTGCCACTGATTGAACTGGCTGCCGATCATTCTTAAATTAATATTTTCGTATCTGCACCAACCAATATGCACTTGTAGATTAAGCTTTTGATCTAGAGAGCTAATTTGCCAAAGTTCATCATTTAATTTTTCAAATAAAACGTCTGTTAGTGGAAATAAAACTCCATTAATCCATAAGCAGTTTTCATTACCAAAGCTTTCATTAACCCCTGAAGCTAAATTTAAACCAATACGTCGTCCTTGCTCGTCCCAAAAGTTACATGAAAGCCAGAACCAAGCCGTTTCAGGTCGCAGAAAACCACAAGTATCATCTAGCGATGCAAATGTCTTTTCATCAAATTGTACAACTTGGTTTTGTTTATTAATAAACATTCCCTCTACAGCAAGCGTGGTTTGCTTTTGGGTATAAGTCCAACCGTTAATGCCAGTTGGTGTACATAAACTTAATATGTCTGTTCCAGCACAAAAAATTCGAGCGCTAAGTTGAATCTCACCATATTTCGTGACTCGAATGTACCGCACGCCATTGGCATGCTGAATATCAAACTGATAAGGAGATTTAGAAAAATAGCTTTGATTAAACAACGGCTGTTCATCAAGATAGGTTTTATGCCCCAAAGGCTGAATTGCATTCCACTCAATGACCTGCTGAGTTTCATGATCATAAATATAGAAAAAACCGTGCCCAACCCAGCCAATATCTGCAATGGCCAGACCAATACTATAGTGTTTATGTTGAATGCCGCAGAATTTGATTTTTTTATATTTTAATTGCTTACGCCAGCCTTTTAAGACCTTACCATAAGGGGTTTTATAAATATAATGTTGTACGTGAATGGTTGACGGTACAGATTCAAAACGCCCGTAACGAGGCTGTCCATTTTCTTGAATTAAATCCATTTACCCACTTCCATATGAATATTAGATTTCAAATGACCTATACCACGGTCAAATATGTATTTTCCCAAATTGTTGCAGCAAAATCGCCTTTTATTAAATGAATATAGCGCCCTGCTACACAATCTATCGCTAAGCAGTCATCAATATCAATCACTCGATCTGTATGTGCTTTTTGCCACTGCCGATCTATAAATTGTTTACCTAATTGTTTGGCAACGACCGCATTGGGTGCAACCACAAACTCATAACGATGAAGCTCACCGAATTCACGCGCATCATATCCACCCAGATTAATTAAATATAATTTTAAATCATCTGGTTGTGGCGCAGCATCTGTAAAATGAATTTGATAATTTTGCCCTTGAAAGCTAACTCCTGAGAGCTTGGCCCAAGCATCGATATGCAACCCTTGAGCCTCACCAAACCAAGCCTGTTTAAGTTGAGGATAAACTTCTTCCAAAGTATCTCCTACAGCCATGACTACATCATGAACTTCTGTATTAGCGCGGGCATGGCGCCCGCCCAACATCACCATAAACAAGTTTGGCATTATAGTTCTCTTACATCTCGACCATTTCTACGCCATCAATGCGTGCAACAGTCATTAAATCTTTATCACCACGG
This sequence comes from Acinetobacter sp. DMC2, assembly GCF_056314305.1. Lineage (NCBI taxonomy): Bacteria > Pseudomonadati > Pseudomonadota > Gammaproteobacteria > Moraxellales > Moraxellaceae > Acinetobacter > Acinetobacter sp. DMC2. The sequence continues at coordinate 103,579 of NZ_JBQUYP010000007.1, read as the reverse complement.
CCTGAAACAGTCGCAATAATAATCTGATCTTTAGACATTGTTGGCGCAAGCTTAGAGACATAAGCCATCGCATGTGAGCTTTCAAGTGCAGGAATAATCCCTTCGATTTTGGTTAAATCACGGAAACCTTGCAAAGCTTCTGTATCATTAATCGGCACGTATTCTACGCGCTTCATATCTTTCAAGAAGCTATGTTCAGGACCAACACCCGGATAGTCAAGACCCGCCGAGATACTATGTGTCTCAATAATCTGACCTTGTTCATCACTCATCAAGTAAGTACGGTTACCGTGTAATACACCCACATGGCCTGCATTTAACGGCGCAGAATGCTTACCAGTTTCAATACCAAAACCAGCAGCTTCAACACCATACATTTTCACATTGGCATCATTTAAGAATGGATAGAACAAGCCCATTGCATTTGAACCACCACCTACACAAGCAACTAATGCATCTGGTAAGCGACCTGCTTGCTCCAAGATCTGCTTGCGTGCTTCACGGCCAATAATCGACTGGAAGTCACGAACGAGTTGAGGATATGGATGTGGACCTGCAACTGTACCAATGACATAGTACGTCGTATCAACATTAGTTACCCAGTCACGCATCGCTTCGTTCATGGCATCTTTCAATGTTTTAGAACCACTTTGCACAGGTACAACTGTTGCACCCAACAAACGCATACGGTAAACGTTCATGGCTTGACGCTTAACGTCTTCGGCACCCATATAAACAACACATTCAAGGCCCAAACGTGCTGCAATTGTTGCAGTTGCTACACCATGCTGCCCTGCACCAGTCTCAGCAATAATACGTTTTTTACCAGAAAGCTTTGCCAATAACGCCTGACCAATCGTGTTATTTACCTTGTGTGAGCCTGTATGGTTTAAGTCTTCACGTTTAAGATAAATTTGCGCACCACCTAACTCTTTTGACCATCGCTCAGCATAATAAAGTGGACTAGGACGACCTACATAGTAGGCTAGATCGCGGTCGAATTCTGCCAGAAACTGTTCATCATTTTTCATGCGAGAATAGAGATTTTCTAAATCTTCTAATGCCGCCATGAGTGTTTCTGACACAAAACGTCCGCCATGGATACCGAAATGCCCTGCAGCATCTGGGTACTGTGTATAGTCAATCACATTGTTTTGCTGATCCACGTTGGACTCCTTGCATAAATCGTTCAATGAGTTGTTGGTCTTTTATACCTTTTGCGGACTCTACGCCTCCGCTCACATCTACTGCAAAAGCACCGGTAGTATGAATAGCGTCAATGACATTGTCAGGGGTTAAACCACCTGCCAAGATTAAAGGAATATCAAGTTTTGGAAATTTAGACCAGTCAAACTGATGCCCTGTGCCCCCTTTAAGCTCAGGATGCCACGCATCAAGCAATACAGCACTGGCACCAGCCGCTTGATATTTTTGAATTTCAGCAACTACATCTAAATCAGGTTTAACCTGAATCGCTTTATACCAGCGACGCTTACAATGGCGAGCTATTTCCTGACATTGTTCAGGAGTTTCATCGCCATGTAGTTGTAATACATCTAGGGGAACACAATCAAGTACATCGTGAATTTCAGTAGCACTTGCATTAACAAACAAACCAACCATTTGTACATAAGGTGGAATTACTTTTGCTAATTCTTGAACCTGCGCAACTGTTACGTGTCTTGGACTTGGCGGAAAAAAAACAAAACCTATCGCATCTGCTCCAGCAGCAACAACTGCCTGAACATCTTCAAAGCGAGTAATTCCACAGATTTTTGCTCGTGTACGTTTTTGGTTTGATGGGCTCATGATCTGCCTAAACTACAACCATTTCTTAAAATAAACGCCATTGTAATGCAATTTTTGCCCCTTGCGTAAAAGTTCTCTGGGAATTGGGCTAAATGACATTGTATGAAATAAATCGTCACTTTATACTGCGTAAAATTGGAAGCAAGTGTAAGCAATTAATGCTTTAGGGAAGCTGGTGAAAGTCCGGCACTGCCCCCGCAACGGTAACAATGTAAAGCATATTTTTTAAGTCGATATCGACTTACACCACTGCAGTAATGTGGGAAGGTGAATATGTCCATAACATAAATATGGCGCTGAAGTCCGGAGACCTACTTGTTTCATCTATCTACCCGATCATTCACGTGGGGTGAATGTATGGAGCATGTTATGTCTAAGTCTTTTCAACCTACTCGTCTGGTAGGGGCTATCGCTATTGCGATGGGGTTTTCACCTGTTATTTTTGCTGAAGATACCACGAACGCAACTCAGCTTGATCCAATTGTAGTCACTGCTTCAAAAAGTGCTGAAAAAGCCAGTGAAGTTCCAGCGCGTATTTCAGTGATTGATGAAAAAACGATTGAGAAGAATCCATTATTAAACGTTTCAGATATTATTCAACGCGATCCTTCTGTTTATATAAAACAAAGCGGTGGTCTAGGTCAGATTTCTGAAATTTCACTTCGTGGCACTAAATCAGTTCATACATTAGTTCTTAAAGATGGTGCTCGCTTAAATAGTCAAAATGAGCTTGGCCCATTATATCCAGCGTTTTTAGATACTACAGATGTTCAACAAATTGAAATTCTAAAAGGCCCTGCATCAGTTCAATATGGTAGTGATGCTATTGGTGGTGTCGTCCAGTTAATTTCTAAAAAACCAGAGAAAACAGGTGCTGAGTTAACGGGCATTTATGGTGAAAATAATACCTATAAGGCTATTGTTAATGCCAATCTCGTGACTGACCAAGGGTTCTATGCACAAGTAGGTGGGCAACGCTTAGAAAGTGATGGGACACGTATTTTTGAAAGCCAGCCAGAAAATGAAAAAGCCGGTTATGATCAAAAAGGCTATCACGCTAAAATAGGCTTCTTCCAAGAAAATTTAATAGATGCTTCTGCTTCAATTAGTGAAAATAAAGGCACGAATGTTTTTAGTAATGACTACATAACCAATACAGCACAACGTCAATTTGAAAATCGAGTTATCAACACAAAAGTTGCTTATAATATTTTGCCTGATTTAATCATTAATGCACACTATGCAAATGTTCAGGATAAACAAAATGTTCCTGCTTATGGTTCATATTACAATACTGAAAATAATGAAAGTGATTTAAATCTGAAATGGAAATTCACTCCGAACCAAAATATTTTAGTTGGTGCCACCTATAACGATGCAAATTATAAAAGCAATACCATCTTAAATTCAGATAAAAGTGTAAATAGCACAGGTTATTATCTACAGCATCAACTCAAAAATGATCTTTTTGATACGCAAGTTGGTGTTCGTTTAGAAGATAATCAACGCTTTGGTACCCATACTGTTGGCCAAGGTGCTATTCGCTATCACTTCCTACCAAATGCTAGCGTATATGCAAATATCGGTAGTGCTTTCAGAGCTCCAACCTTAAATGAACTTTATTCACAATGGGGAGGAAATGAGAACTTAGCGCCAGAAGAAAGTACTTCTTATGAAATGGGTATGAACTATGATCTTACGTCAAATGTGAGTACTAATTTTTCTGTTTATCATACAAAAATTAAAGATCTTATCGCCTACAATGCGGGTACTAATACAAATATAGCCAAAGCAAACTTTACAGGTGGTGAAGCTGGAATAAAGTGGCAACAGAATGATCTATTCTTGTCTACTGAATATGCTTACGTAAAAACAGAAAATGAAAAAGATAATACAGAAATTGCTTACCGTCCTCGCCAGACAATCACTGTAAGTACAGGTTTAGAAAATGCAATTTATGGAATCAGTGCCTCTTTAATTGCAAGATCTAAATCTTATGCAGACTCAGCAAACTCTATGCGAGTACCGGGTTATGCAACTGTAGACTTAAATGCTTATTGGAATATTATTCCTAACGTAAAAGTATTTACCAATATTCAAAACGTAGGTGATGTTCAATATCGTGAAGTATTAAATACGTATCCTTCAAATGATTGGTATGTTAATACAGGCCGCCAAGCTTCTGTTGGGGTCACTTTCCGTTATTAATATCTCACTCCAACTATAAAGATATTTTCTTAACTCCAGTTTCGGGGTAATGTTCTGACCGACATTATCCCCTTTTTTATGTTCAGGATATCCATCATGGGACACCGTTTAAGCAAAATCTATACACGCACAGGCGACTCAGGCACAACAGGTTTAGGCGATGGCTCTCGTGTTGCTAAAGATGATTTACGAATTGCAGCACTTGGTGATGTCGATGAACTCAATGCCATTATTGGGGTACTTCGTGCTCAAATCACAGCGAGTCAAGTGACCAACAAAGCGGATTGGGATAAAAGTCTCAGCCTTGTTCAACACTGGCTTTTCGATTTAGGTGGAGAGGTTTGTATTCCAAACTACAATTTACTTGAACCTGTTTGTATTGAATTTCTTGAAAAAGAAATTGACCGTATGAATGAAGACTTACCAATGCTTAAAGAGTTTATTCTTCCATCAGGCTCTTTAACTTGTAGTTATGCCCATCAAGCCCGTGCCGTTTGTCGCCGCGCAGAACGATCTCTCCTGTCGGTACAAACACGTGATCAAAACATTCAAGCCACGGCGCTCCAGCTTTTAAACCGCCTGTCTGACTGGTTGTTTGTTGCATCTCGTGCTTTACAACGGGCTGAAGGTGGACAAGAAGTGCTTTGGCAAAAAAATATTAATGAGATTATTTAAAAATAGATTAGATTAAACATGGTCTCTGCTCTTTTTAAAGAGACCATAGTCAAAATATTTCATAGAAGAAAATTATGCGCATTATTGGTCATCGTGGTGCACGCAAAGAAGCTCCTGAAAATACACTAGGCGGTTTTCAGCACATAAAAAATTTAGGTATTCGTGGTGTCGAATTTGATATTCGTCAACTTCAAGATCAAGAGTTGGTCGTAATCCATGATGATAATTTTTTACGTACAGCTGGAGTCAACCAAATTGTTGAGCAATCCACTTTGGCTCAAGCACTGTCATTTGATCATCGTCAAAACTGGCCTGACTGGCCAAATTCAGAGCCAACACCCACTCTCACAGGCGTTTTAAACCTGCTTGATAACTTCGATCATATTGAAGTGGAAGTGAAAGCTGTAAGAGACATGGTTTTAGCAGAAAAAATTGTTCAAAAGCTTGAGACTGAATTACAAGGTTTTGAGAAAGTCGTCACCATCACAAGTTTTGATCTTCAGATTCTAACTGCCTTACGCGATATAAACTCTCAATTCAAACGTGGATTGTTAGTCGAACTTCCAGTTGGAGCAACAGCAATTGAACTCGCACATCAATATGGTTGTTGTCATATTGGCTGGCACGATCAACTCGCAACAGATGAAATGATTCGGCTTTCACAACAGGCCAACTTAAATATTAGTGTCTGGACAGTGAATGATGTCGAAAGAGCAAAAAGGCTTAGGGATTTAGATGTACAAGGGCTAATTACAGATATTCCAACCACGATGTTACAAGCACTATAAATATAAAAAAGGTGGTAAAACCACCTTTTATTTCTTTTGTGCCTGAATAAGGCGTTGTCCACTCTGATCAAGCAGATATAACGTATTACCTACGAGCTGGAAGCGTTGAATACGTTGCAAAGCATCTACCAGTTCTGCCTCTTGAGCCAAAGCTCCATCACAGCTTAAATGTCCTGCATTTACCTGCATGTCAAGTTTTTGCTGACTAAAATCAAATGTATAACGACCAAAAACTGCGTTACATCCAGTATGGCCTGATACTGTTTTGATAGCAGAATTTAAAGAGAGAGTTGGCCACTGTGTAAAGAATTTTGCCTTATGGCCACTGATCTGAGTAATCTGCCAATCAATATCTTGAATGCCATCAGGGCTCACTCTCTTTTTTACAACAGGCGATTGAACATGATGAACTGTTTTTTTTGTTTGAACTTTTTTTGTACTTTGATCGGGTGCACTTTGACATGCGGCTAATACAAGACTGATTGTGACCAAGATACACTTCAATGATAATTTCCTTGCAATATCAATGCTGTTCTTTTTTTTCAATCGTTGTACGTTCATTAAACAACTTCTCCTACTTGAAAAACTCTGTGACATAGTTTAATTCTGTTACCGTTCTTTCAATACATCTGTACAATAATGCTAGTGATTCTCACTAAGCACGTGCTAATATGAAGGATAGAATAGCAATATATCTTGATGATTGGTTTTGCTATGTCGTTTTGTCTTTGTACCTTGTCTGACAAGGATTCTAGGAGCGCTGCCGGATATGACTTCCGCCCCACTCAAAGCCCCAATTAACTGGACCGCTAGCATTACCTTAATTGGTTTACCAATTCTTGCCGCAATCATAATCCCGATTTACGCGTATTATTATGATTTTAGTGTAAGCGCATGGGTAAGCTTATTTTTTCTTTTAGCTCTAAGTAGTATGGGGATTACTGCTGGTTATCACCGCCTGTGGGCTCACCGAGCTTATGAAGCGTCGTTACCGCTTAAAATTCTTTTAATGATCGGTGGAACTTTTGCCGTACAAAACAGTATTCTGTTTTGGGCATCTGGTCACCGTACTCACCACAGACATGTTGATCATGTCGATGAAGATCCATATTCAATTGAGCGTGGTTTTTGGTATGCCCATATGGGTTGGATGATCCGCGATCATTCGCCATCTGAGCCCGACTTTAAAAATGCACCTGACTTGCTCAATGATAAATTGGTTATGTTCCAGCATAAATACTACGGTTTACTCGTAGTTGCAGTTCATGTTGGAATTTTAGGTTTAATTGGTTGGGCAACTGGCGATTTATGGGGTGTAGTCCTCATAGGTGGTCTCTTACGCTTAATCATTAGCCATCAAGTAACTTTCTTTATTAACTCACTTTGTCATATGTTCGGTAAACGTCCTTATACAGACGAAAACTCGGCACGTGATAATTTCTGGTTAGCTATCGCCACTTGGGGCGAGGGTTACCACAACTATCACCATATCTTCCAATACGATTATCGTAACGGTGTGAAATGGTGGCAATATGACCCAACAAAATGGTTGATTTGGTCTTGTTCTAAACTTGGTTTAGCTAAAAATTTACGTCGTATTCCAAGCTTTAATATTAAAAAAGCAGAACTGGCGATGAAGTTTAAATATGCCGAGCAAGATCTTGCTATCTATGGTCATGATGTAAATGCTGACATTAGTCAAATGAAACAACGTATTGCACAAGAATACGAAGCATTTACCCATACTTTAAATGATTGGGCAAAACTTAAAGAACAAGAGTTACAAGCGAAAAAAGCAGCAATGGCTGAAAAGATTCATAGAATGGATCACAAGCTTAAAGTTGATTTTCAGTTGCTTGAACACCGCTTAAGTCATCACCGTGAATGCTTAGAAACACTCATGCGTAGTGTTAAAAAGAATACCAACGTGGTGTCAGACTAAAATAAATTCTGATCAAAAATAGCTCTTTCGGGAGCTATTTTTATGCCTGCTTTTTAACTATGGTATAGTGAAATCCGCTTTCTCTATTTTGCCAAGCCCATGCAATTTAATCCGCTCTACCCTTCACTTCCTTCTAAATTATTTCATGTTCAGCAACCATCTCCTTTACGTGGTGCAAAAGCAGGTCATTTTAACAGTGCTTTGGCTAATGAACTTCAATGGTCAGAAGACGATAAAAATGCATGGGTTGAAATCTGTAGCGGACAGCGTACTTTCACTGAATTTCCTTCTGTGGCGATGGTCTATGCTGGCCACCAATTTGGACAATGGGCAGGACAACTCGGTGATGGTCGTGGCTTACTGATTGCGCAAATACTCAATACAAAGGGTCAAACCATTGACCTACATCTCAAAGGTGCAGGCCCTACCCCTTATTCAAGAATGGGAGATGGACGTGCAGTGCTGCGTTCCGTTGTCCGGGAATATTTAGCTGGGCATGCTTTAAATGCTTTAGGCGTCGCTTCTAGTCACGCGGTAGGTTTTACGACCTCTACTCAAGGGGTACAGCGCGAAAAACTAGAGTTAGGCGCAATGCTGCTCAGAACATCTGAATGTCATATCCGTTTAGGACATTTCGAATGGATTAATCAATACGCTCCAGAGTTGCTGCCAGAATTCACTCAAAAATGTATTGAATGGCATTATCCTGAGTGTCTAGAAACTGAGAATCCTATTTTATCCTTTGCCAAAAAGGTAATTGAACGGACTGCAATCATGATTGCGAAATGGCAATTGGTTGGGTTTGCTCATGGCGTGATGAATACCGATAACTTAAATATTACAGGTTCAACACTCGATTTTGGTCCATATGGTTTTATGGAACGCTTCCGCCCGAACTGGATCAATAACCACTCAGATTACCAAGGTCGTTATACTTATCAAAATCAGCCAAGCATAGGCCATTGGAATTTATGGACGTGGTTAAACAACTTGATTCCACTTGCTGAACCTGAACAAAAGGATCAGTTCAAAGAAGAGTTAGCGCGTTGCTTAGAACAATTTGAACCGACTTTTATTGAACATTACACAACTGGTTTATGTCAAAAAATGGGACTTCCCCATTTTCATAAAGACAGTCTTGATTGTAGTTTTAGTTTTTTAAAAATCTTACAAACTGAACAACTCGATTACACTCAGAGCTTTATCCGACTTCAAAATAAAGAATATAAAACTCTACGAGATGATTGCCTTGATATTCGACAGTTTGATGAGTTTCTTAGCCAATATCAAAGTATTCGTGAACATCAAGATACTGCTGAACTTGATGCAAACATGCAGCAAGCAAATCCGATTTATATTTTACGGAATCACATGGCTCAACGTGCTATTGAAGCAGCAGAACGAGATGATTTTAGCGAAGTAGACCGTTTGTTTAAGCTGCTTGACCAGCCATATACAAGACAACCAGAGCTCGAACAGCCACAAGATTTAGGCCCATTACCAAGTGACGTACCAGACGTAGCTGTCAGCTGTTCTTCTTAATACTTTAAAAACTAAAACTCTCTTAAACCACTTTAGGAGTGGCTTAAGAGAGTTTTTAAGCATCAAAGAATAATATATGAAAATTAGACCTATCATTATTTGTACACTTCTTATAATTCCACTCGGAATCGCTTTTTATAAATATGAAAAATATTTACCGACTTTTACATCATCCCATAAAGCTCTTTCACGCGAAGAGATTTCGGATCTAATCAAGACCAAGCCCATCACCTCAATTGAAGTGTTTAAAAGTCAACGCGTACTTCTGCTCAAGAGTAATCAGGATGTGATTCGTCGTTATCCTATCCGTTTAGGCTTTAACCCTGAAGGACACAAAAATTTTGAAAATGACGGTAAAACGCCTGAAGGGGTCTATTCTATAGATTGGCGCAATCTACAAAGTGCTTTCTATAAATCATTGCATATTTCCTATCCCGATACGAAAGATGTTGCTTATGCCAAGCAACATAATCAACCAACAGGTGGAGATATCATGATTCATGGATCAGTTCCAAAATCCTTTTTGTCTATGCCTTTTAGCTCGACTTATATGCCACATAAGGATTGGACATTAGGATGTATTGCGGTTAGAAATGCAGATATAGATGAGATTTGGCAATTGGTACCCAATCACACGAAGATTATTATTTATCCATAAAATCTTTAAAACTATCCACATTTTCTGTGGATAACATTGTGGTTATCCACAGAATAACTTTCGTGAGTGTTTTACTCTTCAGGATATTCGAAGCGGTAACCTACACCATAAACAGCTTGAATCCATTCATGACGGTTACCAGTTTCAGCCGCTTCACTAATTTTTCGGCGCAAGTTTTTGATATGACTGTCAATTACACGGTCGGCAACGTCAAAACTATCTGGATTAATATGATCTAATAATTGTGCACGTGAATATACTTGCCCTACATGCTCTAAAAATAGCTCAAGTAAGCGAAATTCGGTTGGCGTTAAGCTCAATGATTTTTGTTGATACCAAATTCTTTGCTGAGCTTTATCAATTCTGAAAGAATCATTTTGTTCAGGTTCTGCTTTACGCTCTAAACGGCGTAAAACTGCCTGTACACGAGCAACAAGTTCTTTTGGGCTAAACGGTTTACATACGTAATCATCAGCGCCCATATTCAGACCTAATACACGGTCAATTTCCTCAGTACGAGCCGTCACCATAATAATCGGCAAATCTGATTGTTCACGAACTTTACGGCAAATGGTCAAACCATCCATTCGTGGAACCATTAAGTCCAGAACCATTAAATTAGGTTTACGTTGTTGGAAACTCGCATAGGCATCTTGACCATCATGAAACATACTTACTTCAAAACCGGCAGCTTCAAGATAATCACGCACTAAATGCGCTAATTCGACTTCATCTTCAACCAACATCACATGTTTCATGAGATATTTTTCCTTTTATATTTAACTCTGCTTTTTAAAAGTGAGCACACAACGTAAACCACCTAACGGTGAATGTTCAAAACTGAGTGTACCACCAAGCGCCTGCGCAATTTTACAAGACAAAGCCAAGCCTAGCCCTGTTCCACCTGTACTACGCGTACGCGAATCATCTACGCGATAGAAACGTTCACCTAAACGAGATAACTGCTCATCGTTTAAACCAAATGGGCTGTCATCGACATACAAAGTCCACTCCTGCGGAGTTTGAGCTGTATGAATATGGATTTTGCCACCTGTTTCTGTGTAACGAATACTATTACTAATTAAATTAACAATAATCTGTTTAAAACGATCACGGTCTAATAATAGCGGAGAACTTGTTCCTTCAACCTGAATTTCGAGACCAGCCTGCTCAAGTTTAGGTTTAAAGTTTTCTACTTCCTGTAATACCACTTCCCATGGATTAACAGAACTTAAATAACACTTAAGCTGCTGGGCATCTGCCTGTGCCAAGTCTGCAAGATCTTGGGTCAATTTTTTCAAGCTTGAAACCTGACGCATCATCGCATCTAAATGCTCAGGGGTTGCTTTTCGAATCCCGTCTTGCATCGCTTCAATTTGTGCTTGTAATACAGCCAGCGGCGTTTTTAACTCATGAGAAGTATCTGCCACCCATTGACGTCGCGACTCTTCATGCTGATGTAAAATTTCTGCTAAATGGTTCAATTGGGTTGATAAATCGCCCAACTCATCATTTCGTTTAATAACAACTTGATGCTGATAGTTTCCTTTCGTTAATTCATTGGTTGCATTTAATAAACGCTGAATCGGCTTTTTAAAATAAGTCGCCATCAAAAGCGCTGCAACTAAACTTGAAAGTAAGGTTAAAGCATAAATTAAGAGTAGATAGCGCTTTTGATTACTAAAGAAATTAATACTCAAAGCATCTTCTTTATCTAAAACAGGTTTTAAACCTAAATATCCTACAACTTGATTGTTTAAGATAATCGGGCGAAATGACATCTGATCTGAAGAAGGCGGTTCACCTACAACAAACTGGTGCCGTGCATCATATAAAGATAAACGGGAACTCAACCCCAAACGGTCGGGCAAAGCAATAAAACGCTTTTTACCATTTTGAGTTTCAATATCTTTTAAGCTCCCTTTCTTAGACTTATTTTTATCATCACTTGGGCGAAATTGGTTTGCGCTTAAGGGGAATCTTAATCCTTCAAAGGGTTGATATTGAGAAGGTAAATTTTGCTCAAGCGTTCTTAACTCTTCATCGCTAAAAATAGTATTTTTATTTGTCGGTGCAACTTGCGGCGAAATATTAATAAGAGCATGTTCATCGAAAGAATGCTGTTGTATGGCAATGTCATATTGACGACGAAGCCACCACTGCGAGAGACGATCGTAGTCATCAGGAGCCGCGGTTCCTTCGATTTGTAAAATCTGTGCCTGAATCGCATTACCCCAATCATGGTACACCGTATAGACATCACCCAGATTGGTTATAAGGCGGTCGAGCTTCTGCATTTCAACGTCAGCCACGTATTTGGCAAAGTTCTTTTGCATTGTCCAGTGCAAAACGCTCAAGCTTGCAGTCGCAATAAGCAATGTGGTGAGCAAGACTGTCAAAAACAACCGTAATGCAATGGGAACACGTAGAACGTTCAAAAGCACTCTCTCATTTTTACCCTATATTTGCATTGTAACCAACAACGAAAAGAAAAACTCTCCATTGTTTCTACATCTTTATTATCTAATCTTTAAGCCATCAGTAAACACAACATTAAAAGGCTTTAAATATGAAAATGACGGCAAAAATTGCATTATTCAGTGCGGCAATTGTAACAATGGGAAGTTTAGCGGCGTGTCAATCGACGACTCAACCGCCAAAGCCAGAGCGTGGCATGATGCAAGATGGCCCACGTGAAGGCCACCACCGTATGAAACATCGTGAGTTCACACCAGAGCAAAAAGCAGCATGGGAACAACACCGTGCAGAACGTCAAGCTCGCTTTGAACAAATCCAAAAAGCATGTGATGGTAAGGCCAACGGACAAGCAGTAAATGTTCAAGTTGGAGATAAGACACTTGAAGGTACTTGTAACCTTCGTTTTGAACCAAAGCGCCCTCAACCACCAGTTAACGCCCCTGCTCCTGCATCAGCTCAAGCAAAATAATTCTAAAAATCATAAAACAAAAGGCGCCTATAGGCGCCTTTTGTTTATACATAACTGTTTACGATTTTGACTATTTGTATCATATAAACATAACCAAAAGTGTTCACACTCAAAGCACTTAGCTAGTTTAAGCATTTTTTTCTTGACTTTGCAGTCACAAAGTAAAGGTCCTGAGGTGCTTGTGCAGTTATGCAAGTTGTTGCACGATGTAATAGTCCAAGGTGCCTCATGGCACATTCTCATAGATTAAGATTATAACTCTGGTTTCACCAGTATTGAGGAACCCGATATGCCACAATACAAAGCGCCCTTACGTGATATGCAATTCGTTTTGCATGAATTATTAAATGCTGAAGAACACTATGCAAAATTACCTGATTTCCAAGGTAACGTAAGCCGTGAATTGGTTGATCAATATTTAGAAGCTGCGGCAGACTTTTGTGAAAATGAACTTTCTCCTTTAAACCAAGTTGGCGACCGTGAAGGTTGTACTTGGAATGATGGCGTAGTTACCACTCCAACAGGCTTTAAAGAAGCTTATCAAAAATATATTGAACTTGGCTTCCCGTCTTTATCAGCAGAAGAACAATACGGTGGTCAGGCTTTACCTAACTCTTTAGGTATTGCAATTTCTGAAATGGTTGGTACAGCAAACTGGTCTTGGGGTATGTACCCTGGCTTGTCTCACGGAGCTGTACGTACATTAGAACATCATGGTTCTGATGAACAAAAAAATACTTATTTACCAAACCTTGTTTCAGGTGTTTGGACAGGTACGATGTGCTTAACTGAATCTCATGCAGGTTCTGACTTAGGTATTATCCGTTCTAAAGCAGAACCAAATGCTGACGGTAGCTATGCAATTTCTGGCGAGAAAATCTTTATCTCTGCTGGTGAACATGACATGGCTGAGAACATCATTCATATCGTTCTTGCTCGTTTACCAGGTGCGCCGAAAGGTACCAAAGGTATCTCATTATTTATCGTTCCTAAATTCCATGTAAATGCAGATGGTACTGTAGGCGAGCGTAATGCAGTTCGTTGTGGTTCTATCGAGCACAAAATGGGTATTCATGGTAACGCGACTTGTGTCATTAACTTTGACCAAGCTAAAGGTTACTTGATCGGACCTGAAAACCGTGGTTTGAACTGTATGTTCACCTTCATGAACACAGCACGTATTGGTACGGCTGTTCAAGGTTTAGCAGCATCTGAATCATCTTTCCAAGGTGCGTTAACTTACGCAAAAGAACGTTTAGCAATGCGTTCGCTTTCTGGTCCTAAAGCTCCAGAAAAAGATGCTGACCCAATTATCGTTCACCCTGCTGTTCGTAACATGCTTTTAACACAAAAAGCATTTGCTGAAGGCGGTCGTGCACTTGTTTACTTACTTGCTCAATATGCTGACATCGTTGAAAAAGGTGAAACAGAAGAAGAGCGCAAGTTTGCTGACAACATCTTGTCTTTATTGACTCCAATTGCAAAAGCATTCTTAACTGAAACAGGTTCTGAGTCTGCTAAGCATGGTGTTCAAGTCTTCGGTGGTCATGGCTTTATTTCTGAGCATGGCATGGAGCAAATCGTACGTGATACACGTATTTCATGTTTGTATGAAGGTACAACTGAAATTCAAGCACTTGATTTGTTAGGCCGTAAAGTATTGCAAACTCAAGGCGCAATGCTAAAAGACTTTACCAAAATTGTTCACAAATTTGTTGAAGCAAATAAAGATAACGCTGCCATGAAAGAATTTGTTGAGCCGCTTGCAGCTCTTAACAAAGAATGGGGCGATCTCACTATGCAAATTGGTATGCGCGCAATGCAAAACCCAGATGAAGTAGGCGCTGCTGCTGTAGATTACCTCTACTTCTCAGGTTATATCACTTTAGCGTATCTATGGGCTCGTATGGCACTTGTTGCACAAGAGAAATTAGCAGAAGGTACTACCGATGTTGATTTCTATAACGCGAAAGTTACAACTGCTCGCTTCTACTTCAAGAAAATCTTGCCACGTGTTCGCTCACATGTTGATGTGATTGCAGGTGGTCTAGATCCATTGATGTCATTAGACGCTGAACATTTCGCTTTCTAACCATAGTTGGTTGCGATATGCAATGTTAAAAAACAAAAAAGGACTGCTCAGTTTTGACGGTCCTTTTTTTATAAAATCAATGATAAATTTACACTTTAAATTCCATATCCATTTCGTTTTACAGGATATCTAGCACAGGCCAATGTGCACAAAAAAGGTGAACGATTATGCCAATTTACAATGCTCCTTTAGCTGATATGAAATTCATCTTAAATGATGTATTTAAAGCAGAACAATTTTGGCAGTCTAATGAGAAACTCGCTCATGTAGATGCTGCAACAGCTGAAGCAATTTTAGAAGAAATGGCTAAATTTGCTCAGAACGTGACTCATCCATTAAACCGTACCGGTGATGAAGAAGGCGCTCGCTATGAAAACGGCGAGGTGTTCACACCAGCTGGTTTTAAAGATGCATTCCGTCAATATGCAGAAGGTGGTTGGATTGGCTTAGGTGCCGATGAAGAATGGGGCGGTCAAGGCATGCCAAAAATGCTCACCGTTCTTTCTGATGAAATGTTATTTGCAACTAACCCATCATTTATGCTCTACCCGCTTCTTTCTGTGGGTGCAGGCATGGCTTTAAACAGCTATGCATCTCAAGAACAAAAAGAAACTTACTTACCAAAGATTTATTCAGGTGAATGGTCGGGCACGATGTGCTTAACCGAGCCACATGCAGGTACTGACTTAGGTATTATTAAAACCAAAGCAGAACCTAATGAAGATGGTACTTATAACATCACAGGTACTAAAATCTTTATCACTGGCGGTGACAACGATTTAGCAGAAAACATTATTCATTTAGTACTTGCTAAAACGCCAGATGCTCCTGCTGGTTCACGCGGTATTTCTTTGTTCATCGTGCCAAAGTATTTGGTAAACGAAGATGGTTCATTAGGTGAACGTAACCTCGTTGGCCCAGGTTCTATCGAACACAAAATGGGGATTAAAGCGTCCGCAACTTGTGTGATGAACTTTGATGCAGCAAAAGGTTACCTTGTTGGTAAAGAAAACGAAGGTCTTGCTGCCATGTTTGTCATGATGAACTACGAACGTTTATCAATGGGTATCCAAGGTTTAGGCGCATCTGAATTTGCTTATCAAAATGCAGCGCAATATGCAACTGACCGCTTACAAGGTCGTAGTGCAGCTGGTGTTCAATCACCAAATAAACCTGCTGACAGCATTTTAGTCCATGGTGATGTTCGTCGTATGTTGTTGAACGTACGTGCAAACAATGAAGCATCACGTGCTTTTGCAGTCTATGTTGGTCAACAGCTCGATATCACTAAATTCTCAACTGATGCTGAAGCTGTGAAAAAAGCCAATAATCGCGTTGCGCTTTTAACACCAATTGCTAAAGCTTACCTCACAGATACCGCATTCCAAGCAACTTTAGATGCTCAGATGGTGTTCGGTGGTCACGGTTATATCCGTGAATGGGGTATGGAACAATGTATTCGTGATCTTCGTATTGCTCAAATCTACGAAGGAACGAATGGCGTTCAGTCTCAAGATTTAATTGGTCGTAAAACCATTAAATGTGGCGGTGCATTCATTGCGGAATACATCACTGAGATTCGTGACTTTGCAAATGACTTAGACACCGATTTGAACTTCATTAAAGATGCAACTTTAGATGCTGCAACTGAAATAGAAGCAATCACTCAGTTTATTATTGAACAAGCTGCTGAAAACGTAGACTTCCCGAATGCTGCTGCTGTTGATTATCTACATGCAGTTGGCTTACTCAGCTTCGCTTATATGTTTGCAAAAATTGCGGCAGCAGCAAAAGATAAGTCTGGTGACTTCTATCAAAACAAACTTGCTTTAGCTCAATACTTTGCTGATCGTATCTTGCCGGATATTGATGCACGTATTGCTAAAATTAAAGCGGGTTCTGACTTAATTATGGGCTTCAGTGAAGACTACTTTACGAACCAAGCTTAATTAAGTTCTTTATGAAAAAGCGTCTGAATATTCAGGCGCTTTTTTATTTTGTATTTACTATTTCCATTGGCATGAAATTTGTTTAATTTCTAAAAATTAAGAAACAAACAAAAGATCTTACGATGCCTGATCCTAAAAAATACGAGCGAATACTTGACCGTTTTGGTCATTACGCCGTAGAAGCCTTCCACTATTTAGCCCTGTTTATTATTGGATGTATGGTGGCTTGGTCCGCAGCCAATACTGTTTTTGAAATTTTAACAGTCAAAAAGTATGCTTCAATTGATGATATTTTATTATTATTTATATACTTAGAACTTGGGGCGATGGTTGGAATTTACTTTAAAACCAATCATATGCCTGTACGCTTTCTTATTTATGTTGCGATTACAGCCTTAACCCGCCTACTCATTTCCGATATCCAACATGACCATAAAGCGGATATGGACCAAGTCATTATTACGGGCTCGATTCTTATTTTAGCTCTTTCTATCTTGGTTGTTCGTTTTGCATCTTGGAATTATCCGTCAGTGATGAGAGAGAAACATGCAAAAACACCAACGCCTTTAAAGCCCCCTCAGCCTCAAGATGATGAATTAGCATAAAAAAATGGCCTCAATATTGAGGCCATTTATATATTCTATATTTCAAAATTAACGGACACGATAAATTTGATGTTTTGAATCTACGAGTAAATATTGATTCGGTGTTTTAACCCAACGGTATCCACGTGGTGGCTCATACAAACGATGCGATCTCCAGTCTGAAACATAATAGCGACTATTGCGGTATTCTGCTGGAACACGATCACCACGTTTAAATGCTACATATCGACCATAGTGCTTACCGCGATCGGCATTTGACCACTGTGGAGCGCGATGATCATTTCGGTAGTCATGACGGTGGTCATCACGATGCTCATATCGATCATAGTTTTTACCATGATTATTGTCCCAACGATGACTTGTATCGGCCATCGCAGTAGCTGACATACCCAACATTAATGTTGAAAGTACAAGAACGATTGGCTTTTTCATGACCTATTTCCTTTTATCTTGATCTGAAGCTAGATTAAAAGAGAGTCAAGGAGAAACCATGAATAAAACAGCTTTGATTGATATTGTTTGTAATGACTATAAAGAAAATATGAAGAATCTGTATCTGTGCTACCATTACCATTTTTCAAACTAGGTCAATTGCTGTGTCTGAAATCAGTTTTGAACGTCTTCATCAATTTTTTTGCAAAGTTCCAACCGTACAAGAAGCCCGTATCATGGCTCATGGAGCAGACGGCGAACATGCTTGGTGGTTTAAGTTCAGTATTGATGTAGAACATCCGCTAGCATGGCAAACAGTTCAAGAATTAGGACATGTTTTAAACTATCTATCGACGAATGAACGTCTACCGACTTTATTCTTCCCTGTTTCTCCACCGCCATACATGAACGGTGAAGCGAAAGACTTTTTATCGTGGATTATTCAGTGTAACCATCCTGAATTTAACCCAGATGTAGTCTGTGACTGGCTTGAAGCTCGTTTACCAAATCCTGTAGATGATGAGTCGCAGTGGAAAATTAAGACTGATTTGAGTGAATTAGAAAAGTTAGATGATAAGACGTTGGATCAGTTGATTCCTCCAGCGCCTTAAAATATTCAAAGTTTTATTCTCTTTTTTAATTAGCACGACGGAGTCTTACCGCTTTAAGTTCTAGTTGTAGTAGCCAATTCGTTACTTTGGTTTCGCCCAAAGTAACCAAAAGCATTTGTCATCCACAAAACCTGTTCACTGTTTTCGCTTATCTAATTTTATTGCAAAAACAATTTAATCTCAGATTTTGGGCAGGTTGTGGATGACTCTAGGCACAAGCCATTTTTGGAAAACTCCAAAGATGGTCATTAGAAAGTCGACAAACCTGACCATTCCATAAAACGATAAATCCAATACTTCACTTTAGACTCATCAGCATACTTCGCGTAATCCACGCTCATCTGTCTACCTTGTAGGTTTGACCAAGAGGTATTGAAGTAATCTTGAGCATCTTTAAAGACTTGATCTTGAACTTTACCCACAACCAACATATCCGTTTCAAGGTTGTAATTTTTTAAATTACGGGCCGTAAAATTAGCAGATCCCACAATCAACTCAGCGTGTTGAGCATTATATTTCAAAATCATTTTGCTATGGTTCTGCTCACCATGTGTGTCACACCAACGAATTGGAATACCCGCTGCATGTAACTCTGAAGCTACCTGACGATTTGGAATACCATTTTTTTGTCGGCCAAAAGCATCTTTATTGGGGTCAAGTAAAACGCGAACTACAACTCCACGATCTTGAGCCTTTTTTAAAGCCTGAATAATCTTGCGTTCAGATAAATAGAACATACTTAAATCAAGATGCTCTTTAGGCTTAGCCGAGTTAATCAATTTTAATACAGATTGATAAATCGCCCCTTCAGTTAACACTTGAACTTGAGGTTTGGTTACGTCTTTTTCAAAGTCACCTAAAATGAGCGATGGAGAACTACTACCTGACATTCGCGCAACCGCGGCTTCAGATTGTAAAACATCTGCGGCTGTCGCTCCAGTTACAACTAATGCAACATTTGAGTGTCTAGAACTACCATCATGCGGATTTGCTGAAGTCACCAGTGACTTCCAACCAGTATCGGTATCGACGACTACAGTTTTACGGTGATTGGCCTTAAAGTTAAATAAGTTCAAATAACTGCGCAGTGTAATTTTTTCCTCACCGAATGGATTTGGCAACCAGCCTTTTTCAGGGTTATTTCCAACATTCTGACAGCAGATATACCATAAGCCTGACCAGAACGGATTAGAAGCACGTAAAGGAGCTAAATTGGTTTCAATCACATCAACACCCGCTTGACGTAACTGGCGGTAATGTTCAGGGCTTAAACCACCATATACTGAGTTAATTGGGTCAGTAATTAATACAATCTGGATTTGGCGATTCTGTCTTTTTTTACTTACTAATGCATCGGTTAACTCTTGCATTAATGGCCTTTGCTTCAGTTTTGAGTCACCCACTTCTGAATTAAACAAGAACATGTCAACCACAACTGTGGTTTTTGCCTCATCAATCATTTTCAAGATTTCATCAAAGATGTGCTGATCGACCTGCTGTTGTCCTTTTGCATCAAGGTAGGTTTTATCTGCTAAAAATTTGACATCAGCATGTCTAAGCTTGCCACTAAAGTTAATTCCTTGTGGCAATGGTTTTACCGTGTGATAAATTGCCGATGCAATATATGCAATAGCAACAACGCAAAGTAATATCGCCATATAACGATGCCCTGACCAATTTATTTTTTGATGAATTCGCTGAAAAATACGCATAAAAAAGACCTAACTTGATGGTTTCAAATTAGGTCTTTTGGATTGATTTTTCAAGTTTAGTTTCGTGTTAAAGCCTTAAAAACTAAAATCAACACCTACCGTAAAATTGCGTCCAACTTGTGGAATATTTGATAAGAAAGATGCATGTTGATAAACCGTGTCATCTAACAAGTTATTCGCTTTCATATAAACACGATAATCTGTTTTTGCACCATATTGCCCGGAATATGCCACCCCAAGATTGAGCATGTTATAGCCTTCAGTTTCGGTCTCGTAAGCTGCGATCTTGTCTTGGTTAAAGACATGATAATACTCGGCAGAACCACTAAAACCATCACCAAAATCTGCGTCAACTTTAGTACCTAAACGTCCTGCTGGAATACGCGGAGCATTACCTTCTGCATCAATTTTACCGCGCACATAATCACCAAAAGCACTGATCTTGTACATCGGGGTAATTTGATAACCAATTTCACCCTCTGCACCATAGAAGCGTGCTTTATCTTGAGTATATTGAACTAAACGGAAGTCTTTATAACGGTCAAGGGTTTGCGCATAGATGTAGTCATCAAACCAGTTATGGTAAACATGAAGATGGTAATCAAGTTTGTTATTATCAAAATGCAAACCTAACTCAACATTATTCGATTTTTCCTTACTGAGTTGATCATTTCCTAACTCATAAGTATTTGTCGCAAAGTGCCCACCATTGGCATATAACTCTTGAGCTAAAGGTAAACGTTCCTGATGTGAAGCGACAAAAGAAAGTTTGTAGTTCGGTGCAAACTCCCAATTCGCAGCACCTGCATAGGAAAATGCCGAGCCATCAAAATCTTGTTTAGAGTTATCATCTACATCAACTTCTTGCTGATCTGCTCGTGCAGAAAGCTCAAAATGTACGTCTTTCCATTGTTTATGTTCTAAAGCAAATACGCTCCACTTTTTGGTAGTAGTCGGTGCCATAAAGGCTTCTTCGCCAGTTAAATTCAGTTTTTGCTGTCCTAACTGTGCACCGATCACCCCCTCCCAACTTGCAATTAGGTTATGTACTAACTCAACACGCCCGTCATAGCCTTTATTTTGGAATCGGGTTGCAATTGCTCCCTCTTCGATTTCGTCATGTTGATAGTCGGTATAGCTCGCTTGTGCACGTAACTTTTGAAAGCCTGCAAACGGATCATTTAATTCAGTTTTAAAATCATAACGCTCAGATTTTAAGTCAATCCATGGACCGCCATGTTCGTGACCATGTTCTTCTTGTCCATGATCATGAGCTTCTTCACCATCTTCATGCTCATGGTCTCCACAATGCAAATGTGATGTACCTGTTAAATGAGCGCTACAACTTTCGTATTCATGACTATGCCCCGGTAGGCCATATTGATCACGACGGTTGCTATAAGAAATACCCGTATAACCACGGTCATAAATCCAAGACAATCCGACATTAACTGAATCGCCTTGAGCAAAAGTATTGTCTACACGGCGCTCTTTTTCACCTTCATGAATATAATTTGGCGCAATGTAGTTATTTGCATCACGTGTTAACCCCTCAACACGTAAAGCAACTTGGCTACCCAAGCCAACAGTTACTCCAGCGCTCGCCAGTTTTTCATCACTTCCAGTGTTATAACGTAAGCCAACTTGTCCTTCATAACCGTTTTCAGGCATTTGCGTAGGGATCTTGTTATCAATTACGTTGACTAAACCACCTACAGTTCCAGCACCAAACAGTAAAGTTGAAGGACCTCGAATCACTTCCACTTGCTTCGCAAGCACAGGATCTACAGTTACCGCATGGTCAGGAGACAAGGTCGAAACATCAATATTTTCTGATGAATTTTGGAGTACTTTAACGCGTGGTCCATCTTGCCCACGAATCACTGGTCGACTCGAACCAGCCCCAAACTGATTAGCGTAAATTCCTACTTCACTACTCAGCGCATCCCCAATGGTGGCGGCCCCTTGCGATAAATGCTTTTGATCAACAACAGTATCTGCCACAGCAAAATCTTGTGAAGTTTGCTCAAGTGGATGAGCCTTAATTCGGATAGTTTCTAGCTTTTCAACATTTTCACTTTCTGCTGCAAACGAAGGAACGGATATGACAGCTAAAATGGATATGGTCAAAATATTTTTATAAAACTGCATTGGATGTGTCCCGGATCACGATATGTTTTATTTTTGTTATATTATAACATTTCGTTTGTTTTGCAATAAAAAACATTTCTGATTAGATGATTCGTTAGACTGGTCAATTAAATGATGTGAGTAATTTTTGATTTCTAATGCCTTTTACCATCTCTCATGCCGTTATAGCTCCTCCCTTATCTAAGCTTAGCCAAAACACTTTACCGATTGCTGCGTTAGCCATTGGAAGTATGACACCCGATCTTTACCGCTTATTTACAGTTCAGTCCAGCATGCTGACGCACCAATGGAAAGGTCTGATTTATCCCAACCTTGCATTAGGCCTCATCTTTTGTGCAGTTTGGTATTTTCTTTATCGTCCAGTGGTGTACCGTTTTTTTGGTGTGCAACATGATCTTGGCCTCAGCTCTTTAAAACGTATTTTTATATTTTTTATTGGAGTTATATTTGCACTCATTGTCGGTATAGCAACTCATCTCATTTGGGATGGTTTAACACATTCAGACTTTCGAACTTTTGTATTTAAAGATGTTTTAGCGACAACTATTCATCTTTTTGGTCATCCCTACCCTTTGCATCGTCTTTTACAACTTGGCTCCTCTGCTCTTGCCTTACCTTTTCTTGGTTGGATGTGTATTCACTATTACCAGCGCTACAAACAACACTGGAAAGTAAATAAAAAAATTAAAATTTACGCGTGGTCTCTGCTTATTCTATCTACAGTCTTAGGTTTATTTTCATTTTGGGATTATGCACGTTACATACCCCATGAGGTTTGGCATGCCGATACCTATTATTTTACAGGCCGTTCTATCAACGAGTTTATGCAAGGTTGGTTAAGTACCTTTAGCTTAGGATGCTTATTATTCTTGTTTTTAGATCGACAACAAAGAATGGGATGAATCAGAAAATTTGCTGCCAAATTGCTCATTTTCAGGTTAATTTCCGCGGTTTTTTGATCTAGTTCTTGTGGCAAACCATGCAACAGGGCATAATCGAAAACTTATTTTTTTGACGGTGCGCGGTTTACGCATCCGTCTTTTCAGCCAATATAG
Source organism: Acinetobacter sp. DMC2 (assembly GCF_056314305.1). Taxonomy (NCBI): domain Bacteria; kingdom Pseudomonadati; phylum Pseudomonadota; class Gammaproteobacteria; order Moraxellales; family Moraxellaceae; genus Acinetobacter; species Acinetobacter sp. DMC2. The sequence continues at coordinate 80,403 of NZ_JBQUYP010000007.1, read as the reverse complement.
TTTGGATATTTTTCATCATGATGCGAACTCATTACTGTGGCTCTTTAACTGAAGCCCAAATCGACCAAACCGTTACACTATGCGGTTGGGTACATCGTCGCCGTGACCATGGCGGTGTTATTTTCCTTGATATGCGTGACCGTGATGGCCTCGTTCAAGTGGTTATTGACCCAGATACTCCAGAAGCATTTGCAACTGCAGATAAAGCACGTTCTGAATATGTATTAAAAATTACAGGTCGTGTTCGTCGCCGTTATGAAGGTACTGAAAATGCCAACATGGTGAGTGGTCAAATTGAAGTTTTAGGTAAAGACATCGAAGTTCTTGCCGCTTCAGAAACACCTCCATTCCCTTTAAATGATGAAAATACCAATATTTCTGAAGAAATTCGTTTGAAATATCGTTTCTTAGATATTCGTCGTCCTGAAATGTTGGATCGTTTACGCTTCCGTTCTAAACTGACCAATCTTATTCGTAACTATTTCGAAGATAATGGTTTCTTAGACGTTGAAACACCTATTTTGACACGTGCAACTCCTGAAGGTGCGCGTGACTACTTAGTACCAAGTCGTGTACAAAATGGCAGTTTCTATGCACTTCCACAATCACCACAATTATTCAAACAATTGTTGATGGTGGGTGGTATTGATCGTTACTACCAAATCGCGAAATGTTTCCGCGACGAAGATTTACGTGCTGACCGTCAACCAGAATTTACTCAAATCGACGTTGAAACATCGTTCATGAGTGACGATGACATTATGGACTTGATGGAAGTCCTGACTGTGAAGATGTTCGATGAACTTCTTGGCGTTAAATTCGATAAATTCCAACGTATGACTTACGCAGATGCAATGCGTGACTATGCATCAGACAAACCTGATATGCGTATTCCGTTGAAACTCGTTGACGTTGCAGATTTAATGCAAGAAGTAGAGTTCAAAGTATTTGCTGGTCCTGCAAAAGATCCTAAAGGCCGTATTGTTGCTTTACGTGTTCCAGGTGCAGCATCATTGCCACGTAGTGCAATCGATGAATACACTAAATTCGTTGGCATCTATGGTGCAAAAGGTTTGGCTTACATCAAAGTTAATGAACTCGCTAAAGGAATTGAAGGTCTTCAATCTCCAATCGTGAAATTCATTGAACCGATCGTACTTGAATTGTTGGCACGTGTTGGTGCGCAAGATGGCGATATCGTATTCTTTGGTGCTGATAAAGCTAAAGTTGTAAATGATGCAATGGGCGCACTTCGTGTGAAGATCGGCCATGATTTGAATCTTGCAACTTGTGAGTGGGCTCCACTTTGGGTTGTTGATTTCCCAATGTTTGAAGAAACTGACGATGGCAAATGGACTTCTGTTCACCATCCATTCACTCTACCAAAATCAAGCGTAGAAGAAGTGAAGAGCAATCCAGGTGAAGCGCTTTCTGTTGCTTACGACATGGTATTGAACGGTACTGAAGTTGGTGGTGGTTCTCTACGTATTTATACATTAGAAATGCAAAAAGCGATTTTCGAAGCGCTTGGTATTTCTGATGAAGAAGCAGAAGAGAAATTCAGCTTCTTATTAAATGCACTTCGTTACGGTGCTCCTCCTCACGGTGGTTTGGCATTTGGTCTTGACCGTTTAGTGATGTTAATGACTGGCGCGACTTCTATTCGTGACGTTATTGCATTCCCTAAAACGAAGACTGCTGAATGTCCACTTACTCAAGCACCTGCTCCTGTTGAAGCAAATCAGCTTCGTGACTTGGGCATCCGCTTACGTGAGAAGCCAAAAGCTGAAGAATCTAAATAATTTTTAGATTTTCACATTAAAAAACCCTGCTTATGCAGGGTTTTTTATTCATTAATTTTCAAATTTTAATGAGATATTTCTTTTTCAAAACTTGAGAGCGTTTTAAATTTTTGATCAAAAATTTGAATGATTTCTGTTTTAAGCTTTTCAAAATCGACCACGTGTTCATCGTCATTTAGACAAATTTGTGGAAGTTGTTCATTCTTAATAACCTGATTAATTTCAGGAAGATTTTGTAGCCTTAAGTTAAAGTTTTGTCCACGCTCAAATATATTGACAGGATAAAAACGGGATGAGCACAACTGCCACAATCGAAAAAGATACTGATTAACGTCTAAAGGCTGTCTAAATCGATGACTTGATACTTCTTTTAAGTAAGTCTCTTCAGTTTTCCAAACTTCTTCAAATACCGATTTCAAAAAAGGTTGAGGCAAATGAGTACTATAAAAACTTGAAAATTTTCGATTATATAAACTCAAAAAATTACCCAAATTACTGCTCATAGAATAGCGATAATTAAAAAGTGCATAGGGATTTTTATGGAATAATTTTCGCTTATCAAAATGCTTATTAATAATTGCAACATCAGTTAGGGCAACTGCGCCTAGAAAGTTCTCTTCACCTACGACCATAAGTGGCTGTAAATGCACACCATCACAAGGTAAACCATTTCTAAAAAAGAACTCAGGCTCTAAAGGCCTATTGATAAAAGTATCATCATTAAAATAGACAAAATGCTCTGCTAAACCATCTATTTTATGAATATTAATTTCAATAGCATGTGAGTTAAATGTCGGTAAACAGTTTGATTCCATGATTTGATCGTGTGTAACCAAATTTAACTTAGGATGATTTTTGACTAAAAATTCAGGGAAATGACCACAAGTCACCAGATGGATTTTCCTAACCCAAGGACAAAATTTTTCAACAGATCTAAACCAATAATGAAGATTATTCCAGTCGCGATAGCGACATTGCTCAACAAGTTCAACCACCTTTGTTTGAGCTACTTTGGATTTATAATATATATATTGTTGCTGCCATTTCGTATCGGTTGAGTCTACCCAAATCATTACAAAATCAACAGGCTGCATCAAACACATATCCAAATAAGTACAGAAACTTACTAGAAAATTTCAGATAAAAAATGGAATTCAAGGTTTATTAATGTTAATAAAAATTCACAATTCATTCATAATTTTAATTTTTCTATATAATCACCCCAATTAAGGCTCTCTTGAGATGACAGTGAGCAAATGGCATAATATCACCACTTTTTCTCCCTTGGTGATTCATTATGGCAATGCGCCCTGATGTACGTCGACATGCTTTAATCGTAATCGTATTCTCTCTTGCGCAATGGTTTTTCATGCGCTATATCCTTGCAAATGAATTATTTAACATCACTACAAGTCAACGTATTCTTTATTTCTGCGTAAGTAGCTTAGCAGGTGCATTGCTTATTTTTGTTGCGCTGATTTATATGGTTTTAAAAGGAAATGCGGATAAAAATTAATATCCGCTTCCCCTCATAAAGTTTAGATAATCCTAAAATTTATTTCCCAATATAGTTATCACATAACTGAATCAATTCCGGATGTCTATCATGCTGATGGACAATAGGAATGATTTTCTGGTTGCGATTGATAATAAAACCTTGATCATTAATCGTAATTTGATCTATTGGATACAATCCAAGAGTTACAATAATAGACTCAAATGGCTGACAGCGAGTTACATCAGCTAAATCATTGGTAATTAATAATTTATTGTGCATTGCCTGATCATAAATTCTTTCAGACATTTTTTGATATGGCTGTTTGCAGAACTCTTCAATCATTTTATTGATATAGACTTTAATCGAGTTCATATCTCCAATTGTGACACCTGAGCACGAAACCTGCTCATCTTTTGCACTATTATAAAAACTATTTCCATATGCATCGATAATCCATTTTTGATTATATTGCTCAGTGCCTATCGTATAATCTGGATTTTCCATACCAACAAAGAGCCCTTTGCCCAGATCTTTAAAAGGATTACCCTGAAAAAAAACATCTCGCACATCGCTGAGCAGCACATGTGAAGCATCAGGATGACTTTCTACAACTTCTTTATATTCAAAAAAGCGACTCACATGCGGATAGCCTGTGATTTTAAGGGCTTTTATTTTTGAATCAGGAACTGCTTCATTTACAGTTAATCCAATAATTTTCTTAAGAATATTCTTTATAAACTTAAACTTGTAAATACCTGAGTATTTTGACTTCGATTTAAATTTCCCAATCGTTGAAACTTTAAATTCAATTTTAAAATTTTTGATATTTGAAAATGCATTAACAAACTCTGACATTTGCTCTTTATAGATAATTAAAGTCAAAATGCCATCAAAGTCTGTCTTTTCCAAAGAATATACAAAAGAAGAAATGAGGTCAGCACTGTATCCAGTTGCTGACCCGATAATAATATTTTTTTGCTTAGTCATAAAATTAGTAAGAAAATCTAAAAAAACGACTAAATTATATATTTATTAAGTATATATTTCTTTAGTTTAACTCTTAGGTAACGTAACAAATCTCTATCATCTTGTGAAATAGGAGTAATTAAGCTTCTTTCCTTTTCTAAATAACTTAACGCATCATTATTTTCGATGATCGGGTGATCGAATAAAAAGCTGACATAAAAACTGAAATCACCTCGTCCAACAAGATCTTGCCAATGGTCGTAAATTTTGATCGGCTGATGATAATCAACCAACATCTGCGCCATTTTACGGTCTACAACATAGGCATACGCATAGGCTAGTTTTTCGAGATAATCATAATCAACTTTTAGAATTTTTTGGTTATACAACTCTTCGGATAAAAATTTTCCACGAACGCGATTACATATTTTCATTTGAATACCGCCCAAGCTTAGGAAAAAGCACGGACCTAGATTCAAAGAATGAATGTGCTTTTCTAAGTCTTGGAAATCAATTTCAAAACGTTCGATCACATCATCTTCAAAAATAATTGCATATTCTTCATCTGAGTTTAAAAAATCTTTTAGTGCAGCAATATGAGACATGGCACAACCAAGCTCGCCAGGCGTCATCGGTTTTTTCTTGCCTGCTACACCTTGTTGAAAATATTCACTGACGCTTAAATTCTTACCGATTACCCCAAACTGCTTAAATTCATCGCGATATTTGTAAAATGTTGCTTGAGAGTACAACTTTTTTAAACGTTCACTATTAGCAGATTCAATACTGATTAAATATTTTTTCATTTCATTCAAATGTTAAAATGAGTCAGGGATAGTCTATCTAATTATAGTTATATCGAGTGTAAAATTTAATGCTAAATCGCCTGATTCAAAAAAAATGGTATAAATACCAACAAGCAAAAAAAGCAAAATCTTTTGACTCTCATTGGTATATGCGTTTTGGCTGGTTAGAACAACCGTTTACTACACTTGAGCAACTAGATTCTCTCTTTGAGATCCACTCCCCTAAAAAGTTTACATTTGCAGATAGCTTTTATGCTTATGAAAATGGCCGTCATTTCATTTTTTTTGAAGAAGTTGATGACGAACATCCTGTAGGTTTTCTTTCAGTTTTAGAAGTTTTTAAAGAGGGCACCTACACGCCACCAGAGACAATCCTAAAGCTCGACTATCACCTTTCTTATCCTTGTATATTCAAAGTAAAAGATACTTGGTACATGATCCCAGAAACTTCTGCCAACAAGACGATTGAACTTTGGAAATGTACTGAATTTCCACTGAAATGGGAAAAGCATTCTAATCTGATCGAGAATATCGAAGCAGTCGACAGCACCCCTTTCTATCATGAAGGCTTATGGTATCTTTTTACTTCAACGCGTCGTGATTGTAAGAAATTTGGTGATCGTTTAGATCTATTCTTTACCGAAGATATTTTACATCCTAACTGGCAAGAACACCCAATGAATCCAGTGTGTCGAGGCAGTCAGCAGTTCCGTATGGCGGGTAAACCTTTTATTTATAAAGGACAACTGGTTCGTCCAAGCCAAGATTCGTTAAAACGTTATGGCGGTAATATCGAATTAAAGGCAATTACTCAGCTTAGCCCGACAGCTTACGAAGAAAAATTACTAGAAGTAGTTTTACCAGACTGGAATCAGGCTGATGACGGTTGTCATACCATTAATGTCGAAGATAACTTTGTGGTACTTGATGCTATTCGCCTTACGCCGAAGAATACTTAAGTTTTCAGCAGGCCTTTATAAATATTAAGCGTCTGCTCAGCCATGGCTGGTACAGTCAGTTCAGCCTTGGCTTTTGCATACAAAGGGTCAAAGTCATTTTGAGCATCAGGTTGAAGTGCATATTGAATTGCTTTTGCCAAACCTTGTGCATCTCCAATTTCTGCCAAATACTGCTCTGGCAGCCACTCGATCACGCCATTCACTTTGGTTGAAGCCATTGCTTTATTAGCCTGTAAAGCTTCGACCATGACGAGTGGAAAACCTTCACGATCTGATGACAAAACCACAATATCTGCTAATTGCATCAGATCTCGAGCATCAGTTCTAAACCCAAGAAAAGCGACCCGATCTTGCATGTTTAATTCACTGACTTGTTTTTCTAAACTTGCTCTAAGTGAACCATCACCAATAATCCATAAATTGGCATCGATCTGTTGCATCGACTCAATCAGTAAACTGATATTTTTTACTGGCTCTAGACGTCCAATACACATAACAACTTTTTTACTTGCATCTAGCTCAGCAAAATCTTTTTGAATTGATTGAAATAACTTTTCTTTATTTTCAACTGTAAGTACGGGTTGAGGATAGACCCCGTTATAAACCACATGTGCTTTAGACTCTGGAATGCCTTGCGTGAGTGCTTGGCTCACCGCAATAACAGCATCACCTGCTAAATAGGCAGATTTATTCTTTTTAGTACCATGTACTGTTGTCACAAACTTTGGGCCAGATAAAAATGGCTTAATTCGGGCAATCAGCTCAGCCGCCTTTCCTGCTTGTGCATGAACAATAGCAGGTTGAATTTGCTGGATAAGATTTTTAAGTTGCCAGAGTAAAAAAATATTCCAACGGCTACGTGCAAAATCAACCGCATGAAAATTTACTTGTTGGCTAAATTTGTCTAGATAGCAAGGATGTGCAATCACATGTACTTCATGATTTAAAGCGAGCTGATTAACAAGGTTAAAAGTGTGCTGCTCTAAACCACCAATTCCACCACTAGTTGCCAATACCTGAACAATTTTCATAGCTTGCCTACTTATTTTTTATCTTTATTCATGGTCTGTTCAAATAGTTTGGCTTCTTTTAGAAAAGCATAAAATGCGTTGATCATACTATTAACGAAACCACGCCAACCATTTAAGAAACTACGACGAATAAAATAAGACTTCATGAAAGTCACAGGCATTACCAAAACCAATTTTGCAACACTTGGAGACTTTCCTTTTTGGTATTTCTCTAATGCTTTGAGGTTGGAATATTGGTTATTTTTTTCGACTTTAACAAAAATGCTCGACTCGCCATAATGATAAATATCATGTTGAGCACGCTGAGAATCACCTTCTACAATCACATTTTCATGGACCTTATTGGCAAGGTCGTAATGCCCTTTAGACTTACGGAAAAAACGCACCTTTGCATGTTTTTTAGTATGTTTGCTGTTGGGAACACCTAAAAACACATCATTAATCGGTGTAATTAAAGCATCAAGCTTATTTTGCTGAATGGTCTCAACAATTTCTTGTTTTAACTCGTTAGATAAGACTTCATCACCATCTAAATTAAATACCCAATCATTTCGGCATTTCGCTAGAGCCAAACTTTTTTGCCCTGCATAGCCTTGCCAGTCTTGATGAGAAATTTGAGTATTTTCAAAACTCTGAGCAATTTCATAAGTATTATCAGTACTGCCCGAATCTAAAATAATAACTTCATCAAACTCACTGACACTTTGCAAAGTTCGCTCTAACCAAGCACCACAATTTAAAGTGACAATATAGACACTACATGGAATTTTATTCATAACTTATAACGTCCTTTAGCAAGGGCGATACGCATCTGTAAAGCATTCATGGCACCATGCGTGCTGACACGTGGAATATTAAATTGATTAACTACTTCGTAAGCTTCGATTTTTTTACGCGTCGATACAGCATTTTTAAAGCCAATCTCTTGAGCCATTTTCTGGTGCTTTTCGTTAAATCGACCAAATGGATAGGCAAAGCTTGGGCACTTCCCAACTAATGCTTCAACGTCACGTTTAGACTGAAGCATTTCATCATAAGCGGTTTGATCGTCAAGCTTAAGTAAGTTCACATGGTGTTGGGTGTGCGCACCAAATTCAATGAAACCAGAATTCGCCATTTCATGAATTTGCTCATGAGTTAGCTTTTCGATTCCTTCAATTTGCGTCGCCAAATAAATGGTTGCCTTTGCATTATATTTTTTAAGTAATGGATAGGCATAAAGATAATTATCCATAAAGCCATCATCAAAACTTAAAGCAACGACATTTTTTTGATTACGATATTGTTCAAGCTCAGAGACAAAACAAAAAGTACTCCCCTTACGTGTCAACAACTGTAAGAGTTGTTCAAACTTTTCAGGAGGCATATTCATACCAGAGGCTGCATCTTTAGGTGTAACCTGATGCAACATCACAACGCGCGGTAGTTTGTTCGAACGAAACGGAAGCCAGAAAGTATAATTACCCAGCACATATAACAGTGCAGCAAGTGCTAGTAGGCCTACCGCAACGTACAAAAACCACATCATGCATAAACCTCATGTGACCATTCATAATCTTCTGAAAGGGCCTGCTTAAATGTCACTTCAACCATAAATTGGGTGATGCGTTTAGCATTGAAAGATCTACGTGTTTTCTCCCAGCCCTCTTTCGCTATTTTTTCAGCCTGATCTGGGTTTTGATCAAAGAATTGGATCTTCTTGGCCAAGTCAAACTGATCGTCAAAGTAAACCACTTCCTGCTCAGTGTAGAGCTTCTCAAAGCCCGGAATTCTTGGGCTAAAAGTCAATAAACCATTACCAGTCAGTTGTACAATACGGTCAGAACTATACAGAGTTACATCATTACGGCGTGAGTAATTAAGTCCCATTTTTGTTTCAGATAGAACTTTATAATACGCTTTACCGTAAACACCCGGTTGCTCAAAACAACCATAATATTGGTAGTTCACATGGCCTTGTTGCAACGCATCTGCTAAGTCCTTTAAGAACTTCTCACGCTCAGGTTCTTTATAGACCACACCACAAAAAATAAAGGTCTTATCCGTATTCACATTTGAAAATTGCTGTAGTGTTTCTACATTACGGTGACCCACATTTGGTAGATAGGCTACGCTTAAATGCGGCTGTTTTAATTTTTGTAGATATTCACCACCGGTTGTACAGAAAATAGCATCTAAATATGGCGAGAATGCTTTAACAAAGTCGAGTTTGCTTTCAAGATAAAGCGGGTCAACATACCAAAATGCAATTTTAGTATTTGGATAAGCTTCTTTAATCTGTCTTAAAACATCTGGACTCATTAAGTCACTATGCCCAATCAGCACTAGATCAGGTTCAATATTATTAACGACCTTTAGAACTTCTTTATTAGCCCAATTGGCACCCAGTTTTTTTGTTTTAAAAATGGTTCCCATACGAGCCATGTCACGAAAACTAAAATCATAAACGAAATGGCCATTTTCAATTAATCCGGCAGAAATTTTACGGTCTGTGCAGTAAAAATGGGCGCCTTGTTTATTAAAGCCAAAATTCGCAATATGCAATATTTTCATTTATTTACTCAAAATAAAAAATTTAATTTTTCGCTAAAAGATATGTTGCCACACGGTCTGCTTCTTTAAAAGCATAAGGTTGTGGTAACTGTACAACACAAGTCTGCTGTGAAATTAATTTTGATTCTAACATTTGATCAACTGAGTGGGTAATCCGGTCATCTTTCAACCGGTCCATTGCCATTACACCGACTCGACAACCTGCGGTAAGCGCCTCAAAAATCATAGACACGCTGTCTTCTGTTACCCAAACTGCTTCTGCTTTTTGCATTTCTTCAAAAATCCAGCCTTGAGGTGTTTGATCAACTGGAAATATTTGTAAATGCCCAGCAAAGCTTTGCTGTCTTAAAGTATCGATAAATTCTGCTGGTGTACGGCGTGAAGTTGTCAAAATAATCTCAGCGGCTGGATTATTCTCAACAATTTTCTGAACACTGCTTAATACTTTGTTTTGGTTCCATTGATGTCGTTTAGATGAACCACCTAAAGCAATTAAAATTCGGTCTTTTTGATGGCGGTTTTCATTACGAATTGGATTTAATGCCCCACGTGTGACAATCACATGGCTGTCGGCGTGAATACCGTCATGTTCTGGAATAACAGCGTAATCAAAGCAAACCATAGGTAAGTTAGGCTTCATCAAAATAATAGTTTTGGCTTTTCTAAAAATTTTGCCAAGTAACCAGACACGAAAGTGTGTGTGGCTTCCCACGCCAAATATAAAATCAGGTGTTTTTTTTAATAACGATTTTTTTGAAGAGAAAAGTGCCTGAATTAAAGAAATAATTGGCAAATCAGAAATAAGGATCTCTTCAAAAGTTGTTTCTGGCTGTTGTCTTTGCATTGCCTGAAACAAGCCTAATGCTTGTGAACGGTGCCCTGCCTTACCATCAGAGACATAGACAATATGCATAAAAGCTCCCGAAGCCAAAAATAAAAAGGCGAAACTTATGTTCGCCTTTTTATGTTAACGGATTAACTTATTTTACGTAAGTTAACCAGTGTTCATATTTCGGATTTCTACCTTGAACTGCATCAAAGTAAGTCTTTTGAATTTCAGTAGTAATTGGGCCACGGCCACCTGTACCAATTGGACGGTCATCGTATTCACGAATTGGCGTTACTTCCGCAGCAGTACCTGTGAAGAATGCTTCGTCTGCAATGTAGAATTCATCACGTGTAATACGACGCTCAACAACTTGATAACCAAGATCTTTAGCAATCGTCATTACTGTTTGACGTGTAATACCATCAAGCGCACCACCAGCGATATCTGGAGTGTGTAAAACACCATCTTTAATTAAGAATACGTTTTCACCAGAACCTTGGCACACATAACCTTGTGGGTCCATTAACATTGCTTCGTCATAACCAGAATGTGCAACTTCTTGGTGAGCAAGAATTGACAACGTGTAGTTACCAGATGCTTTTGCTTTACACATCGTCACGTTTGGATGATGGTGAGTAAATGATGAAGTTTTAACACGAATACCATTCGCCATTGCTTCATCACCAAGGTATGCGCCCCACGCCCATGCTGCAACTGCGGCATGAATCGTGTTATTTGTTGCTGCAATACCAAGTTTTTCTGAACCGATCCAGATTAATGGACGTAAATAGCAAGAAGCTAATTTATTTTCACGAACAACATCGATTTGTGCTTGTTCAAGCGTGGCTTGATCATACGGCACTTTCATTTGATAAATTTTTGCTGAATTTAACAAACGTTTTGTGTGGTCTTGAAGACGGAAAATTGCAGTACCTTTAGGCGTTTCATAAGCACGAACACCCTCAAATACGCCCATACTGTAGTGTAATGTATGGGTTAAAACGTGAATCTTTGCATCACGCCAATCAATTAATTTTCCATCTTGCCAAATAAAACCATCACGATCAGCCAAATTCATGGAACACTCCAAATTGTTATAAAATCATTCACTATCCAACTCAACCGAAGCGGTTGGGTCTATTAATCTTTGCCATAAATTGCAAACGACCGCACGGGTACTACGCCAGTCCGCTGCGCTTACTTGCATGGATTGATTTGCAAGGGCTAAACGGTGGCTTTCGGCACGTTCACTAAGATAGGCTCGAATTAATGCTGTGGCATCTTCACTGGATAAGCAGTCTGCTTTAGCAGCATCTTCTAATATTCTTACATTATCAGAATAATGGGCGAGATCGGGTTTCGTCCCGCTCCATGCAAGTACAGCATACTGTGCCATAAATTCGATATCGACGATACCACCTGCGTCCTGTTTTAAATGAAAAATACCATGTTTTTTTTGTTCAGAAGACGAACCTAGGTGGTCTTTCATTTTCTGACGCATTTTCAACACTTCCTCACGAACATAAGCCTCATCTCTAGATTGAGTCAATATCTCGCGTCGAAATATTTCAAATTTCTGGCAAAGTACCTCATCACCTGCAATAGAGCGGGCACGTACTAATGCCTGATGCTCCCAAAGCCACGCACTTTTCAACTGATAGTGTTCGTAAGCCTTAAGACTTGTCACCAATAAACCGGCCTCACCTGAAGGTCTTAACCGCGTATCAATTTCATAGACACGACCATCTAGGGTTTGAGTGGTCATGAGTGACATAAACTTTTGAGCGACACGCATAGCAAACTCAAAGCCACTAATTGACTTCGTTCCATCCGTATCTGCTTGTTCATCTAGATAATGAATAAAGACAAGGTCCAAGTCAGAACCATAGCCAAGCTCAATCCCACCTACTTTGCCATAACCAATAACAGCAAAGGCTTTGTAGTCAAGTGAGCAACGTTTTCCATCGACATCACATGGATAACCATGACGCTTTGCTACGGTCTGATAAGCTAAATGAAGTGTTGCATTAACACTCACTTCAGCAATATCGGTTAATGCATCAGATACTTTCATTAGCGGGCTTTCAGCTAACACATCACTTGCCGCAACAGTGAGTACATTGCTCTTTTTAAACAGTCGAAGTGCTCGCATTTGGTCTTCAACTTGATCAATTTCAATACGAAGCAATTGCTGACGTAATGAATCTTCTAAGTCCTTACGCTTTGGTAACTCAAAGCCCATCGATAAAAACTCATCAAGCAGTACTGGATATTGTGTTAGCTCTTCACAAATCCAAGGACTTACAGTCGCCATTTTAACTAAGCGTTGCAATGCACCTTTACTTTCAATCAACATCACCAAGTACACGGTTCGGCGCATGACTGATTCAATCAGCGGCATTAAGCGCAAAAGCGCAGTTTGAGGTTGTTCTGACTGTAAGATTACTTCAATTAAATGAGGCCAGAATGTTTTTAAACGCTGGACAGCATTTGAAGGTAATTTTTTGAGTGCGTGACCGTGCCAGAATTCATGAATCAGATTTTTCGCATTGTCATCCAACACTTCATCTAACTGCTGCTCTAACTGTCCAAAGTTTTCAGTTGCGGCATTGGAACTTGTATCTTCAATGAGCTGCTTAAATTGAACTTTAACTTTTTGACGTTTCTCGTTAAGAACATCAATAAACTCATCCCAACTCGCAAAACCCAAGGTGTCGATAATACGCTGTCTTAGGTCTACTTCTTCTGGCAACAGTTGTGTTTGTTGATCATTGAGGGCTTGAATCGCATGTTCAACACGGCGCAAAAATAGATAAGCATCTTCAAGTTCTAAAACAGCTTGTCTTTCTAATAAACCCGCTTCACCAATGTGTTCAAGGCTGACTAAACACTGACGGTCTTGAAGCTCACGTTTAGAGCCGCCGTAAATAAGCTGGAAGACTTGAACAATAAACTCAATTTCGCGAATACCACCTGCCCCGAGTTTAATATCATCCTCAATATGACGACGCAGAACTTCACGCTCAATCATCGCTTTCATGTCACGCATCGCGGCAAAAGCGGTGTAGTCGACATAACGACGGAATACAAAAGGACGTGTCATTTCCAACAAGTCTTGTCCTTCTTTACCTCCCGTCACAACACGCGCTTTAATCCACGCATAACGCTCCCACTCACGACCATGCTGACTTAAATATTTTTCTAAAGCTGCGTGACTAATTGCTAATGCCGAGCCATCTCCCCAAGGACGCAAGCGCATATCAACCCGAAACACAAAACCATCAGCAGTAATGTGCTCAAGTAAATAAATGAGTTTTTGTCCCCACAAAATACAGAACTGCTGTACATCAATACATTTGCGGCCATTGGTTTCGCCTTGCTCATCAAAGGCAAAAATTAAATCGATATCACTCGACAAGTTAAGCTCTTGAGCACCAAGTTTACCCATGGCAACCACAATCAAGTCTTGGACTTTGCCAGAATAACTTAACGGTTCCCCATGTTTCGCCACAAGTGCTAGACGCGCAAAATCCTTTGCTGCACAAATACTGGCATCGGCAAAATCAGAAAGTTCGCGAGTAAGTGTGACAACATCGGTAAGCTGATTGGCATCCTGCCAGATCCAGCGGAACATTAATCGACTACGTAAAATACGCAATCCACGCATCCAAAGCGTTTCATCACCAATTCCATCTAATGTGGTTTGTACAAATTGATAAATCTGTTCGGTCGAGAGCGGTGCAGCAAATTGATCTATTTGATAATCTTGTTCTAAAACAGCTTGATGCAAACCTAAAACTTGTTCTGCGTACTGACTAGCACGCAATGTTTTTTGTAACTGCTCCGCATTCATATAAAAAAGCTCTTTTCCTCGTACTCTGTTTTTAGTTATAGCAGTTCGAGTAGTGGTAGGAAAAGGGATTAGACTAATTTTGCTTCCGATGAAGAGTGATGTTCGGTAAGCGCCTCATGACTTTCTTGAGCCGAAGGTAGTAAAACTTTAAATGTCGTTCCTACCCCTTCTTTGGAGCTGACATTAATTTGTCCCTGATTAATCTCGACAAAACGCTTACAAAGGCTCAAACCTAAACCCGCACCTTTTTCACCAGCAGTTCCTTTAAAGCTAGCTGTAATACGTGGATGGAACAAATTTGTCATTTGTTTTTCGGTCATGCCTAAACCAGTGTCTCGCACGGTTATTTCTATATTTTTGTCAGCTTGCCTAGCTTCAATAAAGACTTTTCCGGATCCATCAATGTCGGTAAATTTCAGCGCATTTGATACCAAGTTTTGAATTACAGAGGTCATCATATTGATATCGGCATAGATATTTAAATCATCTGGAACATCATTGACTAGTTCAATATTTTTTTTCAACGCTAAAGTACGCAAAACATCGCAAACAATATTGCTGACTTGTCTAAGTTTAAAGTTAATTGGGTGATAAACAAAACGCCCACCCTCTGCCATCGCCCATGTTAGTAAACTTTCAAGCAAGTTATAGGTCGATTGTGAAGTGTCATATAAATAATCTGCAATATTTTGAATACTAGATTCATCTAAGGTTTCACGTTCTTTAGCCAATACTTCAGAAAATCCGAGCAACCCATGAAACGGCGCTCGTAAGTCATGTGAAATAATCGAGAAAAATTTGGTTTTACTTGAGTTAATCGCAACTTGTTGTTCATAGAGTTCGTTTAACTCTTCATAGTTAAACTTTAATTCGACTTGCTGCATAAAAGTAGAACAGTAATCGAGCAGCAATTGAATATCGTCATCTTCAAACGTTGCTGCATCGTCATCGAAAAAGACAGCAAAGCCCATAGAGGTTTTATCAGGATGCAAAAGATGCACGGCCAATGCCCTGCTGCACTCGATGTTTAGTTCTTTTAAATAGTTGGTTAAGTTTTGATAAGAAGGATGTGAGTGATTAATCACCTGTTGTTTCGCAAAGCACTGCTTTAAATGTTTCGAAGGCTTAAAAGAAATTGCCGTCATACCTTCGGGGCAACGATGCCAAAAGTAAGGTTCTTGATTAAAAGTTAATAAGGCTTTTTTACACTTCAAAAGTCGAAGACTAAACCGAAAAAATTGCTCAATGTAGTTCTGCTCGGCATTTAATCCAAGCAACAGAGAGATTCTACAAGCACTTAACTGCTCAACCTGATTTAGTTCTAAACGCTGGAATGTCATTGCCCGCCTCACAGATTTTGTCGTTTTTGGTCGGAAACGCTCTTAAAAAATGTACTTATAATCATTATGATCTACTACAAACTTTAACACAGTACATAAAAAGAGCAACGTTCTTTTCGAAATAGAAATGTGAAGTTTCAATTAAAGGTTTTCAGATACATAAAGTGGGTATGTTTTAGAAAAATACAACAAATGTTTGAAGGTAAAGAGTTGTAAGATGTTAGAAATGCGAGTTCAGAATTTTTTAAAAGCCGATTAAAACTATTGTTTAAAAAAAGGCCAATAAACTGGCCTTTTTCAGATTACTATTTTATTAATAATTTAACTATCTTGTACATTATAACCATACTGTTGAATGCCAGCTCCCATGTCCCCAGTGTAATTATGGCATGCTTGCATGTAAGTTTCGGCATCTGACCATAATACTCCAGGCACCCCAGAATCACTTAAAGGTATTATTGTTACCTCATCTTCAATCTGTAATGTTGGCTTAGTGATAGAGCATTGAATCTGGATTTTATGAGCTTCATGGTTCCATTCTATTTTTTTAGCATCCCAGCCTTGACTACCACCTACAACTGTTAACTCAATATTTGATTCAGTGGGTGTTTGCTTTATTAACTTGAACTCCATAACCCGAATAATTGAACATGGATCATGATAACAAGATTCAAGTTTCGCCCCCTTCTGTACACCAGAGAAATTAAACGTTGTCTTTGGTTCTATCATTGATGGAGTTTCAGATTCTGGTATTTTTTCTACTGTAGGAATCGTTGTCGGCTCTAGTTTTTGTTTAGGGTTTATCTCATCCATGGGCAAAACAATCTTTTTTATTTTCCAGCTTAAACCATCACGCTCCATAATGATTTTCACATCCGAACCATTCTCTTTATTTTTAAAAGTTACCTCAAACATACTCATTGATAAGTACCGAGTTCTGTATTCTATCTTTGAGGTATCTGTTCTTTCTTTATGCGTATCTTCTTCCTCTTTACTACCAGTTAAACTTTTTCTAAGATCCTTCCCTTGCAGCATCAAGGTCATACCTTCAGGTGTTACTATTGCATCGACCATCTTTTCGGCCAAAGTTGAAACCATCATTGCACCTAAAGCTTCCCAACCATTAGTTTCTTTAGCTGTGATCTCTTTTAACATATAAGCATTCATCTGATCTTTCAGACTTTGGCGTACACTTGTATAGTCAATATAAGCAGAAACCTTTTCACTATCATTCTCTTTCAATGCATTCTTAATACTATTTAAGATGATATAAGGCGAAGCGTATAAATACCCAAAAATCAAAATGATTAATCCGAAGATTACCCCTATAACTTTTTTATTCATGATTTACTCTCTAATTGTAAAATAATAAGTAGAAAATAATTCTACCTAAATCATATACCCTATCTTGTCTTTTATATTCTAATCAAAATTTACAGCTCAAGACTTTGAATGAAAGACAGATCTATTTATTCCACCAAAATTATAGATCATCACTTATTTTCACAAGTTAGCTCCCAAATGAAATTTCATAAGAAATCTAACCTTTCTATAAATTAAGAATTAACACTAAAAGATAAAATTATAATTGATAGGCAGTTATTTTAACCCAACAAAAAAACCCCTAAGCCGTTAGCTTAGGGGTTTTCGTAGAATCTTACGATTCTGAATATGGTCCCGAGGGTCGGGGTCTGAAAAGAATTGAATAACAGTGGTTTAATCAAATAAATGTGGGTAAATGTGGAAGAAGGTACGATTTATGGTGATTTTTATAAAGCATCAAAAGAAGCGTCAAAATGATGAAAACTCAAAATTTCTAATGACAAAAAAAACAGGTAACAAAAGTAACAGATTTAGAAAATAGTATCTAAATATATGAATAATATAATTATTTAATTAATTTTATAAAGTGACATTTAAGTAACATCTAGGTGACAAGTTACCCACTTTTCAGGTAACAGAGCGTTACTAAACAAATTGATATTTATCAATAACTTAATAACCATGTTACTTAATCTGTTCCCTAATGTTACCTTTCTTTGTGACAGCTTTTTATCAATTAATTCATGTATTTACATATAGTTTTAGGTGTGTGTTACCTAATTTCAGATTTTTTATTTTGATTTTAAAAAGCCTGTTTTGGGATACATCTTTTCAATGATTTTCTTTCTGTAGAAATTTGAGGAAACCGTGTAGAAAAATGCAGAATCAATTTTGTGTGGTTTTGCTCTAACGTATGCCATATCTACAGCCGTTTT
The DNA here is from genome assembly GCF_056314305.1 of Acinetobacter sp. DMC2. Lineage (NCBI taxonomy): Bacteria > Pseudomonadati > Pseudomonadota > Gammaproteobacteria > Moraxellales > Moraxellaceae > Acinetobacter > Acinetobacter sp. DMC2. The sequence goes on along the minus strand of NZ_JBQUYP010000007.1, from coordinate 62,508 downwards.
ACCCACAATTGTGGGTGGCTGATTTTTTGTAGAGTATTCGACATATTTACTGCCCAGGTGTGGTGGGGGGACAACCGCCCGCGCTGAAGGAGAATGAGCAACTTTGGCCCATTCTCTCCAGATTTTAGTCAGGCTTTGATTTGCTGGCAGATCTCGTGGACCTGTAGGTGTAGTCCACACATGATGGCGTTGAACTCATCACTATGAAGGTCATCGTCAAAGTGCATACGTGACAGAGCTGAGAGGTAGTGTTCTAGTTTAGAAAGAGAGTCGCTGACTGTTTGAAGTAAGTCTTCTGAGTTCGTTGGCTTATTAACAGCTTTTAATAATGGAGTCATAGTTCTATTCACCTGTGTTTGGTTTTTCTATGCCATCCCAGCGACCAAACTAGGGTGGCAGACCGAACGGGGTTGGTCGACCGTGAAACACAGGTAAAACGGCAGGCGTTAGCCTCCCCATCCGATCCACCATAACAACGGGTGCACCGAATTATAGACAAAAAAAATCCGCTAGTAGCGGCTGTCTACCATATGTTTCTAAACGAGCGACCAAACTCGACCACCATGTGGGTGGTAAATTTAGAGTAGCTTAGATACTATATGCGGGTCAAGTAATATAAAACTATTGAAATTAATACTTTTAAATTAGAGTTTAGATATGCAAATTATTTATGATTTAAAAAATGCTATTGCTGATGAAATTTTAACAAATGAAAGAATGTTAGTTATAAAAGAACTAATAAATGAAAAACTACCTAAAAGTCTAAAAAAACAAAAAAAGACTTATGAAAAAATATGTAAAGAAATTATTAATGAAATTTCTATCGGCAATACAGAGTCAGCTTTTGATTTCCTTAAATTAATTTACTTAAGTGAAAACCATCCATTGGGACATACTTATGTTAAATCAATAGGAGTTTTTAGAAGCTCCAAATATGATTATAATTTCCAACCTTTATTGGAAATTATACATAATCTAAAAGAATTCTTAAACTCAATAAACATTAACTTATATTCAAGCTATTTTAACTCAGTTACAAATATTTTAATATTATCAGATGATATTAAAAACGAATATGAAAAAATTGTACAATTTTTAATGGATGATCAGGCATTAAGAATAGTTTTAAATAATTGCGATCATACCTTCATTATCAACACAATAAACCCATTATTTTTTCATAGCTATAATTGTATTGAAGAAATGGTAATAAAATCTAATTTTTACTCTCCTGAAGAGATTTGCAATAGTATTTCTACTATTGTAAGTATTTATATTGACTCTAATATTAAAGGGCTTATACCAACTGCAAACTTAAACTCCTTACCTGATTGCAATCATGATATTAAAGAAGCCTTATCTTCTGCATATAAAATAAACAAATACAAGGAAATCGAAATTGATGTTGGTGTATTTGAATATCAAGCAATCAATATAAATAATAAAATTTATATTAATGGCGGTATATTTGAAAGACAAAAAAGAATTGGATATTTTCTTTCAGATCAAAAAAGACTATCAAATGCAGTCGAGACTTTCAGCAAATTTAAAAAAGATAACTTTTTAGAATTTAAAAGTCTTTACGAAATTTTAAAAGATATCAGCTCTAGTGAAGACTCAGAATTTAAACCTTATATAATCGCAAAAAATCCTGATAGATTTTTAATAAAAATTCCATTAAATTTTTTTAAAACTAAAGAATATTCTCCTCAAAAACTTCACCTTGAAGATTTAGTAAAATTTTCTCAAATATATTATGAGAATTATCTTTTCAATAAGATAACCTCTATAGATGAAATATCTAAAACTATAATTCATAATAATTATTCAGTTATGAATTATCTTAATTTAAGTAAAATATTTAATCTATCTAACTATGCGTTACAAATTGCTTACCACGAAAATTCAGATAAATTACCAAATGCCGATCAAATTTTATCCAACTCACTTTTATCAATAATTTCGAAAGAGCAACTTAAACATATTCTCAATTATATTGGTATAATAAATAGTATAGATGAGCTTGACGATTTTTTATCACCAATTACTTTGGATATTAACAAAGAAAATCATCATGTAGACCTTCAATATACACCTATTTTAAAAATTAATGATTTAGAATATTTGATATTAAATGCTACATCTTTCAATTCCGATCTTATAAGAAGAATTTGCATTCATAATAAGTTCTCTTTTTCAATTGATGCTTCAGAAGAAGTTAACAAAGATCAAATGGTTGTAGAAATGCAGAAATGCTTTCAAGCTCAAAATTTTTTAGTCAAAACAGATTTTGAATTTTCAAATTTTGAATTAGATTTCCTTGCCTTGAAAGATAATTCATTATTCATTTTTGAATGTAAAAACCCATATCTCCCTGTTAATAGCCATGAGTTAAGGAATATATATGATCATATTCAACATGCATTTTTTCAACTAGAAAGAGCCAAAAGCGAACTAGAAGATAAGAATAAATTAAGGCAGCTTTTTGAAAATTTAGGATGGTCTGAACACTACAACTCAGATATAAAAGTATTTTACGGAGTATGTAATGCCAATAGAATGCTTGTTGGCTATAACAAAAATAATATCTATGTACATCATGCACATCAAATAATTAATTTATTAGCCTCCGGAGAGATATTAAATTTTGATCATACTGAAAGTTTATGGGAAGCAGAAAAATTTCAAACGACTGATCTAATACGATTTATAGCGGGAGGATCAATTAGCCAAAATTATGATGAATTTACTGAAAAATATCATTTTAATTTTGAAACCTCTAATTATGAAATCTCTATTGAAAGCTACCTTTCAGGTATGCCTTTTATGCGTAAAAACCATAAAATTGAAGAGAAAATTTCTGTTAAATTAGAAAATTATCTTTAAAGTAATAAGGGCCAAAATTTAATTTGGCCCTTATTACTTTAAAGTGATTAATAAAATATTTTTTTTAATTTAAAGCCGGATCCATTTCTCTCCAAGATTTAAACATTACAATATCGTCCGCTGCCCATTCATTAACACTATTAGCAATTCGAGCTTGCTCTGGAATAATTTCATTATACCAATAAGCCTCTCGTGCATCTTTTATAGATCCAAAACCTCCAGCATTTGAAGGAATGATTCCTAGCAGTTGCGGTGGAGTTCTGAAGGCAGCAAGAATGTCATCACGAGTGATTGATTTGATGTTGAGAAACTCGTCCTTTGCAGCCAGTTCACTAATTGGTATCAGTTGCAAACCATCCTTTTTGCCCCCTGGTGCATGAAGAAATAAATTTTTAAAGTTCCCTGGTCCACGGGAGTCTTTCATTGCCTGTTTAAGTGACTCAACATCTTCATCGTCTATTCCAGAATCGGTCATGTACAAGATGAATCCTGCATGAGATCCATTGTTGTAGTACTTGCGACGGAATAAAGTTGCCGACTCATTAAGCCATGCAGACTGTAAAGCAGATAAGTATTCTGGTGAGCCATATATTTCTTGGTCAACATCTGAAGTTTTAATGTGACAAATTGAACCCTCTGCAAATTCGTGTTCATTAAAGCCATCCATCAACATTAAAAATTGATTAGATTCTTTCATTCGTCGAACGTACTTACCCATCAATCCTTTGAATTTAAGCGGATCTTTTAAACGGTTATCAATGCGTTGCAAATATCCATTGCCATAAACTAGATTATCTAAAACTATTCGTTCAAAGTTTGCTGAGCTAAGCAGTTTGTGCGTTTTGAATGAAGAAACAAGCTGATTCTTTTTATAGATAATGGCTGTAGAAAGATATGGTGTAGAACGGAATGATTTAGCCAGACCATTTAAGCTAATGTGCGGTTCAAAATACCGTCCATTTAACCAAGTCTCAAAGTAACCTGAAAAGTCATGGTTATTTAGAACCGGTTCAGGATCTCCAAATGAAAAAGCTTGAACTTTACTGTCTGACATTTAGTAAATCTCCATTGAGGATTTTTTAGAATTTCCGTCATTTTCTAAAGATAACGGTTCGTTAAAGAAGGCGTGAAATATGGCAAATGCTAAATCTGCGTGACCAATGTTCTCGGCACGTGAAGCTTCAAAAGTCATTTGTTTCTGAGAAGCTGTTAAGGTCTTTTTTATGGCCATTAAGGATTGAGCCACTTCAGTTGAACCAGCATCAAACTCAAAGCGCCCTTTGTTGATGACATCCATACCCTTCATGACCAATTGAGTTTTGACATCGACTGAATATGTAAAGGTCGTAAGGTTGGGGAAAAAATCTAAAACTAACTGAGCAATACCAGTTCCCATTCCTGACTTGTCCATACCGAGATAAGTCACCCGATACTTTTGGCAAATTTTCTTGATGAACAGTGCCTGACTTGCAAAGTCCATTCCTTTGAACTGATGATGTTCTAATAAACGGAACTTGTTGTAAGTGGGTTCTGGTGGGGCAACCACGACCAAGCCTGCACTGTCGCCAGATTCAGCCGGGTCATAGCCCACCCATACTTGTTTACTTCCAAATGGCCTTATTGCTAACGGTTTAAAGTCTTTGGCCCAAAGTTCCCATGAGTCCACCATACAAGGTTGAATCAGGCTTAAAGGAAATACGCTCTGGCCATCGTCAACAAACTCACACATATACAAGTTTGCAAATTCATCTGCACTGTTTTCTGCAATCAGCTCGTCAATATCAAACAGGTCACAGCCTTGGCGTTCAGCATCATAAATATTGACGATGTGTCGCCACATCTGGTCATTACAAAGTGCACCATCCCTTAAAGTTTCATGACTTGTATCTACTTCAACTTGCTTATCTTTAGTTCGGCCTTTGTTATATGCCTCACCTGTCCAGAACTTATAGGCTTCGTGTGATTTACTTGAAGGTGTTGAGAAGTAAGTCTTTTTATATTGTTTTTGAGCTGCCATAGCAGAAGCCACTTTTTTAAGTGTGGCAAAGCCATTTACCCAGAAGAATTCATCAAAGTACAAATCGCCATGGTAACTTTGGGCAGTCTTGGCATTTGTACTTAAGAAAATGAGTTGAACTGTTTCATTGGTCGGTAGAGTGATTGTGATTGGATCACCCTGTAGATCCACACCAATTGACTGAAGAACAAAATCTTTAATGTAAGTTTTAAAGCCATGTGCCTGAGCTTTAGAAGCAGACAAGAAAATTTGATTACGGCCAGTCGTTACGGCTTTGATTAAAGCTTCACGGGCAAAATAGAATGTGGCACCAATCTGACGTGATTTTAAGAGCGCACGGTTACGCTGTTCACGTGCTCGGTACCATACTTTTTGATATTCAAATAAACCCTCATCGAAATCTTCAAGAAGCTTTTCAATTTGTTCTTCTGTAAGCACATTTCTAGCAGTGGGTTTACGTGGACCTGCATTTCTATTTTTTAAATTAGGGTTAAGGTCCGTTTCATTACCGCCATTGTTGTATTTATTGATTTTAGCCATGCGCTCCAGTTGACGCATAAGCAAATCAATTTCTTTAAAATCACCTGGTGTTTTTTTCTCTATAATGATGAGCTTTACAAGTTGGGCCTCTAAAGCCTGCGCGACTCTCCCCTCAGGTGCTTGCTCGTCCCACTCATCTCGTGCCTTCCACGCATGAACATTTTTGTCTTTTTCTTTTAAGTATTCTGCAATCGAGCTGATTCGCCACCCCATCCAGTACAAGAACTTTGCTAAGAGGCGGTTATCAAAAGTCAGAGGTGTATTTTCAAGTGTCGTATTCATTGGCTTATTAAGCCAACTTCAATTTATTGATTCACTGTACAGACCTTGTGAAAACTGTTTTCACAAGGGAGTTTCATTGATTCTTTTAGGTTTAATTCCGATTCTGCTTACTACGTAAATTATGAATTATTTAAATATTAAGCAGGATTCAAACCTCATGAGTAAGAAATCCAAGTTTTATCGAGTTGCAGTTGCTGGAGCCACCACTGATGGCCGCCAGATTGAAGCAGCTTGGATTCAACAAATGGCTAAAAACTATAGCCAGAATACTTATACCGCCTTAGCAAACATTGAACACTTCCGTGGTATTTCGCCAGATTCTACTTTTGGAAATTATGCAAAAGTAATTGCTCTAAAAGCTCAAGAAGATGAAATTGCTGGGCAAAAGAAATGGGCTTTATATGCTCAGCTTGAAGCCTTCGATAATCTCATTGAGATGCATGGCCGAAAACAAAAACTGTTTAACTCAATTGAAGTTAACCCAAGCTTTGCGGATACCAATGAAGCGTATTTAGTTGGCATTGCGTTCACTGACACACCTGCTTCTTTAGGTACGCAAATCATGGAGTTTGCGGCTAACAATCCTGAAGCGAGTCCTTTTACTTCTAAAAAGCAGCACAAAGACAATCTTTTCACTGCTGCTGAAGAAGTCGATTTACAGTTTGAAGAAGAGCTGGCAGTTACAGGCTTGTTCAATACCGTTATGAATTGGCTAAAGCCACAACAAGAAGAACAGGATCAGAAAAACAAAGGCCAATTTACTGAAGTTGCAAAGTCAATTGAGCAGATTGCTAAAACCTTTGGTGAAACTCAGCAAGAACTCCAAGAGTTCAAAACAAAGTACTCCACCCTCGAAAAAGACTTTAAAGCTTTGAAAGTTAAGCTGAGTCAAGAGCCACACCCCGACACACCGCCTGCTCCCGAAAATACAGGCAATTTCTCAGAACAAATTGATTGCTAATTAGAGAGCGAACTTATGCGTAACGATACACGAATTAAATATAACCACAGTCTTCAAAAACTAGCCGAAATTAATGGTGTTGGGTCTGTAGCTCATACCTTTAATGTTGCTCCGGTTCCAGCTCAAAAGATGGAAGATAAAATTCAAGCTTCAAGTGAATTTCTTTCTAAAATTAATGTCATTGGCGTGATTAATCCGAAGGGTCAAGCGATTGGCTTGTCTGTAAACCAAACAATTGCAGGTCGTACAGATACATCAGGTTCAGGTGAACGTACGCCAGTAGATCCAACAGGCTTCGGTGCAGATAATTATGAATGTATCAAAACCGATTTTGACGTTGCTATTGGCTATGAAAAGCTTGATGCATGGGCCGTGTTCCCAGATTTTCATGCGCGTTGGACGAATGCGATTGCCAAATCTATTGCGTTAGATCGTATTATGATTGGCTTTAACGGTAAGACTGCAGCAGCTACAACCAACCGAGCGACTAACCCTAAACTACAAGATGTGAACGTAGGTTGGTTAGAAAAAATTCGTCTAAATGCTGCTGACCGCGTAATGGCAGACGTGACTGTTGGTGGTACAGGTACATACAAAAATCTTGATGCTCTTGTACAAGACGTTGTTAATGAGTTGATTGATGAAGTACATCAAGATGACACTGATTTAGTTGTGATTTGTGGCCGTCAGTTACTTGCAGATAAAAACTTCCCAATCGTAAACAACGCTGCAGATAACCAGAATGTTTTAGCTGGTCAGATCTTAGTTGGCCAAAAACAAATTGGTGGTTTACCAGCAATCCGTGTGCCTCACTTCCCAGACAATGCCCTTCTTGTTACTTCGCTTGATAATCTCTCAATTTACTATCAGAAAGATGCTAAGCGTCGTCACATTAATGAAAAGCCAAGTAAGAACCGCATTGAAGATTATCAATCTTCAAATGAAGCTTATGTCATTGAGGCCTATGAAAAAGTAGGTCTTGTTGAAAACATCACAATTCAATAAGAGGTGATTTATGTTGAGTCCAGCTCGACGACATCGCCTTCAGTCATTAGCAGCTAAAGCAGCTGCTAATGCTGAAAATGAATTTGGTGGTGTTCGTGAAGATGCCAGTGTTTATATGTTGCAACTGGCTGAATTAAAAAATGACCAAAACTTATTGCGTAACGTTAAGTCTGAAATTGAACGTGCCCAATACAAAGCAACGCTTATACCAAAATACATGCCCTATGTTGAAGGCATTCTTTCAATTGAAGAGCGTGCACCTGATCTGAAGGACGATGTTGTCACAACCATTATGTTGTGGTGCTTTGACGCTGACATGTTTGAAGATGGTCTTCGTATTGCTGAGTTTGCTTTAAAACATGGTCTTTCAATGCCTGACACCTTCAGCCGTGATACTGCATCTATTGTTGCTGAAGAAATCGGTAATGCTGCAAAAGCGGCCTATGCGGAAGGCAAAGTTTTTGATTTATCAGTTTTAAAACAGGCCATTAGTATTACTTCTGACTTCAGCATGCATGATCAAATCCGAGCAAAGCTCTATGTCGCGATTGGCCGCGTTTTCTTACAGAAAGAGATCTACTCACAAGCAGTAGAGTGGCTAAAAGAAGCCATTAAATACAATGAAAATTGTGGAGGTAAACAAGACCTTCAAAAGTCTGAACGTTTACTAAAAAAACAATTAGAAGAAAACCCACCTCAGCCATTACTCAATGCCGATGGAACCCCTGTTGTTGATGATTTTGGCAATCAGGTATTTGAGGGAGTTTCTTCTTAACGAGTGCCCAGCACCCACCGAGGGGCAGATCTGACCAGATTCAAACATCTTTTGTTCTGTTTTTGGTTCAGATCTCCACCCCTCAACTATTTGAGAATAAAAATGTCTGGATTAATTGCAAACGGTACTTTTTCAACTCAGGACGTTGTAATCAATAGTGATCCGTTCTTTCCATCGGTATCAAGCAACTATGTCCGTGAAGTTTTGCGTTTAGATTCAAGTATCACCAATCAACGTCTTATTTCAGCAATAGAAGCTGCTGTAATTCATGTAAATGAACAACTGGAAAGTTTACTAAGCAAAGCCCCAACACTAGTCGAAATTACAACTAAACAGGTTAATGGAAAATCTATAGCTGCTGTTTTGTATTTCCGAGCAGTTACAGCGGCAGCTGGAGCTGAACTTTGTGAACGATACCGATCTTATGACACTACAAACATCGGAAGCCAAAAAGCAGAAGAACTAACACCGACGATTGATGACTATAAACGTGATTTACGCTTTGCCATTCGTGATTTAAAGAAAGTTCGTCGCTTGAATGTGGAGTTGGTTTAGATGAAAGAAATCTATGCAATCCAAAACGACACAGTTGACGCAATTTGCTGGCGTGAATATGGCCGTAGCACTGGTGTAGTTGAGCGAGTTTTAGAAGCGAATCCTCATCTTTCTGAATTTGGTCCATTCATTCCAATGGGTACTAAAGTTCAATTACCAGACATCCCAACTCCACAAAATAAAGTTCAAAGCGTTCAGCTTTGGGATTGAGAGAATTTATGCCAGAACCAACAACTTCTACAGCAACCATTGCCACTCTAAGTGCAGTGTCATTGCTTCCATTTATAAATGGTAATGCGTTGCTCGGTGCAGTACTTGGGGCAGCATTTATTGCAACTTTTGAAAAAGATTTAAATGCTTACCAACGTATTCGCAATATGTTATTGGCCACTGGTATTGGTTATATCAGTGCACCATTAATTACAGAACATACATTATTAAAAGCTGATGCAGTGGCAGCCCTTATCACTTCAACACTTTGTTTATTCATCTTAATCAAGGTTGTTGATTGGGTTAAAACTGCAAAGCTGTCCGATATTTTGAACATCTTTCGAGGTGGCAAGTCATGATCGAATTGTTATTTCAAACCGTTGCCGTTTTAGCTTATCTCATTTGCGGTTTTCGTATTGCAACCTTTAGTCATGGTGGAAATTTCCACCGCGGCTATTCATTCTTTGCAGCAATTTTGATTGCAGCTTTTCTAGGTCAATCGGTGCATATCTTATTTTTTAAGGATCCAGTTACGCTCTGGGATGCCATCTTTGCAATCCTTCTTGCAGTACTCATCTGGCGCACTAAAGGTAATGTGGCCAAACTCATTTGGAATACGACATGATTTTAAAATATGGTTCAAAAGGTGATGCCGTAGCAACTCTGCAAAAGCAATTGGCTAAAATGGGTTACAAGGGTATTAAAGGTAAACCCCTCTCAATAGATGGTCATTTTGGTGAAAGTACTGAATATGCAGTAATTCAACTCCAGCATAAATTTGGCTTAGTAGCTGATGGTAAGGTCGGTGATAAAACTCGCCAAGCTTTAGCTGGTGATTCAGTAAGAAAATTTTTAAAAGATGAAGACTATAAAAAAGCTGCAATACGTTTAAAAGTTCCTGAATTAGTTATTCGAGTTTTTGGAGCTGTTGAAGGTCGTGGTGTAGGTTTTCTACCAAATGGGAAAGCCAAAATTTTATTTGAACGACATCGAATGTATTTTTACTTATGCCAGACATTAGGTAAAACATTTGCTAATAGCCAGGTAAAAATTACTCCAAATTTAGTGAATACATTAACTGGAGGATACAAAGGTGATGCAGCTGAATATACCCGTTTAAGTATGGCTATAAACATTCATAAAGAATCTGCCCTAATGTCTACTAGCTGGGGACAATTTCAAATCATGGGTGAAAACTGGAAAGATCTCGGTTATTCATCTGTTCAAGAATTTGTTGATCAGCAGCAACTTAGTGAAGGTAACCAGCTAGAAGCGTTTATTCGCTTTATCGAGTGGAAACCTGGCTTATTAGAAGCCTTACGTAAACAAGATTGGGATACAGTCTTTACACTCTATAACGGCAAAAATTATAAAAAACTTGGCTATCAAGCAAAATTCCAAAAAGAATGGGATCACCTTGAACCAATTTATCGTGAGAAAACTGCAGCATGAAAAAGCCCCATGCTTTACGTGAATATTTGCTAAATGCGATTCCGGATCTACCACAGGATCCGGATCGCTTACTCATCTTTGCTAATGACGGTAAATTAATGAGTACTGCAGCAAATGGATATAGCTTTGAAATGGCATATACGCTAGATATGATCATTACTGATTATGCCGGTGATGTAGATGTGTTTGGCGTTGTACTTTTCACCTGGATTATGGATAACCAATCCGAACTCATGGCCAATTTAAATAAAGTACAAGAAGCCATTACTTTTGAAGCTGAACTCATCGATAACAGCAAATACGATCTGCACTTTAAAATACCTTTAACTGAACGTGTCATTGTAAAAAAGAATGCTGAAGGGAAATTTGAGATCTCCTATCCTACTGAACCACAATATACTGAATTCGGTTCACCTACAGATTTTGAATTAATAGATAAGGATGGATCTACTCTTGCAACCTGGCGTACAGCTGATATGCAAGGACGTTCGTTGGATATGCCCTTTCCAGGGAAAAGCCCATGAATAATATTCAGGATCTTGCTCTTTATCTTCAGCCATTATTGGATCGATTGTCTCCGGGTGAAAGGGCAAAACTGGCTAAGAATATTGGACGAGATCTTCGTACAAGCCAACGCCAGCGTATTACAGCGCAGCAAAACCCTGATGGTTCAGCCTATATATCTAGACGTACACGCTTACGTGACCAGAAAGGAAAAATTAAAAGAAAAATGTTCTCCCGGATTAAATCCAATACCCACCTAAAAGTACTAAGTAATAGTGAATCAATTGCCGTAGGTTTTATTGGACGTATTAATCGAATTGCAAAAGTACACCAATTTGGTTTAAGAGACAGGGCAACTAAATCTGCTCCGGATACAGTTTATCCAAAACGTGAGTTATTAGGATTTACCGATAATGAAATTAATCTAGTTGAGTCATCATTCATTAAGCACATCAATATTAAGTAGCTCAACTTGTGAAAACCATTTTCACAAGCTCCAATTGCTGAAAACAAAAAAACTCTAACGCAAAGTGTTGGCATGAATGCTGACATCAATCGTCGTCTTGAAAATCTGATTCGGTTCGGAACTATCAAGACCGTAAATCCGTCTAAACCAATCCCCCTTGTCACTGTAGATCTTGACGATATCGTTACGCCTGAAATTCGCTTTTTTAATGCACGTTCTGGCAAAGATTCGACTTGGGATCCTCCCTCTGAAGGTGAGGAAGTGATAGTTGTTTCACCGTGCGGTGATATTGGCCCAACCAGCGTAGTTTTTTATGGGCTTTATAACAATGAACACCCGGCCCCATCTGAAGATTTAAATAAAAAAATACGAGTATTTGCGGATGGTTGTGTCATTGCCTATGACGTTGCTGCACATCATTTGTCTGCCATCCTACCATCTACTGGAACAGTTGAATTAACTGCAAATGGTGGTGTCACCATAAACGCAAATGGTGGTGTCACCATAAACGCAAATGATGGTCTAACTATAAATTCTGTTTCAGGCGGTACAACTCATAATGGAAACCTACTCGTAAACGGCAGTTCAGTCACTACAGGAAATAATACTGTCGGCGGTAGTCAACTGGTTCAAGGAAGCAGTCATTCAAAAGGCGATTTCAGTACTGAAGGTGATGTTAAAGCTGGAGACATTAGTCTCAAAAATCACAAAACATCTGGTGTTCAGCCTGGATCCGGAGAGTCTGGAGGACCAATTCCATGATGTCACGTACAACAGGAAAAAATATTGTTGTAGATCTAGATCATATCTACCAATCCATTCAAGACATTGTGACTACTCCAGTTGGTACAAGAATAATGCGTCGAGAATATGGATCGTTAGTTTTTCAATTAATTGATGGTCCATTTGATGACATCTTGCAGATGCAGCTTTACGCAGCAATTGCGACTGCAATTATCCGCTGGGAACCTAGAGTTTCATTACATTTCGTCTCACTGAGCATTGCAGATCTAGGCGCTTATGTTCTGGATCTAAATTTCACACTGGTTGATAACAATCAACTCTCTTCTATTAGCGTCCCTTTATCTTTTGGCGCAGCAACAAGCTAGGTGGATTATGGCTGGATCTCTTACTGCTATTGATTTATCTCAACTACCTCCACCTGATGTAGTTGAGCAAATTGATTATGAAATCATTTTAAAAGAAGGTTTAGACGAGTTTCATGAACTAATGAGGCAGTCTGGTAGCGATTATATTGCGCTTGAATCAGATCCCGCCTACAAACTTGCTGAAGTCTTTGCATACCGTGAAATGATTTTAAGAAAAAGAGCCAATGACTCCGCTCTTGCAGTACTACTTGCTTACGCTTCAGGTAATGACTTGGAACATAAAGCAGCTGAAAGAAATTTATATAGAAAAGCAATCACTCCAGCTGACAATACGACTATACCCCCCACCCCTGCTGTAATGGAGTCAGATAGTTCTTTGCGAGAACGTACTCAACTTGCCCCCGAAGGTTACACAACAGCTGGTAGTGAAGGCTCATATATTTTTCATACTAAGAACGCTGATGTAAGGGTTAAAGATGTTGAGCCAGTTTCTCCTGACAAAGGCATTGCAGCAATATATATACTTTCAACTGAAGGTGATGGTACTGCTTCAGAAGAACTTATTAACATTGTTGATCAGGCCTTAAATAAAAAAATTATTAGACCTCTAACCGATTATGTTCAGGTCTACTCAGCAAGCATCATTCACTATCAGGTCGAAGCTGTCTTAGAAATAGAAAATGGTCCTGATAAAAATATTGTTCTTCAGGATGCAATTACTGAGGTAAAAAAATATGTCGATTCCGTTCATAAGCTTAATACTAAAGTATCCCTTACGGGAATTATCAGTGCACTTCAGCGCAAAGGAGTCATTGATATTGATTTGATTTCACCTCTTTCAAAAATTGAACCCGTCTCAGGTCAAGCTGCTTATTGCTCTGACATTCTTGTCACAATTAAGGAGGAGTAATGTCTAAATTATTACCTCCAAACTCAACCGTATTTGAACATTCATTTGAATATGCGTTCTCTCGAATATCTGATTTACCAACGCCTGCACGATCTTTTAATGATCCTTTAGAAGCTCCAGCCGTGGTTCTGCCGTGGTTGGCTTGGGAAAAGTCGGTAGATGACTGGGATATATCCTGGTCTGATGAGCAAAAGAGAGCTGTCATCAATGCCTCATATAGCGTGCACTGCCATAAAGGAACCTTAGGCGGATTAGAAGCAGCATTGGGAGCATTGGGCTTTACTGTTCGGGTTCAAGAATGGTTCAACATGCAACCACCTGGCGAACCCTACACATTCAAGATTTTTATTGAAACTAGTAGTGCTGAAGTATCTCCCGAGCACTACAAAAAGCTCTTTACGATCATTCGCAACAACAAGAACTTACGTTCGCATCTTATTGACTCAACTCTCATTGTCACAAATGAACTTCAAGTTGAAATCGCTTTATTCACACTCGTCGGCAGTGAATATGAATATTCAAATTATCCAGGCTCTCTAACACTTGATGGAACTTGGAGACTTGATGGTACACAAAAATTAAATGGTATAAAGGCGTTTTAATATGACTGAAATTATTGGCCAACCCCGCTGGTCCCCAGTTCGATTACTGGAAGAAAATGAATTGGCATTTGGGGGTGAAAATGGAAATATGAATGAACAGGCTCATGCGCTGGCAGACAGAATTGAGCTGTTAATGCAAATAAAGGCTGGTATAGAAGATATTATTCAAGGTCAATTTAGCTTTGCGACTATTGCAGCTTTTGAAGCTGAGAAAGCAACAATCCCAATTAATAGTACTGTTATCATTGATGAGTCTGGACCAAATCAGGGCACAAATACTTGGGATGGCAATATATTAAAAAAATCAATTTATGATCCGGTCGAGACGATTAAACAGTTCCTCAATACTTTAGGTATTGTTAATCCTAAAGTCATAACAAACCCTATTGACTGGAACAACCTCCGTGAACGTGGCTTTCATTATTTTCTAAGTGGTACTACATGGGATAATTGTTTAAATCGTCCCCCAATTAATAATCAGTGGGCTTTTGCTTTTGTGATGCCAATTTCGGATGCTGTTTGCGGTCAATTTGTTTGGTGTTTTAACGCTCAAAAGCTGGCATTCAGATTCTCAAATGCTTCTTCTGTTTGGCCTTTAGATTGGACCGTTTTTAGTGGCGATTCCGCCATTACTACAATTATTAAGGCCGCGGTGAATGCTGATCGAGATGCTACATTTGATGCCCGTGCAATAAACAGTATTACTCCAATTTTTGAAAGTCTGTCTAAGAATTTCTTTGACAAAAATGCTCCCCTGCTTATCAACTACCGAATTACCGACAAAGGTATCCTTGAGTATCATCTGAACAGTGTTACTACGCCTTTGATTAGTGTGGCGGGAATGTCTTCAATTGCTGTAAGTGGTTTAACAGCAAGTGATATTGCATACCGTGCTTACCGTTTTTTTGATAAAGACAAAAAGTACATACGAAATGAACCGATAGATCTGAATAAGACTGGCAAAGTAATTTCTGTTCCCGCTAATGCTGCTTGGTTCCAAATCACATTGAAAGACGGCATTGATACATGGACGTTAAACCCGGGTACCATTCAGTTTGAATCTGGCACTGTTGCGACGGCTTACACCCCATATGTTCGGGGTAAACTTAAAAATATTTATGGTACAGATTTTTATGTTGACCCTGTTCAAGTTTTTTCGATAGTCGAACCTGTTTTTGAAAATTTGTCGAAGAATATTTTTAATAAATCCATCCCCTTATTAAGTAATTCTCGGATCACGCAATATGGTGTACTTGAGCAAAACTTAAATAGTTTTACAACACAACCGATTTTCATCAAAGGATTAACATCGATAACGGTCAGCGGATTAACAGCAAGTGCTGTTGCTTATCGTGCATATCGCTTTCTAGATAAAGACAAAAATAAGATTAGTAATGGGTCTTTTGCATTAAATACAACAAGTTTTACAATAAATGATTTACCCGCCAATGCTGTTTATTTTCAACTTTGTTTAAAAGATGGTTACGATACTTGGGCGCTGAATTTAGACACTATTCAAATCGAAAGCGGATCTGCAGCGACCGCTTATACACCTTACGTTAAAGGAAATTTAAAAGCTTTATTTGGAACTGAGTTATCAGGATCAAGTTCAAGTGGTGGAATAATTTCAAAAGCATTTAACTGTAGCTATTTGGGTATTGGTGATTCAATTAGTCAAACAAGCCGTGTCGATCTAGGTATCTTTGATTCACTTGATAGACCGTTTCCAAATTTTCCAACATATCTTCATGACATTCTAGAAATCGCTGAATTCAATAACTATGCATACAGCGGTGCCTCATTTTATGAATATGGACAAGACCCATGGCGTAAAACGTCTTATCAAATTAACCAAGCTATAGCAAATGGCGTTAATCCAAATTTAATTATAGTTGCGATGGGTACTAACGACATAAACGGCACTCTTGGTGACTATGAAACAGCAATGTCGAAAACGACCCTTGAAGAGTTAGATCGAACTAAAACTTTAGAAGCTGCAAGATGGGCATTTTGGACAATTAGAAAGAACTTTCCGAATGCTGTGTGCTTCTATGCTAATCCTCTCCAACGAGCTTCAGTCGAATCTTCTGCTTTTGCCCCAATCGTTGATGGTTTATCAAAAATGGCCTTGCGATATGGCTTTACTCTTATCGATCAACATCATGAGTGTGGAATTATTCGAGACTTTGAACTAGGTGATCAACATTTATATCTTGCTGACGGTTTACATCCAAACAACGCTGGTCGTCTCTTACAAGCACAATATATTGCAAGTAAAGTTATCGCGCGTATGACCTATTGAGAGAATAAAAATGAAATATAAATCTATTCATACCACCTTAGGCTTACAGTTACTTGCACAAGCCGAATCAACAGGTTCTCAAATTCGTCTCACCCACATGGCTGTGGGTGATGGTGGTGGCCAACCTATTAAAGTCGATCCCAACATGACAGCTTTGGTTCGTGAACGTTTTAGAGCTGAAGTAAATCGTGTTTATCAAGATCCTGAAAATGATTTGAAATTTACTGCTGAACTGATTATTCCAGCTGCAGTTGGTAGTTTCGTTATACGTGAGATCGGTATTTTTGATAGTAATGGGAATTTGTTCGCGGTCGGAAATCTACCCGATATCACAAAACCAGTTGCACAAGATGGTATTACAAATGATACGGTTTTCCGCATTCCTTTTTTTGTAAAAAATGCAGAAATTGTTGAATTAAAAATTGATCCAAATGTCGTGATAGCCACACATAGCTGGATCATCAATACTATTAACACAGCAAAACTTTTGCCTGGTGGTACCACTGGCCAAGTTTTAAAAAAGAAATCAAATAATGATGGTGATGTAGAGTGGGGAAATGCATCTGAAGTCAATATTTTTGTTGACTCAATTGAGGAAGAGCAAGTACTTGCAACAGACCAAACCCATGTGACTTGGTCAACAGTCACAACTAACGGATTGGCTGTCTATATTAATGGCATACGTTTACATCAAGCTGTAGGAGTCGATGGGTGGACTGAAAATGGTGCAACTGAGTCTGTACTTGGAAAAAGTTATCCAGCTGGTACCAAAATTCTAGGTGTTCAAAACGATCCTTTAGGATCTGTACCCTACCCATTAGCAAAAGATCAGAATCTTGCAGATATCCTTAACAAGCCGTTAGCTCGTCAAAACCTGAATGTTTACAGTAAAGATGAAGCTAAAGCCAACGGTTTACCAGCTGGAGCAATTGTTTATTTTGCAATGAACAAGGCACCTACTGGTT
Source organism: Acinetobacter sp. DMC2 (assembly GCF_056314305.1). Lineage (NCBI taxonomy): Bacteria > Pseudomonadati > Pseudomonadota > Gammaproteobacteria > Moraxellales > Moraxellaceae > Acinetobacter > Acinetobacter sp. DMC2. The sequence goes on along the minus strand of NZ_JBQUYP010000007.1, from coordinate 44,967 downwards.
TTTTAAAGGCAAATTTTGCAGCTGTTTCAAGAACAGTATATGCAGATTTATTTGCTGCTATTGGAACAACTTATGGCGCTGGAGATGGGGTAACAACTTTTAATGTACCAGACGGCCGCGCAGAGTTTCCCCGTGGATTAGATGATGGCCGAGGTATAGATGTTGGTCGTGTTATAGGTAGTAGACAAAGCCAACAGGTTCAAAAGCATAAACATCTTTCTATGGGTGAAGCTTATGAAAATATTGTTTGGCCTTTTGGTGCATCCCCAAGTTTCGGCAAGATTGGAACAAATGGTGGGATCGATTATGACAACCGTTATTTTTATACAAATGATGGTTCTGATGTGGGAGATGCACAACCAAATCCATCTGGGGTGATTGGTGATGAAACACGTCCACGCAATGTTGCTTGGCTCTGCTGTATCAAATACTAAATATTGGAGGTTCTATGAAAGAGAAAATAGTTTACCAGTACAATCAAGCAGGGCTTTATATCTGTAAAACCACAGCTGATGAATCTCCGCTTGAACCTGGTGTTTTTTTAATGCCGGGGAATAGTACAGAAGTACCTCCACCAAAAGAATGGCCTGATGATCAATGGCCTCGATACAATGGTGTAAATTGGGAGTTAATTCCAAAACCTAAGTTACCAGAGCCAATCTCTCCAGAGCAAAAGTTAGCAGAGTTTTTACAGAGTAATCCAGATGTTTTAAAGCTGATAGAAAAAGATCAAATCTTGTAGAAACCATTTTCACAGATCAAGAAACTTACACTTTTGATTTAGTCATGCAAGCCTGTTTGTTGAATTAAAACCTCAATTAACAGGCTTTTTTATGGCTATAGATCAATACCACCACGGAATCCGTGTCCTTGAACTCAATGACGGGATCCGGCCAATCCGAACCATTGCAACTGCAATTCCAGGCTTTGTTGCAACTTCGGATGATGCGGACCCATTAGTATTCCCAGAAAACCAAGCAGTACTAATTACAAATATACAAGCTGCAGTAGCTAAAGCTGGTAAGAACGGAACTTTAGCAAAAGTACTTCAAAATATGGCCAACCAAACCAATGCTATTTGTGTCGTGGTCCGTGTACCCACTGCAGTTGATGAAGCAGCTCAAACTGCAAACGTCGTTGGAACTGTAACTGCTGAAGGAAAATATACTGGCCTTAAAGCCCTTCTCGTTGCCAAATCTAAATTAGGTGTTCAGCCACGTATTTTAGGTGCCCCGGGGCTTGATACTCAGGCTGTGGCCACTGAGTTAGTTGTAATTGCTAAAAAGTTGCGTGCTATGGCTTATGCCTATGCATGGGGCTGTAAAACAAAGGAAGAGGCTGTTGCGTATCGTGAAGCCTTTGCTGCACGTGAACTTATGATCATTTGGCCAAATTTTGTAGCATTTAATACGACAACTGCTCAAACAGAAACAGTTCCAGCGGTAGCAGTCGCTATGGGCCTACGAGCTAAAATTGATAACGAAATCGGCTGGCATAAAACCCTGTCAAACGTTGCAGTATCAGGTGTTATTGGCATTGATGCTGATGTGACTTGGGATCTGCAAGATCCAGCAACTGACGCTGGCTATCTCAACAGCAATGAAGTCACAACTTTAATCCAGCATGAAGGCTTCCGTTTCTGGGGATCTCGTACTTGTTCAGACGATCCTTTATTTGCTTTTGAAAACTATACACGTACTGCTCAAGTGTTGGCCGACACCATGGCTGAAGCACATATGTGGGCAAACGATTTACCACTTCATGGTTCATTGGCCACAGACATTATCGAAGGTCAAAAAGCCAAGCTTCGTGAATTAACGCGTAATAAATACCTTATTGGTGGGGATGCCTGGTTCGATCCGGAAGCAAATACTCCAGTTACGTTGAAGGTGGGGAAATTGGCCACTGATTACGATTACACCCCTGTCCCACCGTTAGAAGATTTGACATTCCGTCAACGGATCACTGATCGCTATCTCGCTAACTTTGCTGCATCTGTAAAAGCTTAAGGAGCATAACGCATGGCTTTACCTCCAAAATTAAAAAATATGAACTTCTTTAATGAAGGGAATAGCTATTTGGGCAAAGTTAAGACTGTGACTTTACCCAAGTTAGCCCGTAAAACTGAAGACTATCGTGGCGGTGGTATGAACGGGACTGTAAAAGTCGATTTAGGCATGTCCGATGATGGCTTAGTGCTTGAATCAACTTTGGGTGGTTTAGATCTTTTGACACTCCGTCAATTCGGTATGGAAAAAATTGACGGTGTTTATCTCCGTTTTGCTGGTGCATACCAGCGCGATGACGATGGCGAATATGATGCCGTAGAAGTAGTTGTTAAAGGCCGTCATGAAGAAATTGATAGTGGTGAATCAACACCTGGCGAAGACACAGAACATAAAGTCGTGACCAACTGTGTTTACTACAAGCTGACGGTGAATGGTGTCGTTGAAGTCGAAATTGACATTCTTGGCATGAAAGAAGTGATCGGTGGCGTAGATCGTCTTGAAAAACAACGCAACATCCTCGGCATTATTTAAGTTTCCTTCCCTTCTGTAGTCCAGTACTGCAGAAGGTTTTTTTATAACTTTTAGGATATTTCCACATGAATCAAATTGATCAAGCAATTAACCAGGAACACATCAAAAACCCAAATGAGGAAGTAGTGGCTTTAGTAGTCCCAATTCAAATGGGTGAACATATGATTACTCATATCACTGTTCGTAAGCCTGGTGTTAAAGCTCTAAGTGGTACAACTCTGCAAGCAATTTACCAACATGATGTAGATGCTCTTTGCAAGGTACTTCCTCGCGTCACATCACCAGCACTTACCGTACAACAGATCTACCAAATGGATACTGTAGATTTCGCCAATCTTGGAGGGCATTTAGTCACTTTTTTGTACCCGGAAGCTGTTCAGAAGGAAATCAAGGCTCAGACGATTTAGAGCTTGTCGATAATGTTGATGAGGCAATAGCAAATATTGCCATCATCTTTCATTGGCCACCTAGTGCTTACGATGACATGGATATTGTTGAATTGAGCAAATGGCATCGTATGGCCCTGAAAAGAAATTCTTCTGAATAAAAGAGTCCACCAATGTCAAACTTAAAATTAGAAGTCCTTTTTAATGCGGTAGATAAACTATCAGGACCCATCAAAACGATTGTTGGTGGCTCTAAAACCTTATCAGATGCTTTTAAAAAGACTTCATCTGAACTGAAGGCACTAGAAGCCCAACAACGCAAGATTTCAGGCTTTAAGCAGCTTAAAGAACAATCTGAGAAAACCACACAAGCCATTGAGCAAAATAAGGAAACCCTTAAACAGCTTAAAACAGCCATGAATATTGGTGCCCCTACTGAGCAAATGGTTAAGGATCTCGCACATGCTGAAGCTGCACAGAAACGTCTGAAGGCAGCACAGAAAAACCAAGGCTCTGAAATGACTACTTTGGTGCGTGAACTTAATCAGGCTGGTATCAGTGTTGACAACCTGGCTGATGATGAATCTGAGCTGAAGAATAAAATCCATCTCACAACGATGGAAATCAACCGACAAAAAGATTCTTTAGAACGGCACATTAAATCCCAAAAGCAGTTTGAACAAATGCAGGGACGTATGGCCAAAGCTTCAGATCTGGCTAAGAAAGGTCTAGCAATTAGTGCTGTTGGTACAGCTGGAATGGCTTATAGCTTGAAGCAATACGAAGATGCTGAAGATGCAGCAATGGGACTGAGAGTTTCAATGATGCAAGCTAATGGACAAGTATCTAAAGAATATGCCCAGATTAATAAACTTGCGAATGGTCTAGGTACAAAATTACCCGGAACAACAGCTGACTTTCAAAACATGATGGCAGTACTTATTCAGCAAGGTATATCAGCTAAAGCAATTCTGGGGGGAGTTGGTGAAGCAGCTGGTTATCTAGGCGTTCAAATGAAAATGCCGTTCGCTGATGCTGCTGAATTTGCTGCAAAAATGCAGGATGCTACTAAAACCACAGAAAAAGATATGCTGGGTTTAATGGATGTAATCCAGCGTAGTTATTACCTAGGTGTTGATAGCGGAAATATGCTTCAAGGCTTTGCCAAAATCTCAGCTGGTATGAAAACAATCAAAGCTGAAGGACTCAAAGGTGCTAAAGCTATTGCTCCATTATTAGTGATGGCAGATCAGGCAGCTATGGCTGGTGAAGCAGCTGGTAATGCGTATAGCAAAATCTTCAAGTCCATGATGGATTCTAAAGGAATTGCGAAGGCGTTAAAGGATAGTGGAACTGGTATTCAAATGAACTTTACCGATGGTAAAGGTGAGTTTGGTGGCCTAGATAAAATGTTCCAGCAACTTGAAAAACTAAAAGGTCTATCAACTGAAGCACGGTTACCTATCCTTTCAGATATGTTTGGTAATGATGCCGAGACTATTCAAGCTTTAAATCTACTGATTGATAAAGGGCAAACTGGCTATAACGAAGTTATAGCCAAAATGCAGAAACAGGCAGATTTACAAACCCGAGTAAATGCCCAATTAAGTACTTTAAAAAATCTGAAAGATGCGGCTGGTGGAACATTCACTAGTATGCTTGCGCTGTTTGGTGAGCAGTTAGCCCCTCAATTTAAAATGCTTATTACTGGGTTCACTAATATCACCGAGAATGTCACAGCTTGGGCGCAAAAGAACCCAGAACTCGCCAATACGATTGCTAAAGTCGTGGCTGGCGGTGTTTTACTTGTAGGTGGAATTAGTGCAATAGCTTTGGGACTAGTCACCATTCTTGGGCCATTAGCCATGCTTAGAATGTCGCTAGGTGTTTTAGGTAGTGGTTTTGGAATGATCACCGGTCTTTTTAAAATGTTCCTTATGCCTATTAAGATTCTTGGCACAAGTTTGCTATGGCTGGGGAAAATCTTCTTAACTGTTTCACGTTTCATGATGGCCAATCCTATTATTTTGGCTATCACCCTCATCGCTACAGCAGCCTTCCTGATTTATAAATACTGGACACCAATTTCAGGATTCTTTGTGGGCATTTGGAATACAGTTAAAACTGCCTTCAATGGCGGGATTAAAGGCGTATCTGCCCTAATTATTAACTGGTCCCCAATTGGGCTTTTCTATGCTGCATTTGCAAAAGTCTTGTCCTGGTTCGGTGTAGATCTGCCATCCAAATTCACCGGCTTTGGTGCAATGATTTTAACCGGGTTAAAAAACGGGATTATGTCCAAAATTGGTGAAGTAAAATCAGCTCTATCCGGAGCAGTTACAGGCGTCATTGATAAAGCCAGGAATATCCTAGGTATCCACTCTCCTTCCCGAGTCTTCATGGGCATTGGTAACTACACCATGCAAGGTATGGCCTTGGGTATTTCACAAAACCATAACTTACCTATTAGGGCCTCACAGCAAGCAACACAGAATGTAGTTGGTGCCGGCACTACAGCCAAGGTCACTCCAGTGACTCCTATTCGTGCACAACGCGGTGGCAGTTTCATTAGTAACGACACAATTCAAATCACCATTAAAGCTGAGCACGGTCAACCAGTGCGTGAAACAGCACGTGCATTACGAGCTGAAATGGTACGTCTCCAACAAGAAGAACGCGATGCCCGTCGTAGATTCTTAACTGATACGGAGTAAACAAGATGATGATGGCGCTAGGGCTTTTCGTATTTTCATTACGAACAGCTGCTTACCAAGAACTTCAACGTGTCACCAACTGGCGACATCCAAGTAATAGCCGGGTTGGATCTACCCCGGCTTATCAGTTCACGGGAAAAGGTGAAGATACAATTACGCTGAAAGGAGAAATCTACCACGAGCTTACAAACAACCGTGTTGTTCTGGACCAAGTCCGTCGTATGGCAGATACAGGCATGGCTTATACCCTAATCGAAGGTACTGGAAAGATTTATGGCCTAGTGATTATTGAAAATATGGAAGAGACAAAAACTTATTTCTTCAAAGATGGTGCAGCACGTAAAACAGAATTTAGCCTGACACTAAAAATCGTAAAGGAATGGAAACCGACGCTACTTGGCACACTCATAGGCATGGCTGGTGGCGTAGCTAATAGGTTGATATAAATGTTTAATCAAGTCACTAACAAACTAAAAGACGCAGCTGAGTCATATCAGGCTGAAACTGAATATCCTTTCCCAATTTATCGACTTGAAGTTGATGGAAATGACATCTCACCTCTCGTTGTCGACCGCTTAATTTCACTCAGTATTAAAGACAATCGAGGTCTTGTTGTGGACTCGGTGGATATTGAGCTTGATGATTCAGATGGGCAATTAGAAATTCCACCTGAAGGCGCAATTATCCAGGTGTGGATCGGTTGGTCTAATACAGGCCTGGTCGACAAAGGAAAATACAAAGTTGAATCCGTCACCCACCGCGGTGCACCAGACGTTTTAAGCATTTCGGCCTTCAGTAATGATGTATCTGAAGGTTTAAAACAAAAGCGTGAACGTAGCTTTAGTAATAAAACAATTCAGGTGATTTTTGAAACCGTTGGTGCTGAATATGCGCTTAAAACAATTGTGCATGACACACTGGCCAGCCGAGTGATTTCATACATTGCTCAGAACGAAAGTGATGCAAATCTAATTACCCGGATAGCAGACGAACATGATGCTATTGCTACGGTAAAAAATGGCCACTTAATTTTATTGCCACGTGGAGCCAGTCAAACAGCTTCAGGATTACCCCTTCCTACCGCCCAAATTTTTAGATCTGATGGTGATGGCCACAATTACACGACTGGTACTGGCACCGACAGAATTACAGGCGTTAAAGCGTTCTATTACGATGCTGGTAAATCTAAAAAGCTATATGTAGTGATTGGTGATAATGAGGAAAATTTAAAAGAGATCCGTTACGTTCACCGTGACAAAAAAACAGCTGAGCTTGCTTGCCAGGCTGAATTCAACCGGTGCAAACGTTCTTCCCAAAAATTGTCTTATACCTTTGCATATGGCCAACCCGAACTTATCCCGGAACAAGAGTTTGTATTCACCGGGTTAAAGCCTCAAATTGATGACATTGTATGGCTTGGTACCAACGTTACTCACAATTTAGCTGATAGCGGTTTTACAACAAGTGTTGAATTAGAAGTACAGCTACCAAATGCAGATGATGTTTCAACTCTTTTTGAGCCTGATAAAGAGGGTGATAAAGAATTAAGAAAACAAAATAAAAAACGGATCGGTCGCAACTATGCTGACTATACCGGAGTAATCATTTTTTATCGTGAGAATGGTAAAGACCAGAAACTTACTTCAGGTAATCAAAGCAATCCATTAAAGCTCATCAAAATCTATAAAACTAAAAAGACAGCAACCATTGCTTTAAAAAGAGAACAAGCCCGAATTGATAAAGCTAAAAAGGGCAAATAAAAAAAATCCTTGCTTTGGGGGAAGCAAGGACAAAAATGTAATCAATTTTCGATATAAATTATTATAAATCACTATTTATAGTGATTTTGTTATAAAATCGTAAATAATTAAACCAATAGGTAGCGAAATGGCTCGACCAAGATCCCGTTATAAATGCCCTCACTGCGGTGAACCCTTTTCAATCCGTTCAAGTACTGAACTTAATCCTTTACTCCGTTCATTTCAGGGACAGTGTCAAAACTTAGAGTGTGGCTTTACCGCTCAAGGATTTTTTGAATTAAAGATCCAGCTTTCCCCTCCAGCTCATCCTAATCCTGAAATAAATCTACCTACTCCAGACCGTACTTGGAAAATGGAGCACGCATGACAGACAAAATTGATATTGCCCAAGAACTACAACTTAAACAGGTTCAAATTCAACCTAAAGACTTTAGTCGCCCTTCTCTTACTGAATGTGAAGAATGCGGAAATGATATTCCTGTTGAGCGTCAGCGCTATGGATCTGTAACTCTTTGTGTTGAATGTAAAAATACACAAGAAAAACTTTCAAAAAGGTACTTTTAAATGACAAATTTCCAAATCTTTTTCATCGTTATTCTTGTTTTAGCCCTCATTATTTTTTGGATGATCCTGGATTATCAATTTACTCGATACATCCGTGAAATGAAGGCTTTTTATAAGGAAGAAAATCTCCAAAATAAAAGCCAAATTAAACTTAATCAACAGATCCATAATGGGAGCAATAAATGTGGCTATACCCAATCTTAATCGGCATGATCATGGGCATTATTTTAAGTAGCTCTATGTTCTTATATCTTGTCGCATAACGCCAAGCCCCTTCAATGGGGCTTTATTATTTTACAGTCAACAACCCATCAACTCTGAACGGATTCTTACTCAGTTTATCCCGACTCATTGACCAAGTTCTTCCTGGTATAAAGCAAGGTCCAACACCTAATTTTTTCTTACCGTATTTTTGGTGTACCCCTTCTAAGGTTTTCATTAACTTTTCTTTTTTCTCAATTGTTTCAAAGTCTGTAAGTAAGTCATAGGTATGGCCAGATTTTGGCTCTAACCCCGTTAGAATTACCCCACATTTTTTATATCTCACGCCCTCTTTAAAAATCTCGCCAACCATTCGTGTCGCTGCTTTAACGAGATCCATCGCACAATCAGTTGGTTCTGAAAAACCGCCACTAATAGATTTGTTATAGAACGGGACATTGGGGTCAAAAGGATTCGACTGCACGAATGCAATCATGCAGCCACATAACAAAGATTCATCTCTTAATCTGCTACAAGCATCTTGTGCGTACATACTTATAGCCTCTTTTAGATCTTCTAGTTCTGTTACGCGTGAGCCAAAAGAACGACTAGCAATAATTTGCTGTTTGGTTTGCGGTGTATGTTCTATTTCAATACATGAAATACCTTGGAGTTCAGCAACAGTTCTGGCCATAACAATCGAGAATTTTTTTTTCATTTCGCGTGGATCTGTACAAGCCAAATCAAACACAGAGTTAATTCCCATCCCCTGTAATTTCTTGCTGTGTTTACGGCCAACTCCCCAAACTTCAGATACATCAATTTCGGATAAAAAGGCTTCTTTATTACAGAGATCCATATCCACCAAATTGCACACGCTATTAAATGCTGGATACTTTTTTGCAATGTGGTTTGCAATTTTTGCTTCAGTTTTACTGCTGCCAATCCCCACGCAGCAAGGTAAACCTATCCATTTTAAAATTGTTATTCTCATGTCTTGTGCATAGCTGGATAGGTTAAAGTTTTCGTAGTAATCAGTTAGGTCTAAAAAGCATTCATCAATCGAGTAAATTTCTTGTTCTGATTCGGTCACATAAGTACCTAAAACTTTATGGAAACGTCGAGACATTTCAGCGTATAGCGTGTAATTGCTTGAAAGAACAATAACGTTATTTTGCTGAACAACATCTTTAATTTGAAACAACGGCACTCCCATTTTAATACCAAGTTTTTTCGCTTCGTTGGATCTGGCAACAGCACAACCATCATTGTTTGATAAGACAATAACCGGCTTATCAATCAAACTAGGATTGAACACACGCTCACAACTGACGTAGCAGTTATTTACGTCCACCAAAGCAAATACTTTGTTTTCATGCTTCATTTAGTTTTTCTTGTATTTTTTAAAATGAAGGTCACTACACCCCAGATAAAAAGTTCTTGGCCATCCTTTAAATGAATATCACAAAATTCTGGGTTTTCAGCTTTTAACCAGTGCTCTTCAGCATCGATCATTAAACGCTTTACGGTAAATTCGTTATCAACCAAAGCAATCACAATATCGTTATGTTTGGCTTCAATACTACGATCGACAATCAGTTCGTCGTCAATATCGATACCTGCATTTAGCATCGATTGAGAAGCTACCCGGACCACGAAAGTTGCACACTCATTTTTAATTAAGTGCTCATTCATATCTATATTTTTGTCTACATAATCCTGTGCGGGGCTGGGAAAGCCAGCTGCAACTTTTTCGATTGCCAGAGGAATTGAAAATTTAGTAAAAGGAGTTACTTTTTCAATATAGTCAATATCTCTCAAAGCATTGCCCTGCTTGAGATGAGGCCTAATTTTAATGATGGATGGTTCGATATTGCTCATAAGATCACCTTGATTTCGTTACACAATCAAGATGATAGTTTATTAACTGATTTATTAACAAATTTTAAAAATCATGCAGAATCAATAACAAGTCATAACCTGACGCGCTCAACTAAGCATTTGATCGGATTTTCTTCAACTCTTCCTTAGGCTGTGCTAGGTATTCATCTGGTGCCATATCTAAGAAAAAATCTCTCGCTTCAGTATTTTTACAGTTGAGCCAGTCATTTCTTAGGCTATCTGGAATCACAATAATTGAGCGTTTTTCATCAGTTGGTGCGTGGAACTGAGACATAAACGGATGATGGTCCGCATTGATGGTTAGCATCGTCATCGAGCGTACTTGGTGCCATTCTACCTTTGCATTTTCATATAGTGCGGCAACGGTAAATGGCATTCCATCTTTACGGTAGATCCCATACCAATGTGCTTTGCCATCGATGTATTTTGGCTCATAAATCGTATCAACTGGTATTAGTGCAAATTGGCTATTCTTCCAGGCATGACGGAAGCTTGGTTTTTCATGAACTGTTTCTGTTCTGGCATTATAAGTTTTGCGGCAAATTTTTAAGTCTTTGGCCCAAGTTGGCACTAAACCAAATTTAACTTGTCGCCACTCAACGTTCCCTTCGTTTGAAAATAAAAGTGGGCAATCTGCACCAGGGTAAATGTCATTACTATATTCAAAGGTAGGTTCAAATAAATCTAAGAGGTGAACACGGTCTTTGGAAATTGGTTCATAGTTCGCACACATAGCTCACCCCTTTTTTTAGATTCATAATTTATTCTGTTCCACCTGTTTGGTTTTTAGTGTTTTTTTCTGTATTACTCTTAGTACCAATGTTATTGCCAATTTGTTCAATTGCTTTAGCTGCGAGTGTACTAACATTAGTGGGTAAATCTTTAAAGCTTTCGTTAGTACCATCAATATTTCCAGCATCTTTACCAAAGAAATCAGGTATTAACTCTTTTCTAATTTGGTGTTTAGCATCTAAAGGAAGATCATCAATAAATGCATGAAGTGAAGCAAGTTTCAAATGTGTATTTTCACTATGACGCCAATGTAAGTAAGATCTATAAGCAAGACGTCCCGTGTAGATGACTGTAAGAAAAAGAAGCACTGAAATTAAAAGTCTTAAAGATAAATATAAAAATGCTGTTTGATGGACTAATTCGATTTCTTGAGACGATAAGCCTTTTATTGTTTCCTTTAATCCATTTGGATCAACATAACTTTTATAATATTTATTTAGACTAAGCCATGCTAATCTTAAAGAAGTTATAATAGAAATAAATGAAATGAAGGTCATCATATAATAAAGAGTTTTTTCTTCTTTAGCTTTAGTTTTATAAAACTTTGAAAATTCATTTTCAACTTCTACTGAAACTATACTAGTATAGTTCCCAACAACAATACCTAAATTACTCAATTTATTTTCTGTATTAGTTAATTTTCCTTTAAGTTCTTCTACCTTATTAATTACCTCTTCATCAACTTTTTTAAAGAAACCTTCTACTTCTAATTGATAATTCCTAGAAGCACTTAATACTTCATCACTTACTTTTTTTCTAGCATCACTTATGAAATTATCAATTTTTTCAGTTTGATTATATTCAAATTTTTCAATAGATTCATTTATAACTGATAGTTTCTTTTCAAGTTCCTCTAAACGAATCTTATTATTTTCCATTGATCTCAATTTATTACTTTGCCCCTTATCAGCCCAAATATTTAAAATCTTATTAGCCACACGATATAATTTTTGTTCATCTGCTGAGCTAGATTCACTTACTCGACTATAAAATCTGAGATCGACAAATACTTCTTTAAAGTAACTTAATAAGGCATCAAAAAATGAGGTAATTATCCAATATTCAGCTTTAGCAATCATAGCAATTTTAATATTTCTTAAATTTAAATTGAGCTTTTCAACAGCTTCTTCATGTTCTTTTAATTCAGTGCCATACATATATATTAAATTATGAAGAGCTATTAACCCATCTTTCAAATCCCAAAAGAATAATTTTAAAGACTCATCACTTTCAAAAAAGAATGTAAATTCAGGAATATAATCTGTATTTCCAGTTCCGACTCTTTCATATATTGAATCTATAATTTCAAAACTTTCACTATATAATTTATAGGTATTAATTTCATGACGTGTAAATAACATCTTCTAATCCCCAAATCACGGAATTCGAATAAAATAACCTTCAGGAAGTTCTCCCAAAGGCTCAGCAATACGAACTAAAAACTCTACGTAACAACGTTCCCAACTTTTCATGAATTCCCCGTCTTTTTAAGTACTTCCATCGCGGCTTTCACCATTTCAGTAGTGTTTTTCATTTGATCTTGCAAAATATTACTTGTTTCATCATTAGTTTTATTATCAAGCTCTCGACCAAAATACTTCAGTGCAAGCTCTTTTCTAATCTCAATAATTTGTGGGTCTTCAGTAGTAAAACTTGAAACAAAACTTGGAAAAGCTTCTAATTCCATTTTGGTTTGTCGGCATTGATCCGCAATTTTCTGATATTTAACAGATTGCTTTAAAAAATAGGTTATGAGAGTCACAGAAGTTAAGATTAAAGTTCCTTTAAAAAACCAATAATCATACTCTTTTAAGCCAAAATAAGTTTTAGTAACTGAACAAAACCAAACCATTATTATTGAGAATATAATCAAAAAAATAAAAATTATTCTAGAATTATCAGCTCTAACCTGATTTTCATGTGCAGCAGCTTCATAAATATCATGAGTATCTTTATTCTTTATCTGCTCTTTCAACTCATTTACATTCTTAATACTTTCATCTAAATAATCAATTTTTTTATTCACTACATTTTTTGAGTAACTTGCATTCAACTCATTATTAATTTTCTCTAAAATCTCAACAATATTATAATACAACTTTTCAACTTTAGAATTTTCACTAGCAATTGATATTTCATCTTTGATACTTTCAAGTTCTTTTAAATAAAAACTAATTACATTAAAGTTTAAAGCTTCCAATATATCCAATTCTAAAAATTTAGCATAAATTTCTTTAATATCGTTATGTATCACTTCTAAATTTTGCCTTGGATTAGGTATAAATTTTGCAGCATTTATCACATGATAATTTATAATTTTATTAAATAATTTATTATACAAGTCATAATTTTCATTAAACTTCTGAACCAATATATAATCAGCCATATCCCCACCCCAAAAATTATTATAAAGTCTTGACGCGTAATAGTATCTAAGCTACTGTAAAAACGCTAGATAGACATAAGTCTTTTTAGTCAGGCCTAGGAAACCTGTAAATTACGAAAAGGCGCATAAAAGTCCGTCTTCGGGCTATTTTTTTGCGAAAAATTCAGCTTTGCTGTTCTATGGCAGGCTGGATAGGGCAGCTTCGCGCTGGCCGTTACCTTTTCGGACGGTTTTCCTAGCCCTGTTCAGTCTGTCACCATTACCCTAGGAAAGTGATGGTGTCGGGTTTTAAACTTGACGAAAAGGACAAGCAAATGAAAACATTCGCTTTAAAGAACTCCCCTACTCAAAATTCCGTTCTGGAACACACTCCAATTTACGATCTAGACGCGTACTTAAAGCAAAAGCGTCGTCAAAAAATATTTAAGCTCCTCAAGCGCACCTTTGAAGGTAGTGTCTCCTCAATCATTATTGTCTTAACATTTTCCATAATATCAGGCAGATAAGCGACATAGCGTGTCGCCACCACCTATATTTTCAAAGCAGATTTTAAGAAAATAGACCCATGATCAATAGACAGGGGGAGAAATGCACTCAACACTAGACGTTAATAGCCAAAAGAAAATGACGGCCGAAGAAATACTGGAAGAAATTGAATATCCACTTGAGAACCTTCAAAACTTACTTTTTGCCTTTTCAAAAATGAAAGTCGATGATGGTTTAAAAGAACAAGAATTTAGCGCCATCATCAACACGCTACATCACCAAGTGGTCAATATTAACCGCGCGGTTCATGCCAAATGAATTAAAAGAAACCCGGCTTAGGCCGGGTTTCATTATTAATTAAATACTTCCTGCCAAACTTCTAATGCAAAGTTATCTTTGCTATAAAATTTTAAAGCAAATTTTTCATATTGTTCTGTTCGACCAAATGCATTGAAAAATGCGACTAACCTTATTTCGCTATATAATCTATCCCACATAGGTGCGATTAAAAAAATGCATAATTGCTCGTTGACAAGCGTAGTAGTACGCAGCAATCCTCCATAAAAATTCTTATCATCCTGACTTATTTCTGAAAAATTTATTAATTTTATTAAAGCCGCATAAATTTCAAAATATGTGAAGAGCTCATAATAGGTTTCATTATTATTTAAGGTTTTACATGCCTCATCAAAAGCTTCTCTTATTTTATCTTTATCAATCTGATCGATTTCTGAACGGTAACGCTCAATTATTTTTAAATGAAGTACTTTAGCTAATACTTTAAAAAAGTTATGGCTCTTAACTTCATTGTCGTCGTTATCACAAAAAGATAATTCTCTAAATTTCTCATTCTTATAATTTAATAAAGCATAAAATTGATTGGCAAAGATAGCATTTCTGGTCTCCCTTACTTGTTCTTTATGATTATTAATTGCAAGGTTTAACTGTTTTGCATTCACCTTTCTAGATTCTTTCAATGAGGTTACTTGTAACCATGTGGAATAAGCAACTGCACACATGGCTATAGAAGAAATAAGGGTGTTCAAACTTCCATATGTATCACCTACTGCCCCATATTTTTTTCCATAATCTTCAGGGTTTATAAGAAAGTGCTTCGTTATCAGCCACTCAAAAAATACTGGAAAACTTAACCAAGCAGCAATTACCGCAAAGAGAATGACCAATAATATTGGCCAATGATAATTTTTATTTTCCATTGATAACCTAATTTTTCTAAAAATAATTACTTGAATTGATTTGCATATGTCTCAGCTATAGAGACTAACCCCGAACGCATTTCTTCACGTGTTTGACGGTACAACTGAATCAGCTTTGCTTCATCATCTGCCAGTTCACTACTCTTCAGTTCTGAAGCTCCCCACAGAATATAAGCAATATTAAAACCATGATCTTCAAGCAAATCTAGCTGGTCTGTGTCTAAAGGTGCATTGTGCTTTTCATAACGCACAACAGAGTTCTTTTTAACGTTTAAGATCTCGGCTAACTCTTCTTGCGTAACAATGCCCAAGCGCTTACGTTCTTCTTTTAAACGTTCACCACGATTAGAAAAATCACCATTTTTCATACTTTTTCCTTAAAAGCACTTGTAAATCACCATAAATAGTACTAAATTTAATACCACTAAGTATCTAAGTACGATTTATGGTGATTTTCGCATGACTACATCAAATGTTCAAACTAAACCTAAACACACTGAACTCACTCAAGTCCGCTGGACCAAAGCTCAGTTAAAAGTCCTCAAGAAAATTGCGTATGAAAAGGACACAAAAATTGCCATCTACATTCGTGATTTTATGGTGAAACATCACCCCGAGTTACAAGAACCGCGCAAAGACGAGCAATTGTAATCAAAGCCAATTCGCAATGCTTACAAAGCTACAAACTCAAACAAAATATTCACATTCTCAAACAGTTACCAATAATCACGCGTGGTTTTAAATGTCAGTATTACAAAGACGCATTGATGACAGACTCAACCAGTTATTCAACTTTAAAAAGGTTGGTGACTGGTACCGTGAAGGTCTATGTCCTCAATGTGGGAAAAAGGAACTCTTTACCCATGCTGAAACACCACGTGTAGTTAAATGTGGTCGTTTAAATAAATGTGGCTATGAAGAGCACGTAAAAGAAATCTGTGATGAACTTTTTAAAGACTGGTCTACAGATTTCCCCCGTACACCTGAAAACCCTCATGCAGCAGCGGATGCTTATCTAGTAAATGCTCGTGGGTTTGACCTATCAAAGCTAAAAGGTACTTACACACAAGAGCTTTTCAGAAACGACCGTAAATATCCCGACCTAATTACAGCGACCGTTCGTTTTAAACTTGCTGAAGGTGTTTACTGGGAGCGTTTTATAGATCGTCCTGAACGCTTTGGCCGTCAGAAAGCTAACTTTATGGGGGACTATAAAGGCCTAGCTTGGTCACTAGATGATTTAGACAAGCTCTGTAATGCTCAATCAATTTGGGTAACTGAAGGCATCTTTAACGCGATTGCCCTCACCCTTTCTGGACAGCCCTCTATAGCTACCATGTCTACAGAAAACTATCCGGAAAAAATGCTGAAGAAAATAGCCGACCGTTGTCATGAGTTAAACCGACAAAAGCCTCGTATACGCTGGGCATTTGATAATGACAAAGCAGGCAAAAAGTCTATCCGTAAGTTTCATTTAAGAGCTGTTCAAAACCATTGGGACTCGACCGCTGCCCTTCCACCTTCAGGTGGTCTGGACTGGAACGATCTTTACATGCGTGACCAGCTGCACAGTGAAAACCGTAAGACCTATAAACACTACGGAGAGCTGCACATTGCAGAGACTCCGGAACAAGCTGGCTTACTCATCTACAACTTCAATGACGGTCGACGTAGAACGTTTTATTTCAACCATAACTATCGGTTGTATTGGTTCAATTTAGACATGGACAAATACAGCAAAGAGCTTGAACGCATTGAAGCAGATCCAGACCGAGACTTTCTGCTTGATAGCCAAAAACGCGAACTTGCCCTTCAGCAATGTTCGGCTGTTTCAGAAATATGTAATCGCCAGCTCAACCCACTGTATTTCCAACGAAACGAAATAACAGACGAGTCCTGGTATTACTTCCAAATCTCTACTCCAGACGACGAAATGAAAGCCACTTTTACTGCAGACCACATCTCTGCACCAGGTAAATTTGGTCCACGTTTACTGTCTGTGCACGTAGGGGCTTGGTGGACAGGCAATAACCATCAACTTTTAACATTTATGAAGCAAAACACCGAAAGATTAAGAGAAGTGAAAACAATAGATTTTATGGGGTACACCAAAGAATATGGAGCCTACATCTTTGAAAAACATGCTGTGTATAAGGGAAACGTTATCCACATAAATGATCATGATTTCTACAAACTTGGTCGCCTAGAGTTAAAAACATTGGCTGGTAGCCCATCTATCAAACTAAATCCTAAGCAAGAGTTTAAAGCGACTTGGTGGAAAGACTTTTACCGAGTGCGTGGTGCAAAAGGTTTAATCGCCTTGGCATGGTGGACAGGTTCGTACTTTGCCGAACAGATCCGCGCATTGCACAGCTCGTTTCCATTTATCGAAATCGTAGGTGAAGCCGGTGCAGGTAAATCACGCTTAATCGAGTTTATGTGGAAGCTTTCAGGCCGTGCTGACTATGAAGGCTTTGATGCAAACAAATCTACAAACGTAGCGATTTACCGTAACTTCGCCCAAATCTCTAATTTACCCGTGGTGCTTATCGAGGGTGACCGTAACGACCAAAATGGTAATGCAGTTGCTAAAGCCAAGTTTAGTTGGGATGAACTAAAAGACGCATACAACGGCCGCGCAATCCGTTCAAAAGGGTTAAAAACAGCAGGTAATGAAACATATGAGCCACCATTTCGTGGTGCCATCATGATTTCCCAAAACACCCAAATCCAAGCGTCTGAAGCGATTCTGACACGTACTTTACACATCTACTTCGACCGTAAAGGCCAATCTTTAGAAACAAAACGAATTGTCGATGAACTCGACCGCTTAGATATCGAAGACACGTGCACGTACATGACACATTGCCTAGTCAACGAAAAAGAGATTTTAGAAACCTATGCACGAAAGCTCGAGGAGCTAGAAACCGAGTTCCATAACAACGGCATTACACATACTCGTATCGCGCTTTGTCATGCACAAGTTTCAGCTCTGGTCGATGCTTTGGCCAAACATGTTTTACATGAAGTTATCGATATTGATGAAGTACTAGCAGCTAAAGAAATGTTGCTTGCTATGGCTGAAGAACGAGTAAATCAACTCAACGGTGACCACCCTCTTGTTGAACAGTTTTGGGATGCATACGAATACCTCAACAGTAGCCGCAGCCCTGCTTTCAGCCTCAACCATTACGAGGCCGATGCTCAGCAAGTCGCTATCAATCTAAACGAGGTTTACAAGGTCGCAGCGCGAAATTACCAGGTACTTCCCGACATTAAAGAAATGAAAAATTTATTACGTAACAGCCGTCGCTATAAGTTCATCGAAATGAATAAAACAGTACGGTCAAACAAATATCCAGCCGATGAAGTAAAGAACGTTACAGGTGATGACTCAAGCAACCTAGATCGTTCTCACACAGTGAAATGCTGGATCTTTACCAATCCTAGCTATGGAGCACCACAAGCATGAATACAGAAGAATTAAGCCCAAATGCTTTACCCTTTGTAGATGAAGAAGAAAACGACTTACGTGTCGTTACCCCAGCACATCCGATCGCAGACGAAGCCTATGCGGCAGTTAAAGCAATGCGCTGTGATTTCGTCAGAATCATTGCTTCAAGCTACCAAAAGTCACCTACTGAAACGGGTTACTTCATTACAGGCATATTCCCAAGTGATACTGACCGAGGCTTAAACCGTGAAGAATGGATCTTAACTTTTGAAAGTTTAAAGGGGTAAATATATGGATGTAGAGGTCTTATTAGAAAAAGTGTTGCGTAAAATTTTAAAGCAGATCGATGCCAAACCAATTATCCCGATTGAATGCCAACTGTGGGATGAACAAGACATCGCTAGTTATTTTAAATACTCACTGGACTACACAAAGCGGCACATTATTAGTAATGAAAACTTTCCACCAAGTCGTGAGCTTCCTACCTCAGCAACAGGTGATCGCACAGTTCCAAGATGGAAGGCTACTGATGTCATAAGCTTTGGAATGGCATTTGATAAATCAAATATAAGATATTGTTAAATTAATGGGGCTAAAAAAGCCCCGTATTGTTTTCTAATTGACTAATCAAATTTTAAAATACAAACTCTAAGTATCTTTATATTTCTAATAAAAAATATGGCTATTATTGATACTAGTGGACTAGAACCTTTTGCAGATTTACTAAAAGAAGTTTATGGGGATGTTGCAAAACCAGGAGTTGTTCAAGTTGGTATTGCTTTAGCAACCGTTATAGGACTACTTAATACTTGTCTGTCACCAATTAAGTTTTTAAATGAAAAAACTGAGCTTAACCGTCAAAATAATTTAAAACTATTAGCAGAAAGATTCTCTGAAATACCACCTGAAAATATTGTTGAAGCTCCTCCTGAAATTGCCGTTCCAATTGCAGAGAAACTTGTTTATGTCAGCAATGAAGAACTCCGTAATATGTACATTGAATTAATGGCAAAAGCATGTACTGCAAATTTAAATGATAAAGCTCATCCTAGCTTTGTAAATATTATTAATAACTTAAGTCCAGACGAGGCGATATTTCTAAAGGCTCTAAATCAGATTGGGACAATACGTATTAGCTCAATACATCATTTTTCTATGTATAAATCAGAATCATTTGTAAACTATTTTAAACATGAGGCCAATGAAAAGTATTTAAAAGAATTAAGTTTCCCTCAAAATGTTGCAGCTTATATAGAAAATTTTGAAGGATTGGGAGTTGTTTCAGTTAGCATTGATAATTCTTCTGAGTTAGAAATGATCAAGACCATTGAACGTTATATTCAAGATACCCATTATGATCAAAGAACTAAACGTTTCAATTTATCAGCATATGCAACCAGATATAAATGGACCCTAAAAATTTCTCCATATGGAAAATTATTCTTAGAAGCAATTTTAAATGAAAGCCAATATGAGAATACTTTAAATAATTCGACTACCTAAATAAGTAATTTACTCAACCCATTAGAGCTATTTAGTTCTTCTAAAATTTCATCATTAGTCGGGTTGTAATACGTCAATGCTTGCTTAGGATCCTTCCATCCAAAAATCTTACATAAGGTCAGCGCATTTTTAATGCGTTTGGCCATAAGAGAAGCAGCTTCATGTCTTGAATCATGAAAAGTCAAATCAGCATTTTCCAACCCAGCTCTTTTCCGTGCTTTTCTAAACAACGCATCACGTGAAGAGTCAGAAACAGTAAATACTTTTGGGCTGCCCTTCCGATTAATTTTCAAAGCTAACGTCCAAAGCTGCAATGCAAAATCATCTAAAGGTACTTTTCTGGCCATCCCATTTTTAGTTTTATCTAGCTGAACATAGCGTTTTGAAAGAAATACATGCTCAGGTAAACGGTTTACTATCTCTCCAGATCTCATACCCGTGGCCATAGCAATAAGCCATATCAAGCCTACTTCCTGCATTTTTGTTAACGGCACAGTTCCAGGCTTATATTTTAAAGCCGTTAAAATAGCCTGTAGCTCTTCAACTTCTGTTCGTCGTTCACGGTGAGCTGGCTTTTTGGGCTTTCTGATATTCTCAACTGGGTTTATTTCAATCCACCCTTTATCCTTTCGACACCAGTTAAAGAAAGCAGATAACGTCGAATAATCACGCAATATGGTAGATGCTTTCAAAGGTTTAATCGTGCGTTGAGTGACGGCACTCTCCCACTGCTTTAAGAACTCACCTTTATAAGCGCTCAATGGCCAATCAGTGTTGGGCAAATTATCCTGGTAATAACGGATCCTTTGCATTTCTTTTTTTCCAGTAGCTTTAAATCTGGAAACTTCTTCTGAGTATCGCCCCAGTGCTTCACGCATCGTAATAACTATTTTGTTTTTAAGAGCCTTTTGAGTGGCATCATTTAAAATCAGATCTCTTTCTTTTTCTTTAGCCCAGCGTTTAGCTGCAGCTTCAGTCTCACAAATTTTTGTAGGCCTAGTATTTTTATCAAAGCCAATCTCAACACGCCATTTACCGTTTTTGGTCTGATAAATAGATCTGTACATTTTACTCCTGAACTTGTGTGGGTAACGTGTGGGGACTTATACCGAATTATCCCGAAAAATACCGTTAAAAAACATAAACGCCAGAAACGACAAAGCCCCAAGCCTTTGATATATAAGGCTTGGGGCTTTGGAGAATCTAATAGATTCTGAATATGGTCCCGAGGGTCGGACTCGAACCGACACGTCATCTCTGACAGCGGATTTTGAGTCCGCCGCGTCTACCAATTTCACCACCTCGGGAGAGGAAGTATGTTTGTGTTGCGTATATTAGCGCGTTTGTAAAACTTGTCAAACCCTAAGTGAATATTATCGTTCACTTTTAGATCACTTAAACATTTTTCATGATTTAGGCCATAAGCACAGCCATAAAAAAGCTAAAAAGTTTATACTAGGCCCAATTTTTGCGGTGTTTTTTTCTAAATATGCAACTGTCTGACTTTTCCTTTGAATTACCTGATGAACTTATTGCCCGTTACCCTCTTGAATCACGTAGTGCTTCACGATTGTTACACCTAGACTCAAAGGGTCAATATCACGATCACATGTTCACAGACATTATCGATCTGTTCGAAGAAGGTGATCTGTTAGTGCTCAATGATACAAAAGTCATGAAAGCACGACTTAAAGGGAAACGCTCTACAGGCGGTGCTATCGAGATTTTGGTTGAGCGTATGCTGAACCACACCACAGCGTATTGTCATATTAAATCAAGCAACTCGCCTAAAGCAGGTGCCGAACTTTATGTCGGTACTGATAACATTCCTGTAATTGTACGTGGTCGTCACGAAAATTTATTTGTGGTTGAGTTTTCACAGCCAATTTTGCCTGTACTTGAGCAATATGGTCAGCTACCTATTCCGCCTTACTTTAACCGTGAAGCAGAAGAAATCGACACAGAACGTTATCAAACGGTTTTCCATAATCCAGAAAAAATTGCCAGTGTTGCAGCACCTACCGCAAGCTTGCATTTTGACGAAGAGTTATTAGCAAAGTTAGAACAAAAAAATGTTCGAAAAACCTTTGTGACTTTACACGTTGGTGCTGGCACATTTATGCCAGTTCGAACTGATGACATTACCAACCATGTCATGCACAGCGAGTGGTGTGATGTACCTCAAGAAACGATTGATTTAATTTTAGCGACTAAAGCACGCGGCAATAAAGTGATTGCGGTTGGTACAACAGCAACACGTGCTTTAGAAAGTGCCGCACAAGCTCATGGCGGTAAAATCGCGGCTTGGACTGGTGACACTCAAATCTTTATCTATCCGGGCTATGAGTTCTGCATCGTAGATCGTTTAATTACTAACTTCCATTTACCAGAGTCTACTCTGCTCATGTTGGTGTCAGCGCTATCAAATCGAGTCAACATTTTGGCTGCCTATGAACATGCAGTTAAAAGCCGCTATCGTTTCTTTAGCTATGGCGATGCAATGTTGATTGATAAATTAGAAATTTAAAAACCAAGGCTGGGTTAAATCTTATAAGTTGATCCGAGGTTTAACCCAGCTGATCCAACTACAATTTCGACTAATAATAAAATTTATGAAACTGCTTTTTCAAAAAATTCAAAGTGCTTTTGACAACCAAAATACACATAACAAAATTACTTTAAGAAATATTGAGGCATTAAGAGATTTACTTAATCAGCAATTACCTCCCGAAATACTTATTCATTCATTAAAAAATTGGACAGGCACCCAACAACTTGATATTCGAAATTATATTTTTTGGAATGCTACAATTTTCGCCTTGGTTTGTATGACATTAGGCTTTTTGATTTCGATCTACTTCTTCCCTTTCGCCATTCTTGCGATCTTTTATGGTTTTTACCATAGAGCATCGACGGCCGAACTGATTTGCCTACTTCAAGATATCCAAATTTATTATTATGAACATAAATATAATTTCAAATTTGCAACTGAAGATAACCTACCAAAAGAAGGAACATCAGCTTCAGACTTTCCTTTGTTTAAGTTAGGCAATCAACAAAATTCAGTTTTAACTGCAATACACGGCAAGTGGCAAGTAAGAGAAACAATTCATCCATATAAAATCTTTAGATACCATTATATCAATCGAGAGATGGCCTATAATTCAAAAGGTAAATGGGAACTAAAAGATGTTAGCTATAATTTATACGGCGTCATTTTAGAAAATTTTCCAGTTCGTGGAGTCAGTATTTCAAGTAAACAGAAAAAGGCTTGTCGCTTAGGAGTAGCTTGGGAATCAAGTGATATCCGTTTTAATCAAAAATACCAACAGAGCGGAATTAATGAATTGGAGTTGGTAAAATTTTTAAGCCCTGACCGTTTGTTATTATTAGAAAAAATGTTGGAAGATTTCCCGGGCGATTTCTATGTACACCCTGAAACATCTGCATTATGTTGGCTCTCTAATGTAAATCTTTTACGCCAACAAAGTTTATATGGCGCTAGGGTACGCGAGCTTGCTGAATGTCTTGAAACACTTTCAATGCCAGAGTTTGAGCAGTTTGCAAATATATTGCAGAATTTTATTGATGAAACTCAAATACCGAAATCATAAAAGTAATTATTTATTTAGAACTTATTTCTATTTATCTCTTTCAATTTAAAAGATAATCTAGAAATAGCTCTTTATGATAATGAACTTATTACTTCCATGCCAATCGATACTGTACAAGAAGCTCTTCATATAAGACGTAAAAAAAATACACAGGTTTTTCGCAATATTGCTCGACTTTGGGATGCTGGACAAAAATCTCATTCAGCCCAAGATCTTTTAGATGCTTTACATCCGTGGCGTGAAGATCACAACCTTCGCTTTTTTAATGTGCTCCCCTACTTACTCGCAATTTTCAGCATCACAATATTGGCCTTTGGCTATTTTCTTCATCCGCATATTCAATATATTTGGAGCTTTTTAGGCACATTTTTAACAGGGTTTCTGGCGTATTTACTCTATTAATCTCAGGAACCTTTAACGCAAGTCATTGGTTATCTAGAACAGCGCATGGTGATATTGCGTTATGGTTTACAATTTCAGCAGTTACCAGCTTATCTTCCCATTCATGCTCAGCCAGTTTTAGTTCTGAGCAAATTAAAACAGTATTTCCCACTGTTTAACCGAGGGACTGAATCTAATGAAATTACCCAATATGCTTCGGTCACATGGAACGATGGCGTAACAGATCATCAAGTCTTGCTGTTTCAATATCATTACGTTAATGAAATACCGATTATTCAAGATCAAAGTAGCGATAAAAAAATTATAAAAGAAATTCATAAAGACCTATGGGGCGCTTTTATATTTGAAATGCCTGCCCTAGGTATTGCTGTCAGCAATCAGCGTTCTCGGTTTTTTGCACCCTACAGCAGTAAATGGCAAAGTAGTGATATTTTGATTAACCAAGAACTTAATGTTTTTGGGGTTAATCAACATCAGTTAGCCAAAGAAGTCAGCCCAAGTCTAACTTTAAAATTACATGACTTTTTTCAGCACTTTACAGGTGATTTAATTTATCATCACGAAGAACAAATTTTGTGTTATCTGGGCGAGCAAAATCTTTTTCAGACCACCAGTAAGCAAAGTGAAATTCATGATGTTTCAGCATTACGTGGGCACTTGCGTACCATGACCATGCCGCAATATGAAAAATTTCAGCAAGTAATGTTGAACTTAATTAAATAAATCTCTCGTATTACTTAACTGGTGACTCATTAAAAAATGAGAAGTCAAAAGGTACACTGAGGGAATAACAATAAGGAACTGACCATGACTGGTTTATTTATTTTTCTGGGGATTTTTGTTGTACTGATCGTCTGGGGCGTTCACATCCGTAATACCATCGTACGTTATTACAATGCGACCAAACGCGCTTGGTCCGAGGTTGCCAATTTCGAACGTCAAAAGGTAAAGACGTTAGAGGCGCTTGAGACAACACTTAATCAATATACTCATTTTGAAAAATCGACATTAGAGAAAGTCACTGAATTACGTCAGCAAATTCTTAATTTAAATGTGAATAACACTGATATTTCTCAACTCCAACAAATCGAGAAAATGAGCAAAGAACTGATTCGTAGCTTAAATGTTGTTGTTGAAAACTACCCTGAGCTTAAAGCCGATTCACTCTATAGCAAAATGATGGATGACATTCAGGAACAAAACGAAAATGTAGGTGCTGCGATTAGTATCTTTAACCGTAATGTTGAGCTATTCAACAACCAGATTGAAGTATTCCCTAACAATCTCATCAATACATTAACTTTATCCAAGAAAGCGATTCGTCCTTTTAAGGATAATCTTGTTAATGAAAATTTTGACTATAAACCTAATTTTTAATAGGAAAAAAACAGCAACTAACCTGTCGGAAATTTTATCTATTTTATAGCCAGCTACATTTAGTAGTAGAACTACATCGCAGAATCAAGGAAAATAGCTCTCTTTTTAGCAGCGAACTGTTTCTTCGCCTCTGCTCGTGTTCAGGATTTTTAGATGAAGTTTGAAAAATTAGGTCAGTCGGGGCGCGCCCGTCGTGGTCGTTTAACTTTAGAGCATGGTGTTGTTGAAACACCTGTTTTTATGCCAGTGGGGACTTACGGCACAGTCAAAGGTATGTTACCGCGTGATATCGAAGACATTCAGGCACAAATTATTTTAGGAAATACCTTCCATTTATATTTGCGTCCAGGTCTTGAAGTGATTAAAGAACACGGCGGTTTGCATAACTTTATTAAATGGGATAAGCCAATTTTGACTGACTCTGGCGGTTTCCAGGTTTTTAGTCTTGGCGCAATGCGCAAAATCAAAGAGGAAGGTGTTACTTTCCGCTCGCCGATTGATGGTTCAAAAGTGTTTTTATCGCCTGAAATTTCTATGGAAATTCAGCAGGTATTGAACTCTGACATCGTCATGATTTTTGATGAATGTACACCTTATCCTGCAACGCATGAAGAAGCACAAAAATCATTGCAGCTTTCTTTACGCTGGGCAAAACGTTGTAAAACCCATCATCATGATGAACTCCAAAATAAGAATGCATTATTTGGCATTATTCAAGGCGGTATGTATGAAGACTTACGTGATGAGTCTTTAAATGGCCTTCTTGAAATTGGATTTGATGGTTATGCGATTGGCGGCTTATCTGTAGGTGAGCCTAAAGAAGAGATGATCAAAGTTTTAGATTATCTACCAAGCAAAATGCCGCAGGACAAACCGCGATACTTGATGGGCGTTGGTAAACCAGAAGATATCGTTGAAGCGGTGCGCCGTGGTGTCGATATGTTCGACTGTGTAATGCCAACCCGTAATGCGCGAAACGGTCATTATTTTGTCACTGATGGTCTGGTACGTATTCGTAATAGTAAATATCGTCATGATCAAAGCCCGCTCGATCCGCATTGCGATTGCTACACATGTAAAAACTTTACCCGTGCTTATCTATTCCATCTTGAAAAATGTGGAGAGATGTTAGCGTCTATGCTCGGTACCATTCATAACTTACGTTATTACCAACGTTTAACTGAAGGTATGCGTGATGCATTAGAGAATGGCACATTTGATGAATTTGTTCAGGACTTTTATGCCCGTCGTGGTTTAGAAGTTCCACCATGTCCGGTTGATGAATAAGCCCGATTTGCGCTCAACCTCAAGACAAGGTAAATTGCAAAACGAATTAGGATTATGTCAGGTATCTGACTCATATTTTTAACTTTAGGAAATCAAAATGAGCTTTTTAATTTCTGCTGCACATGCAGCTCCGGCAGCTGGCCCAACTACAGGTATTTTGCCAAACATCTTGATGATTGTCGTATTCGTTGCAATCTTTTATTTCTTAATTTGGCGCCCTCAAGCAAAACGTGCGAAAGAGCACCGTTCTTTAATCGAGAGCTTAGGTGTAGGTAGTGAAGTTGTGTTCGCTGGTGGTTTAATGGGCAAAGTGACCAAAATTGAAGGTGACTATGCAGTTGTTGAACTTAGCCGTGGTGTAGAAGTAAAAATTCAGCGTGCCAGCGTAATTTCAGTATTACCTGAAGGCACTCTAAATAACCTTTAATCATAAAACAGTCGTGCTTTAGCACGGCTTTTTCATTTAAGAAGAAAGCGAATGCGTTACCCTGCATGGAAATATTTACTGATTCTGGTTGTTCTGGTAATCAGTACATTATACGCACTGCCTAGTCTATATCCGGATGAGCCCGCCGTTCAAATTTCCGGTGCCAAAGCTGGCACCCAAATTGATCAAAGTGTGGTGCAAAAAGCAGAGCAAATTTTAAAAACAGCAAAT
Source organism: Acinetobacter sp. DMC2 (assembly GCF_056314305.1). Taxonomy (NCBI): domain Bacteria; kingdom Pseudomonadati; phylum Pseudomonadota; class Gammaproteobacteria; order Moraxellales; family Moraxellaceae; genus Acinetobacter; species Acinetobacter sp. DMC2. Next base: position 17,724 of record NZ_JBQUYP010000007.1, on the reverse strand, counting down.
ATTGCAAGTCACGATAATACTTTTACAAATAATGCTGCCCTCTTGCGTGTCAGCTCTTCTGAAGCGCAGTTGAAAGCAAAAGAAGTATTACGCCGTGACTTAGGTGATCAATATGTTGTCGCCCTAAACCTTGCACCAACCACACCGGAATGGTTGCAAAAGATTGGCGCAAAACCAATGAAACTTGGTTTGGACTTACGTGGTGGTGTCCACTTCTTGCTTGAAGTAGATATGGACAAAGCCGTTGCCCAACGTATGGAAACCTCTGCCACCGATTTGCGTCGTCAGTTCCGTGAAAACAAAATCAAATTTAATAGTCTTGCATTAACAAACAATGTAATCACTGTTCAATTTGCTGACAATGCTGACCGTGATGCAGCAATGGATTTTTTACGTCGTAATGGGAATGAATATACTCAACAGGCATTAGCAAGCTCTACAGGTTCTACTTTAAAGCTTACTTATACCGATGTACGTCGCCAAGAAATCCAGTCATATGCGGTGAATCAAAACTTAACAACATTACGTAATCGTATTAACGAACTTGGTGTTGCAGAAGCATTGGTCCAAAGTCAGGGTAGTAACCGTATTGTCGTTGAATTACCGGGTGTGCAAGATACAGCTGAAGCTAAACGTGTTTTAGGCCGTACTGCAAACCTCGAATTCCGTTTAGTTTCTGACTCAAATGATCAATATATTGACCCATATACAGGTAAATATAATGGTCAACCTTTACCTCCGGGTACAGAAGTTTTTGCTTATGAGTCTTTAGACAGCGGTCGTCAACTTTTGTTGCAACGTAACCGTATCTTGACTGGTGAGCGTGTTCAAAATGCAAGCTCTGGCTTTAGCCAAGACTCTGGCGGTGCCGAAGTAAATATTACCCTCGACAGTGCTGGCGGCAAGCTGATGTCCGATGCAACTCGTAATGCTGTTGGTAAACGCATGGCGGTATTGTTCATCGAGAATAAGCAAAAAATTACTTATGTCACAGATCCTAAAACTGGTGCACAAACAGAAGTTCGTACTCCATACACTGAATCTGTAGTTATTAATGCTGCAACAGTTCAGGCCGTTTTAGGTTCAACTTTCCGTATTACTGGCTTAAGTTCTCCTCAAGAAGCATCAGAACTTGCATTAATGTTACGTGCAGGTGCTTTGGCTGCGCCAATGTACTTTGTTGAAGAACGTGTGGTTGGTCCAAGTCTTGGTCAAGAAAACATTGATAAAGGCGTATTATCAACTCAAATCGGCTTCTTGCTTGTTGCAATCTGGATGGTCGTTTTCTTCCGTGTGTTCGGTTTAATTGCTAACTTTGCACTCGTTGTTAACTTGGCAATGATTTTAACTGTCATGTCATGGATTGGGGCTTCCCTCACCTTACCGGGTATTGCCGGTATCGTTATTACTATTGGTATGGCTGTCGATGCGAACGTATTGATATGTGAGCGTATTCGAGAAGAAATGCTCTGGGGAGCATCGCCCAAACAGGCCATCGTGGCCGGTTATGATCGAGCCTATAACACGATTTTTGACTCGAACTTAACAACGTTCCTTGTTGCTTTCATTTTGTTTGCAATTGGTACAGGCCCGATCAAAGGTTTCGCCGTAACATTAATGATTGGTATCGTGTGTTCGATGTTTACTGCAATTACAGTGACTCGTGCAATTGTCCAAATCATTTATGGTAAACGCCGTAATTTGAAAAAGTTGAGCATTTAAGGAGATCGATGATGACTAAAGTGACTCAACAAGATTCAAAACAATATGGACGTCCGGATGATGCAAAAATCATCCCGTTCATGAAGATTGCTAAACCTGCGGCAATCTTCTCGATCCTGATTACGTTAGCGAGTATTTTCTTTATTGCGACTAAAGGTCTTAACTTAGGTTTGGACTTTACAGGTGGTGTTTCAGCTGAGCTTAACTATGCTCAACCAGCCAATCAGTCAGAAGTTATTCAAGCACTCGACAAAGCTGGTTTTAAAGATGCTGTAGTACAGACACTTGGTAGTAATAAAGACTTACTTGTGCGCATGCCAGTACAAGAAGTTAAGGTTGAAGACCTTACAAATGCCATCACCAAGGCTGTACAGTTGCCAAATAATACCGCAGAAGTTCATAAAGTAGACTCTGTAGGGGGTCAAGTAGGTAACGAGCTTTATGTTCGCTCTGCTGGTGCTGTTGCGCTTGCTCTTATTTTAATGTTGATTTACGTGACGATCCGTTTCGAGTTTAAACTCGCGATGGGTGCCGTGATGTCTTTATTCCACGACATCATCATTATTATTGGTGCTTTTGCATTATTCCAGTGGCCGTTTGACCTTACAGTTTTAGCTGCGGTACTTGCTGTTATTGGCTTCTCGCTTAACGATAACATTGTAGTGTCAGACCGTATCCGTGAAAATTTCCGTAAAATTCGCGGTGCGACTCCTCGTGAAATCGTCGATATTGCTTTAACCGAAACTTTACGTCGTACCATTCATACATCAATGACCTTATTGCTAGTCGTTCTAGCAATGATGTTCTTAGGTGGTGATGGTCTACACTGGTTCGCTGTGGCAATGTTTGTTGGTGTTTTTGTAGGTACTTACTCTTCAATTTATATCGGTACAGCTTTCGCCTTATGGCGTGGTCTTAATCGTCAGGACTTCATCGTTCAGGTTAAACCTGAATTTGAAGATGACATTCCTTAAGTTAGATAAAGTAAGACATATAAAAAAACCGCGATTAATTCGCGGTTTTTTTATTTAAAACATATATCATTTACGGCGCAATGCATCCGAAATTGCTTCAACCAACTGTTGAGAAATTTCTTGCTTAGATGCTTTCTCTAACTCACGCTTTTTCATGTGGTAGTTTTTAGCAAAGAAAACTGTCATCGCATTTTCATCAGAAGCAAAACCAATATCTGCACGTGATACATCATTGCATGCAATCATATCTAGTTTTTTAGCGATCAGCTTTCCTGCCGCATATTCTTCAACATTTTGTGTTTCAGCTGCAAAGCCCACCATAAATGGGCGTTTTTCCTGACCCGCAATGGTTGCCACAATATCCGGATTTTTTACAAGGGAAACATTCAACTCATCCCCTGCCTTCTTAATTTTATGCTCGGCAACTTCTGCTACGCGATAGTCAGCGACTGCGGCGGTTGCAATGAAGATATCGCAGCCTGTTTCTAACGAGTCCATACTGATATCTAACATCTGTCTTGCAGAGGCAACATTTACACGTTTTACACCATTCGGTGTATCCAAACTTACAGGCCCAGCAATCAAAGTCACTTGTGCACCAGCAGCGTAACAAGCAGCAGCTAAAGCAAATCCCATTTTACCAGTACTGTGGTTCGAGATATAACGAACAGGGTCAATTGCTTCACGCGTTGGCCCAGCGGTAATAACAACTCGCTTACCTGCCAACAACCCAAATTTTTCAGCAATTGCACGTTGAGCCTGATGGAAATATCCAGCGACTTGCCTTGTAATTTCTTCTGGCTCTGGCATTCGGCCTAAACCAACATCACCACACGCTTGCTCACCCGCATCTGGCATGATCACATGCACACCATCTTCAACCAAAGTTTGTAGGTTTCGCTGAGTTGCTTTGGCTGCCCACATTTGCTGGTTCATGGCAGGTGCAACCCAAACAGGAGATTTTGTTGCCAAAAACACTGTACTGAGCAAATCATCTGCTAAACCATTAGCAAATTTTGCCAATGTGTCACAGCTTGCAGGTGCGACTAGTAATAAATCAGCCCAACGTGCTAATTCAATATGTCCCATTCCAGCTTCAGCCGCAGGGTCTAAAAGTTCAGTATGAACTGGATTCCCAGAAAGAGCCTGAAAAGTTAGTGGGGTAATAAATGCCTGAGCACCATGTGTCATGACTACACGCACATCAAAGCCATAATCTTTGAGGCGGCGGACTAAGATGGCACTTTTATAGGCAGCAATTCCGCCAGTAACAGCTAAAACAATGTTTTTATGAGGAATAACACTTAGATCAAAGCTCACGAACAGGATACCTTACTGTTGCAGTGGCGCTCACAATAGCATTAAATACGCGCAGACCCAAGATTGATTGGGCAAACAAAATAAAATTTTAAGCGAATTATGCTGGGGAATATGAATACTTCTATTAAAAATTGGCCCGAACAAGAGCGGCCAAGAGAACGGTTATTGCAACAAGGCCCTCAAAGTCTCTCTGATGCGGAGCTATTGGCGATTTTTCTTCGCTCAGGTTCAAGGCAACATTCAGCAGTCGAATTATCACGTTTACTCATTCAACACTTTGGTAGCCTAAATGCAGTGTTTGATTCATCGTTAAGTGAATTAACTCAATTTAATGGAATTGGAGCAACGAAATACTCTCAATTACTGGCAGTTAAAGAACTTGGACGGCGTTATCTCGATCATCACTTCCACAAGAATAATCTTAGTCTTCACTCTTCGGATTTAGTTTTAGATTATTTACGCTATGAATTAAAAGGTGAAAAACAAGAAGTCTTTGCCGTGCTGTGTCTAGATCCAGAATTAAGAAAGCTTCATTTTAAAAAGCTATTTTTTGGTTCAATGCAGCATTGTGCTGTCTCGGTCAATCAAACTTTACGATACGCCTTACAACAACATGCTTGCCAACTCGTTATTGCACACAATCATCCATTTGGTTCAGCGCAGCCTTCTGCCGAAGATATTACCTTAACTCAGCAACTCGAACATGCCTGCCAACTTGTTGAAATACGGCTCCTAGATCATTTTATTATCTCCCCGGAAGGAAGCTTTTCATTTGCTGAACAACAACTGCTCAACCCCGCAACAAGATCAGTTCAATAATATTGACAAAGCTTAACTAAGCCTAGAAGATCAAAACAAAAATAGTGATGCTTAAAATAAAATGATTGTTCGTGATCAACCTAGTATTTTCAAAGTTTTATTCTCTTGGCGAGGAACGATTTTACCTAAAATTCTTCCCTCTCTAGGTGTTGTTATGTTGATCTCGTCAATCATTGGTGGCGTGGAATATATCAATCTATACCGCTTTCCAGAAATTCCTTTAGTTGGCTTTACGCTCATTGGTGTCGTACTTTCTATTTTCTTAGGATTTAAAAATACTGCATGTTATGACCGTTGGTGGGAAGCCCGAAAATTATGGGGTGTTTTAATTGCAACTTCGCGCCATTTTGACCGTGACTGTCGTATTTTAACTCAAGCTCGTCGAGAGCGTGTTATTCAGCATGTGATTGTTTTTGCTAATGTGTTACGTGATCGTTTACGTCGTCAGACTGCGAACCCAACTGAGTTAATTCAAACCAGTGGTATGAGTCAGCAAGCACTCACCCAACTCTATCAGCAAAATAATGCCCCTCAGTACACGTTGAGCCTTATTCACTGGGAATTATTACAAGCGCTTAAAGAGGGTGAAATCTCTGACATCATCTATGCGCAAATGAATAAAAATGTTTCAGATTTAAGTGTCGTACAAACTGGCTGCGACCGAATCGCTAATACACCTATTCCATTTGCCTATTCAGTTTTGCTCAATCGTACTGTCTATTTTTTCTGTTTTATGTTGCCGTTTAGTCTGGGTTCTTTGCTTGGTTTAGCGACACCGCTTCTGGTTGGAATTTTGGCATATACATTCTTAGGACTTGATGCACTAAGTTCGGAAATTGAAGAGCCGTTCGGAACTCAAAGTAATGATTTACCTTTAGATGCGATGGTACGTAGTATCGAAATTGAGCTTTTAGGAACTTTGGGTAAACCTACCCCACCACCAATTCAGGCTCAAGATAACAATTTGCTCTAAAGTCTCTTAGAGAAAACGTTCCCAAATACCTTGCTGATTAGCCGTTGGTTTAGGTGTATTTCCCAGTTTAATCCATGGCATATTTTCACCATGAAAATCACTGCCAATCGATACAGCTAATTGATATTGCTCAATCATCCGATCGACCATCTGGCGAGTAGATAACGTTTCCATGGGTGGAGGTAGCTCAATTGCATCTCCACCTGAAGTTGCGAACAATTCAATTAAATATCGAATGTTAGTTGCGGATAAATCATAACGAGTTGGGTGAGCTAAAACCGCCAGCCCTTTACTTTCATGGATCACATCAATTGTTTCTTTTAATCCTAACCCTTCAAACTTAACAAAGGCACGTCTTCCCTCTTTTAAGAAACGATCAAATGCTTGTTGAGGGCGGCTTACAATATTCTTCTCGACCAATGTTTTAGCAATGTGAGTTCTTGTCACACGGTCAGCCTGATCTTCAACTTTGGCAAGAACATCTTCATAAATTTGAAAACCAATACATTTTTCTAATAAATCGCAAATGACTTTAGCTCTTTGCGCCCTAACTCTTTTTTGTTGTTCTAATGCTTCTAAAATTGGGGCTTCATCTTGCATGTTTAAAGCAACAATATGTACGCCATAACTTTTTTTGGTTGTTGGGCGTGACCACTGACTCGAAATCTCAGTACCAGAAATGATTTTTAAATCATGACCTTGTGCTGCAATTCTAGCTCGCTGCAATCCATCCATTGTATCGTGATCAGTTAAAGCCAAAGTATGCAAATTCACATCAATAGCAGCTTGCACCAGTAATTCCGGAGACAAAGTTCCATCAGAAATATTGCTATGTGTATGTAAATCTATGCCTTGCATCTTTTATACTATGCCATTCACCAAACCTGATCAGATACTCTAACATGAAAGCACTTCTGGACTTTGTTCCATTAATTATTTTCTTCTATTTATATAAAACAGTTGATCCAGCTAACGCACAGCATCCTTTACTTAAACTGATCGGGTCTGCTGGTGGTGCAGATAATAATAATATTCTTGTAGCAACTACTGGTCTAATTATTTCAATGCTCGTGGTATATGGTGCCCTATTTGTTTTCCAAAAATTCCGTCTAGATAAACAACAATGGTTTGTATTGTTTATGACTGTGATTTTTGGTGGCATCACTCTTATGCTAAGTGATGATTTCTATATTCGTCTAAAAGCTGCAATTTTGAATTTGGTTTTTGCAGGCGCATTCTTGGTTTCACCTTGGTTTGGTAAAGATCGTAAGCCACTCATACGACGTTTATTTGATCCTATTTTAGACTTAAGTGAAAAAGGTTGGAAAAATCTAAATTTCGCTTGGGCAGTCATGTTTGTGGTGATGTCTTGTTTGCATGTGTTCTTTGCATTTTTATTTCATGGCGGAAAATATTGGGGTGAATTCACTGCATTTGGTGACATGATTGTGATGTTTTCATTTATCATTATTCAGTTCATTATTTTACGTAAACATTTTAAGTCACCTGAAGCTTAAAATGATTCCTGATTGATTACAGAGATACGATCACATGCCTTTTTTTGTTCTAAGCTGTACCGATAACGAAGGAACTCTAGAGAAGCGCTTAGCAATACGCCCTCAGCATATCGAACGTTTACAAAAACTTGATGATGAAGGTCGTCTTGTTACAGCGGGTGCTATGCCAAAAGATCCTAATGATCCACAAGCAGGCTTCTATGGTAGTACCATGATTGTTGAGTTCGACAGTCGCGAAGCATTAGACGAATGGTTAAAAGAAGAACCATTTCTCAAAGAAGGCATTTACGCTCATATTGATGTAAAACCGTTTAATAAAGCATTTCCAAAAGGGTAATCATATGCACCCTGCAATCAAAAGCTTTCTTGGCTTGTGTTTGATCTGTTCAACTGCTAGTGCAGTTGAACCTGCTGCCACACCAGCAACGACTCCTCCAAGTGCGCCTTCAACTCAGGCTGCGAATCAACCAGTTCCAACAGCTTCTACAACGGTGTCGACCGCAACAAAACCACTCACGGCTGAGCAACTTGCAAAGAATAAACAACAGCAAGATGCGAAAATCAAAGCTTTAGTTCAAGATCAGGCATCTCGCTTAAAACAGTTAGAACATGCCAATCTTGAAGCACTCGCTCAGAACCAAGAGCTACAGTTAAAAAACGACAGCCTCTCTGTTCAGGTTCAAGTCTTACAAAGCGAACGTAGTGCGCAAATGTTTTTATATGGTGCGGTTACCTTAGCGGGTGGCGTATTGCTAGGATTCTTTATCGCTAGTTATATCCATACAAAACGTCGACGTCAGTGGTAAATCCAAGCAATCTATTAAACCAAATGAACGTATCAAACCGTATCCAAACAGCAGAACTGGATTGGGAATTAATCGATGGTATCGAAGTTCCCATTTCCAAACAATTTGGTGATGTCTATTTCTCTAAAGATAATGGCTTACTTGAAACACGACATGTTTTTCTAAATGGTAATGACTTATCAGAACGCTTAGCCCATCTAAAAGATTTTGAATATTTCAGTGTAGGAGAAACCGGTTTTGGTACGGGTTTAAACATTCTTGCACTTTGGCAACTTTGGCAACAAGTTCGTCCAGATAATCAAAGTCATTTACATGCAATTAGTGTTGAAAAATTTCCATTAAGTAAAGCTGACCTTATTCGTGCTTTAAATGTCTGGGATGAGCTTAAACCACTTGCAGAGCAGTTAATTGAACAATATCCGCTCCCTATTGCTGGATGTCATCGCTTAACTTTTCCTAACGAGCGTTTTAGCATCGACCTATGGCTAGGAGATGCACAAGACATTTTCCCAAACATAGCGAAAACTAAATCAGTGAATGCTTGGTTTTTAGATGGCTTCGCGCCCTCTTGCAATCCAGAGCTGTGGGAACAAAATGTTTTAAACCATATTGTTCGTCTTTCTGACTATGGCAGCACATTTTCCTCTTTTAGTGTCGCGGGTGTTTTAAAACGTGGGCTAAAAGCACATGGTGTTAGTATTTCTCGTCCACGTGGTTTTCGGCATAAACGGGAAATGCTCAAAGCTATCTGGAATCCATCTCAATCTGATGATGAATCCTCACAATCAGACCAAGTTCAGCCATTGGATAATGAACAGCAGCATATTACGATTATAGGAGCTGGTGTAGCAGGTTTAACTACGGCGTGGGCATTTGCAGCACGCGGGCATCAAGTCACCTTATATGAGCAAACAGAAGCATTATCTGGCGCTTCTGGAAACCCTTTGGCATTGCTTAATCCTAAACTATGTCCGATTGAACAAAGCCATGAACATCTCATGACTTTAAGTTGGCAACATGCCTTAAATTTTTATAAAAATTTTCAAGCATTCCGTCCACTTCAAATACAACAAATCGCATTGAAAAATGCGGATGAACTTCTCGATCTTGTAAACCAATATCCAGCAGAAGTTGTTACCCACTCAACAAACTCACTTGAAACCGCATATTCTAGCATTTCACTAACCGAAGCGGGTTCTGTTTCACCACATCAACTACGTGATGAAATTTTACAACACCCTTTAATTGCTCTAAAAATTGCCCATGTCACAGCACTGGTTCCTTTTGAAAATAAAGTGCAATTGCATACTGATAATGAGGTTATTGCTGAGGCAGACCATGTTGTTGTGTGCTGTGCTCGGGGAAGTGCTGCTTTATTTGAAAGCTATCCAAAGTTAAAACCAATACGCGGACAAGTGAGTTGGGTTAATAATTCTTTTGCTCCCCTGCCTTTAAATGAAGCTTATAGCTATGGTGGGTATTGCATGCAACTTGATGCTTCACAGATGATTTTAGGTGCATCTTTTTACCCAAATCGTGAAGATGAAGATGTGCTTCCCGAAGACCATGTGCATAACTTTGAATTAATCCACAGTGTATTCCCTGCATATGCAGAAAAGTTACCATCCACTTCGACATGGCAAGGCCGTGCATCTATCCGTGCACAAAGCTTAGATTATTTTCCTCTTGTTGGAAAAATGCTTGAGAATAGTCGAATTGCTACTTTTGCAGGTCTTGGTTCTAAGGGCTTTCTATTTGCTCCGCTATGCAGCGAGATCTTGGTTGCCCAGATATTAGGAGAGGCTTGCCCAGTACCGGACAGCTTATTACAAAAACTGAATCCACAAAGATTTCAAAAAAAAGTAAAACCTAAAAAGCCGTATTTCAAACCACACAAACCGCAATAGTTCTCTTCAATAAAAAAGCACCCTAGGGTGCTTTTTTTTTATGCGCCCTGCTCTAGAGGCAAGCCAGCATCACGAGCTGCACGTGTCCCCCCCATCAGCACGACATATTCACGCGAGGCATCCAATCCTTCTAGTTTCTCAGCTGCACGAGGAGCTTTGCTACCACCACCACATAAAATATAAATCGGCTGACCCGCAGAGACCTGGTTCAAAATATCAGCATTCAAATCATTAATCGGGCGATTCACCGCACCTTTAACATGCCCTTCTGCATAAGCATTAGTATCACGGACATCCCAGATAACAGCATTTTCTGGGAATTCAAATGTTGTAATTTCTTGTTTACGGATCATTGTGCACTCCTTTGATGTAAACAACACTTGGCAAATGAAGAAAACCCTCTTAGCATCTCAAATATTCTTTCACTTTGTAAAGGTCTAAACTATGCCTTCTTTCGATATTGTCTCTGAATTAGAGTTATTTGAGGTTAATCATGCTGTACAAAACACACAAAAAGAGATTGCAACACGCTTTGACTTCCGTGGTCATGATGTTTCAGTCGAAATAAACGAAAAAAATAAAGAAATTAAAATCAGTACAGAAAGTGATTTCCAGTGTGAACAAGTTTACAACATGTTAGAAAATCACTTTTATAAACGTAAAATTGATGTACAAGCACTTGATCCACAAAAAGCTGCTGCTTCAGGCAAAAATTTTGTACAAGTAATTAAACTTAAAGACGGTCTTGACTCAGATACTGCAAAAAAAATTAATAAAGCCATTAAAGAAAGTGGCGTTAAAGTGCAATCTTCTATCCAAGGCGACAAAATTCGTGTAACAGATAAAAAGCGTGACACTTTACAACAAGTCATGAATTTTTTACGTGAACAGCAATTTGGTGTGCCATTACAGTTTAATAACTTTAAAGATTAATCTCTTTTCGTGACATTCAAAGCTAAGGTAATTCCATGTCTCAATCCAATCGTCTATCAAAACTGGTAAAAGCGACTTCAAAATTCCCTAAAGGTATTCGGAGCACGCTTTGGAGCAAGGCGTTTGGTCGTATCGTGCCAATGGTTGGTACAGCAAATATCCGCTATCTGGAAGTAGACTCAAACCACGTTACAGTCCGTTTAGAAAACCAGAAAAACATGCAGAATCATATTAAAGGAGTACATGCTGCGGCGATGGCTCTTTTAGCAGAGACTGCAACAGGTTTTCTAACGGGTTTACATATTCCTGATAACCGCATTTTATTAATCAAATCATTGCATGTAGATTATTTAAAAGTGGTTGAAGGTGGTTTGACTGCTACAGCAACATTGTCTGCTGAACAGCAAAAGTTTATTGCAGCTAATGAGAAAGGTGAACTTGTGATTCCGGTTACAGTCATTGATGATGCAGGCAATGAACCAATCCAGTGCCAGATGCTGTGGGCATGGTTACCTAAACGTAAGAAATAATAACTAATCTAAAGTATTTTTAGATTTTTATTTGCCTCAAGATATAAAAATTATTTTTTGTATCTTGAGGTCAAAATGAAAAAAATACTGATTCTTTCCTCTTTATTTACCAGTTTAATATTTACAACAATAACGACTCATGCGACTGAACCTCACGTTAAAACCAGTAAATTAACTTCGACCAAATCAGAAGCGATAGATAAAGTAAGCGCTCAAAACAAAAAAATAGTCATCGACTTTTATGAAGGCGTCTTTTTAAAACATAAAGTCAGAGAATATGCAGACCGTTATATTGGTCAACAATATATTCAGCACAATCCTAATGTGCCAGATGGGAAAGCACCTTTTGTTAATTTCTTCACTGAAAAATTCCAAAAGAATCCTCAAGCTAAAAATGAGATTAAACGTGCGATTGCTGAAGGTAATCTTGTCGTTTTACATGTCCATTCGACTGAAAATGAAAAAGATCGAGGAAGAGCGATTATTGATATATTTCGTGTCGAAAATGGAAAAATCGTAGAACATTGGGATGTAATACAAAATATTCCTGAGCAAAGCAAAAATACCAATACGATGTTTTAATTCTAAAAATGAGTTCTTTGTCTAAATTAAAGCCTGAATACTGATATTCAGGCTTTATACGTTTTATTGAGTATCTAAAAACTTTTGTCTTGCTTCTTCGGGTATTTGACGCTTATTACCTTTTACATCCACTGCTACAAAGGTAAAGACCCCTTCAGTAATACGAATTGGCGCACGAGAGTCATCATGACTATCCCAAACTTCAATTTGCATCTGAATAGAAGTATTTCCAACTTTTAAGATTTTGGTATAGCAGCTAATGACAAAGCCAACCTTTACCGGAACCAAAAAGGTCATTTGATTAATGGAAATCGTAGCACAACGGCCACGACTGAAACGTTCTGCGTGAATTGCTCCAGCTAAGTCCATTTGTGACACAATCCATCCACCAAACACATCACCACTCCAGTTTGTATCTGCTGGCATGGCAATCGTTTGTAAGGATAAAATTCCTTCTGGTTTGGTATAAGCTTCTGACACCTTAGCTCCCGAAATTCGTTTGAAGTTGTTGATCGAGCCACTGCTGCAATTCAGGCGCACGTAATGCACCGCTAATACGCGCGACCTCTGTCGTTTTATTCATTAAGACAAGTGTCGGAATACTTCTCACATGAAAAGCTTGGCTCAAGCGAGGAGATTCTTCGGTATCAATCTTGGCAAAAATAACGCCTGGATTCTGTTTTGCGACCTGCGCAAAATGTGGAGCCATCATTTTACAGGGTCCGCACCATTCTGCCCATAAATCTATGAGAATAGGTAAATCACTATTCGTGATGTAGTTACTAAAATTTTGCTCATTTAGTTCAATAGGTGCAAGCGCTAGTAATGGCTGATGACATTGCCCACAGCTTGGTTGCTCAGGAAGTTTTTCTTCCGGAACTCGGTTTTTAGCACCACACGATGCACATACAATAATCATTTACATCACTCCTATATGCTGATGTAAAAATTCTAATTGGGTTATCACTGCTTTTTCAAACCATGAACCGTGATAGATATCAAAATGTTTCATATCCCACTCATGATAACTCACAAAAGGTGCAATATTTGTCGCGGCTTCGCGACTGGACTCAATAGGAATAAGTGAATCTTTTTGGGCTGCAATAAATAAAACCGGAATATTAATCTGACGTACAACTTGAATTGGACGGTATCGCATCAAATTAAAGAAGACGCGAGCTGGGACTTCCCCGCTCCAATAATAGTCAGGATTCACAATCGATAGATAGCCATAATAACTATCTGCTGTAGGCATAAAGCATAAATTATGTTGATCAACCACAGGCAACCTCTTTGGATTAAGTCCCATTTTTGATCCCATATAATCCTGACTCGATAACTTCAATGCTTGAGGATAACGTTGCAAAGGATAGAGCTTGGCAGTTTCAGCGCCATCTACATAAGGAATTTGCACTAAAATTGCCTGAATATTCTTTAATTCAGAAGCTAGGCTTAGTGCATATCCGCCACTTAAAGAAGTTCCCCACAGTACAATCCTTCGGTTATCTACAAGCTTACAGGTCGAAGCATATTGAATAACGGTCTTCCAATCTTCTAATTGTGAATTGATTGAGACCATTTCTCTAGGCTTGCCAGTACTCCCACCCCAATATCGATAATCAAACAAAATAACAGCATAACCTGCTTGGGCGAACCGCTGAGCATATTGGATTAATTTAAATTGACGCAACGCAGCAAAACCATGGGCCATAATAATTACGGCAGATTTCTTATTTGTTTTAGGAATATAAAAATCAGCTGCGATCGTTTCCTGACCACATGGAACATATAAAGGCTCAACCGTATAAGCGTGCATATGTGCTCCGTTGAAATAAAATATGAATAACCAATTTTAAAATAGCGCGATGATCGTTTTTAAAATTTATAACTTAGCTATAAGACATAACTTTCTCAGTCAGAACAACACAAGAGTGTCTTGTATCTCAGGTTAAGCTTAATGCTATGATACAGCATAAGAGGTTTTGTTAAATTTTGGAGTGACGAAATGTCAGATAATGTTGGTTTCGCAGGTCAAATTGGTCCAGAGCATGTTGGCCAAGTTGTAGAAAAAGGATTTAAATCGATTATCAATAATCGACCAGATATGGAAGGTGGCCCAGAACAGCCTACAAGTGCTCAAATTGAAGAAGCAGCACGCCAAGTAGGTCTAGACTATGTTTATCAACCTGTTGTAGCTGGACAAATTACGGAACTCGATGTACGTACTTTTGCTAATCATTACAATGAGTTGCCAAAACCTGTACTTATGTTTTGCCGCACAGGAAACCGTTCAAATAATCTATATCAATTAGCAAAACAGATGGATTTATTAGACGACTAATTTTAAGAAATTAATATTCCATAAAACCCTATTTCTTCCTTAAAGTAGGGTTTTTTGATAACTTATTTTGTATATCTCTGCACGAATTCAACAGAACTAAAAATAATATTGATCTAAAGTATTTAAATCTTTTTTGAATCAATTATTAATTTTTATGAATAAATTTATATTCGCTCTTTTAAGCTGTTTAATTCTTACAGCATGCTCCTCAATGCAAGTAAAACCTACGGTTGGAGTAACTATGGGTACAAGAATTTAATTAGCTAATTGCTCATAAATATAATGAGCAACCTCATGAAATATATGTTATTTTATAAATCTAAAAAATTATTTTAAATAACTTATCATTTTAATTGGGGATAATGATGAAACTTACTCATGGGGTATGTGGGATTACTTTGGCTGCTTTTTTGACAGCTTGTGGTGGAGGTGGCGGTGATGGCTACTATAACCAAAATTCAAGTTCTGGCTCTACAACAACACCAACCACTCCATCACCAGATCAAGAATTGGCTACTTCTGTTTTAAATAGCGTAAAGCAAGAAGGAAAATATTTGTTTGGCGCCTATGATCTTAACGATGAAAAACTATCAAAAGGTTACATTGATCACGCACTAGATACCTTTGCTCAAGGTCCACTCAAGTTAACCTTAGATATTCGCAAAGTAGATCTTACCAAGTACTCCGACCACTATCGTGATAAATGCTTTATTAAAAGTACTACAGACTACCGCGCTTGCTATGTATTTAAAGGTGAAGAAATTAAAAGTTTACTCACTGGATATAGTGATTGGGACTTTGATATTACAGCAGATGATTTAAAAAATATTAAACTGGCGAATGACAATACATCTCCAAATTTAGAGGATTATCAATCAAATACCAGAATTTATATTTTTCAAAATGAAAATAATGATAAGAACTTCCAAGATGTAACAATTACTGGAGCCTTTGCATATCCATTCCAACAGTCATGGGGTCTTGAACAAACCAAACAAAAAAGATTCGTATTAATTAATTCAACAACAAGTGATTATAAAATCACTACATCGACTATTGTTCAAGATCCAGATACAGGTCAACCGACTGAAAAAGAAGTTACTACTGGTGCAATGAGTGTATATAAAGATAATACATCAACTGATGGTGATCTCTACGTAGTTCAGAGTGGTTCTGGTTTCAACGTACTTATTAATGATAATCCAAATGTTCCTTTTGCAGAGCCAATTTCATTCATTGTGAACTCTACTCCAGGCAATACGAACAATGCGACATATCAAGTGAAACTCAGTGGCAATCAAGTATTGAGTCTACCAAGTATTACTGGTATTGAAGGAAGTCGCGTTGAGAATCAATCTCCAACAACGAATGCACAAAAATTTAATGGCAGTGTTTATTTAGAAGGACCAAATATTTTCACTTTTAAACAGTCTCCGAATGGAACTGCATTAAATTTTAAACATATCATTAATGGTATAAGTATTGAAGGTCAATCTATTAATCAAAATGGGACTGTTTCAACCACTTTAAAAACACCTTTTATGCAAAAATTTACATTTTAAAGCTAATAATTAGAATCAAACCCTCTGTTCAAGAGGGTTTTTCTATATATTCTAAATATCTATTAAAATAGCTTAATGACAATGTTCGATATTATTATCATTGGCGCAGGTACTGCTGGTATTAGCGCATATAAAGAAGCCGTTAAACATACCAATAATATTTTAATTATAAATGATGGACCATGGGATACCACTTGTGCTCGTGTAGGTTGCATGCCAAGTAAAGTCCTCATCTCTACAGCAAACCGTATGTTTGACATTCAAAATGCTCAAGAGGTTGGTTTGGAGGTATCTGCAAAAATTAATACAGATCAAGTGATGCAGCACGTACAAACTTTACGTGATCGTTTTACGCAAGCAACTTTAAAAGATGTAGAACAATGGCCAACTGAACATAAAGTTTCTGGTAAAGCACATTTTATTGATGCACAGACTGTAGAAGTTAACGGGAAACCGTACCAATCAAAAAGTTTTATTCTGGCGGTTGGTTCAACTCCTAACTATGATCAAACCTGGAAGCAAGAACTTGGTAATCGACTTATAACAACAGATCAAATATTTGAGTTAAAAACACTGCCTAAATCTATTGCCGTCATTGGTAGTGGTGTGATTGCCCTTGAGATTGCTCAAGCAATGCATCGTTTAGGTGTAGAAACTACAATCTTTGCTCGTAGTAAACGAATTGGAGTACTTACTAGTTCTAGGCTTCAACAACTTGCGCAAAAAGAGCTAGGGAAAGAGTTAAAAATTCTCTTCGAGACTTTACCAAGTGAGGTTAAATGCAGTGAAGAAAACGCTGTATTAACTTACCAACTTGATGAAACAGAGAAAATTCTCAAAGTTGAATATGTTTTAGCAGCAACAGGCCGTACGAGTTTAATTGATACTCTAAAACTAGAAAATATTGATAACTCTTTTAAAGATATTAAGTTATTACCTATAAATACAAAAACCAAGCAGTTAGATACATATCCAATTTTTATCGTTGGTGATGCTTATACCTCAACACCACTGCAACATGAGGCAGCACATGAAGGGAAAAAAGTTGTTTATAACTGTTTGAATTATCCACAGGTTAATTCAGTTAAGACGCTTACCCCATTAGGAATTGTATTCAGTCATCCTGAAATGGCGATCGTCGGGCAAAGTTATAAACAACTAAAAGACAATGGTATAGATTTTATTACAGGTGAAGCCTCTTATGAACGACAAGGAAGAGCTATAGTTCTTGGGAAAAACAGAGGTGCGATTGAGGTTTATATAGAGAAAGAAAGTCAAAAACTTCTTGGTGCTGAATTATTTACAGAAGCAACAGAACATATGGCTCATTTATTAAGCTGGATAATAGGTGAGGAATTGACGTTAAATGACATTCTAGAGAAGCCATTCTATCACCCTACTCTAGAAGAAGGTCTTCGCACTGCTTTAAAACATGCACGCAGACAGTTATAAAGATAGTCTAATTAATTTAATATTGATTTAGAGGATTATCACAACAATGATCTTAAGTTTGAATTTAAGGGTCCGTATATCGGTTTAGAAGCCCATTTCTAACTTGGCACGGGCTCGAAATTTTCTTTCTTTATAAAAAAAGGACTCTAAGAGTCCTTTTTTATGGTCTTACTGCATTTAAATCAATTTATTAATTAATTTCCCATAAGGAAACACCCCGGCCTCTTTCGGGGTCGGGGTGTTTAAATAATGAGCTGGCGATGACTTACTCTCACATGGGAAACCC
>NZ_JBQUYP010000006.1:378255-390018 GCF_056314305.1 Acinetobacter sp. DMC2 | reverse complement strand
AAGGTTACGGTTATTTCACCAGACACGATTCGTGATGAAGTGAAACAAGACCAATTCTATTATCGTGTTTATATCCGCACTGATTCTGACAAGCTTTATAATAAAGAAGGTAAGGCTTTTGGTATTACACCGGGTATGGTGGCAACAGTAGATATTCGTACAGGTGAAAAAACAGTACTGGATTACTTACTTAAACCATTTAATAAAGCAAAAGAAGCGTTACGAGAAAGATAATAAAAAAAGCCCCGAGATTCGGGGCTTTTTTATGGGTTTGATTCTATTAAATTCACGTTATAATTTGATTTTTATTATGCTTTATTTAATTTATGGCTTTTACGATTGCATCACAGATTACATTTGAAGAAGAAATTAAAAAAAGCAGATTTCAGGCTATTGCTGCGCCAGTCGAAAATGAACAGCAAGTTAAAGAATTTTTAGAACTCAATAAAGATATTTCGACAACTCATCAATGTTGGGCGTGGAAAATTGGGCATAACGTACGCTTTAACGATGATGGTGAACCGTCAGGAACAGCAGGCCGTCCAATCTTGGCGACCATTGAAGGGAATGACCTGACGAATATTATTGTGATGGTTAACCGCTGGTATGGTGGAATAAAACTTGGAACAGGTGGGCTTGTTAGAGCATATGGAGGTTGTGCTGGGCAATGCTTGCTTTTGGCTGAGCGTATTGAACTCATTGCAAAGAAAACGATTTACTTTTCTTGTCACTTTAATGAGTGGGCCATATTTCAATATGAACTTACTCAACAACAAATTGAATATCAGGAAACCTACACTGCAACAGGTGTAGATATCGAAGCAAGACTACAAATACATCAAATTGAACCACTTGCCTTGAAACTCCGAGATGTAACACGTGGCCGTGAAGAGTTAAAAATTGAAGAGGAATTAACTGATGACTGATTCCTTATTGAAATATCGGGAGCAACATAAGCACCGCTTAAACTATATGCCATGGTTATATTGGACTTTAAAGCCTAAACATCGTGCTTGGGCTGAAGAATGGCAAAAAGAATATCAAGCTTATTTGATGGACATGGAAACTGTTGAGATTGGTGAAAACTGTTTTATTTCACCGTTAGCTCATATTTTTGCTGAGCCGGGACGCAAAATTATTATTGGTGATAATTGCTTTATCGCAGCAGATTGTAGTCTGCATGGACCGCTTGAAATTGGTAATGAAGTCGCGATAAATCATCATTGTATTTTAGACGGTGGACGAGCCGGCATAAAACTGCATGACCAAGTTCGTATTGCAGCATATTGTCATTTATATGCATTTGATCATGGGATGCAGTTAGACCGTCCCCTTTACCAGCAGCCTGTCACTTCTAAAGGAATTGAAGTTGAGCAGGACGTTTGGTTAGGGGCACATGTTGGTATTAAAGATGGGATTAAAGTAGGTAGGCATGCCGTGGTCGGGATGAATAGTATGGTGACCAAAGATGTTGAGCCTTACCATATTGTCGGTGGAAATCCCGCAAAATTTATTCGTTTAAGAGAATAATGCAGTCTTAAGAATGTAATAAAATGTTTGATCTTTAAACAAAAAAGTTGATTTTTATACATAAACCTTAACATACCAATTTTTATCTATGTTAAGTTAAAGCTAAGTTTTAATAATAATCTCCAAGGCAAAAGACCTTAAGAAGAGAGGCTAACATGAACCGTGTTATTGCGTGTATTGACTCATCACCGTGTATAAATGCTATTGCAGATGCAGCAGCATGGGTGGCTAAAGCAACCGGACGAGAACTTGTATTATTACAAATTCTAGACTATTACCCTGCAAGTTATCATCTTGGTGAAATTAGTGGAGTAATTGGCTTTGAAAGCAATGCAATGCTGCTAAAAGAGTTAGCTGAGCTGGAACAAAAACAAAGTGAACTCGCTTTAGACTATAGCAATAATTTACTCCGTCATATTTCTGATCTTATTCAAGAAAAACATGGTATTACCAGTTCAAAAATTCAAGAAAAAGGTGATTTTTTAGAACAAAGTTTTAATCTATTGCATGAAAATGACATCGTCATTTTAGGCCGAGTCGGGGAGCGAGCTGCCGAAAAACATAAACCAATCGGTAGTAATGTTGAGAACTTTATTCGCGGAGCCAATTGTACTGTTTTAACCATTGGGGAAAACTTTAAAATACCAACCCGTTTTATCTTTGCCTATGAATATTCACCAACTTGCCAAAAAATGATGCGCCGTATTGCCCAAAGTGATTTATTGCGAACACTGCAATGTCATTTGGTATATGTGGGTGATCATCCAGAAATATTAAATGAACCTGAGCATTACCTGAAACAAGCGGGCATTGATGTTGTGACCGTTTATCGCTATGGTGATGTTGCACAAAATATTTTAGAGTACCAACAAGAACACGGTATTCAAATTATTGTGCTGGGCGCATTTAGTCATAGCAAGATTCATCAATTCTTCTTAGGAAGTATTGCGACAACCATATTCCGAAACGCGACTGTACCGTTACTTGTGGCTAAATGATAAGATTTCCATATAGTTATCCGCAAATCTTGTGGATAACTATATGGAAAAGCAACAGTAATAAAAGTAATTTATTGATTATAAATAATAAAATAAAAAAGATGATTTTTTAACCATTATTTCACAATTGCAATTGCGAAGCCATCATGACCTTTTGAACCAACCGTTTGTAAGGCTGTACAAGACAATATTTGTGGGTGATTTTCGAGAGCTTTAAACATTTCACGGATGCCTTCAATACTCGGTTTTTTATTATCTGGATTTAAAATATCACCTGCGCGAATCACATTATCCAGCACAATAATCGTACCCGATCTAGAGAATTTTAGGCTCAATTCTAGATATTCTGGATAGCCTTGTTTATCTGCATCAATGAAAATAAAATCAAAAGGCTCGATAGATTGAGGATCAATTGTAGACAGAATATCAGCAGCGCGGCCAGCTCTAAGATCGACTTTTACCGGAAGGTTAGCATGGTCGATATTTTTTTGAGCCATTTCTGCATGAGTAGCACGGCCTTCAATTGTGAGTAAATAACCATCTTCAGGCAAAGCACGACCCAACCAGATGGTACTGTATGCAGCAAAGGTTCCAATTTCTAAAACTCGTTTGCATTTATTCATTTGAATAAGCATCTGCAAGAACATACCTTGATTAGGTGCCACTGCAAGATGATTTGAAAAGCCGTGTTCGTCGGTATTCTTTAATGCATATTCGAGTCGCGGGTCTTCAGGAATTAAATGTGAATCGATATATTGGTCAATGTCTGTCCACATCTGCTGCATAATCAAATTTACCTATATGTTGATCGGGCTATTTTAAACGTTTATGTCTAGAGTGCAAAAACCTTCGGTTCAAGAAATTTTGGTTGATTATTGAATAAGCAAATTACTTTTTCTAAACCGATCACCAAAATTAAAAAATGATCACAAAAGGCTCATTTATTGCTTATTTTATAAATGATTAGTTAGGAATGTATAAATAAGATGAATATTACGTTGGGTGCTTTCACAAATGTAGATCTTGAAGAAGCTATTGAAGTTTATTGTTTAGCTTTTAGTCGTGAGCCATGGAATGAGCAATTTGATGATTTAGAACCAATGAGAAAATATTTTGAGAGTTATTTTCAATCTGCATGTTCTTTTGGCTTTTGCGCAAAATGGGAAAACCAATTAATTGGAATTGGGATGGGACATATTCATCCGACCATACAAGGAATACGTTATTCTCTAGATGATTTTTTTATACATCCTCAATATCAAGGCAAAGGAATAGGTACCCAGCTTTTAAAGCATATAGAAGGAAAGTGTAGGGAAAATAAAATAGAAACTATTGTTCTACACACGTTAAGAGATTCTATTTCTGAAGATTTTTATAAAAAGCATGGTTTTAAAACGCGTTCAAAACTTATCTCTTTAGCTAAACGCTTGTAATAGGCTTAAGTAAAAACTCCTTTCGATTGAAAGGAGTTTTTTAATTTAAAAATTACACATCGAACTGTTTCGGGTGAGGTCTGGTCCCCAAGTGCGATAGCCTTGAGTATCAATATGAATTTGCCCAGAGCTATATAATCCAATACCCATATTTAAGCTTTGACCATGCTGAGCCCAGAACTGACAAAGTTTAAACTTGGTACTTTCGATAAATGCATAATCTTGAGCTTGTGGGAACTCAGGGCCAATACGGAAATCGATTGCCGAATTAAATAAATGTTTAGATGAGCTTGCGCCACCAGCACATTCATTTAAAGGTAAGTCACGGTAAACCGAGGTTACTTCAAAGTCGGTTAGAACTTTTGCTGCTACTAAATATTTAAATACGCGTAGGGTTGATAAAGAATTGCCCCAAAGTTCGCGATTAGGCACGGCATATTCTGAGCGTCCACATTTTTGCCAATCACGTGCTGAGCGTAATAATTCAAAACTTGGCACAATGCCTGCGACGTTGTTTCGGGTTAAGAAATTTTCGTATTCACGAACACGTTGGTAATTTTCACCAGAACCTAACCAGCCTCGATAAGACGCAGGCTCGACTTTAGGGGGGATCGGGCGCTCGATAATAACGCGCTCTTGTGGAATAAAGATTCGTTTACCACTTGGAGAGATTTTGCCTGTTGTTGTGTGTTGGGGAGAGCTGGCACAACCTATCATAACCGCTGGGATTATGCATAAGGGAACCATACTCTGCAAAAACTTCCGCATAAGAAAAATTAAGCACTTATAAATATTGCGGCTATTTTAATGCAAAACAGTGCACAAATTACGAGGAATTTGCAATGAAATGTTTGAATAGGGTATAAAAAAGATCAGCGGTTGCTGATCTTTTTTTGAAATTACTTTTCAAGATATTGTAATTTATC
This sequence comes from Acinetobacter sp. DMC2, assembly GCF_056314305.1. Lineage (NCBI taxonomy): Bacteria > Pseudomonadati > Pseudomonadota > Gammaproteobacteria > Moraxellales > Moraxellaceae > Acinetobacter > Acinetobacter sp. DMC2. The sequence continues at coordinate 385,131 of NZ_JBQUYP010000006.1, read as the reverse complement.
AGGTTTGCCGTTCCATTCTTCACGGTCAGCTGGTTGATCACCAATTTGCGTAATGTTAGGCCATTTTTGAGAAAGATCAGCATTTAATTCAATAAATACTTCCTGACCTTCTGGTAACTCATCTTCAGAGAAAATTGCATTTGCCGGGCACTCTGGTTCACATAATGCACAGTCAATACATTCATCCGGATTAATCACTAGGAAATTCGGACCTTCGTAAAAACAGTCAACAGGACAAACTTCTACGCAATCTTGGTATTTACATTTAATACAATTTTCAGTGACAACAAAGGTCATGGCGACAGCTACCTAAAAAATATGGTTTCATTTCGAATAGCTTATTTTAGGCAAAAAAGGGGTAAACAAACAATTGCTTTTATTGATATTCTTTATTCATGCATATGAAGATAAGTTAATGCGTTGATAATCAAACAGATCTTCGAGCCGTAGGAACTGCGAATCTATAAAATTAAAATAATAATATATTTTATAAAACAACAACTTAAAAAATATTTTATTTAATTATTTAGATGTCATTTAAGTCAAGGCATCTATTTTAATAAATGCCTTAACTTTTCATTTTTTCTTTTACAAATTTTGATTTTCAGCTTTTTTAGCTAAAAATCCTTAAATCTTGAGAGTTAAACGTTACACATTAAATGAATATCTTCAGGTTCGAGCTGCCAAAGTTGTTGATCTGGAGCACTTAGAGGTTCTGCACCATGTTTCATATAGAAGTCTACAGTGCGCCGACTTGGAGTTGCTGAAATATACAGTTGTTTTGCACCAAGTTGCTTGGCGGATGCTTTTGTGGCTTGCATAAGCTTAGCACCAATGCCTTGACCTTGCTGGTCTGCATCGACATAGAAATAGTGGAGTAACTTTGCGTGACGGTAGTCCGCTATAAGTTGATTTGAGACTACACTTACACCAACGAGTTTTTCAGAAGCATCAAATGCGCCGACAAATATTGAACCTTGCTCAAAGAGTTGTTTCAGTTTTGGTGGGTCATTTTCTAGATGGTATGCGTCCCAATGTTGTACATCAAAAAAACAATCAACCAAGTCTAGATGTTGCTGTTTTTGTATGTAGTTTTGAGTAATTAATTCACGGCGGCTAATTTGCTGCCAAATAAGATCGATTTCTGAATATTGCAAAGATCTTAAGATCATATAAATATTATTCTCCGAGATGAATAAGCAGACCTAAGCCTACTTATTCGAATTTGATTTATTAAGATTTGAGTGCCGCTTTCAGCTCATAGAGTTGTTCAAGTGCCTGACGAGGCGATAAGTTATCGACTTCAATTTGCTTAAGTAAATCTAGAGCTGGGGATGAAACTTCGATCTCGACAACTTTTTCTATGATTTGTGAACCAGAGTTCGCATCTGGTGGAGCAAACAAATCATTTTGGAAACTGGTTTGGAGATGTTGCTGCTGCTGTTTTTCCAAAATACGTAAACGCTTTTGTGCTTCTTTAATAACATTGGCAGGAATCCCAGCTAACTTTGCAACCTGTAAACCATGACTTTGACTCGCAGGGCCTTGTTGAACTTTATGCAATAAAATCAAATTGCCGTTTAGCTCTTGCGCCGTCACATGATAGTTATCAATGCCTGCTTCACTACCAAGTTCAGTCAACTCAAAATAATGAGTGGCAAAGAGACATAAACATTTTATGCGCTTCGTTAAATCAACTACGCAAGCCCAAGCTAAAGATAAACCGTCATATGTACTAGTTCCGCGGCCCACCTCATCCATTAAAACAAGAGATTGATTGGTCGCATGATGCAGAATTTGCGAAGTTTCTGTCATCTCAACCATAAAGGTTGATTTGCCTGTAGATAAATCGTCGGCTGAACCAATACGAGTGAAAATTCGGTCAATTGGACCAAGCTTGGCTGCTTTAGCAGGAACATAGCTACCGCAATAAGCAAGTAAACTAATTAATGCTGTTTGACGCATGAAGGTTGATTTACCGCCCATGTTTGGACCAGTAATAATTGCCATGCGGTGCTGAGCATCGAGGAAAGTATCATTTGGGGTAAATGGTGCTTTATTTAATGCTTCAACGACAGGATGGCGACCAGCTTGAATTTTAATGCCAGTTTCTGGGGTAAATTCAGGACGCGCCCAATTGTTTAAACGTGCTTGATGAGCAAAGTTTGCAACCACATCAATTTGAGCAATTGCTGAACTCATCATTTGTAGGTGAGCAATATTTTCGCGAAGATTTTCAAGCAAAGCTTCGAATAATGCTTTTTCACGTGCTAATGCACGCGATTCGCTCGACAGAACTTTATCTTCAAAACTTTTTAGCTCTGGCGTAATGTAGCGCTCAGCATTCTTTAAAGTCTGGCGACGAATATAGTCAGCAGGGGCTTGTTCTGCTTGAGCACGAGTCAGTTCAATGTAGTAACCACTCACACGGTTATAGCCGATTTTAAGGGTGTTAATACCTGTGCGCTCGCGTTCTTTGATTTCTAAATCAATCAGGAACTGACCTGCATGATCGCGAATTTGGCGTAATTCATCGAGATCAGCATCATATCCTTCTGCAATTACATTGCCATCACGAAGTAATACTGGCGGATTTTCAACAATAGCTGCCATTAAATGCTGATGAAGTGCTTTAAAATCTCCAAGTTCTTGATCAAGTTGAACTAATAACTTGGATTTTTTCGCTTGAATAACTAGAGTTAACGCCGTTCTTAAAGCTGGAATTTGTGCACATGCGTGACGAAGCTGTACTAAATCACGTGGTCGTGCGCTACCTAATGCAACACGGCTAAGCACACGTTCAATATCGCCAATTTCTTTAAGCACTAAACGAACAGGACTTTCATGGTAGCCTTGAATGAGTTGCTCAATTGCATCTAAACGAGCATCGAGTAAGGCTGTATCACGAACAGGTTGCATAAGTGTTCGGCTTAATAAACGGCCACCCATTGCAGTTTGGCAATCATTTACCAGTTGGAATAATGATGTTCCATGTTCAAATAGAGGTTCGATAATTTCTAGATTACGGCGCGTGATTGGGTCGAGCGCGATAAAGTCTGTACTTTGCTCAAGCTGAATTGAACGGATATGTGGTAATGCAGTTTTTTGAGTTTCTTTTGCATAGTGAATGAGTGCAGCGGCAGCAGCTTTAGCTAAAGGTAATGGGTCTAAACCAAAACCTGAAAGCGTGGATACCGTAAACTGGTCACATAAAGTTTTTTGTGCGTTATTTAGATTGAAGTCTACATTCGGGCGTTTGGTAACAGGGCATTCTAAGTGTTTTTTAATTTGCTCGATAATATTTGTATCGACCAAGTCTTCATCAATCAATATTTCACTTGGCATTAAACGCGCAAGTTCAATAGGTAATTGTTCTGGCTTGTAATCTTGTTGTTGAACTTTAAAAATGCCTGCACTTAAGTCGAGTAACGCGAAACCAATCTGGTTTTGATGAATGCATAATGAAACGAGATTAGACGATTGATAACTGCTGAGTAATGCATCATCAGTTAAAGTACCCGGTGTAAGAATACGAACAACTTTACGATCAACCGGACCTTTACCTGTTACTTCTCCCACTTGTTCGCAAATGGCTACAGTTCGCCCAGCTTTGACAAGACGAGCAAGATAACCTTCGGCTGAATGATATGGAACGCCTGCCATTGGAATCGGGTTGCCGTTTGCTTTACCACGATGGGTTAAGGTAATACCTAAAAGTTTAGCTGCTAAATGGGCGTCTTCAAAGAATAGTTCATAAAAGTCGCCCATACGATAAAACAGCAACGCATGTTGATAGTCTTTTTTAACCTTGAGATATTGCTGCATCATAGGTGTGTGAGAAGATAAGTCAGCCATTATTTCTGTGCTATTCATGTATGTTAAATCCTTAAATTTAAATAATAAATAAGTTAACTTTGAAAGTTTGGCTGTCCAACCAATTCTAACAACTTCTATGCAAATCTGACCTAATCTAAGAAAAAAGTGTACCTTTTAGTGTACCTTTTTTTGTGTCAAAATTGAGTCAACAGTGTGTGAGAACTTAACTTTATTTCTCACGGTTGCCATATTAACAAATTGAGACTGATTGACAAAAAGGATTCCAAAAATGAATGAGGAAATAAACAACAAAAAGAAAGTTGCCTTATCAGCTCGTGCAATAGATAAAATGAAAATCGGTGACTCACCTAAAAGTGATATTGGGGAATATACTGGTTTAAGAGTGATTTGTGGAAAGACAGGTCTTAAAAGCTTTATTTACCGATATAGAAGTCCAATTGATAATTCATTAAAGAAGATTACTTTAGGTAATTATCCTAATATGTCTCTAGCAGAAGCACGAATAGAGCTTCAACGTTTAAAACTGTTAAGATCTCAAGGCATTTGTCCTGTATCGGAGCGTAAAGAAGAAAAGCTCCTCATTAAACAGAAAAATTCCATATCTGTTATTAAAACTTTAACTTTAAAAGATGTAGTTGATATTTATTTAATAGATGTAATTGAAGATCGAATAATTACGGATCAACGCACTGGAATTAAGAAAATTATTAAAGGGTCCCGTAATTTAAAAGGTCAGCACGAGACTAGAAGGACCCTATATGTTGATGTAGTTGCTACATTAGGAGATAGACTTGCCGATAACGTAGTAAGAAAAGATATTGTAGAGTTAATAAAAAAAATTATTGACCGAGGTGCGCAGGTTCAAGCTGGAAGAGTGTTATCAGAGTTAATTGCTGCATACGATTATGCAATTGCCTTAGATTACTTTTCCGAAAGTTTTGCTAATCCAGCCTTACTTGCCAAATCGAGTTTAAAACAGGCAAGAGTTAAACTGACTTCCAGTAAACGCACTCGTGTACTTTCTGACTCTGAGTTAAAGCATGTGCTTTCTTGGTTGCCTGAATCAGGATTTTCCAAACATCATAAAAGTATCTTAATGATAGCACTTTGGACTGGTGCTCGAACTGGAGAAATTTGTTCTGCTGAATGGAAAGATTTCGATTTTGAAAAAGCAACGTGGCATTTAAAAGCTACGAAAAATGGTACTGAGCGTTTTGTACAATTGTCCAAACAATGCATAGAGCATTTGAAAATGCTTCCAAGTTTAAACAGTCCTTACTTATTCCCATCATTTCGAACTGGTAAACCAATTGCGCAAAAGACAATAACTGAAACAAAATGGGTATTAAAAGGGGAAGATAGAGCTACTAATCATAATTTACAACCTCATCAACTTTGGCCAAAAGACATGGAGGATTGGAATCCTCATGATTTGCGAAGAACATTAAGAACAAATCTTTCAAGATTTAGTTGCCCTACTGATGTTGCAGAAGCTGTGATTGGTCACTCAAAGAAGGGAATTGAAGGAACCTATAATTTACATACTTATGAAAAAGAATGTGCAATTTGGCTGCAAAAGTGGGCAGATCATTTAGATTCAATAATTAATATTTCAAATTTTAGATAACTTTAAACTGCATAGATAATCTTGATAACAGAACTTTTATTTCAAATCAAAATATCCATTATTCAAATTAATCTTCGCTTAGATAAATATAGAAATATCATGTACGATTTTTTTAATCATACTAATATATAACTCTCCAAGAGCCAAAATATATTTGGCTCTTGAATATTTTTAATATTTAAATTTTCCATTAGAGTCTGTAAATTTTGAATATTCTTGAGATATTAATTCTTCAATAATATTTTCTTTTCTTGTATTTTTAAGCTCTGCCAATTTTTCGAGCTGTGTTTGAGCAGATTTTGTTAATGGAAGATGATAAGGTTTTCTTAAATTTCCTGAAGATCTATATTTTTGTTGTCCCCAGGATTTCTTCATAGTTTCATAGAATTTTGTTGATTTTAATAGATCGTAGGAAGTTTTAGCAGGATAAATATTGTCAAGTAAAATTAATAATTCATAATACTTGCTTGTATTTTGTCTGTTAATTAAAAAATCTGGATAATATTTTTCTTTTTTTTCTAAATATTTTATAGACCAATCAACTTGATTGTCGTTCAAAGGATCAATCCAATTGTAGTTAATATTGTGTTGGGTAATATGGAGTTCCCATTCAAGACGTATTTTATCCATAAATGAAATTTTACTTTCTATATTTAAAACTAATAAATCAATATAGTAAATTAAATTTTCAAACTCATTATTTGATCTTTTTTCAGGGATGCACTTGGGTGGAATTGCGGAAAATGTATAGTTAAATATTGAATAGTTTTGATTTTTATTATCATCTTTGTTTTCTGATGGGAATTTATGGTAGTCGTATTTAATAAAAAATTTGTACGTGTCTTTAAATTCCTCGTGGTACGGAATTGTAATATTTTCTTCTGCATTATAGGGAATAATATTGGTTGGGAGAAGTTGATTTTTTTTGATTCTAGATAATATAAAGTTTATTTGTTGATGATTTTCTTTATTAATCCAGCTTAAATTATCTAAATCTATAAGTCTATTTGTTATTAGTAAATTTATAACACCTGCCATATAGTTGCGTTTATATGTTTTATTAAACATATTGATTAAATCAAATTTTATTTTATTGATAGGAGGTAAAGGGATGTTGTGGGTGTAATAGTAAGGTTGAGTGTTTTCAATAATAGGTAAGTCGGTTGCTGGTTTAAGAATATTCCAAATAAATTCTAGTTCTCTATTAGATAATTGCTCAAAAATAGAAGAATCATACTCAAGTGAAAATTTAATCATTTTTAGGTAATCAGTAATATTTGTATTTAGTATAAATTATTTTATTTTTATTGAAAATAAAAAGTAAATTTGTTGAATGAAATCTGTATTTTTTATGTGGAAATACGAATGAATCCTAACACAAAAAATGTCGTTTTAATGTAGAATTGCTGTAG
>NZ_JBQUYP010000006.1:0-378157 GCF_056314305.1 Acinetobacter sp. DMC2 | reverse complement strand
AGTGCTGTAGTGCTGTAGTGCTGTAGTGCTGTAGTGCTGTAGTGCTGTAGTGCTGTAGTGCTGTAGTGCTGTAGTGCTGTAGTGCTTCTTAGAATTATGGGGGCAGCTTTCTAAAGAATTTATTAGACGCCTTTATTTGCATTTATGAATATTAGTAATTTTTCGGAATATATACTATTTGTAGAAAGGACAACTTCATGTTCAATAGGAGAGGATTGGATAATAAATTAAAATAAATCGATTAGGTTGAAATTTTAAAATATTAACTTGTATTATAATTCTTATTTGGGTGGCTGTTTTAATTGTGTAATTTTAAATAATCCTTATGCTTTTTTTGGATTGATGTGGATATGAATTTAATTTGAAGACTGAAATGAATTTTCAGTAAATTTTCTAATAGAATTATATAGAATCATTATATTTTTTTACTTTTTATTGATGGGTGAAGGTAATTTGTAGGTTGTTTTTAATACTCACTGTAAGGATTTGGTGTTTCTATTTAGTACATCGTGATCTTTACAATATATCCTATTTTCTTCCTATATCTCAAAATTCTATAAAACAAAAGCTTGATTATAAGTTGAGGACTCATCTAAACGTGTATATTCACCATAATCAATCACCGGAAAAATTACTTGCACAACTTAACGTTGTGCTAGCTTTGTCTCAATCCAGGTGTTGATTTCTAATGCTGACCATCCCACACGGTTTGTAGATAAACGAATTTGTTTAGGAAATGTTGAATCGTAATATTCAGATTTTGGATCTAAAAGATTGTAAATAGTTGCTCGGCTTAAACCTGTAAAGTCAATGACTTGTTTTAGGTTAATGATTTTATACATTACAAAGACAGTTTGGTTTGATGACGCATTCATGGTTTATTCCTTTCAAAATAATGCGTGCGTTTTTGCACATACCATGAGCAACCCAATAAAAAATAAATGCAGAGGAATAGATTGCTCTCTGTTCTAGATTCAATATATATTCGTTAATGCTGTTATATAACTTTAATTTTACTTAGAGTTTTATAAAGAGATATTTGATTAACTTTAGCTTTCTATAGATCTAATTTTTTGTAAGGTTTTCCTACTAGTTAAACCTACTTATTCTTCATAATGTCTTGAGATAATTTTTTTTCAGTGGCAGGTATATTAACTATTCTTATCTAGTACTCTTATTCATTACATTCATTCTTATGTAATACAACTAATTCATTGCAGTATGAGTAAATCAATATAAAGATGCATATAGAAATCTATCTTCTTATAGTTGAAGTGAAGAGCTAGTTCACCTTGTTGACTCTTTCTAAGCTTAATAGCTTAGAGTAATTACCATTAAAAAATAATCGATGTGCCTTACCTATGATTTAAACTCAACTTAGGTAAGTACAATGTCTCATCAAGCTCAAACTCTCATTGCAATCGAAAGCTTCATTGAGAGAATCCAGAATAATCAAATCAGTAATGATCAGATTCTTAGAGAGTTACAAGAACTAATCCCCGCTTTTAATATTCAGTATTGTCCGAATGTGTGGTACAGCCAACACATTCAAATTTTTATTTGTTTAATTCATTTAATTGAGAGTTATTTACAAGGACAGAGCTATGAAGGACTAGATATGCTCCTAGAGCATCAAGTGATGGCTTTACGTCAAGTAGTACAAAATAATTACTCCAATATTCTCAATGAGCGTCATGCATTTCAAATGCAAGAGCTACGGAATCAACAACGATTAACTAAATATATTGAGCACGTTTTACAGCAGAAATCACGTTCTTTGATTGTACGCGTAGATTTGAAGTATCCTGAACTAGTGCAGAGTTTAGTAAATATCCAGTTATTTGATCAGCACATGAAAGTACTTCGTAATAGGATATCAAATGGTGACCGTTGTTTCTCTGATTTAGAGGGTTTTGTGTGGGCATTAGAGCAGGGAGGGCACACTACAGGATTCCATTGCCATTTAATGCTGATCTATGATGGACATAAACATCAGAATGATTTTGGTCTAGCTTTAGCAGTTGGGGATTATTGGCAAGAAATTACGAATGGCTTAGGGACTTTCTATACGCCAAATGAATCTACTACGAAAGCTAGATTTGCAGAACAAGGAAACTTAGCACTTGGTCGTATTGAGCGAGCTAATCTTCAGCAATGTCAAAATGTAGTTGCTTATGTTACTTATTTCGCTAATCCAGAAAAATACGATCAGCGATTGCGTGTCAAGCTTAGTCCTGGTAGCCGGACCTTTGGGACTGGGCAGTAATTTATAAAAGATATTGTTTTTAAATAGATCGGAATTCACTTCACTTCGGTGGAGTGAGTTCTATTAAGGCGTGATGATTAAAGTTCTCTTTATCTTTTCTTTAGACAGAAAAATAAAAAATTATCGAGTTGGTCTTCCTATGTAATTTAACCAACTTGGAAGACTTTAGATGAATTTAGCTACTCTTGAACATCAAGTCATTGTTCGTTTTGAACATGATATACACGAGCTTTTTAAAGCAATTAAACTGAACAAAAAAGAATCGGATAGTGAGTATTGGCTAACTGTATTCAGTGCATATATCGATGAATGGTATTACATCATGCAGTACTACATACAAGCTGATTTTAGAATATGGATTCAAGAATTTAGGGAATGTTATTTAGCCGTAATGCTTGAAAGAAATTTAAGAAGCTTTAAAACCGAGAATGTAGAATTGTCAAAAGAAATTATTCAGGCGATATTACAAAGATTAATTGTTCGCTTCGGAACTGTAGCATTTGCCGAAAAGTTAAAGTTTATTAATGAAATGCATAGCAAACGAGTAGAGCGGGAAATTGAGAAATATCATCAAGCGACAGCTCATTATTATCAATTAAGAACAATTACACTCGGTCTAGGTTACGACCAGAATATTGCTGATGCTATTCCCATTTGTACCATGGCCCAACATATCCAGACTTTTGAAAAGCGAATTAGGAAAGATCGTCTGTTAAAAGTAGGACTTCGTTATGACTATCAAAGAGTCATGCATTTTTCTCCAAAAAATCAGTACATGATGTTGTTTGTAATGGTTTTTGATGAGAGTGTGATTAAAGATTATCACTATATCCTTTCAAGAATCTGTGCAATATGGCAGGAAGTTGCAGGTATGGTTGGAGAGGTGTTCGGTATCGAAAAGTTCAGGGAGCTGCAAAGTAGTGATGAAATAGAAGCGTTCACTTGGGAATTAGAAGATCCTATCGATGACTTGGAAACTATGCTGAGAACCACATTTGGTACGACTGAGCCAGAGAGTAGAGAACTACGAGTCTGGCAACATGGTTTTAATTCATGGAAGAGTAATGTGATGAGATAGCGGTAAAACTATATCTGAAAGCTAGTAGGAGTTGATTTACTGATTAGTAGATCAACTCTTGTTTATAACAACAATAATTTTTTGACTTTTCTTAAAATAATTAATGGCTTATAGGTAGATTATTAAAATATAATTTGTTTTCGATGTTTTTAATTAATTCTAAAAGAATTGAAGGTTGGTAATGTAGGCTTGTTACATTCTTTGTGCTAAGATTGATTAATATAAATTATATTTTGAAAAAGAGGAGGAGTTTGTAATGTCAATGAATATAAATACAAATACATTAAATTATTACATTCAAAATGCTCAAATCTCCTTTGAATTACTAAAATCAAAAATCAAAAACCTTGAAGAGTTTCTAAGTGGTGAAAAACAACCTACTTTTACACAATTGTCTGAAATTGCGAAAAAAATTAATGTTCCTACAGGACTTTTATTATTGGATGAACCAATCAATATCGAAGATAAACGTTTAGATTTTAGAACAGTCAATTCTACTGAATTAGAAGGAATGAGTGAGGAGTTGCGTGATACCATTCGGGAAATGGAAATAAAGCAGGACTTTTTAAGTAAAGAAATTCATGAAAAATTAGAATTTATCGGTAAATATTCAATTCATCATGATGTCGATTATATTGCAAAAATAATAAGAGAAAAATTAGGACTTTCATTATTCTTTCAGAGTGAAGCTGGAAATAATCCTTTAAATTATTTAAGAGATAAAATTAATCTAATTGGTGTATTTGTTTTTTTTAATGGTAAGGTTAAGGATAATACTCATCGGCCATTGAGTGTTAATGAGTTTCGTGGGTTTGTGTTACTTAACGATAAGGCCCCAATAATTTTTATTAATCAAAAAGATACTAAAGCTGGGCAACTTTTTACATTAGTACATGAGCTAGTACATATATTTGTAGGCTCTGAAGAGATTTTTAATATTGTTGATACTAGAGATTATCAGTTTGATAGAGTGGAAGCATTTGTAAATAAAGTAACAGCTGAAATTTTAGTTCCTAAAGAAGTTATATTAAGTTTAGATTTTATAGATACCAAAAAATTAGCTAATAAATTTAAGGTAAGTGAATTTGTTATTGTTAGAAGGCTGTTAGATTTAAATAAAATTGGTTTGTCTGAATATCATGAAAAAGTTTCTGAATTAAAAGATTTTTTTGATCAAATTCCACGAGTTGAGTCAAGTGGGGGAGATTATAAGAATAATATTAACTTTAGAATTGATAAAAGATTTTTTAATTATATTGAAAGTGCTATTAGAAGAGATCGTATTTCTTATACTGATGCTTTCAATATAATAGGGGTTGGTATAAAAGGATATAAAGCTTTAAGAGAGGGGAATGGGTATGAGTAAATATCTATTAGATACTAATATTTATATTAATTTTTATGATAGATATTATCGATTTGATTATTTTCCAAGTTTTTGGTCCAGATTACAAAGTATTTTAAATAAAGAAATAGTATTACCAGATATTGTAATTCAAGAAAATTATCAAGATGAGACATTTAGAGATTGGTTGTCACTTAATTTTAATGGCGCAATTTACAAACATAAGGAGTGTTCTGATATTTGGGGAGAGGTAATTCAACATATAGCAAAGTGTAATTTTTATAGTGACAAGGCTTTAACAAATGATAAAAGTTGGGCTCGAGAAAAGATTGCTGATGGTTGGTTAATTGCAATTGCAAAAAAAGAAAACTTGACTATTGTATCAAGTGAAACTCGAAATTATAACTTGAATGAAAAGCAACCAAATCAAAGTCCTAAAATTCCTGATATTGCTGATGATTTTGGTATTCGTTGTATAGATATGAATACTTTCTTTCAAGAAATTAGTTTAATTATTTAAAACTTAAATTTTTTGACTTTCTTAAAGGTAATATTAATTTAATCGCAATGCTTTTTTAATTGTAATGCAAGGTTATAAGCAACCTTTTGGGGTATGAATTCAGCTACAAAGTAATCCATAGGTGGTGTGAAACTAAGAGATTGCCTACGGTACAGTGTTAGTTTGCCATTCTGTTTATCGCGAAAGGTAAATTCATTGGATGGGTGTGAATATTCTTGACCATATAGTGGGCCACCAATACATTTCAACCTTAACATTTTCCGTCCTTAACGAATTTACATCATGAAATTATAAGTTAGTTTAATAACTAGAATCATGTCCATGATTCTTAAAATCAACAAAATAATACTATAATTGTGTACTGAATAATCATTAACTAAATTTACTTAATGGTTAGTTTAAATAGCTAATCTGATGAAAAACAATAACAATTACTTAACTACTTAGTCTATAGAACATTGACACCTTAAATTTTGCGCATTATCCTTCTCAATCTGGCCTACATTGCCAGATGGTTTTGACAGACCATGTAGTAAGACCGCATCAGACTTATTCCTTTCTGAGGGATAGTTTTATGTGTACCTCTCGTTCCCTCCCGTTGCGGTAGGACGGGAGAGGGACACCTATGGTGTGCTGGAGTCTTACCCAGTCTGTCAACCCTTTCTCGTTCTGCCACCATAATTCTCTAATGCTTTGGCAGAACTCCCAATATAAAGGAGTTGGCTATGCATATTCTTTTTATACATCCTGATTAATTTTAATAGGGTTTGATGAGCTTATAGTTTTTCAAGCTTTAGATTTTTCTGTCTAAAAATTTAACTTAATAAATATGTCATGTGAGATACAGCGTGGCAGGGCTTTCTGTTGCCTAAAAAAGCTTAACCTCCATGACTATGTCGCTGGATATAACGATGAAAAATAAAATTTCGATGGGTTTATTGGGTATCAGCCTTTTAATGATTAATGGTTGTTCTTCTGATTTCGAAAAGGGCATGAAGCAAGGGTGTCACAGCATGGGAGGCAGCCGTAGCTATTGTTCATGTGTCTATAAAAAAGTTGAAGAACATTATGGCAATAAAGTTATGGATCAGATCGAGAATGTGGCCTATTTACCTGCTGATATAGACCGTGTGATGTATCAGTCAGGGGAGCAATGTGTAGATAAGTTTTAGCAGCCGATATTTAAAGCTTTAAGCAAATCATTGAATCACTTATTTCCTGTTGCCTCACGCAAGGGGAAGAGGTAGTGCAACCAAATTTAGGAATATTGATCATGAAACATCCATTTTTTACTTTTTATTTCACGATTGTGATTGGTTATTGGCTGTATTGCATTTGGGAGTATCCGGGGCATTATTCTGGTGCTTACTTACTCGGTCGCGCTCTGGTTTGGCCGGTTATATTGATACGCTGGTTCTTCTAGGGAGCTTATGACTATGAGCATACAGGAACGAATCCAACAGAGTCAGTGGGTGCCCTTATTGCGATGTAGCGATAATATTTATTTTTCACCAGTCATTCCCAATAAAAAGCTACAAGGTGCTATGACCTATCTCCCACATGATGTAAGTCCAAATGATGTCTTGATGCTGATTGATGACACTGTATTTGGTAGTGCTAAGGTCGGGATGTGCCTCACTTCAAAAGGGATTTTCTATAAAGCCAGTTTTGAAGATGAACAAGCTTATTTGTTTGAACACATCCAGCAGGTAGAGGCTGATATTGGAATGATCACCAGTTCCATTTTGATCAATGGTCGGGATGAATTGAATTTTAGCCAACTCGATAAAGGTACGATAAGAACCTTGGTCGCGTTCCTAAAAGAATGTTGTCGGGGTAAACAAGAAACCAATCAGACAATTATAAAAATTGATCTCGAGATGCGGATCATAATTGATTTATTTACATACTTTATTACGTTTACTGCGGGGCAATGGAATGCTTGGTCGAAAGAAGCAGTATCTGATCATTTTACCAAATTAAATAATGCAGCCGTGCATCAGTATGTCGAAAAACTAGTAAATGAGCAGGCGCGCTTTGAATATGAAGACTTGTTGCATCGTCTGGCAGACCTGAAAGATAATCTTGCCTATAACCACCGTAGAGAGATGATTGAGCAACTGGTCTATGCCATGGCACTTGGTCAAGTTGAGCAGAATCAGGCTGATTTATTCATGACTCATTTGTGCCGTGTAACTAACGTCTCAAAGGCGGTCTTACCTGATCTGGTCAAAATTATCTATCAATGTCTAGCAGAGGAAATGAATCAGAAAAAAGTTTCTGATCTGAGTAAGGAACAACTACAGGCCTGCAAACTTCTTGAAATTCAGCCTGAAGTTCTTACTGAGCAAACCCTTCAAGCTGCTTACCGGACAAAGATGGCTGAGTTCCATCCAGATAAATACCAGACCTTACCTGAATCCGTGCGACAGCTTATTGAGCAACAGGCACAGCAATTGAATGAAGCGAGAGCTGCATTAAAGAGCTATCTAGACAATAACTAAGAATAAAGAATTTTCAATTACATATTACCTCAATGAAGGTAGCACTTAATGCGCCGTATATCCTCTATTTCAAGGTAACAATATGAATATGATAAAGAACAGTGTTAATTCAGCCCCAAAAATACCGCCATTATATTGGCTGTTAACTATGGTCATAATGGTGGTGTTAATTGCAGGTGGGTTTTTATTTAACCAACATCAAAAACGACAAACTGAACTTCAGTTAGCACAATTAGCTTTAGAACAATCTAAAGTACAAAATCAATCTACTGCAACACAAGCAACCTCTGAACCTGTTGAATCAGATTTCACCGGCATTGAAAGTATGGTGGAAAACCCAGAATCAGAATCTACTCATTCACAAGCTGAGGATGAAGTGGTTGCAGGTGCAATAGCTGCAGTTGATCAGGCAAAAGCACAAGATACGAATATTGGAAAGCTCAGTTCAGAAGTTGATGGTGAGTACCATGAAGGACAAACTTTAAGTTCCAATGCTTCCCGTTACGGGCTAAAACCAATCAAATCTGCACCATCCGATTTAAAGTCAACCATTCCTACCATTGACCAAATGTTAGCGTCGCATCTCATGAATGTATGGGGCCGTTCAAGTCAAGATCAGGTGAGTAAACGAGTAGAAGGATGGAGTCAGCAAGGCAATACCATGACCTATCGTGCTGCATGGGATTCTGATCGTTATCAATGTACCTGGTATGTGGTGAGTTGGGATAAGAACAGCAATCAAGTTCTCAAAGAAGGATACCAGTCATGTTTTGTTCACTAACTTAAATAACCTTTTAGCATTTATTGAATAATTACTTTTATTTACATCAGAGAAAAGATTATGAACTTTATTAAACTTATCACTTGTGGAATCTTAAGCCTTTCAATCAGTTCTATTGCCCTTGCTAAAACAGAGCAGGTTACTTTAAAAGCCAACGTCTATTACGGCGAAGAATCAGTTGTATTTCCAACTACTAAAGGCGAAGTCATTTTAAATAGCTACGCGATACCAGCCAAAGTTGTTCCCCAAGTTAAACCATATAAGAAAGGACAATGCTTAGAAGTCAAATCAAAACATGGTTTCTTTAAAGACACTGGTGATGGGCAATATATTGAGAGTATCCAACCTTGTAGCAAGAAAGGTTTAGCTACTCCAAAAATAACTCATTAATCCAAAAAAACGTCATAAGTCTAATCACACCACAAGCAATTGCTTGTGGTTTTTTTATGCCTTTTATTTGGGAGGATAACTATATGCATCAATGTCCTTACTGCCATTCGAGGCATCTGAAATTACTACGGCAGTCGGAGCAAAGCCACCAAAGCGTATTTGCAAAACTTTCATCTTTTTCACCGATGTCTCTGGCAGCAGCCTGTATGCAATTGTCAAAGCGCAGTCCTATACATCCTTTGGTTGGGGGCTTTGTTGGTTTGGTTGTAGGGGGCATGTTTCTGCTCTACGTCCAGCATCAAGACAACACGGTGACGTTGCATTACCAGTGTGAGCAATGTCTGGAACACTTTGAAATCAAACAGTCGAGTTTTTAGTAACTCTTATTTTCACAACATTCAAATTATTTAAATCAATTAAAGGAAATCAATTATGGCACATCAAGTTGAAACAATGGCTTTCGTTGGTCAAACCCCATGGCATGGTCTGGGTAATCAGCTATCACAAAATCAGCCAATAGAAATCTGGGCAAAGCAGGCGGGTATGGACTGGCGAATTGAATCATCCAATGTCAGCTATATGGCAAAGAATGAACGGGGACAAAATATTCTCATGCCGTATGAAGATCAGCGAGTGCTTTATCGTTCTGATACGCATGAACCGTTATCAGTTGTGAGTCAGCGTTATCAGGAAGTGCAACCCATGGAGATATTAAACTTCTATAAAGACCTGACAGAACAATCTGGTTTTGAGCTGGAAACAGCAGGAGTACTCAAAGGTGGACGTAAGTTCTGGGCATTGGCAAGAACAGGACAATCAGCAGCACTGAAAGGAAAAGATGTCAGTAATGGCTATATTCTTCTAGCAACTGCTTGTGATGGGACATTAGCTACCACGGCTCAATTCACTAGTGTCCGTGTGGTTTGTAATAACACCTTGAGTATTGCGATACGAGGACAAACTAGCGATGAGGGTGTAGTGAAAGTACCGCACAGTACCAAGTTTGATGCAGACAAGATCAAGCAGCAGCTGGGTATTTCTATTAAAACCTGGGATGAGCATATGTATGAAATGAAACAGTTGAGTCAAAGAAAAGTAACTCAACAGGAAGCAAGTGCTTACTTTGATGCGGTGTTTAATAACACGACAATGGGTGCTACAGATCAAGAGGAAAGTATTATTCAGTATTATCTTAAAGCAGCATCCATGGACAAAAACTCAAACTCCAAATCTGAACCAAATGGTCGAGCCATGTCGAAGGCTATGGAAATGTTCAATGGGCAGGGACGTGGAGCAGATTTAAGTTCAGCTAAAGACACAGCTTATGGTTTACTTTGTAGTATTACCGAGTTTGTTGATCATGAACGCCGTGCGATGAGCCGTGATCATCGATTAAATTCAGCATGGTTTGGTGCGGGAGCCAACCTTAAACAACGTGGATTGGAACAGGCATTAAGAATGGTAGGATAGAGTTAATTAATTAGCCTAAGTAGAGCCATATCAAATTTATTCTATTTAACTGCATCTTCGGATGCAGTTAATTCTATTTAAAAAATAGGAAAGTGTTTTTTAGATGTGATTACAAAACATTCTGTTTTAAGTTTGCTACTCTAATCACCTTTATACTTTATTCTATTTTTTGTGTACCTTGATTTATTTCTTCGAATCTAGAAATTGTTCCCGATAAAGTTTGGGTGGCAAGCCAAATTGTTTTTTAAAAGAACGGCTAAAGTGAGTACCATGTGTGAATCCCCATTCAAATGCAATTTGTGAGATGGGTTTGTTTTTTAGGGCAACATTCTCAAGGTCTCGACAACAAAATTCAAGACGTTTAATCCATATATAGTGTGCTAAGGGCATAGGTTCATCTTCAAAAATCCTATATAAAGAGCTAACAGACATTTCCAATGCCGAAGCTATTGTTGCAACAGAAAGTTCGGGCTCGTCCAGATTTAGTTCGATATATTTTTTTATTCTTTTTAGATGATAAGACCTTACAGAATTCAACTGAGTTTCATTATTTTGAGGCATGCTCTGCAGTGCCCCTGCAACCATTTGTAAAATTGCTCCAGATACACTTAGCTGTGTTTCATGTGGGAGAGTTGAAAGCTGATCAAGTGAGGTGAGAAAATTAGATAGAATATTTCCCATGGGATGTTGTCTAGGCATTTTGTATGCACATAATCTCTCAGGCGCTGCAATATGTTGTTTTAATAACATGCGAGGTATACGTAGAACCAATTTCTCAAAATCATCATTGAATCCCATGCGATAAGGACGTGTGCTATCAAAAAGAATAAAATCTCCAGGTTGGAGCGAAACAGATCTGTTATCCTGCTCAAGAAAACCATTTCCTTTTAATTGCAAGCTGAACAGGAAGAATTCCTCTTCGCCCTTATCCATTCTGATTTGGCGATTATTACGTGAAACAGTATGGCTAGAAGCATTTAACTTCATTACATCAATTTCTGAGACTCGATCATGGATGAGTTCCGCATGAATGTCTTTTGATGGTGTAGAGTGTTCCATTGTCAAATCTAGTTCAACAAAACGCTCACGAACTATTTGATGCCAGAAATCATAACGCTGTGATTGCGGAAGCATATCAGTACTAATCAACATGTTAATTCTCCATCCTGGATGTTCTTATAAAATCTAGCAAAAATGATGCCGCGATTGCTGTGACAGTAAATGAGGTTCAGAGCAACGGTAAAACTAGTCATATTTAGCTAAAATTATTCCTTAAATGCCTTGAACAAATGTAATTCTTCCTGAATTTGCACTATTGTAAGGCTCCTTACAGATTAGCACGCTTCGTAAATGTGCAACATCACTTGCAGTAATTTTGAGCAAAAACATCAATAAGTCTGGTACATGGATGGCTAGTGGCTGACTGCAATAATCCCTGAAGCTTTCTTAACGAAGAAAGTAAAAAATTAAAATATTGAGATTGGGATAGAAATGATAGTAATGCGAAAAAGGGTGATAGTCAGTCTTCTGGCTCTATCTGGTTTTTATAGTATTTCTGCATCAGCTTATGATGTTTTGGATAACGATTCTCCATGGGCTCTTGGCGACTGGGGGGGAATGAGAGAGGAACTGAATAAAAAAGGTTTTAGTTTTGGCCTTCAATATCATAATGAAATAGCATCAAACGTTGCTGGAGGATACGATACTCGTACTACTTTAGGGACTTCTGACCAAACAACTGTATTGTTCAATTATGACTTGAGCAAAATGACAACAGTGGATGGTCAGTTCAATGTGATTCTGACAAATCGAAATAACCATCGTCTAATTACTACGGAAAGGGTTAATGATCCTCGTTCTGGCACGCTGCCAAATCTGACACAGGAAGTTTGGGGATATGGTTCTGTTAACCGTATTACTCGTCTGACATATACCCAAGGTATTGCTGATAGAAAGTTTCAATTCACCTTCGGTAAAATGACTCCAACTGCTGATTTTTTCCCAAGTTATCCCGAATTTCAATCTCTTCTAAACAGCGGAACTGTTCCAGGAATTAGTCCTATTTGGTACGGATGGCCTATCGGTTCGTGGGGGGCAGACTTTACTTGGAATATTTCGCCAGAGATTTATCTTCGTGCGGGAGTGTTTCAACAGAATCCAGAGTTAACGAAAAATGATAAAGGTATGTCGCTTACCTTTTCTGGTGGTCAGGGAGAAATATATCCTGTTCTGTTAGGGTGGCGTCCACACTGGGGCGAAAATAAGTTAGCCGGCAATTATTTTATTGGAGCATTTTATAGCAATGTAACTGCTGATGATGTTTATGAAGGTCCAAATGGAGGTGCTGAAGCATTTAATCCAGCAGCAGGTTATAAAAAACATAATAATAAACGTGCTGCATGGTTCTATCTAGATCAACAATTAACAGGACCAGGTGATGGAAGCAAAAAGGGCTTAAAAGGTTTCATTAACGGCGAGATTAACGATAAAAATACTTCAGTTCTCCACTACGCATATGGTGCGGGTCTTTATTATACAGGGCTATTTGAAAACCGGCCTGATGATATGCTGGGCATAGCTTCAACTTATATCAAAATCAACGATAGATGGTCACAGAATAGAACAATTGCGAACGAGCTTACAGGAGTTTCGGATTATTCTGACCCGACTTATTTACCGCCTGGTGGTGGTGAACTTTCTACAGAGCTGTTTTATCGAATCAAAGCAACGGGTTGGCTGACGCTTCAACCAAATATCCAGTATTACCACTCGCCGGGTGCAGTTAAAAATGTACCTGATGCTCTTGTTATTGGTTTACAGACAAAAATTGATTTTTAATTATCGGAAGAAGATCACATGTTTAAATATAGCCCTATAACTTTAGCAATTATTATTGGCTGCTGTCAGGCTGTTAATGCAGAAGATGCTGCGAAAAGTAAACCTTGGATGAACAATAAACTAAATGCTGATCAGCGAGCTTCAGCACTTGTACAGGTAATGACATTAGAAGAGAAAATTCGCCGTGTACACAGTGAAATGGCTTTGCCCATTTTAGGATTTTCAGTGCCAGAAGGAGCTATTGGCTCAGCTGGCTATGTGCCTGGGGATGACAAACTAAGAATCCCTGCTTTACAAGTTAGCGATGCCAGCTTGGGTGTAACCAACTCGGCAAATGTTAGGCCAAATGATGGTGCAACTGCTTTGCCATCTGGCTTATCAAGTGCAGCAACTTGGGACCCAGTATTAAATTATCGGAATGGACAACTTATTGGAGGTGAAGCATGGAGTAAAGGGTTTAATATTTTACTTGCTGGCGGGATAAATCTGGCGAGAGATCCACGGAATGGACGAAATTTTGAATATTACGGAGAGGATCCATTACTTGCTGGGATTATGGTAGGGCATAGTATTCGTGGCATACAGAGCCAGCATGTACTTTCGACAATCAAGCATTTTGCGATGAATGATCAAGAAACTGTTCGGCAGGGAATGAGTGCGGATATTTCAGAAGATGCTATGCGTGAAAGTGATCTTTTGGCATTTAAAATCGCAATGGAAATTGGGCAACCTGGCGCTGTAATGTGTGGTTATAACCGTGTAAATGGAATTTATTCTTGTGAGAATAAAGAGTTGTTGCAAAGGATTCTAAAGGATGACTGGAAATATCGTGGATTTGTAATGTCGGATTGGGGAGCAGTCCATAGTGCAGAAGCTGCGCTTACAGGTCTTGATATTGAAATGGGATCCCAGTTGGATAGATTACTTTACGGAAATGTCTGGTTTGATAAACCTCTTGCTGAAGCAGCAAAAGATAAGCCTGAATATTCAGCTCGATTGGATGACATGAATCATAGAATTTTACGTTCACTTTTTGATAGTGGACTGTTTGAACATCCTCCAACTATTACACCGATAGACTACAAAAAAAATGCAGAAAAAGTTCAGCATGCTGCTGAAGAAGGAATGGTGCTACTAAAAAATGAATCTGGATTTCTTCCTTTAAAGGATAAAGCTCAGAATATCCTTGTTATTGGTGGTAATGCTGATATAGGTGTGCTGACAGGTGGAGGTTCATCACAGGTTACGCCTGTTGGGGAACCCCCAATGATAGTTCATACGGGTGGCGAAGGATTACTGAATTCGCTCAGAGATCAGACTTGGTTTAAGTCATCCCCACTTGCTGCTTTGAAAGCAAACCTACCTAAAAGTAAAATTACATTTAATGATGGACGTAATGTGGGAGAAGCTGCTGCATTAGCTAAAAAAGCTGATATCGTCATTATCTTTGCAACACAATGGATGATGGAAAGCTATGATGCCTTCGATCTTTCATTACCAGATGGTCAGGATGCAATGATTGAGGCAGTTGCTCAATCAAACCCACAGACTGCTGTTGTACTAGAAACTGGTGGTGCAATCACTATGCCGTGGTTGAAGAATACAAAAGCGGTACTGCAGGCATGGTACCCAGGTTCAGCAGGAGGACCTGCTATTGCTAATGTTCTTACGGGTATAGTGAATCCATCTGGCCATTTACCAGTTACTTTCCCAAAAAGCCTAAAGCAATTACCAAGACCTGAAATTGTTGGGTTTGGAGAACCAGAAAACGCTAAAGTCAATGTGAATTATAATATTGAAGGTGCTGAAGTTGGTTATCGTTGGTTTGCGAAACGCAATGAAAAAGTTTTATTTCCATTTGGTTTTGGACTTTCATATACCCGATTTACATTTAATGGAATACATGTAGATTCGACAAATCCATTGAAGATGAGTGTAAATGTTAAAAATGTGGGTGATATCAAAGGTAAGGCGGTTCCACAATTTTATTTACATAATGTGAATAAAAAGGTTAAAACAAGACTGCTTGGTTGGGAAAAGGTTGAACTTGCACCAGATGAAGAGAAACGAGTGACTGTAACTGTTGATCCACGCCTCTTAGCTGATTACTCTATTAAAGATAAGCAATGGAAAATAGCAGCAGGGAATTATACAGTAGCAGTAGGCTCTTCTTCAGAGGATGATTCTGAAAAGACAACTGTGGTACTAGAGCCTTCTTCATTTGCTGATAGTGCGGTTAGTCATTAATAAATGGCCTCGAAAGAGGCCATATCACTTCGCACTTAAATAGTTTTTAGAAAAATAAACTAAACTAACTTCAGTGTCTTTGCCTAAGTACTAAACGATATGCAAAAGATACTAGCGCTGCTGCAACTATTAATGCCAGACATTCATTAAAAGCTGTTTTAATCGACACAGCGGACATACCTGCTTGGCTTGCTAATAGAAAACACATATTTCCATCTAAAGCTGGGGCAGCAGTCTTTGGCCAACATCTTAGTAATCCACCAATTAAGAAAAAAGGTAAAATTGTCAAAATGATCATCGATGTGCTGAGAAAATATGGCTGGATAGTAAAACGATAAAAAAATGCTAGACACACGCCGAAGATAACCCCAATAAACATTTTTAATGCCATATCGTATGGGTCTTTAAGACTTGCTAATGCCATTGTAAATATACAGGTCCCTAGCGTTACAAGTTCACCCGCAGACCAGCCGCTCTGATGAAAAGTGATAGCGCAAAGTAAAACACCAGTACTTGCTAATAAAGCAAACCGTAAAGCCTTTACATTGTCCTGATGTTTCTGAATGTGGGGATGATGGATAGTGTGGGGACTCCACTTTAATAATCCACTGTACCAAATCTCATCGTTATTCGCTTGCGTATAGCGTGTTGTAATAACCGTGACTAAGATAACGCCAATGAAGGTACATTGGATACGAGATAAGGCGAGTTCCCAAGCATGCTGTTTAAGCATTAGCGCAGGTACTAAGATTATAATAATTGTCACAGCCATCATTTGCGGTGCATAGCCTTTCGTACCATGGCTGACTCGCATGCTAAATATGGTGATAAAAATAGTGAATGAAATTAGAGAAATTATTATCCATGCGTTATTAGTGGCTTTGAGAATAGTAAGCCCTAGTAATGCACCTGCAAGGGTACCTATTATACGATAGGCACCTCGCTGGAACATCATTCCTCTTACTTGTTGAGAGATGACCCATACAGGCATCGCTGCCCAATAAGCATTATCCACCCCAAGTAAAATTGCGATTGAAAATGATAACCAAGCTGCAATGCTAAGCCGTAGACCATGTGAGATATTTGTATTCATTGAATTTCTTTAAAATATACAGCTTTTATCCATTCAACTGAATTTGTTGTAGTCGGCGAGGGGCAGTTTCTTTCAGTAAAATGCCGATGAAAGCACATGCTAATGACACACCGCCGACGATCAACATTGGACCTTTCAGACCTATTTGGTCAGCTATACCACCAGCAACAATTGGCATGAGCACACCACCAATGAGTTCACTAATAGCTGTTGGTACACCTACTGCAGCACCAATCATGTTTGGTGGGACTGATTCTCCAGGAATAATTGCGAGAAAAAGTGGGGCTAGACTAAAGCCAAAAATACCGGCAACAAAAAGGATGGAAAACATGGCAATAGATGTTTGTGTATAAAACACGAATGCAAGCATGAGCATGCCATAAACGGCGGAACAGGTAACAAGGACAGTACGTCGTCCGATATAATCTGAAATTGCAGGACCAGCAATCATACCTATAAAACCACCAAATCCCCATCCAGAAACAATCAAACCAGCTGTAGATAACGGCAAAGATTTTACCTGAGTGAGATACAAGGTAATAAAAGTTGAAAAAACAAAGAGTCCAGTCTGAAATAATGAGCCAATTAGAGTTGTCAGCCAAATATTACGATAACTGAAAACCTGCCAAATGTTTTTTTTCGGGAGGTTTTGTGAAGCGTGATGTGTAATAGGGGACGCTTTCATAGACTTCATTAACCAGTAAGTGATAATGAAACCAGGAATACCTAAAATGAAGAAAACCCAGTGCCAAGACATGTGTCCACTCATTTGAGTCGCAATAATTGGCCCGAATCCAATACCTAGCAAAGGGAAGAATGATTGATGTATACCAAGATTCAGTCCTTTCTTCTCAGGCCGAGAGAAATCGGATATTGCAGCCACACTACTACTGAATACGCCACCTTCTCCAACACCAAGAAGTCCTCGCACTATCAACATCTCACCAAAGCTTTTGACGACACCAGTAAAGCAAGTCATCAGTGAAAAAAATGCTGATGAAAAAATCAATACCTTTTTTCTGCCAACGGTATCTGACAGATTACCCAATCCCCATGACGAGATCGCCCAAGTCAGGGCGAGTACAGATGCGATAGCACCAGCTTGTAAGTTATTAAGATTCAACGCAGGTATCAATATAGGGAACAGATAAACTACTACTAATCGATCCAGCCCCACAACTCCGAAAAGTAGGGCTAGCATTATTACCATCCGTTTTTCGTAACGGATATCTTCAGGCGAAAATTTACTCATTATTTTATCCTCTTAATTATATTTCTAATTAGGCTTCTTCATCTTCTGAAGAGATTATGATTCCATTATCGAATAGGGGTACTTCATTCCGTTGTACAGGTCGTAAAGACTGATTATTAAAAATTAAGCGCGTAACATCATTTCGAGAATAGTGGCCAACTGGATCACCTGCTACTTTGGCGATTGTTATAGCATCGAGATGTATATCAGCATAAAGAATGCCTTCTTCGTCTTCGTTGAGTGGATGAACAAGGGATGCGCCATCAGGACCATAGATGCGAGTAAAACCACCACCGATTTTAAGCAGTTCTCGTTGTTCATCGCTTGAGCATAGAAGATCGATTGTGTCCTGTGAAACAGTTGCACATGGAGCAATTACATAGCACTGACCCTCGACAGCATAGGTACGTGAAACAGCTGTATTAACTTCTCCACCGATTGCTGGCGTGACTTCAGTATAAAGAGAGAAGCCTGGCCATGCCGCCACATGAATTTGCTCGTGTTGGCTGTACATGGCAAATTTTGTCAAGGGTTGAATATGCTCCCAACAACATAGAGCACCTAATTTACCAATTGACGTGTCGTGTACAGCAATATCACTACCGTCACCTTCACCGAAAACCAGACGTTCAGCCAGTGTAGGTTTAAGCTTGCGGCGAGTCGCAAGAGTTTTACCACTTTCATCAATAATCGCCTGTGACATATACAAGCTTCCGTTATCTTTCTCCGTAAACCCCATAACAACTTGAATCTGGTTATCAGAAGCTGCCTTCTCAAGCCTCTGATATTGTTCACTTCCAACGATAAGTGCCTGTTTATGGTAGTCATTCATAAATTGCATTGCCCATGCTGGAGTACCAAGCCAGACAAACCATGGATAGCCTGGAAGAAAATTTTCAGGGAAAGCAACCAGACGTGCGCCGTTCTTCGCAGCTTCAGTAATTAGATCTATCGCTTTATCAATGCTGGCATTTAGATCCATATAGATAGGTGAAGCCTGAACTGCGGCAACGCGGGAGGAATGAAAATTTGTATTCATACTGAATTCCATGTAATTGAGATATTTTCTCTATCATTAGATAAATTCAGTGCATGGAGTGAACTCTACTTCCTGCTTGTTTTAACCTCAGTTATAACGAGGGCAAATTATTCGTTATTGCGAATAATAAGAGCTTAATGAACCGGATTTTTAGCTTAAATCAGAGAACGAATAGAATTATTAATGTATTGAAAGACTGACTATTTTATTTCTAAAATTAATTGTAACTTATTGTCTTATATGAAAAATATAATTTTAATTGAAGAGTCGATTTAAATCATCTAATTTATTTCTATCATCTTGAGTGCTTGAAAACCCATTTATTGCTCAAATAAATGGGTTGAATATTACTTATTGGCTCAAATAAACTCACTGTAGTTAAATTTTTAAGAAAAATTAGAAGTTTGCAATAATATTCTAACTAAGTTCTCTGGTTGGGAAATGAAAGGTTCATGACCACTATCTAATGTTTGGATATCATCTATATTGGCACGACTTGCCATCAGAAGTTGTAATTCTGATGAAACCGCATTGTCACGGGTACAATGAATATAGGTTTTGGGTAATATTATGAAACCTTCACTCAATGTAACAGGGGTCACGACGGGCGTAATGGGTTGAGGCCGAAATTTTGGTAAAAAATGTTGGACAATTTGTGGTGAACAGTCATTAAAAAATGTACTGGCAATACTGTCGGGTAATAGGCGAGAAGCAAGTCCTGCATCAACCAATTCCACTTTAGGCCCACTCCCTGAAAGAGCATGGCCTTCTTTTGCCAGAGCAGCTACAGATTCACTAGAACGAGGTAAAAAGGCACATACATAAACGAGCTGATGAAACAGATTCGGTGCTGCGGATGCAGCAGCCGTAATAGCGGCGCCGCCCATACTATGTCCGACAAGAATTAATGGGCCTAAGGGCATTGATTTCGCTTGTGAGATAATCGCTTGTACATAAGTATCTAGTGTTACATTGGATATTGGTGTTTGATCAGTTCCACTACCGGGTAGATCAAAAGCACGTGCAAAAATGCCTTGAGTTGTTAATTGTTGGATCACCTCATCCCACACCCAAGCGCCTTGCCAAGCCCCATGAACGAAAAGAAAATTGGGTTTACTTTTTTGTTCTGACAAATGTTGAGCTTGGTCTTTATTTTGTTGCATGAGTTTTACCTTTTAACACTAAGATGAATTAGGGAATTGCTATGAGTGCGATGCGTGTCTAAGTCCGGTAATTTATGCCAATAAATTATCGAGTTTGTTATTGAGTGTTTGTAAAGTCGAACCTGTTGCAGGCAATTGATGTACCTTATCGCCATCAACAAACAACAAAGTTGGAAAAGAGGATACGCCTAGCGCTCGACTCATTGCAAAATCAGCCAAAGCTTGCTTTTGCCCAGATCCATTTTTTAAATCCAGTAATACGGCATTTTTATCCAGTCCACCAGCAGTTGCAATATCCGTGATGGTGGTGTGGTCAGATAGACTCAAACCACGAATATAAAAAGCATGTTGTAGCTCATGTGCCCAATGTATGGCTTTGTCTGGGGCATGATCTCGAAGTACAGCGAATGCAATACCTGCATCTAATGAATTTAAAATCATTGAGCCATCATTTAACAAAGTATCATATTCTTCACCAAAAACTGCGCCAGTCAAACTGATAATTCGCTTGTTTGCCTCAGGAATATGAGGATAGTTCGAGATAGGTTGAGCATGATCCCCAACAAAAAGTCCGCCCGAAATAGCAGTGAATGCAATACGGTGTCGATTGGCTGCCTCAAATGCTTGCAGTTGTTTAGAGAAACCCCAACACCATCCGCAATAGGCATCCATGACGTAGACAATAGATTGAGATGGGAGATTAAATGGGTTCATCGATACATCCTTTAGAAATGGGTTTTGATGAATGATTGACTCTATTTGTTAGAGGTATTCATTGAACGTTCAAGAATTGTATTGATGACTAAAACAAAGATATACTCTTTAAAAGTTAAATCATTGTTTACTAAATCGAGCAAATCATGGATCGTTTGACGTCGATACGCGTTTTTGTAGAAACTGTTGATCGAGGTACCATTAGTGCAGCGGCAAATGCTTTAGATATGTCACGTGCGATGGCAACACGCTATTTAGAACATTTAGAAGAATGGTTAGGAGTTCGATTACTGCACCGAACCACAAGAAAACTTTCGTTGAGTGAAGCTGGTGAAAAATTCTTAAAAAATTTCAGAGAAATGTTGGTCTTGACTGAGGATATTGTACTTCAGGCGGCACAGGGTGGCGAAGTTCAAGGGAAGCTACGTGTTACTTCTACACCATCCTTTACACAGGCTCAGCTCATGACGGCAATAGTCGATTTCCAAGCGCATTATCCTAAAGTTGAAATTGAGATGATGATGCTTGATGGTACAGTCGATTTAGTTGAAGATCGTATTGATTTAGCAATTCGACTCAGTAATCGAATAGAAGAAGGTTTAATTGCACGGCATTTGGCAGTCTGCCATTCGGTGATATGTGCTTCACCAGCTTATCTTACTCGTATGGGGAAACCCCAGACGCCACAAGACTTGACAACACATCATGCGATTATTCACAGTACAAGATATTCTTCTTTTGATTTGTGGTTAGGCGAACAGCTAACGACAGTCGCTGTATCGTCTAAGTTGACAGCCAATGAAACATCTATCGTGCTTGCAGGTGCTTTAGCTGGTGCGGGGATTGCCATGCTGCCAACTTATTATATTGGCAAAGAACTTGCCAATGGCGAGTTGGAAGTCCTTTTACCTCAATATCAATTAGAGCCTTTAAATATCCAAGCGATTTATTTATCACGTCGTCATCAGCCTTTAGCGCTACGTTTACTGATTGATTTTTTGGCCGAAAGATTTGGTGGTGATATTGCTCCTTGGGATATGAAACACTTGAATTAATAATTAATTTCAAGTTTTTTCAATTTTGAGATCAATGTCGTCGGATTTATTCCCAATAGCTTAGCTGCACCATCTTCCCCAAAAATTTTTCCTTCACATTGCTGTACGGCAGTTGTGAGATTTTGCACTTCTAAATCTTTCAGTTGTTGTACGGTTAACACTTGATTTGCAAGTTGAGCCTGCTTTTCTTGTGCTGTAATGGCTTTGCTTTGCGGGTGTTCTTCAAGTAAATATTGGAACGATACCATGCCTTGTTTAGCAGTAATCATGGCTCGCTCAATCACATTTTGTAGCTCACGGATATTACCCGGCCAGTCATATTGCTGTAGTTCCAAAATATGTTTTTGAGAAAATGGTAAGTATTGCACTTTTCGCTGTTCACTAATCAGCTTGGTAAAATGGCTGACCAATAACGGGATATCTTCTTTACGATCTCGTAATGCAGGAGAGTAAATTGGGAAAACATTCAGGCGGAAATACAAGTCTTCACGGAAATGTTTGAGCTTTACTTCTTCTTTTAAATTACGGTTAGTTGCGGCAATAATCCGAACATCGACATGACGGGTTTTTTCTTCACCAACACGTTCAAAGGTGCCTTCTTGCAACACCCTCAGTAATTTACTTTGCAGCTCCAGTGGAATTTCACCAATTTCATCTAAAAACAAAGTACCTTGGTCTGCTAGTTCAAAACGTCCAGCCCGATCACGTATCGCTCCAGTAAATGCTCCTTTGACATGCCCGAAAAATTCACTTTCAAATAGTTCTGATGGAATCGCAGCACAATTAACCCGTATCAATGGGTATTGTTTACGGTGACTAGATTGGTGAATAGCGCGTGCGATTAACTCTTTACCTGTACCAGATTCACCATAAATCATTACATTGGCATCGGTAGGGGCAACTACTTTGATTTTTTCAATAATTTGTAATATAGATGAGCTATTTCCGACAATTTCATGATATTGATTTTCTTGTAAAATTTCTTCTTGCAGATATTCATTTTGCTGCTCAAGGCGACTTTTTAACTCTTGTAATTCACCTAGTGCATGGGTGAGTTGTTTTTCAGTATTGAGACGGTCACTGATATCCCTAAATACCACCACTGCACCAATAATTTCACTGTCACGAATAATAGGAGTGCTGGTAAATTCTACTGGAAAATAACTACCATCACGCCGCCAAAAAATTTCCTGTATTCCTTCATGTACCACTCCATCGTGAACCGCTGCATAAATTGGGCAGTCTTCAACAGGATAGTGTTCACCATTTTCATGAGTATGATGGTGAATTTTGTGAATATTTTTACCAAGTACATTCTCAGGTTGTAGCCCTAGCATTTTTGCACCAACAGGATTTATGAAAGTACATAAGCCTTGTTGATTGATACTGTAAATACCATCTCCTACGGAGCTAAGTAATAAATGTTTACCAGTATCGGAGTCGATAAAAAGTTCTTGCAGTGCTTGCCATTCCTTAATTCCAGCACGAATCATTTTGTCAGCATTTTTATTCAGTTGGCGTAGTTCAAGATCTTTGACATCAACCAATGACCAGATCAATAAAGTTTTATTTTTATAGGGAATGGAAACAGAACTGATATCCAGCTGAATTTTTTCACCATTTTTATCGAAGGCATACATTTCATTATTCCATGCAAATCCTTTATCTAATGTCTCTTCTGTAAATGCCATTAAGTGAGGAAGTTGACTGAAATGTCCGAAGATTGATGTAACAGTTTTTTGGATCAATTCATGACGTTCATAGCGCAGCAACCGTGTTGCACTGATATTGACATCGACAAACTGGTTTTGATGTGGGTCCAATATCAGTAAAGCCTGTGAGGTATGTTCGAAGGCCAATGGTCGTATCGAATTCTCAGAAGTCACCCAGTCTGAAATAAAATCGCTATTGTTCATGCTATGAAATTTCATATTTTTGACTATGAAATTTCATATTACTACGAAAAATCATAATCATCTAGTGTTTTATTTTTAAGCAATAAAAAACTTTTTATAAAAATTAATTTTTATATTTCAATGTTTTAAAAATAAATTTCAAATAAAAACTAAACTTGGCACAGCTCTCGCAATAACTCTATCAAACCAAACACTGGTTGATTGCAAATAGCATTATACGAGGAGCTGCTATGCCAAAAGTTGATATTGAACAATACAAAGATGGTGATTTTCTTGTCGATTATGAAGAAAAGGTCTTTGAGGATGTAAAAGCGCAGCCGGGCGAAAAAGCTTTAGTGACTTTTCATACCATGGCTTTTGAAGGGTCAATTGGTTTGGTCAATGTGCTGCAAGCTAAACGCTTATTACGCAAAGGTTTTGAAACCAAAATTTTGCTTTATGGACCAGGTGTGCAATTGGGGGTGCAACGTGGTTTCCCAACTCTCGGTGCGGAAGCTTTTCCGGGACATTTGGCTGTGAATAATCAGTTAAAAGCTTTTATGGAAGAAGGTGGTGAAGTGTATGCCTGCCGTTTCGCATTGCAAGCTTTATATGGCCAAACTGAAAAAGCATTGATTGCTGGTATTCGCCCAATCAATCCTTTGGATGTGATGGATTTGAAATTGTTAATGCGCCGTGACAATGCGTTGATCATTGACACTTGGACTGTTTAAAAGCTTGAGAAGAAAGGGGAATAAGTCATGAGTCGAATCGTTAAAGCTGCCGCAGTGCAATGTAGTCCGGTGTTATACAGCCAAAAAGCCACGGTGCAAAAAGTCTGTGACATTATTTTGGAGTTGGGCAAACAAGGTGTGCAGTTTGCAGTTTTTCCTGAAACAGTAGTGCCTTATTACCCTTATTTTTCTTTTGTGCAACCGCCATTTGCGATGGGCAAAGAACATCTTAAATTGCTCAATGAATCGGTCATCGTGCCATCAGAAGCGACTTTTGCCATTGGACAGGCTTGTCGAGACGCCAATATGGTGGTGTCAATTGGGATTAACGAACGTGCAGGCGGCACAATTTATAACGCACAGTTGTTGTTTGATGTGGATGGTTCGATTATTCAGCACCGTCGCAAAATCACGCCGACTTATCATGAACGCATGGTATGGGGACAAGGCGATGGTAGTGGTTTACGTGCTATTGATTCAGCTGTTGGACGCATTGGTTCATTGGCGTGTTGGGAACATTACAACCCATTGGCGCGTTTTGCCTTGATGGCAGATGGTGAGCAAATTCATACTGCCATGTTCCCCGGTTCATTGGTCGGTCAGGTGTTTGCCGATCAGATTAGTGCCACTATTCAACATCATGCCTTAGAGTCGGGTTGTTTTGTGGTCAATGCTACCGCGTGGTTACACCCTGAGCAACAGCAGCAAATTATGCAAGATACAGGTTGTGAGTTAGCTCCAATCTCTGGTGGTTGCTTTACTGCCATTGTTTCACCCGAAGGTAAATTTTTAGCACCGCCAATTACACAAGGTGAAGGCTATTGCATTGCCGATCTTGATTTTAGCTTGATTGATAAACGTAAACGCATGATGGATTCAGTTGGGCATTACAGCCGCCCAGAGTTGTTAAGTGTGTTGATTGACCGTCGTCCAACACAGGTGTTGCACGAACTGAAAGTTGAAACCTCAGATCAGGCACATCTAGAAAAACTTTCCAGATTTAACGAAGAACAGGTTTAAGCCGTAGCAAGCCAATAGCGAAGATAGGGGGCGAGTATGTCTGCAATACAACTGTTGACCGATTTGCAATGTAACGGTCTGAAATGGGAAGGTGAGTTTGGTCTATCTCGTAAGGGCGGTGCAGGGCCAAGCGATCATAAGGCTTTGAGTCTCGATGGGCAGACCATGATGATTCCTATACTAAATTTGGCTGCGCAAGAGTCGCCTTATAGTGCCCAAGTAGAACCTGATTCGGATAAGGTCATTATTTTTAAGAACCGTATTCCTGTGGCGACTTTAACTGCGCCATCTCGCCCACGGTTTTACGATTTACAAACGGCTGAGGGTATTTCATACGAGCAAATTGCCACCTTGCACAGCCATGATGTGTTAGCCACCACGGTTTTACAGCATTGCATCCGTATGAACGATAAAAGCACCGCATGTCAGTTTTGCTCGATTGATCAATCGCTCAAAGGAGGACGAACACTGATTCGGAAACGCCCTGAGCAGTTGGCAGAAGTAGCTAAAGCTGCGGTAGAACTTGATGGTGTAAAACAAATGGTGATTACCACAGGTACACCCAATACCCCTGATCGTGGCGCAGAAATTCTATATGACAGTGTGAAAGCTATTCGTACTGAAGTGGATTTGCCGATACAGGTGCAATGTGAACCACCTGATGATTTTGCATGGTTTCAAAAACTTAAAGATGTGGGTGCAGTATCTATTGGTATGCACCTTGAAGCGGTGAGTGATCGGGTACGTCATCAAATTATGCCGGGCAAAGCTGAAGTGTCCTTAGACACCTATTTTTCAGCCTTTAAAGCAGCAGTTGCAGTGTTTGGGCGTGGTCAGGTCAGCACCTACATTTTGGCAGGCTTGGGCGACACCGAACAAGAAATCATCGAGATGACTGGCAAACTGACTGAAATGGGTGTGTATCCCTTTGTAGTGCCTTTCGTGCCAATTGCGGGAACAGCGCTGGAGCATCATGCCAAACCTGATCAAGCCTTTATGCAATCGCTTTATCCAAAAATTGGGCAGCAACTACGCCAACAGGGCTTGAACTCGGAAGATACCCAAGCCGGTTGTGCCAAGTGTGGGGCATGTTCCTCACTGAAAGCCTACGAGTAGGAGGTCATGATGGAACTTTCACATTATCCATGGTTGCTTGAACTGAATGAAGAACTGAAACAGTTTGTGAGCGATGACATCATCATCAAAGTGGTCTCGGAAGATTGGGAACGTCGTCAATATTACCGACTCCGTGAAGCCACCTTTCGTGATGAACAAAAGATTTTAAAAGAAGATCGTGATGAATACGATTTCAATGCTTTAGGCATTGTCGCCATTGGAAATATGTTTGGAGAACATGATCGTGTGGTGGGCGCAGTACGTATTTTCCCCGATGGCAAAAATACATGGTGGGGTGGGCGCTTATGTGTCGAGCCTTTGTATCGCCACCATCATGCTATTGGTAAAGCTTTAATTAATGCCGCCGTAACCACCGCGAAAAATTTAGGCTGTCAGACATTTTTAGCAACCGTACAGCAGCAGAATGAACGCTATTTCCAAAAACTGTGCTGGGACAGTATGCGTGAGTTACAGGTGGCTGATATTCCACATGTCTTAATGCAGGCACAAATTAAACGCTATCCGCTACAACACGTGTCTATGCAGGCCTATATGCAAAAAGAGGTGGGATGATGTCACTTAATCAACTGCTTGAATTTTTACGGCATACCCCCGCAATGCTCTCTAAACAGGCAATTGCCGAAAGCGTGTCTATGCCCAATGTCGAGGGTGTAAACACCTTGCAAGCGCTGTATGCCTATCCCGGAGATGACACAGCAGCCGTTGTCTTACAAGATCAATATTTGTTGCATGCCTGTGAGGGAATGTTGCCGAGTTTTGTTGCCAATTATCCTTATTTTGCAGGCTGGTCGGCAGTTATGGCGAATGTCAGTGATATTGCTGCAATGGGCGGACAGGCATTGTCGGTAGTGAACAGCATTTGGCATCGTGACGCGGAACAAGCGCAACTGTTAATGCAAGGTATGCAAGATGCCTGTGCTGCGTATGGTGTGGCGTTGGTGGGTGGGCATAGCAATATTGGCATGCAGTATCAACCGACATTGTCGGTGGCAATTCAGGGTACGGCACAAAAATTATTGTCGATTTTGCATGTCAAACCGCAACAGAAAATTTTGATTGCTCTCAATTTACATGGGCAATTTCACCCTAACACGGTGTATTGGAAATGCTTTGAACGTATCTCAGGACGTATTTTGCAGGCGCAATTGGCCGTGCTACCACAACTGGCGGAACAAGGTTTGGCCCACGCTGCACGTGATATTAGCAATGCAGGTATTTTTGGCAGTTTATTGATGCTACTCGAAGCCACTGGAAGTGGTGCAAACATTGATCTTGACAGTATTCCAAAACCAGATGGGGTGGATTGGCAAACATGGCTGCAAATTTTCCCCAGCTACGGCTTTTTACTGACTGCCGATGAAGATGAATGCCAAGACATGATTGAACTGTTTGAAAGTCAGGACATTTGCTGCGCCGTGATTGGCGAAAGCAATGCCACTGGAAAAATTCAGATTTACCATGAAGCACACAGTGCCTGCTTTTGGGATTTTCAGCAACAACGATTTACTGGCTTTGATTATGCCGACATTTTAAAAAAGTTAATGGCTCAGTCGAGTGCGATTGAGCCGAGGAATCAGGAGGCCAAGTATGCCTAGTGTCAATTTTACCGTGAAATGGCCCAATGGTGAGCATGTGCAATATTACTCACCCTCCACCGTGATTTATGACTATCTGGTGGCGGGAGAAAGTTATCCCGCAGCACATTTTTTAAAGCAGGCTGAGAATGGTTTGAATGCTGCTTCGGAGAGAGTCAGAGCACGTTACGGTTTTGCTTGTAGCTCAGCAATGGATAGTTTAGCCACCATTAAACGGCAAGCTCAAATTTTTGCCGTACAAGCAGATGAACAAATCGAAATTACTGAAATGAGCAAAGAATAAGGGGAACAAAATGTTAACGTTAAATATTCAAGCACAGGAATTACAGTCGAATTATGATGTTGTGATTGTTGGTGGGGGACAGGCAGGATTATGTATTAGTCACTACCTCCAAAAAGCGGGTATTGATCATGTGGTTCTGGAAAAAGAATCAGAATTGACACATGCGTGGCGCCAAAAGCGATGGGATAATTTTACTCTTGTAACTCCAAATTGGCAGTGTTTACTTCCTGATCATCCTTATAATGGTAATGATCCCGATGGTTTTATGAAGAAAAATGAAATCGTTGAATATTTAGATAGTTTTATTGAAAAGCTGAATCCTCCGGCACTGTTAAATGTACAGGTGAAACATGTTGCCAAAGTTGCACCCCAACAATTTGAAATTGAAACTAATTTAGGAAAAACTACGGCTAAGCAATTGGTAGTAGCAGCTGGTGGTTATCACACGCCGATTTATCCAAAACTCAGTGAGGCTTTGCCTGAAAATGTGTTGGTGATACATTCGGAGCAATATTTTAATGTTGATCAACTTCCTGAAGGCAATGTATTGGTTGTTGGTTCGGGTCAGTCCGGTGCACAAATTGCTGAGGACATTCATCTGGCTGGTAAAAAGGTTTATCTTTCAACAGGAGATGCACCGCGATGTGCGCGTTTCTATCGTGGTAAAGATGTAGTGACATGGTTATTTGAAATGGGTTACTACGAAACTACGGTAAAAGACCATCGTTATAGCGAAGAAGTACGTAATAGTACTAATCATTATGTGACTGGGCGTGATGGCGGGCGTGACATTGACTTACGAAAATTTGCTTTAGAAGGGATGCAATTGCTTGGACGTTTTGACGACTTTCAAAACGGGCAGTTGATTTTCCGTCCTGATTTAAACCAAAATTTGGATATGGCAGACGCAACTTATAACCGCATTAATGCCTCTATAGATGATTATATAGCAAAGAACAGTGTAACAACTGATGAGCCGGCATCGGTTTATCAACCCCTTTGGATACCTGAGCAAGAAATTACTCATATTGATTTAGCTGCTGAAAATATTACCTCTATTATTTGGTGTATTGGCTTTAGACCAGATTATTCCTGGATAGAATTAGATATTTTCCAAAGTAATGGTTATCCAATGCATGATCGTGGTATTACCGTTGACTCTGATGTGTGCTTTATTGGTTTACCATGGTTGAATACTTGGGGGTCTGGTCGTTTTATGGATGTAGGGAAAGATGCGAAATATATTGTTGATCATATTAAAAACAATACAAAATTTTTAAAGAAGAAGGATGTTGAACCATACCTTGAAAATTGCCCTTAATTTATTAATTTTATGAAAACTAGAATAAAAAAGCCTATATATAGGCTTTTTTATTCTACTAAAACTATTTTTTTTAAAAATTATGTGCTTTATAACAAAGCAAAATTTATGGAATTAAAAGCCTTCCATATCTGGTTTTTTAATAATCATTTTGTCCGATATGCGGACATTGAAATCATTAATCGGTTTTTACTGAAATTTATCTATATCAAAAGTGCTCTAAAAAAAATAATTTATGGATCAGGATATGGAGAAAA
The DNA here is from genome assembly GCF_056314305.1 of Acinetobacter sp. DMC2. NCBI lineage: Bacteria > Pseudomonadati > Pseudomonadota > Gammaproteobacteria > Moraxellales > Moraxellaceae > Acinetobacter > Acinetobacter sp. DMC2. The sequence goes on along the minus strand of NZ_JBQUYP010000006.1, from coordinate 348,160 downwards.
TGTGATGGAAAACTTAACTACACAAGTTGCAATTATTGGATCAGGCCCAGCAGGACTATTGCTTGGGCAACTTTTATATAAAGCTGGTATTTCACACATTATTATTGAGCAACGTAGCGCAGATTATGTTGCAGCACGTATTCGAGCAGGAATATTAGAGCAAGTCTCGGTTGATTTGTTACAACAGGCTGGGGTTGACGAAAATCTAAAAAAATTTGGAATACCTCATGAAGGAATTGAAATTCTAACTAATGGCTTGAAACATCGAGTAGATTTATCTGCTTTAACTCAAGGTAAACAAGTTACAGTATATGGTCAAACAGAAGTCACAAAAGACTTAATGCATGCCAGAGAAGCAGCAGATTTATGTACTTATTATGAGGCTCAAAATGTTCAAATTCATGATTTCGAGAAACAGCAACCATATGTAACTTTTCAGAAGAATGGCCAGTCTTTTCGTTTGACTTGTGATTTTATTGCAGGATGTGATGGTTATCACGGTGTGTGTCGAGCAAGCGTACCACAAGATAAAATTAAAACATTTGAAAAGGTTTATCCATTTGGCTGGTTAGGAGTACTAGCAGATGTACCACCTGTTTCAGATGAGTTGATTTATGTTCAGTCAGAACGCGGATTTGCTTTATGTAGTATGCGTTCAAAAACACGTAGTCGTTATTATTTACAAGTTCCTGTGACAGACCATGTAGAAGAATGGTCTGATGAAAGGTTTTGGAATGAATTAAAAAGTCGCCTTGATGAAGAAAGTTGCAATAATTTAGTGACAGGTGCTTCTATTGAAAAAAGCATCGCACCTTTACGTAGTTTTGTTACTGAACCGATGAGATTTGGAAAACTATTTCTGGCAGGAGATGCGGCACATATCGTACCGCCTACAGGGGCAAAAGGTTTAAATCTAGCTGCATCTGATATTGCCTATTTATCGAGTGCTTTAATTGAGTTCTATCAAAGAAATTCGACACAAGGCATCGATGAGTATTCTGAAAAATGTTTGAAACGTGTTTGGAAAGCAGAGCGCTTTTCATGGTGGATGACACATTTACTGCATCGTTTTGAAACTGAAACTGAATTCGATCATAAAATTAAGCAGGCTGAACTGAACTATATTTTAGATTCTAATGCTGGGCTTACGACATTGGCCGAAAATTATGTAGGTTTACCTTATTAGGATAAAGCTATACCTAAATATGAAGAAATCAGTGCAATACAAGAGCATAGTCGATCTTATTTCTTGCTAAAGAATAAGATGAGACGATATTAAACAATGAAGCAGATGGATTGCTTCTTTAAAAAGGGATATACCATGAGTTTAGCGCAGAGTTTTAACCAACAATTTATCAATGGACAATGGATTAAAGGTTCATCGAATAAAATTGTAACGAATACCAACCCTTATACTCATCAGCATATTGATGATATTCAAGGAGCAAGCCAACAAGATGTTGATGCAGCATATCAAGCTGCGCAATCAGCGTTTAAATCGTGGCAAAAAACCACTGTGAGTGAACGTCAAGCTCTGATTGAACGTATTATTGCGGTGATTACACAACATCGTGAATCTCTTGTAGATTGGTTAATAAATGAAGCTGGAAGTTCAAGACTCAAAGCGAATATTGAAGTAGATGCGGCACTTAAAATTTCTCAAGCATCTTTAAAATATGCGAATGCTGTAAATGAGGTAATTGATTTAAAACCTGCTCATGAGGGACAAGTTAGTCAAGTATTCCATAAGGCTTTAGGTGTAATTACAGTCATAAGTCCTTGGAATTTCCCTTTCCATTTGAGCATGCGTTCGGTGATTCCTGCAATTGCTCTGGGTAATACTATTGTACTTAAACCTGCAAGTGATACGCCTGTGACAGGTGGGTTGATTATTGCCAAAATTTTTGAATTGGCAAATGCACCTGCGGGTGTGTTGAATGTAATTGTCGGGGCAGGCAGTGAAATTGGCGACTATGTGGTTGAGCATGATACAAGCAAGTTTATTTCATTTACTGGTTCAACACAGATCGGCAAGCGAGTAGCTGAAAAAGCTATGTCTGCCAGACGGATTAAACGTGTTGGCTTAGAACTTGGAGGCAATGCTCCATTAGTAATTTTGGACGATGCTGATTTAGACCTTGCAGTGAATTTAACGGTAATGGGACGCTTTTTGCATCAAGGGCAAATTTGTATGAGTACCAATCGTGTCATCATTGATGAAAAGATTTATGATCAATACCTAGAAAAATTACGTCCTGCTTTGGCAAACATTAAAGTTGGTGATCCAGCCAATGAAGAGACTCTAGTTGGGCCAATTATTAACAATCAGCAAACTGACAATCTTCGCCGTATTATTCAGCAAGCACAAAATGAAGGCGCATCGTTATTCTTTGACGGTGGAATTGAGGGCAATTTGGTTGGACCTCATGTGTTTGTTAATGTCGAACCAGATTTTGCTGTGGCGAAAGAAGAAAGTTTTGGTCCAGTTCTGCCAATTTTAAAAGCACGTGATGAAGCTCATGCACTTGAACTTGCCAATGACACTGAATTTGGTTTATCGAGTGCGGTGTGTACTTCAAATCATGAACGTGGAGTGAAATTTGCATTGGGGATTGAAGCAGGTATGTCCCATATTAATGAGATTTCGGTTGCCGATCATCCTAACGCCCCATTTGGCGGTGAAAAGAACTCAGGTCTAGGCCGTTTCAATGATCAATGGATCGTTGAAGAATATACGACTACCCATTGGGTTACGGCGCAAAAATAAAACTTGGTATCTGATTAAGCTTAGATACATTTTGTTTTAGATGTTATTTCACTTGGAATCTATAGCATCCTATTTTTAGGGTGCTATTGGTTCAGACGAAAGGAAATGTGAATAAGACGCTTGTTTTTATAAAAATATAATCTGATACAGGATGTTGAGATATGACAAATTTTACTGAGATTACTGCAGCTGTGACCCAAAGCAAAGGTGCAGATTTTGAACTCAGGCAACTTCAGATTCGTGAACCCCAAGATGATGAGGTTTTGGTAAAAATCGTAGCAACAGGTATGTGTCATACCGATTTAATTGTTAGAGATCAATATTATCCTGTTCCTTTGCCAGCGGTATTAGGACATGAAGGGTCGGGAATTGTAGAAGCGATTGGTCCAAATGTGAAAGATTTAGCAATCGGTGATCATGTAGTTCTTAGTTATGGATATTGTGGGATTTGTGAGCAATGTGGCAGTGGGAATCCTGCATATTGTCAGGACTTTTTTGGTCGTAACTTTGGTGGCACTGATCCCGAAGGGAATTCTGCAATTTGTACACACGATCATCATAAAGTACATGACCATTTTTTTGGGCAATCTTCATTTGCAACCTATGCGATCAGCCGTGAAAATAATGCAGTAAAAGTCACTCAAGATGTGCCTTTAGAATTATTGGGCCCATTGGGCTGTGGAATACAGACAGGCGCAGGTGCAGTCATAAATGCATTAGGTGTTAGACCTGCCAGCAGCTTTGTGACATGGGGTGCAGGTGCCGTTGGATTAAGTGCATTGCTTGCTGCAAAAGTATGTGGAGCAACTACGATCATTGCTGTCGATATTGTGGAGTCCCGTTTAACGCTTGCAAAAGAACTAGGGGCAACACATGTTATTAATAGTAAAGTTCAAGACCCCATTGAAGCAATTAAGGAAATTACGCAAGGTGGTGTTCAATTTGCACTAGAATCTACAGGCCGTCCTGAAATTGTAAAACAGGGCATTGATGCGCTTGGAATTCTTGGCAAAATTGCAATTGTTGGTGCACCACCATTAGGGGTAACGGCAGCTTTTGATGTAAATGATTTACTGATTGGAGGTAAATCAATCATGGGAGTTGTAGAAGGAAATAGTGTTGCTAAACGCTTTATTCCAGAACTGGTTGCGTTATATCAGCAGGGTAAATTTCCATTTGATAAACTGATCAAATTTTATGACTTCAAAGATATTAATCAAGCAGCAATCGATAGCCAACAAGGTATAACACTCAAACCAATTTTAAAGATTGGTTAAATTTCAAAGGCCATAGCATTTATTTGATATGGCCTTTTTAAATTCCTATGAACCATAATTAATTTAAATTTCTTACAATTGAATATCACTATTTGAATAGTGATCGAACCAGATTTTTCTAAAGATATTCGTAAAATCTATCAGATCTTTATACGCATATATTTCGATAGTATATCTAAGCGTACTTATGAATATAGATAGTATCTATAATTTATAATAATTATTATTCATTTGATCTATATTTTTATAGCTTCTAAGATTAATTCATAATATCGCAAGCAAGGAACTATAGTGAAAACAGTCCACCAATATACTTATGACATTTTAAGAAAAAACAATATTAAAGTCGTGTTTGGTAACCCTGGCTCAAATGAGCTTCCTTTCTTAAAAAATTTCCCTGCTGATTTTCAATATATTTTAGGTTTACATGAAGGTGCTGTAGTCGGGATGGCTGATGGTTATGCTCAGGCTACAGGTCAGCCAGCATTTGTTAATCTGCACTCAGCTGCCGGCACGGGAAATGCAATGGGAGCATTGAGTAACGCGTGGAATTCACATACTCCTTTAGTGATTACCTCTGGACAGCAAAACCGAGCGATGATGGGTGTAGAACCACTCCTAACCAATTTAGAAGCAACATTGTTACCGAAACCATTAGTGAAATGGAGCCACGAACCTGCTAGTGCGCATGAAGTGCCTCACGCTATTACGCGTGCCATTCATTTATCTAAAGCTGAAGCAGCCGGTCCTGTTTATGTTTCAATTCCTTACGATGATTGGGATGTGCAAGTAAATGAACAGAATGAACATTTATTAGAAAAAGATGTAATCAGCTCACAATGTCTATCTGCAAAAGATATAAATGCTATTGCAGAGCAGATCAATCAGGCTAAAAGGGTAGCTCTCGTATTTGGCACAGATGTCGACAGATTGAATGCTAATGACAGTGCAATTAAATTTGCGGAAACTTTAAATGTGCCTGTGTGGGTCGCTCCATCTTCTCCACGTTGTCCATTTCCAACTACTCACGCGTATTATCAAGGGATCTTACCTGCAAGTATTGATGGTATTGCAAAGATATTCGAACAATATGATCTCGTTTTAGTATTTGGTGCACCAGTATTCCGTTATCACCAATATGAACCAGGTAAATATTTAGGCAATCAAACTAAGCTCATTGCATTAACTTGTGATGTACAAGAAGCAGCCCGAGCAGCTATGGGTGTTTGCTATGTCGGCGATTTAGAAGATAGCTTAATACGCTTATGCGATCAGGTTGAAACAAAAAAATCACAGGTTATTTCCCGTAAGAAAAATGAATTGGCTGCACCGAGTCAGGGAAATTACATTCAATCTGAACGATTATTTGATTTGATCAATTCATTGGTGCCAGATAATGTTATTTTTGCGAATGAATCGACCTCAACTAATGGAATATTGTGGGAACGTTTAAATATTACAGGACAGGGTAGCTACTTCTTTGCTGCTGCAGGTGGCCTTGGTTTTGCTATGCCTGCTGCAGTTGGCATCCAGTTGGCTCAGCCAGAACGACGAGTGGTTGGAATCATTGGTGATGGTTCAGCAAATTATAGTATTACGGCTTTATGGACAGCAGCACAATATAAAATTCCTGTCATTTTCCTAATTTTGAAAAATGGCACTTATGGTGCGTTACGTTGGTTTGCAGGTGTATTAAAAGCTGACAATGTACCAGGAATGGATGTTCCTGATATTGATTTTACCCAAATTGCTAAGGGATATGGTGTCGATGCGTATAGCGTTCGAAGCGATCAGGATTTTGTTGAGACCTTCCAAAAAGCTTTGAAAGCAGATCATCCAGTGTTAATCGAAGTAGTAACAGCTGATTGTAAATAAGTCAGTGAATTATGTGTAGGGAGTATCACAATGCAAAATAGGGGTTGGATAAGAGAATTTCAGAGTATATTGAAATCACACCAAATCTTAACCGATGAAATTGCAAAGTCTCCCTACTTAAAAGGGTTTAGAGTCGGGAAAGGTGAAGCAGTTGCTGTGTTGATTCCTGACACTTTATTGGAACTTTGGTACATATTAGAAAAATGCGTTAAACATGATCTGATTATGATCTTACAAGCTTCTAATACGGGAGTTACGGGTGGATCCACTCCTGACTCTAATGACTATGATCGTGATGTTGTGGTGGTAAGTACAAAAAAATTAAAAGGCTTGCAGTTGCTCGAAGACGCAACGCAAGTGCTTGCGTTTCCGGGAACAACATTAACCGAACTGGAAAATGCTTTGAAACCATTCAACCGTGAGCCCCATTCAGTGATTGGTTCATCTTGTATTGGTGCATCTGTGATTGGAGGAATATGTAATAATTCGGGTGGATCTTTGATTCATCGAGGGCCAGCTTATACGGAAAAATCCTTGTTTGCTCAGATTGATGCCGAAGGAAATTTAAAATTAGTCAATCATTTGGGTATCGACTTAGGAGAAAGCCCTGAAGAAATTTTCAAGAATTTAGAAAACCAAACTTATATAACAAAACAAAATGAAGCATGGCAGGGGCGAATTTGGGCAGAAAATTATGCTGAAAATTTAAGAGATACCACTTCGCCCACACCGACACGCTATAATGGAAATCCCGAATATTTACATGAAAGTTCTGGTTGTTCGGGCAAACTGGCCGTCTTCGCTGTACGTTTGCCAACTTTTCAAGCTGCTGCTGAAACGGCTACCTATTTGATTGGTAGCAATGATGAATTACAGTTGATTCATTTACGCAAATACTTATTAGCAAATTTATCCGAGCTACCAAGTCAGGCTGAATATATCCATAAAAATGCTTTTGAACTAACGCAACGCTATGCCAAACACATGTACAAAGCGATTGATCTCTTGGGTGCAGGTAAAATTCCCGAATTATTTGCACTTAAAGCGAAAGTCGATGGTTTTTTTAAACGTACGTCTATTTTACCCAATAATTTTTTAGATCGTTTTATTCAAATATTTAACCGTTTGACACCTTCATGGATTGAGCCGCGATTGAAGCAGTTTCACGCTCAATATGAGCATCTGCTTATGCTAAAAATAGATATAAAAAATAATGAAGAGACTCAGCAACAATTACTAAAGTTCTTTTCAGGTCAATCAGAACAATTTATCCAATGTAATAAAAAAGAAGAAAAAAATATATTCCTGATTCGATTTGCTGTTGGTGGATGCATTATCTATTACGCAGATAGTCAAGGAATTGATCCGAATCAACGTTTGGTTTCCTTTGATGTTGCCTTTAGACGCAATGATGAGCAATGGTTAATTAACTTACCTCAGCATTTGCAAGATCAAGTGCAGATGGAAAGTTGTTGTGGACATTTTTTCTGTTTTATTTGTCATCAAGATTATTTGCTCAAAGAAGGAGTAGATGCACACCAGTTCAAAGAGGAAGTACTGACTTATTTGGAGCTGCGAGGTGCAAAATATCCTGCAGAGCATAATGTTGGGCATCTTTATCAAGCATCACCTGAGTATCAGGCACACCTCAAACAAATCGATCCGACCAATACTTTAAATCCAGGAATTGGTAAAACCAGTAAAAATAAGTATTGGCACTGAAAATTCAAAATAGTAGTCACTTATCATGAAAAGGAGAATATCTTGTCTCGAAAGCTGATTAATGTAGAAGATTATCGACTTCAGGCAAAGCGAACGTTGCCGAGGATTATTTTTGATTATCTTGAAGGTGGAGCCGAAGATGAAAAAGGTTTAAATCATAACCGTACTATATTTGATCAGTTTCGATTAAAACCTAAGCGACTCGTTGACATTAGTCAGCGCGATATTTCCTGTAAAATTTTCAATAAAAAATGGGATGCGCCGTTTGCAATTGCACCTACAGGACTGAATAGTTCACTTTGGCCGCATGCTGATAGCATACTTGCGAAAAGTGCAGCGAAAGCCAATATTCCTTTTATGCTATCCACTGCTTCAAATATGTCTATTGAAGCAGTTGCTAAAAGCTGTGATGGAGAAAAATGGTTTCAGTTATATGTCGTACATCAAGAACTTGCTGTGAAAATGGTGCAAAGAGCTTTAAGTGCAGGTTATACAACTTTAATTATTACGCTGGATGTAGGGGTAAATGGCTATAGAGAACGTGATATTCGAAATGGATTTGCTATACCGTTAAAATTTTCACCGAGTTTGATTTTGGATGGAATGATGCATCCTAGTTGGTCGTTACGTTTTCTCTCGCAGGGCATGCCTAAATTAGCCAATTTTGAATCCTCAGAAGCACATAGCTTAGAAGTACAAAATGCCTTACTCAAGAGGCAGATGGATACTACTTTTAATCTAGAAAGTTTGAAAAAAATACGTGATCTCTGGCCTCATACGTTATTGGTAAAAGGTCTTGTACGTCAGGAAGATGCGTTAAAGGCAATAGAAGCGGGGGCTGATGGAGTGATCTTATCGAATCATGGTGGACGTCAGTTAGACTGTAGTATTTCACCGATGGAGAGTTTATTTGAGGTTTCTCAAACCATTGAGCAGCCTGTTCTTATAGATAGTGGCTTTAGAAGAGGTTCTGATATCGTTAAAGCATTATGTCTAGGTGCAAATATGGTGTGTTTAGGGCGTGCAACATTATATGGTTTGGCTGCAAATGGTGAGGCGGGTGTAGATGATGTGATCCAGCTGCTCAAGCAAGATGTAGACCGAACATTGGCTCAAATTGGCTGTCCTAGCGTAAGTCAATTGAATAAAGAATATATTACCTAATATTAATTAACATCATCTTAACTATATGAAGATGGGCTAGTTTGAATATGCTTGTTATTTTGTACTAAAGTCGCTTTTGAATTCTATTTCTATACCAGTTTTAGAGCTGGTTTTTTTTCTAAAAGAAGAAAGGTATTAAGCCAAAACAAGACGGAAATTACTTTTAATAACTTATATTAGAGCGGAATCAACTCTACTAATAGAATTGATTCCACTAGAACATATACCTTTTACTTATTTGCTTAAAGCCCTAAACGTCCACCTAGGTTATAAACAATTTGCAGTCCTACAACTGCACCGTCTTTATTAGGTTTTGCGGTAGGGTTGTAGAAATTGCTCGGGTTAAAAATATATTGAATACTTGGTTCAACCGCTAAATAATTAGTAGCTTGCCAATGCATATTTAATTCAACACGAGATTCTCCTCGTGAAGTATTCTGGTCAATGCCAGTAGCATCCAGTCTTTGTTGTGTTTGGAATTCAGCTTGTTTCTCGGATAATCGTAAATAGCTTGCTTTCAAATTTACCGAATCTTGAAGGCGTCCAAAGGGACCAATCCTAGAAATACCAGCTTCAATAAATTGTTGGAATGGCTGAAATTCGTCAGCATTCCAAGACCAAGCACCAAATACTTGCCATGCTTTATCTAGGTCTTTCGAGGTTGGATTATCATTATAAATGGTTTGATTAAAGCGAAAGAGAATACCTTTACTGTTATGTTCTTTCCCACTATCACTATCAACTTGTTTAGCACTATTAGAAAATACATTTAATTCATATTTGTGTGGTAAAGGATTTTGGGCGATTGTCTCTTGGTGACCGATACCGAATAAGCTTGTTGCCTTACTTGATTCATCTAAGCCCCACTGCAAGCCGTTAGTTTTATTTGCATAATCTTGCGGGGTGGATTCAAATACACCACCATGAGTATAAAATCCATTATCCATTTTATACTTTGAATAAGCTCCCCAACTACCATAAGGGTATGGAAGAATACCGGTTGTATACATAAATAGTGGATCATTACATGCAATCATAGCGCCACAACTGGAGATATAGAAATATCGTTGAGCGTTGGTTCGACCCAAGGTGATTTGTAAGTGGTCATCTAACAGCATTTGATTGTACGCAAATAAGGAAAGGTATCCTGTAGAATCAATATCATTATGTAGTGTTGCACCAGCAAATGCGCTTCCTGCTGCACCTTGCCATTTGGTTGATGATTGCAAACCTGTGTTATGGAGCCAAGGGAAGAAAGTGTATTCAAATTGCAGAGTACCAGCATCATTACCCATTAATTTCCCCAAATTGAGGTCGGCACCGGTAAATATTGCTCCAGCATTAGCAAAAGAATGTGGACGTGGACCTGTATCAAGATTTCCAACTGTTTGATTAGTAATTACAACATGAGGTTTAAATACTTCATCATCTGCATTGGCATTATTAATGCTTGCTGATAAAAAACCACCTGCGAACAATAAAACAATACTTAAATAACGATGTGAAAATAAATTGTCCGTAACATAATTAACTGTTTTCATAATTTTTCCCTGAATAAGATTACAGCGTGAAAAGCTCTGGGTTTAGTAATTAAACTCAATGAGCAATTTCAGGAATTGGACTAGGACCCCAAATAGATTCTAGGGTTTTAGCGATAGAGAGAATTTCTGCATCCTTGCCGGGCAGTCCGTCAATTTCCATGCCGACAGGAAGTTGGGTTTTTGGTCCTAACCCTACAGGGATACTGATCCCTGGCATGCTGACATTGCTGCTTGGATCAGTATTGCGAATGATTCTAAGAAAATGCTCAGGTGTTCCTACTTCAGGACCTGTTTTAATTGCAACTTCTGGAACTGTCGGGAACAGTAATCCATCAATTTTATTTTCTTCGAAGGTAGTCTTATAAAGTTTGGCCAGTTTAGGCAGTCCTTCCTTGATTGCCTTTTTATAAACGGGTTCTGCGGAAGTCATCTTCCCATCTTTGCCTGGAATCTTCACAGGCATTACCATGTTATGAAAAATACCTTGAACATCAGGACTAGAAATTTGAGTTACCATTTGATCAAGGGTAATTCCAGTCTTTTGTTCTTTCAGATAATTCTTAAGGGCTTTTTTTGCTTCTACGATAGCAACAGGCGTTGCTACTGTTGCTACTAAACTTTGAATTTCAGGCATTTTAACTGGTACAACTTCAACACCAGAAGCTTTCAGTGCTTCAATTGCATCATTTGCTTTAATACGGACATCATCATCTAGATTTGCCCAAAAAAAGTCGGGTAGCCCTAGTCTGATTTTAGAGGCAGGTTTAGCGGGTAATGGTGATTTTCCGCTCATAATTGAATCAAGCAGAATTACATCACTAACGGTGTTAGCCATGGGGCCAGCAGTGTCACGTGTCGTTGAAATAGGAGTAATTCCATGTCCACTATAACGACCTACCGTTGGTCTAAATCCAACGCATCCATTGAGTGCACAAGGTTCACGAGTTGAGCCGCCTGTGTCAGTACCAACTGCGATTGGTACCATACGTGCACCTAATGCTGCAGCATTACCTGAAGATGACCCACCAGCGATACGGCTTTGATCAAACGCATTTCTTACACCGATAACACCAGAAATATGATAAGCCGTATTGTAACCAGTCGCACCAAAAGCTAATTCATGCATATTGGTTTTGCCGATGACAATAGCCCCAGCTTTCAATAATTGATTAATGATAGGAGCATTGTGTGTTGGTTTAAAGTTGCGTAATGCTGGTGTGCCTGCAGTATTTGGGAAACCAACGACCTGAATATTGTCTTTAATCGCAACTGGCACACCTTCTAATGGGCGGCACGAACCGCCATTAGCAAGTCGAGCATCAATTTTTTTAGCTTCATTCACTGCATATTGTTTATTTATTGTGATAAAAGCATTCAGTTGAGGTCTGTCTTCGATTCGTTTACCCCAATATTTCACAACCTCTTCGCTAGAAATCTTTTTATTACAAATAGCTTGAGCAGTTTGCTCTGCACTCAATGTATAAAGAGGAGGTAGTGTTTCAGCTCTTGATATATTTGATACTGTTGATGTAATTGCAAATGTCAAAAGTGGTATCATTTTAGACATTTTGAGTCCCTCAGATTAATGCGACACCGCCGTGGTATCGTTATCTGATTTACCCATAAAAATGATTTTCAACACATCCTCAAAAATGATGAGTTTAACAACGCATCAAACCACGAATTGCTAAATCAGTTCTATTACTAGCTCCAGTTTTATGCATTGCATTCTTTAAATGTGTGCGTACGGTGGTGAACTCAATTCCCATCAATCGTGCGATTTCTTTATCACTACAACCTTTTGCGACATGTTCTACTACTGAAATTTCACGTTGTGTCAGTTTAGTAGGCCTTGGTGAAATAGCCGATAACGACTCTTCAAAATAAGGAGTTAATGCATTAATAAGCATCAAATCTTTTATATCAAAAGGTGGTTGGTCAGCACTCCGCCAAATTCTTAAGTCACCAATATCATGATTCTGACTAACAAAGAAAACATTCATACCATGGTGCATGCCACATGGTTTAAGAAACTCATTATAATGTTCGCTAACTTCAAGTATTTTTCTATCAATGAGATTATCAACACAAGCGGCTTTACGGTGTTCTCTCATTTTCCGTGTGACAAAGTCACTAATATATAAATGACTTTCATATTCTTGAATCATTTTAGAGTCAATATTAATTGAAATACCTTTGGTAGACCTTGCTTGATGGCAGTCATAGATATGAGATGCCCCAAAATCTGATTTGAGTAATTTGGTAATATCAATGAGTATTTGTTGTCGCATATTTTCATGACTACTTTCTGATTTTCGTAGGCGCCATATGATTTCAGAAAATAGATCTAATTCTTTATTTGTTATTTCCAATTTGCTAGACATTAAAAGAACTCCCTTCTATCGTGGAACAAAAAATGCCTATTTAATTCAAGCATTTTTCATACCAATATCTAGATATTGATAACTTTTTATTACTCGTGTCCTTTATGCTTACTATTTTTAGATAGATTTATACAAACAAAGTAGTAAAGAGTTTTATTGCCAAATTTAACGGAAGATAGCTGTATTTTAAATTTAGATTATCTCTGTCAATCCTTCGCAAAAATAATCTAAATTTAGGGGGCATCTGAAAAAGTAGTAAAGAATTTAACTCTTCACTGCCTGTTGTATTGCGGAAGATTTGCGATGTTTAAACAAAGCAATTGAAATAGCGCCAATAATGCCAGGAATAGAAAAGACCATAAAATTCTGTTCAAATGGCAGATTGACAGCTAAGAGAAAACCACCAAACAACGGACCTGAAATGGCACCAAAACGTCCCATGGCTGCTGCAAAACTCACACCTGTTGAACGCATATTGGTAGGGTAGAAGTCTGCTGCCAAGGCATGTATGACTGCCATTGTGCCTACAGTAGCTCCACCTGCAATAATAAGAAGAAGTGTTAAGAGGATTGCTGGTGGATGAAATCCTAGACAACTAATGGAAATAATAGAAAGCAAATATCCTAAAATCAGCGCTTTTTTAGTCCCAATTTTATCTGCAATAATGCCAAAGATAAGAGTTCCTAAAATAGCGCCAATATTTAAAGTTACTAGAAAAGAAATACTCGAACCTAAAGAATAGCCTCCGACATTCATTAATTTTGGCAGCCATGTATTAAGGCCGTATACCATTAACATGACCATGGCGAAACCGCACCAGATTAATAATGTTCCTAAACCTTTTCCTTCTGTGAACAGACCAATTACAGGGATCTTTTGTGAAGGGGGAGTTAAATCAACTACATATTGCATTTCTGGTTGATGTTGATGCAGTGGATTGAATTTTTCTAACGTTTTGACAACATCAGCTTGACGATTTTTATGTATTAAATAGCTAATCGATTCAGGAAATGTTTTATATATAAACGGAATAACAAAAATGAATAAGCCTGCTACCCAAAATGTAATTTGCCATCCAAAACGTGGGATAAAAAATAAGCCAGATATACCCGAAAGTATTGCACCTACACCGTAAAATGAAAGCATTAAGGTAATTAGACGATTACGATGGGTATTGGGTGACATTTCTTTGATGATGGTAACTAAATTAGGTACGGCACCGCCCAAACCTATTCCAGTGAATAAACGACATATAAAGAAAGTCTGAGTATTGTGTGCAAATCCATTCAGTGCTACGGCAATGCTAGCTAAAATAACACAACATATAATGATGTTTTTACGACCAAACTTATCTGCGGCCATTCCTAATGTTACGGCACCAATCATCATACCCATTAATGACGCTGCACCAAGCAGACCTGCTGTTTGAGGCGATAAGGCCCACTCTGTCATTAAATGAGGTAAGACAGAACCATAAATAACGAGGTCATATCCATCAAATAACATAATGATAGAGCACCAAAATACGAGTAGTTTATGGTGTTTATTTAGAGTAGTTCGGTCAATGAGACCTATTGCATTTACCTTTTGCATAGATTCCTTCCTTAATTAAATTTCCATTTAAAATTAATGTTTTATATAGCTTTCCTGCTATTTAATAAATTAAATATATTCGGTTTAATATGAGTTTATTGATATAGTAATTATTGATCAAATGAATAAAACATATTATTGTATATTAGCTATGTCTATAATGGTGTGTAAAATACAGTTTGAAAAATATTAAATTAATAGAATTCAGTAGTTTATGTTTTTGAAAATGTAGATCAAAGTTGTTTAAGATCATAGGGAATTATATAGAGGCAAGTCTGATGACTTGATTTTAGTGATAATTTAATGATTGTTAGTTAAATCCAAATTTTATATTTCGAAGTATTCATTATGATTGATCTGAATTTGGTTAAAATCTTTATTACGATTTATGATACACGTAGCGTAAGTGTTGCTGCGGAGCGTTTAAATATTACCCAACCTTCTGTAAGCCATAATCTGGCTCGCCTAAGACACATTTTCAAAGACCAACTGTTTAACAGAACTAAAGAAGGGATGATCCCCACAGCATATTCTGTTCAATTATATGAATCTTTAAATCAACCTTTAATAGATATAGAAAATACCATTAGTGAAGTGACCAATTTTGATATCACAAATAGTGAACGGTGTTTTAAAATTGCATTAACCGATATTGGTGGACTTTATTTTTTACCTAAAATTTATGAAAAATTAGATAAAATTGCCCCTAATATTTCATTGGAAGTCGTGAGTATGGACATGAATAAGCTCACTGACTGGCTAATTACAGGTAAGATTGATGCTGCAATTTGTAATAAAAATTTAGAAGATCGAAATATTAATACGCTAAAGCTTTTTCAAGAAAAGTATGTTTGTTTGGTTAGTAACAATATTAAACTAGAGAACAATGAATTAACTTTACAGCAATTCTTAAAGGAAAATCATGCAATTGTTTCAGCCTCAACTGGACATAATCTAGTTGAAAATTATTTGAATAAAAAAGGATTACGTCGAAAAATTAAGCTAAGAGTACCTCAGTTTAGTATCCTCAATGAGCTTATTGAAAAGCATAATTTAATTGTAACAGTACCAGAGAGAATCAGTCTCTTTTTTGAGTCAAATAAAAATATCAACATTTATGATGTGCCATTTGAATTACCAGAATTTGATATCACTTTACATTGGTATAAAAAATCAAGTGATATTGCAGCACAAAAATGGTTTATAAAATTTTTACAGGACACTTTAAGAAATATATAAATTAATATTGCATATTTTATTATAATTTGGATATAGATGATATTTCTTCGTTAAATAAGAGTGCAGCAGAACTCAACATTCAAAGTTGAGCTGAACTTAATAGTCGAGTGATGACTAAAGAAGTGAAGATATTTAATCTATTAAATCAGGGAGCAGTGTCAAGTTCAGCTAAGTTTCAGTGTCGCGTTTACTTTTAATATTAATGAGCTTGAGAATCATGAGCGTAGTGTATGATGAGTAGGGATTATCAATTAAATTCAGGACCAATTAAGAGCATAAAGTCTAAGTAGGGACAGGCTGTAAATGTATAAGCAGAATATAGTAGTCTCAATTTTAAAATGAGAGATAAAGAAAATTTAAATATATTTTGGAGCTTTATGTTAATTGAAAAATATAATATTTTCAGCAGACTATCAAGCTGAATTTTGTCAGAGAATAATTTAAAGAGGTTCAGAACGAACGGTAATGGTTTTTGAAGAAAATAGATTTGAATAACATTTCACTGTGAATATATTTAATAATTAAAAGAGAGTAAATACTCTCTTATTATTTTAACTTATATTAATCAGCTCTAATCCAAGTTTGACTTCGTCCCAAAAGTGAAATACCTATATAGCCACGAAGTATTATTTTTTTACCGTTTGAGCTCATTGTAATTTTACCTTTATATATATTTCCAGAGGCAGGATCAAGGATTTGGCCGTTAATATATTCATTTTTAACTTTGGGATTTATAATAAAATTAGATAATATATTTAATCCAATCATGGGTTTATTGTTTAAATCACCTTTGCAATTAACACACTTATCAAATTTTGGTGAACTCCCATTTGGTAAATTATAAATTTTTTCAATTTTTCCAGAATAGCTATTATCACTATTTTTATTAATATTAACAACTGCCCTAGGAGTTCCTGTTTTATCGTCAATAGTTTTCCATTTACCAACGATGTCACTAGCCCAAGTATTAGAAATACAAATTAAAAATAAAAAAAACAATATTAGAAAATTATTTCTAAACTTTGTTGATCTATTTATTAAAGTTTCCTGGGCTTTAATTAATGTCTCAAATGGTGATGATTTCTTGAGAAGAATTTCATTTTTGAACATATTAGGCTTAATATTTATAATATTCATTTATAGTGTTCCTTAAAACTTATAACCTATTTTTAGACCATAAGCCCATGCTGTGTTATTACTAAAATAAGCATCTGAGTTATTTGTGCCAAAGTCAGCAGCAGACTGAGCTCTAGCATCTCCTAACCAAAAATGTTTTACACCTAAGGCAATATCGTAATTGGGTTGAGGGCTAAATTTAAAACCAACACCGACATTCCAGTAACCTTTTGTTGGCCCTAATGTTGTAATCGGATCACCAGCACCACTATCCCAACCTACAGACAAGCTTCCTCCCCAATGATCGTTTAACTTACGTCCCAATCCAACGTTTGCTGAAATCTGATCTTCATAATAAGTAACTAAATCTATTCCTTTACCCATCACTTGTTGTGTTGTTTTGTATAATTTGGGAGGAGAGATTTTATTCTTTGACCATTCCACCCAACGTACATTTGCAAATGCAACAGTATCAGCCATGATTCCTGATTGCAGGTCTAAATTAATGCTTTGAGGTGTAGTTACAGTTGAAGGTGATACGTCAGTACCAAAGTCGGTGACACCATATACTGGATGTCTCAGTGCTAGTGATTCCGTCATTTTTACATCATGATCGATTTCGGAACGATAGGTTAGTGATGTTTTTAATGCAATTTCAGGAATTGAGTAAGCGAAGCCTGCTAACCAACCTGTACCCAATTTCTCAGAAGTTGTCATGTCATATTTTAACCACATATATCCTGCACCACGGACATGAGTTTCACCTTTTACAGTTTGTAAGACTGGGCCTGCATAGAAATTCCAATTTTCATTTGGTTGATAGCCGACAATTGTGCTTAAGTTTTGTGTGGTCACTTTAGCACCAGTACTTGCATCACCTTCAGTATAGGCTGGTAATTTTTGTATGGGATAAAGTGAGTCTGAACCAAAAGGGTGATCGTATAAAAAACCAATTGAGAAATGATCTGTAAGCTGTAACTTGAGAGCCGCAGATGGTGCAATATAGTGATTGGCAATATTACCTGTATCCATATTTGCAGCTGCGCTTAATCCACCTTTATTAAAATCAGAGTCAATTTTTCCAGATACATTTGGATCAAGCACATTTATTCCTGCTTCAAAATAATGATTAGGTTGCAAGAATGCTGCAACACTTTGGGTCGTGCGTTCCATTCCAGCCCCTAAAGTTAAGCTAAATGGGAAAATGGTTAAACTAGTACCGATAAAAAAACTTTTGTTCATCTTAATTCCTTAAATTCCATTTTAATTAAGCCTTATTCCTAAAGACTTAGAATGAAGTCTAAGTTATTACAAAATAAAAAAATGGTTGAATAGTCTCAATTGAATAGTTAAATAGTCTCATTATGTTTGTTTTGCCATTGTTTAGGTGTCATACCAAAGCATTGCTTAAAATATTTAATAAAGTTGGAAGGGTGGCTAAAACCTAGATAATAAGCAAGTGAGCTAATTGACCCTCTATTTTGTATAAGATATTTACTTGCAAAATCCATACGTACGTATTGTATAAGATCTTCGTAATTGGTTTCATGTTCTTGTAATTTTCTAAAAAAAGTACTTCGTGAAATATATAAAAGCTTAACAAAATCTTTTGTATTTAGTGGTTTGTTGATGTGACTGTAAATAAGACCAAGTACCTGAAATATCCAATTTTTTTTTATACTATTAAACACCTTGAAATCATACTCAGCTTGCTTTATTAATTGGTAAAATTCAGATTCTTTTTTATTTATAAGGGATTTTTTTTCAAGATTTATTATTGGGATAATAAGTCGAGTCTCGGGTTTGTTCCAGTCGATTGAACATCGTAAAAAGTTTAATTTCCGAGAGTACACAGGTGTTGGAAATTCAAATTCTAGCTGTAATCCTTTTATATCGTAAAAATTAGTTAATAATCGAATTATTAGAATACTAAGGACTTCTTGGCTATATTGATTGAATTGATATGTATCACCAAGAGGAATCATTTTACGGTAGTGGATGATAATTAGTTGATCTTGTTGCTCAACCTTAAACCAAATTGTAGGGTCAATTAAAAGACTATATCTCTCTAAGATATGAAGGGCATCAGCAAGTGTTGGGCTATATTCTAATAATTTCCCAATTATACCTAAATGGTGTAGTTGTATATATTTACCTACTTTTATTGATAGTTCATCTGAAGATAATGCTGTTATACAATTTAATGTTAAAGTATTTAACTCTGCATATGTTAGTTTAAAATGCTTATTGCGTAAATCATCTAGTGAAAGATCTAAATTTGAAAAAATATCTTCATAAGAAATATGCTCTTGTAAGCAAAGTTCCACAATTGTAAGAGGAATATACGTTGGCAAAAAAGATTCATAAAATTTAAATTGCATGGTTTTCTTCCTTTTTACTAAATTTTACTTAGCACTTAAAATACTTACACAATCCTTCTTGAATTTTAAGTGTTTGATTAAAAATAACTTATTAATTAGGGGTGGAATAATTTTATCTTTTTTGTGGTATCGGGCATACTTGGTTTAATTTAAACGTATCTTATATACCATTCCAAATTCTTAATTCCACCTTCTAATTTTGCAGGCAATTAGTCTCTTGTGTATATGAGTTAACCTGAATATTGGATACAATGTAACCGTTATGTATGAAAAGTACAAGCCTTGCATAAGTCTTGGTATTAAATTGACTTGTATTTAGTTTGATAAAATATCGCCATGACTATGTTGGGTTGTAAGATTTGACATATAAAGTAAATAAAATTTTATATTATATAATTGATTAATAAAGTATTTATTCCTGTTTCTAAGTAAATTTCATTTTTTTAATTATTAATTCTTTATTTTAGAAAGTCTGATTATTTTTCATTCTTTTATTGACATTAAATATTTATGGATACATAGTATCCATAAATATTGTGAGTATATATCATGAACAATTGGGCTAAACCGCAAAAAGACTCAAGGTTTGTAGTAGTTGATGGTTTGCGAATTCATTACAAGCTAAAAGGCAAAGGCTCTGTAATCTTAATGCTTCATGGGAGTGGATCTTCTTTACAAGGAGTTGAAGAAGTTGCATTACTTTTGTCAAAGTCTTTTACAGTGATTTGGCTTGATCTTCCTGGGTTTGGGTTAACAGGACCACGTCCCGATCATGATTATCGTATTGAGACATATGTTTCAACCATAGCAAGATTTATGGAGGTATTGAAATTTAGTAAATATAGTTTAGTGGGAAATTCGCTAGGCGGAAATATTACGTGGAATCTGGCATTGAAACATCAATATAAACTTAATGGAATTGTGTTGATCAATGCGACAGGTTATCCAGAAAAGAACATTCCTTCAGGGCTTCGTTTGGCACGCAATCCTTTTTTTAGACCTTTATTACGATTGTGGCTACCGCGTATTGCAACTGAGCGTAATCTTAAATCGATAGTTGGTTCTACTTCTACAATTGTGAATAAGGCGATGGTTGACAGAGTGCATGGTTTGATGTCGTTGCCTGGTAACCGTTCTGCTTTTATTGACCTTATGAATACTGATCAAAAAGATTGTAGTGTTGAAATTCGTGAAATTACAGTGCCCACACTTGTATTAAGAAGTAAATCTATTAATGGTCAAAATTTTTCAAAAGATATTTCCGGTAGTCGGGAATTAGTACATACGCATGCAGGGCATTTACTGCCTGAGGAGGACCCAGCATGGGTTGCTGACTCTATTGAAAAATTTCTGAATAATTTAAAAAAATAACGAGAGGCAGAAAATAAATCATGAAGTACTTTGTCTTAAAAAGCGAAAATCATCGCCTGAATGAAAAGATGCGAACTGCTCTGCGTGGAAATTATATTGAACTATCTGATGGTGTGACTCATTACGAGCTCTTAGGTCCGGAGAATGGACAGCTTATTGTGTTTGTTGGTGGTCTTACAGTGCCTTTATTTTATTGGGATAAAATTATTTCGATTTTACATATAGCTGGATTTCGTACGTTAACGTATAGCTCTTACGGGCGGGGGTATTCAGATCGGATTCGTAACACTAGTTACGATGATACTTTATTTATACGACAGATAAGTGAATTGATAAAAGCCCTTGCCTTAGCTGATGGCTTTCACATTGTGGGTGCCTCTATGGGTGCTCTAGTTGCTATGGGGTACGTAAACCAAAATGCTGATGCTATTTCATCATTAACAGTAGCTGGGCCTGCTGGACTTGCTAAAAAACCGATTGCATTACGATTGTTGCAATCTAGTAATTTACTTGCCGGAGTAATTGCTAAGAATTTTGGAAGTAAGTGGCTTTCACTACATGAGAGTAACGACTTAGGGGATCAAACCCATGCTGCAGTTCTCTCAAATATGTTACTTGACGCATATCGGTTTGAAGGTTCTCTCCATGCAGTTTTCGATACTGTACAGCACTTTGGACTATTTAATCGGGCTGCTCTATATCAACGTATGTCTGAATTAAAAATACCTACTATGTTGATTTGGGGAAAAGAGGATCGAGTAACTCCAATTGACAGCCTAGAGAATGCTTGTCTTCTTCTACAACCAAAGCAGTGTCATGTACTTGACTGTGGCCATATGGTGCCTTTTGAACGCTCGAATGAAGTTGCAAGATTTATCCAATTGTTTGTAAATAATTTATAGTATTAGGAATATATCATGAGTGAAAAAACTAAAGAGCATCTAATTGATGTGCTCATCGTTGGTGCGGGTCCAGCTGGTATGGCACTTGCAATAGATTTAAAGCGCCGTGGGCTTAACATCCGTGTTGTAGATAAAGCTTCAGCCAGCTTTGATGGATCAAGAGCAAAAGGCATTCAGCCGAGAACGTTGGAGATTTTTCAGGATCTAGGTTTAGTGAATGAGGTACTTCAAGCAGGCAATGCATATCCGCTTCTTGGTGTTCACCTTGGCCCATTTACAATTCCTTGGCGAATGATGTCCAATCGATCACGTTCATCGGATGTACCTTTTCCAAACACATTATTGATCCCGCAGTTCAGCACAGATGCTGTATTACATACACGATTTAAGTCGTTAAATGGCGTGGTTGAGTTTGGTAAACAATTCGTTTCTCTAAGCCAGACAGATGATTACGTAACTGCTGAAATTAAGAGAGAGGATGGGGCAGTAGAAGAAATTACTGCACGTTATATGGTGGGTGCAGATGGTGGTTCTAGCAAAGTACGTCAGCAGTTAGGTATTAAGTTTACTGGATCAACTTTTGAAGAAGATCGAATTATCATTGTTGATGGTGTGACAACGGGTTTATCTCGTAACCGATGGCATATTTGGCCTGGGAAAAGTGGGCAATTTATTGCTGCATGCCCACTACCAAATAGTGATTTATTCCAATGGATGATACGTTTAGCACCTGAAGAGCATCCTGAACTTGAATTAGATGCTATTAATGCACGTATTCAAAAGCGGATAGGTAATTTGAAAGTCGTACTACATCACGTGCAATGGAAGTCGGTTTTTAGACCTAATATTCGGATGGCAGAAAAATATCGAAGTGGTCGAGTCTTTCTTGTAGGTGATGCAGGGCATGTGCATACCCCAGCTGGTGCACAAGGACTGAATACAGGTATTCAAGATTCGTACAATCTAGGTTGGAAAATTGCTCAGGTGTTGGCAGGTACAGATAATAGTCTACTTGATAGTTATGAAGCAGAGCGTTGGCCTATAGCAGCATCTGTACTGGCATTATCAACCAAAAAATATGATGGCATTGCTAAGCTTGATCCTTCCAGTATTAAACGTGGTAAAGATGAGTCACAACTATCATTAACATATCGTAATGGCCCACTTGCTTTAAATGATCGCACTTTTAATTCAAAAATACATGCTGGGGATCGTGCTCCAGATGCGGACCTAACTGCTGTACATGGTGGACAAATCCGTTTATTTGATACTTTTCAGGGCCCACATTTCACGCTTATTGGTTTTGGTGAAAAAACTGCTCAAGTAGTCAAAGATTTTGCATGGCCTTCTAAAGGGGCTAATTTAAAACGCTTACTTATAAATGTCGATGATTCACATAGTGCTGATTATGTATTGAAAGATACAAAGCGAACATTTAGTAAAGCATATGGTGTATCTGCAGATACTGTAATGTTAATTCGACCTGATGGTTATATTGGCTATATAGCAACCTCGAATATGCAAGATAACTTAAAAGCTTATATTAAGAAAATAGCACCGCTAAATAGCGGGTTGCTCATCATTTAGAGTAAAGCAAATGAATCGAATATTATTACGCGGCTCAACGGTTATTACCATGGCGCAAGATAGACCAGACTTTGAACGTATTGATATTTTGGTAGAAAATGGACGCATCACGAGAATGGAACCTATGTTAGAGATTCCTGACGTTGAGGTGTTTGATTTTACTGGACGAATACTTATACCAGGTCTTGTTAATGCACACTTACATAGTTGGCAGGCGGCATTAAGATCTGTAGGAGCTGATTGGACATTATTAGAATATCTTGCGCAAGCACATGCTGGATTGGCACAGCACTACACACCAGAGGATATGCGAATCGCTGCACGTGCTTGTGCCTTAAATCAAATTAACTGTGGAACAACTACATTAGGCGACTGGTGCCATAATGTGCAAACAAAAGAACATGCCGATAGTACGATTCAAGGATTGATTGAGTCAGGGATTCGTGGCGTTTTTTTACATGGTATGCCGCATAAATTTAGACAATCTGAACATCCAATGCAGGAAGTTGATCGATTATTGCGAGGCCCAATAGCAGCTCATGATTTATTAACGTTGGGAATCGCAATTCCAGGCCCTCAATACTCAAAAAAGGAAATAGCATTGGCTGATTTTCGAGGAGCTCGTGAACGCGATATTATTGTTTCGATGCATCAAAGTGGCGGTAAGCCTGGTGAAGCATGGGAAGCTGTACGAAATGCCAATTTGATTGGGCCGAAAACCAATATTGTGCACGGCAATGAAATTCCTGATGATTGGTTGAAGATATTTGTAGATGCGGGTGCTAGCTTTACTTCTACTCCTGAGAATGAGTTGGGACAAGGGCATGGTTTTCCCATCACAGGTCGGCTTTTAAGTTATGGATCGGCTCCGTCACTTGGTACTGATGTCGATACTGTTCTGTCAGGCGAAATTCTCACCGCAGCACGTATAGCTTTGGCTCAACAACGTGGACTTGACCATGAACAGCAGAGACAAACTACAGGGCTTTTTTCTCCAAAGCCAACGATCTCAAGTAAGCAGGCACTTTCTTGGGCAACAACAGAAGGGGCACGTGCGCTTGGACTTTCTGATCGTATAGGAAGATTAGAGGTTGGGATGCAAGCAGATATTGTTGTAATAGATGCTCAGGCTATTAATTTGTGGCCAGCTCATGACCCGATTGCTACGGCTTTGCAAGCTAGCATTGCCAATATAGAAGCTGTAATGATCGCAGGTCAATGGCGTAAACGTGATTACAAATTATTAGATGCAAGTCTCAATTTAGTAAAAGAACAATTATACGAGTCAGGGCAGCGCCTTGTTGGCGTAATGCAATCACAAACAATGATGGCGCGTTTACGCAATAAAGTCATTAATCACGTTGTTCACAGAACGTTAATAAAACAAAGCCGTTCTTAAAAATTTTTTAAATTAAAAACTGCATAATTTTTTATGTACTCTGAAGGGGTGAAATCTTAACTTATGAAGACTATAGATAAAACAATAGTAGATTTTACAGCGCCCCAAGTCCCTCCACCAAATTCGCTAATTTTTTTATTAGCTTGTGCATGTGGCTTAATTG
This sequence comes from Acinetobacter sp. DMC2, assembly GCF_056314305.1. Lineage (NCBI taxonomy): Bacteria > Pseudomonadati > Pseudomonadota > Gammaproteobacteria > Moraxellales > Moraxellaceae > Acinetobacter > Acinetobacter sp. DMC2. The sequence continues at coordinate 323,679 of NZ_JBQUYP010000006.1, read as the reverse complement.
TCGCTAATTTGTATTATGCTCAGCCTCTAATAGGTTTAATTGCACCAGATATTCATCTAACTACTACAGTAAGTGGTTTAATCGTTACATTAACCCAAATTGGCTATTGTTTGGGGTTGTTGTTACTAGTTCCACTCAGTGATTTACTTGAGAATCGTAAGTTATTTTTATTTATCATGAGTGGGGGAGTTCTAACTTTAGTTATTGCAGCATTTTCAAAGAGTGTGCATGTATTTTTATTTTCATGTTTTTTGATTGGTTTTGGATCAATTTCAGCACAAATTCTGGTTTTAATTGTCGCTCATATGACACCAATAGAATTTCGAGGACGAGTGGTTGGTAAAGTTATGAGTGGCTTATTTATTGGTATAATGCTATCACGGCCAATTTCTAGTTTTATTGCAGCAAGCTTTGGTTGGCGGTTTGTGTATATATTATCTTCGGTAATTATGGTAATTCTGATCGGAATGATGTGGCGATTGTTACCATCACGTATACCAAAAGTTCAGCATAATTATTATGAGTTAATAGGGTCACTTTGGTATCTCTTACGTGATACTTCTGAACTACGTCGCCGTGCAGCTTACCAGGCAACACTTTTTGCAAGTTTTAGTTTGTTTTGGACAGCCGTTCCTTTGATTTTAGCATCTCCGCGCTTTAATTTGAATCAGAATGATATTGGCCTGTTCTCCCTGGTAGGCGTAGCAGGTGCTGTTGCTGGCCCAATAGCTGGTTGGCTGGCTGATCAAGGAAAGTCACATCTGATGACTGGATTATCTATTACAATGGTGTTTTTTTCATTTTTACTGGCATGGTTTGGGGGAATAAATTCTTTAGGAGTCTTGTTGGTTTCAGCGGTTCTTTTGGACTTTGGAGTTCAAGCGAATCTTGTAGTTGGACAACGTGTCATATTTTCTCTTGGAGAACATATAAGAGGCCGATTAAATGCTTTATTTATCGCTTTGTTTTTTTTAGGCGGTGCAGTGGGTTCAGCATCAGCTAGTATTAGCTATGTCTATGGAGGATGGCCATTAGTATGTATGGTTGGTATTATTTTTCCTTTATTATCACTGTTGCTTTATAAAACAGAGAGGGTAAATAATGATCAATAAAATGGATGGCTTGATTAAATCTCAATTAAAATTGTATTGCTATAAGAGTGTTTAATAAACCATAAGCAGCAACAATATGGGTCTTTAAAATAGAACTCTAAATATCGGTTTATTATTTTGGGCCGATCAACCATATCCTGACAAAATTTTATTATAATGCATTTTGGTTTTTTAAAATGCTGTTAAATATTCAGTATTAAAATCATTTAATATGAATATAAATGTAATATTTGATAGAGGTAATGATGTCACTATCCCAAGTATCCCCAGGTCGTCCTTCACTTCCACTTGATCGTATACTGGCAGTTGCCCTAGAAATTGCTACTACTGAGGGTGCTGATGCATTAACCCTACGTTATCTTGCAAAAAAATTAAACTCAGGAACAGCAACATTATATCGGAATTTCCAAAGCCGTGAGGATTTAGTAGCACAAGTGGTTGACCAATTATTCTTGAAAATGGAAGCTACGATGCCTGATATGGGAGGGCTAAAATGGGAAGAAGCATGTCGTATATTGGCAACACATATGTTCAAGGTTTTAGCGACTCATAGAGGAGCCGCAAGACTTTTACTTGAGTCGATTCCAAATGGTCCTAGTGCTATGAAACAAAGGGAGCGAAGTTTTGCCTTGTTCCTTGGCAATGGGTTTTCCCCATCGCTAGCAGCTAAGGCTTATACAACACTTGCCCGATTTGTTCTTGGATTTGCTATACAACTTTCAGATCAGAATGATTTAAGTAATGGTGATCCTCAACAGTCTAATGCATTTGATAATATTGATTGGACTCAATTTCCATCCACTCTAACAGTTATCAACGAGATACCCGTTCCTCTAGAAGTTGAGTTTTCTTTTGGTTTGAATTTAATGATTAATGGTCTAGTTAATCTTTATAAAGATGAATTAAATCAATAGTTATAGAATTTAAATTAGAATGAGTTTAGAAAATATATAGATATTCTAGTTACCGTTATTAATTATTAAATTGATTTTATGAAATGTCATTGAGAGGAAAATTTAGTTTATTTTGGGCTTGAAATTAAAAATAAGAGAATTATTTGCAGCAAAAATACAGACTGTAGATGCTGAAGTAATGGAAGCTGCTGGAGCAGAAGCTATAGAGGCTAGTGGCGGAGCAGAGTTTAGTGGGGAAGAAACAGTATGCCGTGTTGATAAGACTTGTGATATTGCAGCTGCTGCTTCTGAGGAAGAAATGTACGGTGGCATTCAACAGTAATATATTGTAAAAGGCTGTAAGGTTACAATTTACAATGATGGGCCTGTGAAAATGGTGAATGTAAAGACGGATCAACCATGTGATGCTCCACTCCCAAAAGGCTATATATACTCTAAGAAGAATCTGTAGATACTATAGTCTGTTTAACTACTTATTAATTCTTTACGTTTCAAGATATGCACCAGATAAATAAGCAGCTTCATTCTCATCTGTTAGTTTGTATGCTTATGCATGTTCACAGTTTTCATGAGGTTAATCAGTTCTATCAGGTCCCAGATAGTAGACAATAAAACTGAACCAAATGGTCGGGCCATGTCGAAGGCTATGGAAATGTTTAATGGACAGGGACGGGGAGCAGAGTTAAGTTCAGTGAAAGACACAGCTTATGATTTACTTTGTAGTATTACCGAGTTTGTTGATCATGAACGCCGTGCAATGAGTCGAGATCATCGATTGAACTCAGCATGGTTTGGAATGGGAGCGAAGATTAAGCAACGTGGATTGGAACAAGCTTTAAGAATAGTGCTTTAAATTTATTTTTAAGTAGTTGAATTAGCCTAAGTCTATTTATTAGGCTGATTATTAAAGTTAATTCAAGTCTATGTATAGCCACATTTCAGCCAATGTGGCTTTTTCATGAATTTTAAAAAATACAATTAAATATAAAAGTAGGCTTAGTCTAGTAAAATTGCTAGTGCATCATATTTACCTTTATAGTGTTTCTTAATTATAAGCCTGAGTTGTAATCTGGATTAAATAACCTTATTAAGATAATTCACCTTGATAATGACATCCACACTATATTTAATTCAGTTAATATATAGTGCCCTATGTTCTTCTATGGTGCATAATTGCACTAAAATCTTTCTTTTGATGAAAGAGTCTCAAATCATACGACTTAAAAAATTGCCTGACATGAGAGTAATTTTAACTTAACTCATAATGATCTAAAACTGGGTTTAATTGGTGAAAATGAACTCACTATTAAAAAATAGCTTCACTGAATTCGGAAGAAGTTTTGGTTTAAACATCACTCCTGGGTACACCATTTTTTTACAAAAAACTTTAAAAACACAAGCAATATTAAGCAAGTATATTACTTCTAAAATAAGTTTTTCATAAAAAAATTAATACGATATAGACTGATTTAACTTTTAATGGTTGGTCTTCTCTTAAACTTCTTAGTAAAAAATTTACTATCAATTTAATATAAAAAATAGCCCTAACTCAGAATTTGTTAATCATAAGTTTACTTACTGGCGCTATTGAATAAGAAAAAGCTTGAAATACTAAATCGGAATAAGGTTTAGGAAATAAATTATTTACAAATAAGTAGCAAATAATAATTGGTTTTCAACTGGAGTTAAAATCATTTTTGATTATTTAATCTGAGTTTTTTGTGAATTTAAGTTGTTGAAAATCAATAAATTAATTTATAAAAATAATTTATTAAATCTCAATATATTTTTAAAAAGAGTATTGCTATCAATATCTTTTTTGTATATTTTTTAATTAAATTTGTAACATAGACCTGTCTGTATAAAAATGAATTTTCTGTCAATCCAAAGCATAGGTTTCCTTGTTCTTGCTATATGCTGGCACCAAACAGTCTTAGCAGTGGATGATATTTCCTTACCAGACCGCATCCGTCAGGATCAACGTTTAAAAGAATTAAATCAGCAATTAGAAGATCAATTCACCCAACTATCACCTAAAGATAATGCAAAAAATGTACCAAATTTTAAAACTATAGTTGTTTCTGAAGAGCCGTGTGTTCAGGTCAAGAATATTGATTTTGATAGAAAGACGTTACAGTACCCTGAACACTATAAATTTCACTTTATGCTTCGGGCAATCTGGAATCATCCGCAGAAGATTATTGGCAAGTGTATTGGTACACAAAGCTTACATAACCTCGTTAATTTCGCCCAAAATGAGTTGATTAAAAAGGGTTTTATTACCAGTCAGGTTACTGTTGATCCTCAAGATATTCAGCAAGGCTCTTTACGGCTTGGTGTACAGATTGGGCGTTTACGTAAAATTATCGTACAAGGTGAGCAACTCTCCTTATTACAACTTAAAGTAGCTTTACCCTTTAAAGAAGGTGATGTCCTGAATCTCCAACAACTTGATCAGGGTCTCGAAAACTTAAAGCGGGCTTATACGGTAGATATACAAATTGTGCCGGCAGATGAAACTGTTCAGGAAGCTCAAGGCTATAGTGATCTGATTATCAAGTTACAGGCACAATCGAAAATCAATTTAAATTTTGGTCTGGATAATTCAGGTAGTGAAGAGACTGGCCGGTATATTGGTAGTCTGGGACTCAATATTAATAATCCATTCCATTTGAGTGATTCTCTTTCTTTTAATTTTAGCCATTCATTAGATAACTTACATCGAGACTTAAATAGAAACTACTTTGTAAGTTATCAGCTTCCGTTAGGAAATTATGATTTCAGTACTAGCTATAGCCGTTATCAATACGAGCAAAATGTATTGGGTGCAAATGGTGTACTACGTTATCACGGCTTAAGTCAGCAGGGTAATTTGAATGTATCCCGTGTACTTAGCCGAAGTGGGCAACATAAAACCAGCCTCTATGGCAAGCTCTACCATAAGCAAAATTCAAACTTTATTGATGATATTGAAATCGAAGTACAACGTAGAAAAACTTCAGGCTGGAATGCCGGGATACAACATCGCCAATATCTGGGTGATGCTGTATTAGATGCGGGTTTGGATTATCGGCATGGCACAGGCGCATTTGATGCGTTGTTAGCACCAGAAGAACAAATTAAGGACATTGATAAAAATCCATTACCGTCAGAAGGGTATTCCCGTGCACCGATATGGAGTGCCGATTTACGTTTTCAAATGCCATTTTTGCTTTTAGATACGCCTGCTCAATACCGTTTGAACTGGCGCGGACAATATGCTCCACGAGTTTTAGTACCTAATGATCGTTTTTATATCGGTGGTCGTTATAGCGTTCGAGGTTTTGATGGTGAACTGATGCTATCAGGCGATAACGGACAGTATTTACAACAGGAAATCAGCGTAAATACACAAATTCCTAATACTCAATTTTACATGGCTGTAGATCAGGGATGGGTGAACGGTGAGAACAGTATTGCTGGGCAGCGTCATCTGATGGGAAGTGTCGTAGGACTACGAAGTTATCTCAACCATTTTTATATTGATGCCTTTACAGGGCGAGGCTTAATCGCACCAAAGAGTATAAAAAAAGACTGGATTTTGGGATTTAGCCTAAATGCTTTTTATTAAGTTTTATTAAGAAAGAAGATTAATTTTAATTAGAGAAAACTGACTTATGAATAAAAATCTTTATCGAATTGTTTTTAACAAAGCCCGTAACATGTTTATGGCAGTTGCCGAGAATGTCAGAAGCCAGAGCAAGGCGGCAGGACAATCTAGCTCCTCAGAAATAGTGAGTTCTGGGCAATCACCGGGACAAGAAAAATCATTTCATCAACTGTGGCATGTCAAGGCATTAGTAACAAGTATGAGCTTATTGGTGCCTTTTGCTCCAGTCTATGCTGATATCGTTGCAGATAGTGCAGCGAATGCTGCAAATCGAGCTGTCATTGCTGCCGGAAAGAACTCAGCAGGCACAACAGTTCCAGTCGTTAATATTCAGACTCCCAAAAATGGTATTTCCCACAATATCTATAAACAGTTTGATGTGTTGGCTGAAGGCGCTGTTTTAAATAATAGCCGAACAGGAGCTACCACGAAAACCGTAGGTGCCGTGGGGGCAAACCCATTTTTAGCGACTGGTGAAGCTCGTGTCATCCTCAATGAAGTAAATTCATCAGCCGCCTCACGTTTTGAAGGAAATCTGGAAGTGGCTGGGCAAATGGCAGATGTGATTATTGCTAACCCGTCTGGTATTAATATTAAAGGCGGTGGCTTTATAAATGCCAATAAGGCAATTTTTACTACAGGTAAGCCTCAGTTAAATGCTGATGGTAGTATTCAGCAATTTAATGTAAATCAAGGTAAGGTCACTATTACTGCACCAACCAATAGCACTTTGGGGTTGGGTGGTAACAATAATAATGCCAACTATGTTGATATTTATGCCCGCGCTCTAGACTTGAATGCCCAACTACAAGCACAAAATGATATTCAGGTAATAACAGGAGCAAATACGGTCAGTTCTGATCTGCAGAATATCGCTGCTATTACTGGTACGGGGACTGCACCGACTTTAGCAGTGGATGTGAAAGCATTAGGCGGAATGTATGCTAATAACATCTACTTGATGGGTACGGAAAAGGGCTTAGGTGTTACTAATGCGGGGACACTTCAGGCGGTCAACAATCTGGTGATTACCAGTGCTGGAAAAATTGAGCATAGCGGTACAATCAGTTCAACCAGTAAAACCCAAGGTTTGGTCAGTGTACAAACAACGAGTGTTGGTGCAGCTGCAGATATCAACTCATCAGGCAGTATTAATAGTAATAGCATGTTAAATATTGATTCAGGTAATGACCTGAATATAAATGCTAAAGAAATTATCATTAATAATGGTAGTTTGGCTGCCTCTCCTTTAATCATTAGTAGCAAAGGGAATTTAAATTTAGCGGCAAATAGTCGAATTTTTAATGATGCCCAGAGTGGGGATGTATATGTTGATGCAGCGAACATCAATCTGGCAACTAACGCAGGCATCACTAGTAATCGTGGTTCTGCCTATATCCAGTCACAAAAAGATGTAGTTGCAGCACAAGGTGCAAAATTAATAGCAGCACAAAATTTGAATGTATCAGGGAAAGGAAAGTTATCACTGACTGGAAATCAGATACAGGCATCTTTAGGTTCAATCAATTTACAAACGGATTCTTCAAATACAGATGGTTTAATTGATATCCAGGGCGGAACTATTTATGGAGGTAAAGATTTAAACCTGTATAGTTCAGGAGATGTAAATTTAAAGAGTCTTGGGTTTGCACTTGAAAATTCTGCAACACGAGTTAAGAACATTAAGGCTTACAGTGGTCGTGATTTAATATGGAACAATGCTGATAAGGACCTTCCACTTATTACTGGTAAGGTCCAGCTTGATGCAGCGAATAGTTTAACTGTTGCGGCAAAAGAAATTTCCAGTAAAGATAGTATTCAATTACATGCTAAAAAAGTAGGACTAAATAGTGCACTGACTTCACAAAAAGATATTGACGTCAGTTCAGAGAGCGCTGATCTTGTCTTAAATCAGACATTGAAAGCTCAAAATAACCTTACTATCGCTTCTTTAGATGGAAAACTAACAGCAACAGGGCTAAATGCAGTTTCTACCGTTGGTAAGATCTCAATCTTAGGTTCAAAAGATACTACTTTCACGAATAACGGAACTGTTAAAACAATATTAAAAGGTGATCAGGGGGTTGTTGTAGGAACGAGTGGAACAGGGAATCTCACAATACAAAATACAGTTTTAGAAAGTCAAAATGGGAATATTATTGCGACTAGTGGCGCTCAAAATAATATATTTGATAGTACGTTGACGGCTAAAACTAATATTGAATTATTTGCTAAAGATAATCTAACACTAGATGGTATTAAGTCTACATCACAGCAACATACTGCATTAAATTCTAAGAAAAATATTTATATTAATAGTCAAGCTGCTTCAGGAGATACTCCAAGTTTTAGTTCTACTAAAACCAGTGAGTTAAGCTCATCAGGTGTGTTATCAGTAGTAAGTGAAAAAAATCAAAATATTCAAAATACCAAATTCACTGGTGGAGCTGTTTTAGTTGAGGCTGGGGGAGGATTAAATACACCTAAGGCTGTTGAGTTCAATGCAACAGGCAGTGATTTACTTAAAAATAATACTCAATTAAATAGCTTAAATGGTGATTTAACCATCCAGACTCAGGACTCACTGACTATAGATCCTAAAGTCCATAAGCTTAGTGCAATTGGGGACATTGAACTGGTTTCCAAAAATGGTAGTCTAACTTTGGAAGGCTATGAAGGGGCTAGTGGTAATGGTTCTGAACAAGTAGTTAAACTTAGTACAGCTGGAGGAGGAATTAGTCTAGAAGGTACTAAAATCGATATTCAGGGTGCTCAGCTGACTGCACAAAAAGATATCAAGGTGATTTCAAGCAAAGAAGATATCTTTATTGATGGAATCAAAAATACTTTGAAAGATAAAAGTACGACAAAGTACTCTGCGCTTTTAAATAATGATATCGGAGTTGTAAAAACAAAGATTGATAACTTAAAAAACTCTCAAGGATTTAAAAATGAAGAACAAAGTTATAAGAATATTTTAAGTTATAGGGATGTACTTTTACTAAAAATAAGTGATTATTATAATACTAATTATGACGGATTAAATCCATTTGTTGGTATGGATTTAAATAATCCATTTCTTTTTGAAAATTTAACATTTTCAACTTACTATGAGGAAGGGTGGGGTGTTCATGATACTATTATCATAAATGATTCTACTTATTATTTTAATCCTTATTTGATACGTAGTGATTTAGACAAGTATTTAGCAGAAATAAAGACATATAAAGAAGTAAAAAATAATAATATTCCTAGTAGGAATAAAATAACAGAGTTAGAAGGTGAACTTAACAGACTACAAGCTACTGTAAGTTTCTTAGCTGGGAATAACAATGGTTACGAACATGCCGAAAGTGCTATCACAAGCAATGGTGGGAATATATCTTTAACTGCTGCTAGAGGTGTTTCTATTAGTGGGGCAAACTTAACAGCTACAGCTGGACAAGCGAACATTGAAGCTCGAGGACCATTAGCAAGTCAATATACATCCTCTACTCTTAATTCTGGTCAAACTCTACCAAGAACTCTTGCTGCGAGTATCATTATAGATGGGCATACAGATTTTTATGATAGAGGCAATGAAGCAGATACCAATTACAGTATGCGTACTTTTATTAGCCCAACAATAATTAATGGTACAAAAGGCGTTAATATTAAAGCGATTGGTAATACCACTTCTGACAATCTCGTTTTACAGGCAACCGGTATTATTGCTAGTCAGGGTGATGTCAAAATTGAAGCAAACAAAAGTATGCTTTTTGATGCTGCTATTGAACAAAGCTATGATCGAAGTACTGCTACAACGACTAAAAAGTCATGGGGTGGACTAAAGAAAAAGACAACTACCACTACAGAGGAAACTAATATAACTAATGCGGCTTCTGTCGATATTTCTGGTAAGAATATTTACATTGAAACTAAGAAATTGGCTGCAGGTGTTGATCCGACAAAACCTGACAATAATATCGATATTTACTCTGGCCGGTTTACAGCTGACGGCGGGCAGATTTCAATCACATCTGGAGGAAATCTTAATTTTTATACTGCAGAAGAGACATCGAGTAGCAAGGTAGATATTACTAAAAAATCATCGTTTGCTGGTATTAAATATAATGATTCAAAAACGAATACAACTCGCACCCAAATTTCAGAATTACCCGCAGTATTAAAAGCTGATTATATTGGTACGAAGTCTGGCTTCGATACAAGGTTGGTGGGAACCGAGTTTGAGTATTTGAAAGGTGCGCATATAGAATCTGGTGGCAAAATTGAGTTCTTGGCAGCCACTAAACAAATTACAGATCTGATAAAAAAAGATAAAAACTCAGTTGTTTGGCAATCTATGCAGGATAAAGGTTCCATTACTGAAACTGCAAAATTACCAAGCTTTAATGGACCTGTTCCACCTACATTTAAGGCTGCTGGTGGGCTTCTTGTCCAAGTTCCTACCAGTGAAGTTGATGTTAATAAAGTTGAATTACGCGATGAAATTTTAAAGCTTGCGAATCAGCCTGGAAATGCTTACCTCAAAAGCTTTGTAAATAGAAATGATGTGAATTGGCAGCAAATATTGTTGGCACAAAAGGATTGGGATTACAAATCTCAAGGTTTAACAGGTGCAGGTGCAGCAATTATTGCAATAATTGTTGCTATAGCAACTTATGGAGCAGGGGTAGCGGCACTAGGAACAACCACAGTAGCTGCTTCAGGTGGAGCAACAACAGTAACAGTAGGAACTACAACAGTTGCTGTGGGTGCAGGAGGTAGTGCAACAGCATTTGGTGGTACGGTTTTAGCTACAACTACAGCTGCTGGCGTAACTACATATACGACTACAGGAATAATGATTAATGCCGCTTTAACTTCATTGGCTTCACAAGCCACCGTGAGTTTGGTAAATAATCAAGGTGATGTAGTGCAGACATTAAAAGACCTTGGTTCTAAAGATACTGTTAAAAATTTAGCAACCTCTGTAGTAACTGCAGGTTTACTAGATAAAATTGGCGGGTCAAACTGGATGCAACAATTTAATGGTACAGGTGTTACTGATCGTATCGTTACTAATCTAGTTAACTCAACTGGTTCAGCTTTAGTAAGTACTGCAATTAATGGTGGGGACTTAAATGATAATTTGCAAACAGCATTACTCGGAGGTTTAGCTACAGCTGTTCAAGGATATTTATCTAATAATATTTCGGGTATACAACAAGGGAGCAATTTTGATCTAGATTATATCTTACATAAGGTTGCCCATGCGGCGGCTGGATGTTTAGCTGGTTCTATACAAAAGGATTGTGCAGCAGGAGCGATTGGGGCGGCTCTTGGAGAAGTATTTGCTGATACGATTACTGGAAATAAATATGACTATACAGATGCACAACTTAAGGCGATTAAAGAGGGGAGTAAAGCATTAGCTGCAACTGTTGCTGCATATGCAGGATATGACGTAAATATTGCAATTAGCTCTGCTGATACAGCTTTAACGAATAACTGGTTAGGCACACAACAAAAAAGGCAAAGAGATTTAGAGTATATCAAAGCAAATGCTTTAGGTGATGTTGCTATATTTGCTAAATACGGTGGGATCAGTGTTTTACAGGATCGTTTAACACAAGGTGGTTTTGCATCAGGTATAGCAGCAGGTGCGGGAACTGATATTTGGAATATCGGAAAGGCTATTCTTAATCCTATTGATACATTAAATGGTTTAAAGGCAATTCTGACAGACAGTGAAGTTAGAGCTCAACTTGCTCAATCTACTCTTACAGCCTTCAATACCAAAATTCAAAGAATTGAGTCGGGCTTTAATACAGGTGGAATTCAGACTGCGATGCAAGTGGGGTATGATCTTGGAACTCTAACTTGGGAAGTTGCAGGGATTCTTACGGTTGTTAAAGGAGCAGCAACAGCAACAGCTAAGTTAGGTAGTGCGGGTTTAAAATTTTCTAGTTCAATTGCAGATGCTGCAAAGCAATCTGCTAAATATCAAGCACCAATTACTAGTATAATCAGCACTACCCAAACACAAAAAATTATAAGTGAAGTAAAAGCAACTCCTGTTGTCACATTTAATGGGGTTGTATTAGATACAAGATTGCCTGTTCCAACTGCGGGATATACTTATAAACCCAAAGTACTTGACTCTACGAACCCAAATATCGCTAATTCACATGTTAATGGTTATAAGGCTGAACTAAGGTTAGCAAATGAAGTTGTAGCTCAGCCGAATCAAGTAGTTTTAAAATATGGTGATGCAATTGGGCGTAATGGTTCCGATATCATTTCTGTAGATATAAAAACTGGAAATGTTTATTTATGGGATTCGAAATATCGGAGTAGTAACTCTAAATTGGGGGCGTCACCAACTTTTACTAATCCAACAACCCGAGTAAATGCTGTTGATGAGGCACTTCGAGCTGTTCAGAGTTCAAATTTACCAAGTAGTATTAAAGATATAGCGAGAGATAATCTAAATAAGGGTACTTATACAACTTATACAGTTGCAACAGGTAACTCTAAAAATTCAGTAGTTTTCAGTTGTGTGAATAAAATATGTAAATAATCTGGAGTATTTATAAAATGATTTATGATCCAAAACGTGAAAAAGAGGTTTTTTATGAGTACTTATTGGGGGCAATGGAGAGAGATTTACAGAAATTTAATCCAGATAATCCAATGGGTAATTATGCGATACATCTTTTAGATAATATTATTTCTGGTTATTTGGTGAATCTTAAAAAAGAGGTTGAAATCTATTTACCTACTGTTCACCAATGGCTAGATTTTGCGATAGATAGAAATGAAGCATTTGGTGAAGGAAACGATTTGATTTTTCATCATGCTCGTTTATTTAGAAGCAAAGCTCTTGCTGTTTGGATGTCCGAAAACTTGAACGCAGCAGATTATTGGCAAAAATCTTTTGAATTATGGAAAGACTTTGATGGGTTAAATAATATTTATGCAAAAAGTAAGTTTAAAACAGATTTTTTAGATGATTTTTTACAGCTTTGTGTTCAATGTGGCCAGTATCAGGTAGGGATAGATCGTTTTGAACATTACCATGGTAAAAAAGAAATCTCGATTAAGAAAAAAATGACTCCCCGTGAATATGGTTATGTATTGTGCCGTAATTATTTAGAACCAAAATATAGCCAAGAAGAGTTAGTGGAAGCAGGGGAACAGATGCTAACTAAATATATGGAAGAACCTTGGCTGAGAATGGGGTTATATAGTTACGCTGCAATATGGTTGAAAATTGTGTATTGGGATAATAAAAAGGTCTCGACACCTTATGAAACTATACTCAGGGCTTATGACAGTATGCCGAATATTGATCCATTGGAATAAAGGTTTAAAGTAAATTTACTTGTAACACAATTATATAAACATGATTTCTATCATCAACTTAACATGAGACTAAAATGCGTAAATTTATAACTATTGCTGCAACAACTCTAATTTTTACAGGTTGTGCATCTGTACCAACTGTAAACTCGCCACTTACAGAAACTGTGAAACAGTTTAAACAACCAGAAAAAGATAAAGCGGGGCTTTATATATACAGAACTGGTGGGTTAGGTGGTGCGGTTAAGAAAGATGTCAAAATCAATGGCAACTGTATTGGTGAGACAGCACCAAATGTCTTCTTCTATGAAGAGGTTGCTGGCAATCAAGAGTATACGATTTCTACTGAGTCAGAGTTTTCACCGAATGAGCTTAAGTTCTTTGCAACAGGTGGGAAAAATTATTTTATTAAACAATATTTAAAACCGGGTCTCGTTGTTGCAGGGGCAAACCTGAAAATTGTAGAAGATGAAGAAGGACAGCAGGCAGTTCAAAAATTGAAACTAGCTGAAAAAGGAACATGTAGTCAATAATTCCTATATAAATTTTGTCTATAAAAGTAGGTCTTAAAGACCTACTTTTATTTGAGTTTTTAATTATGTCCCATTTTATTGATTACTCGAATTGGTATAGTCACATTCGATTGGACTTGTGGTCTAGCTTCTAAAAATTGCGTAATTGGACGCATTTTGTCGGGATTGGCATATTCACCAACTTCAATTGTAGGTATTAATTCTCCAATAGCTTTTTTGGCCTCAAGCTCGTAGATCCACATATAACAATTGTATTGTTTATTGACATTCATAGCGAAACCAACTTGATAATGCTTACCAGCTTCAAGTTTTACTCGTGCTAAGTTTGTATATTTAAAACCGCCTTGTTGACACCATAGCTGTAGATCATGCTCACCAGCTTCTACTGCTAGCTGAGAATTCATTTGTCCTCGGCCATTTTCGATTTTCTTAAAATCAACAGCAAATACATATGCAATTTTATCAGCTTTAATTGATTGGCTAATTTCAGTGCTACCGATAATTGTCGCTGTATTTGTTGAAGTAGCAGGAGAAGAGTAATAAGTGATTGGTTCTACAGGTCCAGTATTTCTAGTTGTTATACATCCAGATAATAGTGATCCCAACAGAACTAGGCTAATTAATAAAATAGTTTTTTTCACAATAATATCTCTTCTTTATTTTGAAATGATCACAGGGACAAAACTTACTGATGAAGGGACCGTAATACCTAATAATTCCTGCTTAGGTGTTACAACATCACCTGTATCAATATCTTCCACCCAAAATAGTAAAGGTTCTTTATTAAACTTTATATCAGCCTGATTATTCTTAACTTGATAATGTTGTCCGGCTTTTGCAGTAAATTTTAAACGACCACTTGTAAAATAGTTTGGTGTATCTGATACAAGTCGGATGTCGGTCGAACCTGGAGAAATCTCATAAACTTTATTCCAGTCAGATGAGCGATTTAAAGTAGCTTTATCATTGATATAAGTAAGATATATACGGGCTTTAATAAGCTGGAGAGCATTTAATTTTTGAAAACCTACTAAAGTAGCTAGTTGAGTTGATTGTAAATTTTTGGGAGGCTGATAAAGAAGTTCATCAGGTATTTTTGCGTAAAGTGTATTTATCCCAGAGAAATAGAGCACCAAAGAAGCGGTAAAGTGTATAAATGATTTAGAGGTATTAGCCATTTTTGATAATAGTAATAAATGAAGTGAAGGTATTATAAGCAAATTAATAGTTAATAGTCATGACTATGTGCAAGGACAATGAGTCAGAATCATCGATTAAATTCGGCATGGTTTGGAACAGGCGTTAAGAATGATGTCATGAATTTACGAAGCTATTTCATAATTTCAGACTTTTAGTCTAAATAAAGGAATCCATGTGTTGAAAAGTTATGAAAAGCCTTCGTAAAGAATCATTTAGTGTATTGTAAACAGAGAGCGCAAAGAATGGGTGGACAATATTCAAATGGTCTTATGATTGAACAGTTGCAAGATGGATTTTTATTGAGAATTAACAATAAAAACCTTTTCGATTTTTTGTGGGTGAAATTTGCCAAAGATTTCGGGCATGAGCGTTTTATGACAAACGTATCAGTTAATTCTTCTGATTACAGAATTCATATTCAAAAATTAGAAGCTCATGTATTAGCAGAAGATTTAAAATGTATCCCCGCTGATTCTCTAAATCAATATGTTTAGAGTCTAATTTAGATCACAACAAAAACCACATCTTCGGATGTGGTTTTTTTATGCCTTAAAAAATATAGGAGTACTTTTATGGGACAAATCATGATGAATCAACAGCAGCCTTTTATATGTCCACCCGTTAGACCCAAAACTTATACGCGTCATGACAGGCGTAATAACAAGGCCAAACGATTGGTTGAAACCAAACAGATGAGATGTGAACAATCACTACAAATACGAAAACAGTAAATTGGTGCAAAGTGTGAGGGCAGTAGTTGACTTGGTTATTATTGGGGATTACGTATCCTTACTGTTTATAGGTTTTTTAAATAGCTATTAAAATTAAGGCTGTGATTTGGTACTAATAAATTTGATGCTTCATTTAAATAGTATTTGTTTCAATTTGAGGCTATACGAAAAATCAATTTTTATTGAAGATATGGACCTATTTATAAATATTTTCTTTTTTTATAGAGACAGAGTCAAATTGGTTTGACATATGTTGTCCATTTTATTGACTCGAGAACTTTAAAAATAATAATAAAAGAATATCAGTACCATCAAGTTATAAAATTATATTTGGGCTTAAAAGATAAAATTAAGTATTCCTGAAGTAAGCCTTTAACTAAAATTTTTAAATATCACTCAAGTGGTTAAAAAATGATAAATTGGATTAAGTGTACCTAGTAGTGTACTTTTATATTTATTTTTAATAAAAATTATTGTAAAACAAATATAAAAGACTGATGCATCATTGGAGTGTGGGTGGAGAGATCGGCCATGATTTCAGCGCTATTCATGCGTAATAAACCCTTAAAAAATCAATAATATTTTACGTTTGGTCATCTAACCAATTCTAACAACTTCTGTGTAAATTGGACTTAATCTAAGAAAAAAGTATACCTTTTAGTGTATCTTTTTTATGTCAAAATTGAGTCAACAGTGTGTGAGCTTAACTTAATTTCTCACGGTTGCCATCTTAACAAATTGAGACTGATTGGCAAAAAGGATTCCTGTATTTCCTCGTACGACAGTTTTTAATAGTACAAATTTTGAAATTTTTTAGTATAAAAGAAACAACAGTAGCGCTAGCCATACTTATTTTTTTGATCATTATTTCTTGTGGGATAGTTCAACACCTATGTAAGATAAAAAACTGATGGATAAATTAAATATCCATCAGTTTGAGTTCTATTTATAAATCACGAGCAACTAAAGTCAAAATGTCGTAAGTTGCGACAAGTTCACCACGTTGGTTTTTGACTTTAATATCCCACACCACAACGCCATGTGCAGGTTGAGAAGGGTCTTTTTGTGGTTTAGGTGTTTTTTGTTTACAGGTGAGTTCAACCTGAATCGAGTCACCGATTTTAACCGGTTCAACAAAGCGTAAGTTGTCCATACCATAGTTGGCAATGACAGGACCTTGTGCTGCATCTACAAATAGACCTGCTGCGGCAGATACAATGAAATATCCGTGTGCCACACGCTCACCAAAGAAAGACTCGGCAGCTGCAATTTTGTCGGTATGTGCATAGAAATAGTCACCGCTTAAACCAGCAAAGTTGACAATATCTGCTTCGCTTACGGTGCGACGCGCTGTTAATAAACGTTCACCAATCACTAACTCATCAAAAGACTTTTTAAATGGATGAACACGGTCTTCGTTAACTTTCGAGCCAGCAGTCCACGAGTGGGTAATTTGCGTCAAGCTATTTGGAGAACCTTGAATTGCTGTACGCTGCATGTAGTGTTTAACGGCGCGAATACCACCTAACTCTTCACCGCCACCTGCACGGCCAGGTCCGCCGTGTACAAGATGAGGCAGTGGAGAACCATGTCCTGTACTTTCTTTTGCCGATTCTGCATCGAGTACATGGACACGGCCATGCCAAGGGGCAATTTTTTGAATAATCTGTTCAATATTCTCATCGTTATTTTTAACGACTGAAGCCACTAAGCTACCTTCACCACGTGACACGAGGTCGGCAAGCTCTTCAATGTTGTTGTATGGCATGAGGGTACATACAGGACCGAAAGCTTCTGTGGTATGAACATTCGTCGCTTGTAAAGGCTGTTCGCACACCAATAAAGTTGGAGCGAAAAACGCACCTTTTTCAGGATGATCTGCATTAAATGTAAAGCTATCGTTGCCACCAAAAACAATTTTTGCGTCTTTGCTGAGCTCGGCAACTTTTTCTGCAACATCATGTTTTTGTTTAATGCTCGCTAAAGCACCCATGGTGGTTTCTTCTTTTTGAGGGTCACCCACCACAACTTTAGCAAGTTTGGCAGTTAGCTTTTCTTGTACTGTCGCTAACAAATTTTCAGGAACAAATGCACGACGAATCGCAGTACATTTTTGGCCTGCTTTTGTAGTCATTTCACGGAAGACTTCACGCACAAATAAATCGACAGTTTCTTCATTTGCTTCAGGGCTTAAAATTGCGCTGTTTACCGAGTCGGCTTCCATGCTAAATGGAATCGAATATTTATTGAGGTGAGGGTGGTTACGTAGTTTTTGGCCTGTGTAAGCAGAACCTGTAAACGTAACGCAGTCTTGTGGGCCTAAGTGGTCGAACAAGTCATACGTTTGGCCACAAATGAGTTGTAGTGAACCTTTTGGTAATACATGCGCTTCTTCAATGGCTTTTACAACAGCTTGAGTTAACTGAGAGCTATCGGTTGCAGGTTTAACAATACATGGCACACCTGCAAGTAGCGTTGGTGCGATCTTTTCAAGCATTCCCCAAATTGGGAAGTTAAAAGCATTGATGTGAACGGCAACACCCGCTTTAGGACTTAAAATGTGTTTAGCACCGAAAGTGCCATTTTTAGATAGTTGAATCCAGCTATCTTCAGTAATAATTTTTTCATCATTGAGTTCACGACGAACCAAACTTGAATAAGCAAATAACGTCTGGATGCCACCTTCAATATCAATCCATGCATCTTTACGAGTTGCACCTGTTGCATAAGCAAGTTTGTAGAACTCTTCTTTACGCTCAAGTAAATGTTGGGCAATTTGTTTTAACGCATTTGCACGTTGGTGGAATGTCCAGTTAGCCAGTTCTGAACCATTTTGTTTGGCATATTGAACAACACGTTTCATATCTATGCCATGACTGCTTACGGCATAAATCGATTCACCTGTAATGGCATGATAAACAGGACGTAGTTCTTCACTCGTCGAATGCCATGTTCCATAGACATAAGAAGCAAGATGAGACAGTTGATGCTCCGCCTGCTGAAAATCTGTGTCGGTTGAGGTTCCTTCTAGGTGTGCTTGTTCAAGCATGACCAAACTCCTTTTTTATGTGATACATCAATTATAAAAATTGTGAAAATATGATTCATAATTTCAGATTAATTTGTCTAAAAGTCAACTTTATTTTGATTTATAAACGTAAAAAGATTTTTTGTTTTTAATTAATATTTATTAATTTCAAATATTTAATTCTTGTTTATTGGTTGGATTTAATTTGATACTAAAAAAGTGATTGACTTTGTTTTTGGTGTATCGAAAAATAGATTCAAGGGTGATACCTACAGGGAATGAAAGAATGGAAAACAATTACCAGAAATTTGAACAAAATATTGCCAATGAAATTACGATCGAGGCTAAGGATCAAATGCCCGATGCCTATCGCAAAACATTGATTCGTCAAATCGGGCAACATGGCCATTCTGAAATTGTAGGTATGTTGCCTGAAGGGAACTGGATTACGCGTGCGCCAACTTTAAAACGTAAAGCGGTTTTGCTGGCGAAGGTACAAGATGAAGCGGGTCATGGTTTGTATTTGTACAGTGCGGCTGAAACCTTAGGTGCTGACCGTGATGACATGATGGAAAAATTAATTGATGGGAAAATGAAATACTCATCAATCTTTAACTATCCAACTTTGACTTGGGCAGATGTCGCTGCGATTGGTTGGCTTGTCGATGGGGCCGCCATTGTGAACCAAGTTGCGCTTTGCCGTACCTCTTATGGACCATATGCACGTGCAATGGTACGTATTTGTAAAGAAGAAAGTTTCCACCAACGCCAAGGTTTTGAAGCCATGATGGCTTTAGCAGGCGGTACACCAGAACAAAAACAGATGGCACAAGATGCGGTAAATCGCTATTGGTGGCCAGCGCTCATGATGTTTGGTCCAAGTGATGAGCATTCTCCGAACAGCGCGCAAAGCATGGCATGGAAAATCAAACGCTTTAGTAACGATGAATTACGTCAAAAGTTTGTTGATAACACTGTGCCGCAAATTTTACAGCTAGGTTTGGAAGTTCCAGACCCAGATTTAAAACTGAATGAAGAAACAGGCCACTACGAGTTTGGCGAAATCGACTGGCACGAATTTAATGAAGTGATTGCCGGACGTGGACCATGTAATCACGAGCGTATCGAAGCACGCCGTAAGGCATGGGAAAACGGCAAATGGGTTCGTGATGCAGCAGTGGTCTATGCGAAAAAACAGCAGCTTGAAGCGAACAAAGTGGCTTAACAAGATTTATGGAAAAATTTGAGGAAATCAAAATGGAAGATAAAAACAACTGGTCGCTCTACGAAGTATTTGTACGTAGTAAACAAGGTTTAAGCCACCGTCATGTAGGCAGCTTAAGAGCACCTGATGATGAAATCGCACTACAACATGCTCGTGATGTTTATACGCGTCGTAATGAAGGAATTAGCATTTGGGTGGTTCGTTCTGAACTGATTAAATCATCACAGCCAGATGAAAAAGCTGAATTTTTCGATCCTTCTCTAGACAAGGTTTATCGTCATCCGACTTTTTACCATATCCCAGACGGTATTGAGCACATGTAAGGGAGAATGGAAATGAATAATACAGTTTTATCTAAATTCTTATTACATATTGGCGACAGTCAACTGGTTTTATCTCAGCGTTTGGCTGAATGGTGCGGGCATGCACCTGAGCTTGAAGTTGATATTGCTTTAGCAAATATCGGTTTGGACTTGTTGGGTCAGGCAAGAAACTTTCTGACTTTGGCAGGCCAATATGACGAAGCTAAGCGTGATGAAGACCAGCTTGCATATTTCCGTACTGAACGTGAGTTTTTAAACCTATTGTTGTGTGAACAACCGAATGGTGATTTTGCTCAAACGATTGTACGCCAGTGGTTGATGGACCATTACCATCTTCATTTATTTACTGCTTTAACCCAGAGTTCGCTTCCAGAAGTCAGTGCGCTTGCTGTGAAATCTTTAAAAGAAGTGAAGTATCACATCCGTTTTTCGACTAGCTGGATGGAACGTTTAAGTTTAAGCACAGATGAAGCGCATCAACGTGTACAAGACGGATTAAATAATTTATGGCGCTTTACTGCTGAGTTATTTGAACTTAATGCAGACGAACAAGCATTAGTTGCAGAAGGCGTAATTCCAGATTTTTCAAATGAAAAAGAACAATGGAACCAAACCATTGCAGATGAGCTTAAGCGTTTTGAATTAAATGTTGCTGTGAACGGTGCTTATCGCCGTGGTGCAAAACAAGGATTGCATACTGAGCATTTAGGTTATTTGTTGGCTGAAATGCAAAGTATTCAAAGAACTTATCCGGGCATGACCTGGTAAGACAAGGAGGTGAGCCATGCAAATGATTCGTCATTGCATCGACCAATGTTGGGATGTTCTACAAACGGTAAGTGACCCTGAAATTCCGGTTTTATCGGTTGTGGATTTAGGCATGATTCGCGGTGTAGAAATTAACGATCAACAAGAAATTATTGTTCGTCTAACTCCGACATATAGCGGTTGTCCAGCAACAGATATGTTGAAAGCACAAATTGCTGAGGCCTTTACCGCAGAAGCTTTGACACCAGTCAAAGTGATGGTCGATTTGTCAGAAGCATGGACCACGGACTGGATGTCTGAAGCGGGTAAAAAGAAACTTCAAGTTTATGGCATTGCACCACCTGAAGGGTTGGCGCATCAATGTGGTACTCACGTTCACTTAAAAGATGGTGTTGAGTGCCCACGTTGTAAAAGCCGACATACCCGATTGTTAACAGAGTTTAGTTCTACTGCCTGTAAAGCACTTTATAAATGTCAGGACTGTCTTGAGCCTTTTGATTACTTCAAATGTATTTAAGTCTTTAGATAAGGAAATCAGCCATGAGCCAATTTGTACCATTAAAAGTAAAAAGTATTACACCGCAAACCGATCAGGCAATTTGTATTGCATTTGACGTTGTACCTGAACAACAAGAACAATTTCAATTTCAACCGGGTCAACACTTAACCATTCGCCATTTAACTGAAGCTGGTGAAATCCGCCGTTGTTATTCAATTTGTAGCTATGCGGCAAAAGAAGACATCAGTATTGCGGTTAAAAAAATTGATCAAGGTCAATTTTCAAACTGGGCAAATGACCATTTAAAAGTGGGTGATGTGCTTGAAGTGATGCCACCACAAGGTGTGTTTTTTCAAAAAGCAGCCAAGATCGGCGGACAAAACTATTTAGGCGTTGCTGCGGGCAGTGGTATTACCCCAATTTTATCGATTGTTAAGCAAGTTTTATTTGAACAACCTGAAGCAAAATTTACCTTGCTCTATGGCAATCGTTCATGGAAACAAACCATGTTTGCCGAGCAAATTATGGATTTGAAAGATCAGTTTAAAGAACGTTTTCAGCTCATCAATATTTTTTCTCGTGAGTTCAATGACAGTGAACTAATGAATGGTCGTATTGATGAAGAAAAGCTAAAACAACTTTTTGATTTTGATGTACTTGAAATGAGTTTTGACCATGTGTTTGCCTGTGGTCCAGACGAAATGATGAATGCCGTAGAAAGCACGTTGCCAAACTATGGTATTGCAAAAGAAAAAATCCACACCGAACGTTTCCACACAGGACAAGCGCGTAAACGTAGCGCTGAAGCGGATGCGAACCGCAAAGAAGAAAAGGTCAACATTATTTTAGATGGTCGTGAGCTGATTGTTTCTGTGGCTCAGGACGATGAAAGTATTCTTGATGCGGCTTTACGTGCAGGTGCTGACTTACCGTATGCCTGTAAAGGTGGGGTGTGTGCGACCTGTCGCTGTAAGGTACTTTCTGGCGAAGTCGACATGTTCCTTAACTACAGTCTTGAAGAAGATGAAGTTGAAAAGGGCTATGTGCTGAGCTGTCAGACCTTACCAAAAGGCTCAAATGTTCGCTTGAGTTTTGATGAATAGAGGCCGTCATGCAAGAGTTAATCAAAGCCAGCACAGCAACTGACGGTGTTTTGTTATTAACCCTAAACCGTCCAGAAAAAAGAAATGCCTTAAACAATGCGACATTGCAGTGTTTATGCGAGTTGCTCGAAGAAGCTGAACATAATGCTCAAGTCAAAGCGGTGGTTTTAACAGGTAACGCTCAGTGCTTTGCAGCTGGAGCAGATCTTAGTGAATTGGCTGCAATGGACGCCGTGTCTTTGCAACTCGATATTCGCCCGAAGCTTTGGCAAAAAATTGATGCATTTAGTAAGCCACTGATTAGTGCAGTCAATGGCTATGCCTTAGGCGCTGGTTTTGAGCTGGTTTTGCATTCAGATATGGTGATTTGCGGTGAAAATGCCCGTTTTGCTTTACCTGAAATTATCTTGGGTATGTTGCCGGGTGCAGGCGGAACACAGCGTTTAGCACGCTTGGTTGGGCAACAACTTACCATGCGCTGGGCCATGACAGGTGAGATGATTTCGGCAAAACAGGCAGAGCAACATGGCATTTGCAGTCAAGTGGTTCCGACCGAATTAACCGTTGAATATGCGGTTCAACTTGCAGCAAAAATTGCGAAACAAGCACCTTTAGCGATTCGCGTGATTAAACAATCAATTAAAAGTATTCATGAAACGACTTTAAGTCAGGGCCTTAAGTTTGAACGTCAAAACTTTGTCTGGCTGGCAGCTACAAAAGATCGAAACGAAGGGATTAATGCTTTCTTTGAGAAAAGAAAGCCAGAGTTTAGAGGTGAGTGATGGACTATCAAAATATTATTGCTGAAGAAAAAAATGGTGTTGGCTACCTGACATTTAACCGCCCAAAAGCACTGAATAGCTTTAACGTTGATATGCACCGTGAAGTGGCTGAGGTTTTAAACCAGTGGACCAAAAATCCGGATGTTCGCTGTGTGGTGATTAGTGGCGAAGGTCGTGGCTTTTGTGCAGGGCAAGATTTAGGTGATCGTGTAGTTGACCCAAACGCTGAAGCTCCAGATTTAGGATATTCCATTGAAACTTACTATAACCCGCTCATTAAAACGATTGTAAATATGCCAAAGCCTGTCATTTGCGCCGTAAATGGTGTGGCAGCAGGTGCAGGGGCAAATATTGCACTGGCATGTGATTTGGTGATTGCAGCCAAATCGGCAAACTTCGTACAAGTCTTTTGCCGCTTAGGACTGGTTCCGGACTCGGCTGGTACATGGTTTTTACCACGTGCTGTAGGCCATGCACGTGCGATGGGTTTGACCTTGTTAGGTGACAAGCTCCCAGCAGAAACCGCAAAAGAATGGGGCATGATTTGGGATGTAGTTGAAGATGCTGAGCTTAAAACAAAAGTCACTGAACTCGCTGAACGTTTAGCGAAACAACCTACTTTTGGTCTATCTCTCATTAAAAAAGCCATTCATCAATCAAGTAATAACACCTTTGATGAGCAAATGCTGTTAGAGCGAGACTTTCAACGCATTGCGGGACGTTCAGAAGATTATCGTGAAGGGGTACAAGCCTTTATGAATAAACGTGAACCAAATTTTAAAGGGCGCTAAGCATGACAGATTTAGACTTATCTCGTGCCCGAATTGCCGTCATTGGTTCTGGCACCATGGGCATCGGCATTGCCCAGTTAGCCATCGTTAATGGGCACTCGACCATTTTATATGATCTGGACGCTCAAAAAGCGCAACAAGCAGTTGAGGGCTTGGGGCAGACTTTTAAAAAGCTGGTTGAAAAGAACAAGCTCACAGAGCAGCAAGCTGATGAAGCCTTAGCGCGTTTGACTGTGGTGAGTCAAGTTGAAGCACTGCGTGATGCTGACTTGGTGATTGAAGCGGTTGTTGAGAAAAAAGAAGTTAAACAATCTTTATTTAAGCAACTCGCTGAAATTTGTAGTTCGCAAACCATTTTTGCAAGTAACACATCTTCAATTTCAGTGACTGCAATTTCGGCTGGCATTCCTCACCCAGAGCGCGTAGTGGGTTTACACTTTTTTAACCCTGCGCCAGTCATGAAACTGGTTGAAATTGTGCAAGGCTTAAAAACTCCAAACAGCTTATGTTTGGCTTTAAAAAACTTGATGCTCGGCTGGAAAAAAATTCCAGTACTCACCAAGTCGACTCCTGGATTTATTGTTAACCGAATTGCACGTCCGTTTTATGCAGAAGGCTTTAGAGCACTGCAAGAACAAGTCACCAGCTATGACCAGCTAGACTATGCATTAAAGCAATGTGGCGGTTTTGCGATGGGGCCGTGTGAACTTACCGACCTCATTGGGCAAGATGTTAACTTTTCGGTGACGCAAAGCGTTTATCAAGAGTTTTTTTACGAACCACGCTACCGCCCAAGCCTGATTCAAAAAGAATTGGTCGATGCAGGCGCTTGGGGTCGTAAGTCAAAACAAGGCTTTTATAGCTATAACGAAAAAAATCAGTACGAGACTTTTCAACCTCAAACTGTGACTGTCAAACCAGTTGATGCCCATATTCAGCTCAAAGGGACTTGGTCTCAGCTACCTGCTTTTTTAACACGTTTGGGTTTAAAAAGCGGATCTGCGAGTGAAGACAATATCCTTCAAATTGATGATATCGATTTACGTTTAAGCCAAGGTGAGTCAGCCAATATTCATTACTTAAGCCGTAAAGTGGTTTTAATGGATTGGCACCATGATTTTGAGCACGCAGAGACTTTAGTACTGAGTCATAACGAGCTTTGTGAAGCAAGTGATCTGGCTAAAGTTGAGGCTTACTTTGCACAGTTTGGTATGAGCGTGATGTGGATTAAAGACCATCCGGCACTGTTAACCTTACGCACCATCGCTTTACTCATTAATGAAGCCTGCGAAGCAAGTTTACATGGTGTTGCGAGTCTGGAAGATATTGATAATGCCATGAAATATGGAGTGAATTATCCTAAAGGCCCTTACCAGTGGTTGACACAAATGGGTGGCGCTTATGTGCTCCAAACTTTAAATAACTTATATGCACTGTATGGAGAGGAAAAATATCGCGCGAGTATCTACCTCAAGCAATATGTAGCGAAAACTCAAAACATTGCTACTCAATATTCACGTGATATGACCGAATTTGCATAATCAGGAGTCAACATGGAAGACGTTTTAATTTGCGATTTTATTCGTACCCCAATTGGACGATATGCAGGTGCCCTAAGTGCTGTACGTGCAGATGATTTAGCTGCATTGCCCATCAAATATTTAAAAGATAAACACCCAAACTTACCGTGGAATACGGTAGACGAAGTATTTTTAGGATGTGCCAACCAAGCAGGTGAAGACAACCGTAACGTTGCACGTATGGCAACACTCTTGGCAGGCTTACCTGATACTGTACCAGCCATGACGGTTAATCGCTTATGTGCTTCGGGTCTAGATGCAGTAGGTCTTGCGGCACGCTCAATTAAAGCAGGTGAAGCGCAGTTCGTGTTGGCAGGTGGTGTTGAGTCAATGAGCCGCGCGCCATTTGTACAAGCTAAACCGACCGAAGCATTTAGCCGTACCCCTGAAATTTATGACACCACCATTGGCTGGCGCTTTGTAAATAAGCAACTTAAAGCGCAATACGGCACAGACAGCATGCCGGAAACCGCCGAGAATGTAGCTGAAAAATATCAAATTAGTCGTGAAGACCAAGATGCTTTTGCATTGCGTAGTCAACAAAAAACGGCTGCTGCACAACAAAACGGTTTTTTTACTGATGAGATTTTGCCTGTCGAGATTGTTGACCGTAAGAAAAACGTGAATGTTGTGAATCGAGACGAACATCCGCGTGAAACGACACTTGAAGCACTTGCAAAGTTAAAAGCGCCTTTTAGAAAAGAAGGCGGCTCGGTGACTGCCGGAAATGCCTCTGGTGTAAATGACGGTGCCGCGTGTGTGTTAATTACTAACCGTGAATTTGCAGATACACATGGTTTAAAACCTTTAGCTCGTGTGATTGGCATTGCAAGTGCAGGGGTTGAACCCAAATATATGGGTATAGGTCCTGTTCCTGCTGTGCAGAAAATTTTAAAGCAAACAGGTTTAACGCTAGATCAGATGGATGTGATTGAGCTAAATGAAGCATTCGCAGCCCAATCTTTAGCTTGTATGCGTGAACTTGGTCTAAAAGATGACGATGAACGCGTTAACCCAAATGGTGGTGCAATTGCATTAGGGCACCCATTAGGTATGAGTGGTACTCGCTTAGTGATTACCGCAACACGTGAGCTAAAAAAACGAGGTGGACGCTATGCACTTTGCACGATGTGTGTGGGTGTGGGACAAGGCGTCGCACTGATTTTGGAAAACTTAAATTAATTTAGACGGTTTTAAAAATTACATAATGAGGAGATAGGCGATGGACAGCCTTACAACGGATAATGTTGAACAATTAACACTTGCAGAGCTTAGAGAGCTGCAAACTAAACGGTTAAAACAAACCCTGACTTTTGTATATGAAAATAGTCCGGTCTATAAGAAAAAGTTCGATGAAGCAGGTGTACATCCTGATGACTTCGTAACTTTAGACGATCTGGCGAAGTTTCCATTTACCACCAAACAGGATTTAAGAGACAACTATCCGTTTGGAATGTTTGCTGTACCACAAGAGCAGATTGTGCGTTTACATGCATCATCAGGCACAACGGGTAAACCGACTGTGGTGGGTTATACCCAAAAAGATATTAATACTTGGTCGGACATTGTTGCGCGTTGCTTACGCATGGCAGGTTTAACCGCGAAAGATATGGTTCAGGTGGCTTATGGCTATGGACTATTTACAGGTGGACTAGGCGCACATTATGGTGCTGAGCGCTTAGGTGCGACGGTTATTCCAATGTCTGGCGGTCAAACTGAAAAGCAAGTTCAGCTCATTCAAGATTTTAAACCGACTGCAATTATGGTTACGCCATCGTATTGCGTGAGTATTATTGAAAAGCTAGAACAGCAATTTGGTACTGCACGTAATACGTCTTTAAAAGTCGGTATTTTTGGTGCTGAACCATGGACCAATGAACTGCGCCGTGAAATTGAAGAACGCCTCAATATTAAAGCACTCGATATTTATGGTTTGTCTGAAGTGATGGGGCCGGGCGTTGCCATGCAGTGCTTAGGCGAGGGTGAAGGGCTAACCATTTGGGAAGATCATTTCTACCCAGAAATTATTAACCCTGAAACGGGTGAAGTCTGTAAAGATGGCGAACTTGGCGAGTTAGTCTTTACGACCATTACCAAAGAAGGCTTGCCAATTATTCGTTACCGTACCCGTGATTTGACCCGTTTACTCGCTGGAGAAAATCTGGCAATGCGTAAGATGGATAAAATTGTGGGCCGTAGTGACGACATGCTCATTATTCGCGGTGTGAATGTTTTCCCGACTCAGATTGAAGAGCAAATTTTGCAAGTTCCGCATTTAGTTCCAAATTATGAAATTTTGGTGACTAAAAAAGGCCATATGGATACTTTGCATATTCGTACAGAGATGTGTCATAACTGTAATATACAGGCCAATCAACTTGCTCAGGAGTTGATGAAACGTATTAAAACCATGATTGGGATTAGCGTTACTGTAGAAGTTGTGACAGAAGCGACCTTACCTCGTTCGGAAGGCAAGGCAAAGCGGGTAATCGATATGCGTCAGATTGCTTAACATCAAGATCATTCAGGGTATAGAATCTATACCCTGAAACTAAACGCCAAGACATGAGTATGAGTGCAAAAATACAGCAAATAATTGATTCTGTTGTAAAGAATGAAACCTTAAGTGGAACTTCGCTTATTTCGACAATTTTTGGAGATTCAGTACTTCATCGGGGTGGAAACATTAGTCTTGCGAGCCTGATTCAGTTATTAGAGCTGTTTGGGTTTAATGACCGCGCTGTAAGAACCTCTGTTTTTCGTTTAGTTAAAAATGATTGGCTATGTTCGGACAAAATCGGCAGAACCAGTTTTTATCGCATTACCGATTCGAGCCGTTCGACTTATTTGCAAGCAGAGCAACGCATTTATAACGACCAGATGAAAGAGTGGGATCATTATTGGGATCTTATTCTGATGTCTAGCCTCGACACTGAAAATAAAGCGTTGTTAAAGAAAGAACTCGAATGGTTAGGATTTGCCAATATTTCGACAAACTTAATGGCTTATCCGGGTTGTAACCGTATTGAACTGCAACGCTTGTTGGTTGACTTAAATATGAGTGAGCAAGTGGTGGTGTTTAAAGCCGAAACCTTGCAGCTCTTTAATAATTCGGTCGATACCATTGGACGTATGCTCAGAACCAACTGGCCAATCGATGAATTGCGCCAAAGATATCTACAGTTTCTCGATATTTTTAGAGAAATTGGCGTGTTGCTGATGCAGGAAAACGAACAACTCGAACCTGTTCAGGCCTTTCAAATTCGAACTTTGCTGATTCATTATTATCGACGGATTTTGTTGAAAGACCCTGCATTACCGCTTGAATTGTTGCCAACTGACTGGCCTGCGATTAGTGCACGAACGTTATCAATGAATATTTATAAAAAAGTATTTGAACCTGCCGATGAATACTTCTTGTCTGTTGCCGCAACAGCAGAAGGACCAATGCCAAATGCCACAGCACACTATTGGCGCCGTTTCGGAGGTTTGGTTGCGACAAATGAGAGGTTAAATCATGCCTTGTTATAGTATTGACGGTGTTATTCCCGTCGTCAGCCCAGAGGCTTTTGTACATCCAACCGCTGTTTTAATTGGTGATGTGATTATTGAAGCGGGTGTATATGTAGGGCCATTTGCTTCATTGCGTGCCGATTTTGGTCGTATTCATATTAAGCAAAATGCCAATATACAAGATAACTGCACCGTACATGGTTTTCCACAAAGTGTGACGTTAGTTGAGGAAATGGGGCACATTGGGCATGGGGCAATTTTGCATGGCTGTCGTATTGGAAAAAATGTTTTGGTCGGCATGAACAGCGTAATTTTGGACTATGCCGAAATTGGTGAAAACACCATTATTGGTGCAAATAGTTTAGTTAAAACCAAAGATATTATTCCGGCAAATGTATTGGCAATGGGCAGTCCTGCCAAGGTTACACGTGATTTGTCAGAACAAGAAAAAAAGTGGAAAACTAGAGGCACGCAAGAATACATTGAGCTTGCACAGCGCTGCTTAAACTCAATGCAAGAAGTTCAGCCATTAAGCTCAGAGTCGGATGACCGCCTGACCTATAAGGACTTTAGTTCTTCAAACTATCAGATTAAACAAGATAGCGTTTAACGACTTTTAATTAGTCGATTTCAATACACATAGGTTTAATACTTAAGGAATACTCGCACGAGTAGGGAGACGTCTGTGCAAAAAATGGAAAATACTGCGGTTGATCAATTCGCAGAGCTATTAGGTGTTGAAGTGCTGCATCGCAGTTTTGATGAGGCGCGTTGCAAGCTTAATGTAAAAGACGAACACACGAATGCCTTGGGCGGGGTGCATGGTGGTGTCATATTTTCTTTAGCCGATATTGCTTTTGCGATGGCTTGTAATGCAGGGGATGCGCCATATACTGGCCTACAGGCAGATATTCGCTATATGAGCGGTGTTAAAGATAGAATGTTATTTGCAACGGCAACCAAGGTCGGAAGTAGTAAAAAATTTGCGCATTATGAAGTAGTGATAACAGATGGCTTGAATAATAGAGTCGCTTTATTTACATCTACGTGTTACAGACTTGCGCCGTGATAGGCAGCTACGAGGCACTGGATATAAAAAATGTTAAAGGAATGACGGCACATAAAACTTGGGGATGAAAAAATCTATAAAATAAAAAAGCTAATAAGCGGTTTTTTATCTAAATTTAGTATCAGCGTAAAATACATAAACAATAAGAATAATCAGGTAGATAAGATGCAAGTCCCCAAAAGGAACTGTCAAATGTTCTATTCTTTTTATCATACTTTCTAAAGGCAAGTATTTGATTAAAAAACTAATTAAGTATAACTAGAATTTTTATGGTGTACTTAATAATTAAACTACCATTTATTTAATAAAATACTTCTTTTCATGTGATAGTTAATCTAAATGTGGGTGTTAAAATTATAAAAGAAGAATCTTATAAAGTTTCTAAGATATTAAGGAAACGCAAACCTACTCAAGTCTTGATTATAAATAAAAACTATTGCGTAAAACAAAATAAGTATTGGCATTTAATTAGGGTTTTTCCCATTCTTAATCTGTTTTATGTACACGTTCCAGTAGGTAGCTGTCTCGGAAAACACAAGGGATTTGGTGTGTCTAATTTGCCTGAACTTCGTGTTCCGTTCTATACCTTTCGTAACGCAGTAAACATTCAATTTTGCAGTTTAAGGAAATATTGATGTCGAATTCTGCTGTTGTTGATTCAGTTGCTTTTGCCTTAAGGCAGGCTGAACTATCACAAACTGCGATTGTTCCGATTCGTGCTGAACTCGGTGGTGAACAGGCAGGTGTGGATATCGCTTATGCAGTACAGGAAATCAATACTGTACGTGCACTCTCGGAAGGACGCCGTTTAGTAGGTCGTAAAATTGGACTGACTTCTAAAGTCGTACAAGCTCAGCTTGGTGTAGATCAACCTGACTTTGGAATGTTATTCGCCGATATGGCATACGGTGATGGTGAAGCAATTCCAATGAGCAAATTGATTCAGCCAAAAGTTGAGGCTGAAATTGCGCTTGTACTCAAACATGATTTAACTCAAACCCGACATACATATGCAGACATTATTAGTGCGACAGACTATGCCTTACCTGCTGTTGAAGTAGTTGATAGTCGTATTGAGAACTGGAAAATTTCATTGATTGACACAGTTGCTGACAATGCTTCTAGTGCAGCTTTTGTTTTAGGTTCACGTCCAGTGCAGCTTAGTCAACTTGATTTAGTGAACTGCAAAATGGTTATGACTCGTGGTAGTGAGATTGTTTCGCAGGGCGTGGGTAAAGCTTGTTTGGCCAATCCGTTGAATGCGGCAATTTGGTTAGCCGATGAAATGGTGAGACGAGGACGTCCGTTACAAGCAGGAGATATTGTCCTGACAGGGGCATTAGGTCCAATGGTTGTAGCTCATCCCGGAGATGAGTTTATAGTTGAAATTGAAGGCTTCGATTCAGTTACTGCATGTTTTGCTACTGAATAAAGGATAAGGAAATGAAAAAGATCAAATGTGCCTTAATCGGTCCAGGAAATATTGGAACAGATTTATTATATAAATTACAGCGTAGTGAAGTACTAGAGCCTGTTTGGATGGTGGGGATTGATCCTACTTCTGAAGGCTTGGCTCGTGCTGCAAAAATGGGTTTAAAAACGACATCAGACGGGGTTGACGGTTTATTACCTCATGTACTTGAAGATGATATCAAAATTGCTTTTGATGCAACTTCTGCTTATGTGCATGCAGAGAACAGCCGTAAGCTTAATGAGCTTGGCGTGTTAATGATTGATTTGACTCCTGCAGCAATAGGTCCATTTTGTGTTCCACCAGTGAACTTGGAAGCTTTGCTGGACGCGGGTGAAGTACCTAATGTGAATATGGTAACTTGTGGTGGGCAAGCAACAATTCCAATGGTTGCTGCAATTTCACGTGTTCAACCAGTTGATTATGCTGAAATCATTGCGACTGTATCGACCAAATCGGTTGGCCCAGGTACGCGTAAAAATATTGATGAATTTACTCGTACAACTGCTGGCGCAATTGAAAAAGTTGGTGGTGCAAAACAAGGTAAAGCCATCATTATTATCAATCCTGCTGAACCTCCATTAATGATGCGCGACACAGTACATTGTTTAGTTGAAGGAGAGCCTGACCAAGTAGCAATTACTGAATCAGTGAATGCCATGATCAAAGAGGTACAAAAGTATGTACCAGGTTACAAACTAGTGAATGGACCTGTATTTGATGGTAATCGTGTTTCTATGTTTCTTGAAGTAGAAGGCTTAGGGGATTATTTACCGAAATATGCCGGTAACCTTGACATTATGACTGCGGCAGCCGCTCGTACTGCAGAAATGTTTGCAGAACGCGTTTTATCTAACCAAAAAGTAGAAGCTGTTTAAGGAGAAACCGTATGTCTAAGATTATTGTGCATGATATGACGCTACGTGATGGGATGCATCCTCAACGCCATCAAACTACAGTTGAGCAAATGATTGCTATTTCAACTGCTTTAGATGAGGCGGGTGTACCCTTGATTGAAGTCACTCATGGTGATGGTTTAGGTGGTAGTTCCGTTAACTATGGTTTTGCCGCTGCAACAGATGAAGAATATTTGTCTGCGGTTGTGCCACGTATGAAAAATGCTAAGGTATCTGCACTTTTATTACCGGGTATTGGAACAGTTGATCATTTAAAAATGGCACATGAGATTGGTGTTTCAACGATTCGTGTTGCGACGCACTGTACAGAAGCAGATGTATCTGAACAGCATATTACTGCTGCTCGTAAATTGGGAATGGATACAGTAGGCTTTTTAATGCTGGCTCATATGGCTACACCAGAACATTTGCTAGAAGAAGCAAAAAAAATGGTGTCTTACGGTGCTAACTGTATTTATGTTACAGATTCAGCTGGTTATATGTTGCCACAAGATGTTACCGATCGGGTTGGGTTACTTCGTCAAGAACTTGATAGCAGTATTGAGTTAGGTTTCCATGGTCACCATAACTTGGGTATGGGCGTTGCCAATACCGTTGCTGCAGTTGAAGCTGGTGCAATTCGGGTTGATTTGGCTGCTGCTGGTCTAGGAGCTGGAGCAGGTAATACGCCACTTGAGTTATTTATTGCAGTTGCAAATCGTATGCAGATAGATACAGGCGTAGATTTGTTTAAAGTACAGGATATTGCAGAAGATCTCGTAATTCCAATGATGCTAAACCCAATTCGTGCAGATCGTGATGCAGCAACGTTAGGTTATGCGGGTGTGTATTCTTCTTTCTTATTATTTGCAAAACGTGCTGAAGCTAAATATGGTGTCTCTGCGCGTGAAATTTTATTAGAGCTTGGTCGCCGTGGTACGGTGGGTGGACAAGAAGATATGATTGAAGACCTTGCATTGACTATGTCAAAAGCTAAAGTACTGAGCGCATAAGTTTTTTACAAGTGAAAAAGAGCACTCTGTGAGAGTGCTTTTTTACATCTAATGATTTGATCTAGATGAAATAACTTGGATATAAGCGTTATTTTCTATAAATAGATGAATACCATTTTTGATTAAATAATTCTCTATTTAAATAA
The DNA here is from genome assembly GCF_056314305.1 of Acinetobacter sp. DMC2. Classification (NCBI taxonomy): domain Bacteria; kingdom Pseudomonadati; phylum Pseudomonadota; class Gammaproteobacteria; order Moraxellales; family Moraxellaceae; genus Acinetobacter; species Acinetobacter sp. DMC2. The sequence continues at coordinate 289,989 of NZ_JBQUYP010000006.1, read as the reverse complement.
AAAAACGATTAGAAAAATAAAAATATCAAATTTAAATAAAGTTATTTTTATAATAAATACATATATAACAAATAGTTGTTCTATTTTTTAGGACATGATTAATCGTTTTTGGTGATCTGTTAAAAATTCCCATTACTGGAAAAGTAACATTTTTTTAAAGCATTGAGTTTAAAAAGAAAAATATCTTAATACTCTAGTCGAATTTTTCATAAAAATAGAGTTGAGCATGATAGGGCTTGGTTTCATGGATTGATTGAAAGGAAGTACGCAATGCGTCGTCAAACGTTATGGATCGCAATGGCTTGCGCAATAGCAACAATAGGGGCTACTGGCACATATGCTGGCTTTGTTGAAGATAGTCAGGTTCAGCTGAAATTTAAAAACTTCTATTTAGATCGTCAGTATGATGACACCCCTGCAAAAAACTGGGGGAGTTGGTCGCAAGCTGTGACACTGGATGCAAAATCGGGCTATGCAGAGTTTGGGGCGTTACAACTCGGTGTTGACGTGTTAGCACAGTATGCTGTGCGTCTGGATGGCCGTGACCGTAATGCCGATTGGGTTCTGCCGTACAGTGGGATTTCTGGTACAGGCACAGGAAAACAAGAGCGCCAGTTTGGAAAAATAGGAGCAACTCTTAAAGCGAAAATCAGCCAAACTGAATTAAGAGTTGGTGAAATTTTACCTGTAACACCAGTAATTCATTTTGATCCATCACGTCAATTATTGACCACTTATAATGGGGTGTGGCTAGAGTCAAAAGATTTTAAAAACACCAAATTAACACTAGGTTATTTGGATAGTATCAATGCTCGTTATGAAAATCAGCCAATGGATTTTGGTCTATGGCCTAAAGCATTAAATAATGATGGTAAAACTGATGGGATGTATGTTGCGGGCATAGATTACCAGTTAAATAAAAACTGGTCTGCAAGTTACTTTTATGGCGATGTGACGAATATCTATCGTCAAAATTACTTGGGTGTGAACTATAAAAACAATTATGACAAGTTAAAAGTCGATTCACACATACGTTTTTTCGACAATGCAGAGTCGGGAGACGCCTTGTATGGTGATATTGATAATCAGGCATTATCTATAGGCTCAACCTTAACTTATGGCTCACACAGCGTAGGTTTGTCTTATCAGCAAATGTTTGGTGACCATGGTAGTAACCCGAGTGCAGCAACTGGTGCACCATATTTCCCATCCCTCGCAGGTTGGGTACCTCAGCCTTATTTGGATAACTGGTCAGTTGCGAGCTTTATCCGTAAAGATGAAAAATCGGTGGGTATGGCTTATAGCTATGATTTTAGTGATCTTGGCATTAAAGGTTTAAAAACCACTGCAAGATATTGGCATGGTTGGGGCATTGATTCAGCTTATGAATCAAGTGCATTAACAGGTAAAGGCAAAGAAGATGAATTCAACTTTATTCTGAATTACGTAGTGCCAGAAGGGAAGTTAAAAGGCTTAGGTTTTCAGTGGATGTATATTGATGTGAACTTCGACAATATTGCAGGCCAAGCAAGCGATTTGCAGGAACATCGTATTGCAACGACATATACCTATAAATTTTAAATATTTATTTAAATAACAAGTGGTTATTAATATTTTTTTTGTATCACCTCATCGTAAACAAGTATCAGTTTAGGCGCTGTGAACAGGTAAGATAGGTGTGTAAAACATTTAAAATTTGGCCTATTAAAAGCAGCTTAATCTTGATTTGAGCTGTATAAATTGTAAGAGGAATGACATGGGCACAGTACAAATCCCCGAATATAAAACAGATCCATTTTTTGGTTTGGAAGATAAATGGATTGAAACAGCGACAGGTGAATTAACTCATTATCATGAGCTTGGAGAAGGTACTCCGATTTTATTTTTGCATGGCTCTGGTACAGGTGTTTCAGCAGCAGCAAATTGGTGGTTAAACTTACCACAAATTGCTGAGCAAGGACGTTGTATCGCGATTGATTCAATTGGTTATGGTCAAACTGTTGTTGCGGACGGGACTGCTTACGGTATCCGTGCGTGGGTAGATCATGCGGTTCGGGTACTCGATGCGCTAGGCATTGAAAAAACGTGGATAGTAGGTAATTCTTTAGGTGGTTGGTTAGCATTCCAGTTTGCTTTAGATTATCCAGAGCGTGTACTCGGTATTGTATCAATGGGTACTGGTGGTGCTAAGCAGACAGCAGCGCTTAAAGCACATGCTAATCCTGAATTGACAGAAGCTGGTATCCGTAAAACTTTAGAAATGTTTGTAGTGAATAAGTCTTTAGTTACGGATGAGCTAGTTAAAGTTCGTTTTGAGGCTGCTAAAAATGACTATGCATCGGATCGATTGATGGAAGTAGTTGGAGCACGAGATCGTGACCGCTTTGAATTTCCTCTCAACTTCGAAAAAATGAAAGATATTCAGATTCCAGTATTACTGATTCATGGTGTGCAAGATGTAGTTATTCCTGTATCACGTACTTGGGATATTTTGAATATTGTACCTAATGCTGATGCACATATTTTTAGTCAATGTGGACATTGGTCACAAGTTGAAAAAGCTGATGAGTTTAATCAGCTTATTAAGCAATATTTAGCAGTACATGATGTTAAATAAGATATAAAAAATACAGGAAGAATAATTTATTCTTCCTGTATTTAAATTAAATTTTTTAGTTTTTTGCTGAGCCTCGTCATTTGATCTTAGACTTTTGTATTAAATAAGATAAGTTAGAGCTGGTTAATATTTAAGTAAAAAACTTTACTTAATAAATCCATAAATTCTTTAACTCCTGAAGATTCTGCATCTTTGCGGTAGCTTACAAATAAATCTAAAAATGGTAGATCTACATCAAGTGGTCTAGTGACAATATTGTTTAAAGTTAGCGGTTCTATATAGCTCGGTAAAATTCCGCAACCCAATCCCATTCCTATTGAATTAATATTAAATAAAATATTATGAGCAGTTTGCACAATATTAAATTTAATTTTATGAAGTTCAGCAAAATTAAGAATTGTATTATGTAAAATTGACGACTGTTCTAATGAGGGAATAATAAAATCAATATTGTTTAAAAGCTTCACTGGAATACGCTCGTACTGAGAAAGTGGGTGATCTCTGGGAAGCAAGAGCATTAGAGGTTCACGTAATACAAATTGACTCTGAATTTCATCGTTATTTAAGTTATCTCTCATAAAGGCAATGTCAATTTCACCTTTCTTTAAAGCTTCCATTTGTTCGGTATTATTCATGCTCCGTAATTCAATTTTTAAGTTTGGATTTTGTATGCGTAAACTGGGAAGAACAGACGGAAAAACTTTCATTTCTACTACCGGAACAAAACCAATGGTCAGTTGTTGTTTTTTAAATTTTGAAACTTGACGAGCCATTGCAATTGCTTTGTCCGCCTGAGCTAAAGTCAGTCGAGCTTGTTCAAGAAATACAGTACCTTCTTCCGTAAGTTCTACCTTACGTTTGGTGCGGTGTAATAGTTTTACGCCGACTTCATCTTCGAGGTCTTTAATTTGTTGACTTAGAGAAGGTTGTGCTGTGTAAAGACGTAACGCTGCCTTACTAAAGTTGAGTTCTTCTGCGACCATTACAAAGTAGCGTAAATGACGTAATTCCATATCAGTTGTAATCCAAAAATCTTTTATTAACTTTGGGGCGTTAATAAAATATGCTAAATGATTGAAAACCATAAATCCCTTTATAAAACTACTGATCAGTATCAGTCGAACTTAATTTTAATATTTAAAATCTATAATGAATAATTCATAAAAAGTCTAATTTGAAACAAATAAAATATTTCACTTAAAACAGTTAAAAAATCATTATCCATTCAAATTGAATTTTAAGTTGTGCGCTTTTTGGTGGCAGCAGGAGAGCTTCTCATGAATGGAAAAATTGAAGTGTGTGAAATCGATGCTTTAGTCGATGCACAAAATGGACGTATCTCGCCAACTATCTACACAGATCCACAATTATACGAACTAGAGTTAGAACGTGTTTTTGGACGTTGCTGGCTATTTCTTTGCCACGAAAGTCAAATTCCAAAATCAGGAGACTTTTTCAACACATATATGGGAGAAGATCCCATTATTGTTACTCGCCAAAAAGATGGTTCTATTAAGGCATTATTAAATCAATGCCGTCATCGTTCTATGCGTGTGAGCTATGCTGACTGTGGCAATACACGCGCATTCACGTGTCCATATCACGGTTGGTCTTACGGAATTGATGGTTCTCTTAAAGATATTCCATTAGAAGGTATTGCTTTCCCACATGGCGCTTGTAAAGAAGAATGGGGATTGCAAGAAGTTCCACGTGTTGCTAGCTACAAAGGTTTAATTTTTGGTTGCTGGGCTGAAGATACTCCTGAATTACTTGATTATATGGGTGATATTGCATGGTATCTCAATGCAATGATTGACCGCCGTGAAGGTGGCTCTGAAGTGATTGGTGGCATCCATAAATGGGAGATTAACTGTAACTGGAAATTTGCAGCAGAACAGTTTGCTTCTGACCAATACCATGCGCCTTACTCACATGCCTCAGCAGTACAAGTGTTAGGTGGAAAACCAAATGATGATACTTCTAAAGCATTAGGTAGCGCGCAAACTGCACGACCAGTTTGGGAAACTGCAGAAAGCTGTGTGCAATATGGTCAACGTGGCCATGGCTCAGGCTTCTTTCTGACCGAAAAACCAGATGCTAATTTCTGGGTGGATGGTCAGGTGGCAGATTATTTCCGCGAAACGTATGAAGAAACAAAAGAGCGTTTGGGCGACACTCGTGCTTTACGTTTGGCAGGCCATAACACCATGTTCCCAACTTTGTCTTGGCTAAATGGTATGACGACCATGCGTATTTGGCATCCACGTGGACCAGATAAAACTGAAGTTTGGGCATTCTGTATCACGGACAAAGCAGCGCCACAGCATATCAAAGAAGCGATGGAGTTGAATGCTTGTCGAGCATTTGGTCCGGCTGGTTTTGCTGAAGCCGATGACGGTGAAAACTGGATTGAAATCCAGAAAGTTTTACGGGGATATAAAGCGCGTAAGAGCAAACTCATCATGGAAATGGGCCTTGGTAATGAAAAATACCGTGAAGATGGTATCCCTGGTATTACCAACCATGTTTTCTCTGAAACAGCTGCACGTGGCATGTATCGTCATTGGGCAAACTTGTTGATGCATGAAAAATGGGAAGACGTACAACGGGCAGATGAGGCTTATGAGCAAGAGCTTTTGAAAAAAGCGGCTAAAAAGGATGAGAAGGAGCTTGTGAAATGAATCAGATCATTGACTCATTAAAACCACAGCCAGTATGGCGTTCTATCGGATTAGAACTTCACCACGACATTAGTCAGTTTTTATATGCAGAAGCGCAGTTATTAGATGACTGGAAATTTCGTGATTGGTTAGACATTTTGAGCGAAGATATTTTATATACACTCAAAACGACGACAAATGCGCAAACACGTGATCGTCGTAAATGTATAGCACCACCATCAACATGGATTTATCACGACGATAAATTTGTACTAGAGCGTCGTGTAGCCAAATTAGAAACCGGTATGTCATGGTCAGAAGAACCCCCATCACGTACACGTCACTTGATTACCAATATTCGGGTCGAAGCAACAGAACAGGCGAATGAATATCAGGTTTTTAGTAACTATTTGCTTTATCGCTCACAGAAAGAAAAAGACGTGCTGGTCTATGTGGGTAAACGTGTTGACCTGATTCGAAAAGATGATAGTAGCAGCTTGGGTTGGAAAATTGCTAAACGCGATATCACTCTCGATCAAGCGACTTTGATTTCTCACAATATTACGGTGTTTTTCTAATGAATAAAATTTTCGTTTGTCAGATTGATGAGTTGGATGAAGGCGAAGCGCTGAAAGTAGATTGTAATGTAGGTGATATTGCTGCACTTGCAGTGTTCAATTTCAATGGTGAGTTTTTTGCCATGAATGATAAATGCAGTCATGGTAATGCTTCTATGTCAGAAGGTTACTTGGAAGATGATGGTACGGTTGAATGCCCACTCCATGCATCACGTTTTTGTTTGAAAACGGGTGTACCACAATGTGTACCCGCGACTGATTCGATTCAGACATTTCCTGTCGTGATTGAAGACGGCGCACTCTATGTCGAAATGGTAGGAGCGTAATTATGGGATGGCTAGAGGGTGAAGTTGCGCTGATTACTGGTGGTGGTTCAGGACTAGGACTCGCTTTAGTTGAGCGCTTTTTGCAAGAGGGTGCACATGTTGGTGTGTTGCAACGTTCACAATCAAAAGTAGATGAATTGATTGCACGCTATGGTGACAAAATTGTAGCGGTTACCGGAGACGTAGCTAGTTTTCAGGATAACGTTCGTGCCGTGCAGGCCACAGTGGAGCGCTTTGGAAAGCTAGATTGTTTTATTGGTAACGCTGGTATTTGGGATCATTATGCTGACATCGTCAACATGAGTGGCGAACAGTTAGACAAAGCCTTTGATGAAATTATGAGTATTAACACGAAAGGCTATTTGCTTGGTGCAAAAGCAGCTTTAGATGAGTTACTCAAAACTGAAGGCTCGATGATTTTTACCTTATCTAACTCAGCGTTTTATTCATCTGGTGGTGGTCCAATTTATACCGCATCAAAACATGCTGGTGTGGGTTTGGTGCGTGAACTGGCCTATGAGCTGGCACCCAAAGTACGTGTGAATGCAGTTGCTCCATCTGGCATGAATGTCAATGTGAAAGGCGCAGCATCCCTTGGGCAGGAAAATCTAGGATTACTTGATGCACGCGATCCCCAAAAAATTGGGCAGGGTATGCCATTGAGATTCTTACCCGAACCAGAAGACATGACTGGTTCTTATGTATTGCTCGCATCACGTCAAAATAACCGACCATTATCCGGTGTTTTCATTAATGCTGACTGTGGTTTAGGCATTCGTGGCTTACGCCAAGCGAACGCTGGTTTTTTTGATGCTTAATTTTAATCCGATATTAATGGACTAATAAGGCAGCTAAAAACTGTCTTATTTCGGAGCTAACCATGACTGTTAAACTTATTTGTGCTTCTCATAGCCCGCTAATGGAATTTGCGTCTCCGGCAGAACAGCAGCAAGAACAAACGGTGCGTAAGACTTTTGAAAAACTTGCTGCAGAAGTCAAAGCATACAACCCAACCTTAATTATTGCTTTTGGACCAGATCATTTTAATGGCTTCTTTTATGACCTGATGCCTAGTTTCTGTGTTGGTATACGTGCGACAGCAGCAGGTGATTGGAATTATGGTCCTGGTGAGCTTAATGTGCCGGAAAGCACAGCATTAAGCTTAATCCGAAAGGTACTTGATGAAGGCGTAGATGTGGCTTATTCATATCGGATGCAAGCAGATCATGGGGTAACCCAACCGCTTCATTTTTTATGTGATGGTCAACTGAGCCGTTATCCAACGATTCCTATATTTATTAATGGCGCTGCTGCACCAATGCCTACAACAAAGCGAACGCTTGCTTTAGGTCGTGCAATTGGAGCGTTCATCAAATCAATTAATCAGGAAAATGAACGTATTCTAATTTTGGGGACAGGTGGGCTTTCACATGATCCACCAACGCCTCAAATGGGTTCAGTGCCACCAGAAGTCGAAGAGTTTCTCATTGCTGGACGTAACCCGACGACTGAAGCTCGAAATGCGCGTCAGGCTAAAATCATTTCAGTTGGACAGCGTTTGGCTGCAGGAGACAAAAGTGTAGCTGTTCCACTTAATCCGGAATGGGATGAACAGTTATTGGAAAAATTCAAAAATGCAGACTTCGCTGCACTTGAAGCAATGACCGAAGATGAAATCCGCCGTGAAGGTGGGCGTGGGGGACAAGAAGTCCGTACTTGGATGGCTGCTTTTGCTGCATTACAGACTGTAGGTGATTATGAAATGACCTTACATTGCTATGAACCAATCAGTGAATGGATTGCGGGCTTTGGCATAGTGTCTGCCGAGTTGAAATAAAGGGTAAGCAATGAATATTCAAACTATTGTCATCATTGGTGCTGGACAAGCTGGTGCAAGTGCTATTTTAGAGTTGCGTTGTAATAAATATGAGGGTCGAATTATCCTGATAGGGGATGAACCTCATTTACCTTACGAACGCCCACCATTGTCTAAAGACATGATTCTACGACCAGAACAGACTAAGATTGAAATACTCTCACAACAGAAATTAGAAGACTTAGGCGTAGAGTTTATTAAAGATAATGCTGTTGTAAAGATTGTACCTGAACAATATCAAGTGATTTTGAAAAATGGCGAACATCTCCATTATGACAAATTATTGTTAGCAACAGGTGGTGCACCTCGCCGTCTTCCAGTTTTAGATGCATTGGGTAAAAATGTTTATACCTTACGGAATTTAGAAGATTCGCAGGCATTAATTCCAGTACTACAGCCGGGTAAGCGTATTTTATTGGTCGGCGGTGGCGTGATTGGTCTTGAGTTAGCATCTAGTGCTCGATTTAAAGACTGTCATGTGACTGTGCTAGAACAAACTCCAATGATTATGGGGCGTTCACCAGCAATTATTAGTGAGTTTTTACTTAATCAGCACCGTAGCCGAGGTGTTGATATTCGACTAAATGTGAAAATTTCTGAAACCCAACTGCGCGGTGAAGAGATTGTCATCACCTTGGAAAGCGGTGAGGAACTCATTGCTGATGCAGTTATTTATGGTATTGGAATTGTACCAAATGCCCAATTGGCTATAGACGCTGGCTTGAACGTCGATTTCGCTATTAAAGTGAATGAAAATTGTCAAACTTCCCATCCGGATATTTATGCTGCTGGTGATGTAGCAACTCAGTTACGTGCAGATGGTCAGTATTCTCGTATAGAAACTTGGGAAAATGCCAATAATCAAGCAGGTATTTTTGCTCGCCATGTGATGGGAATAGAACAGCCGAAAACGAATCCATCATGGTTTTGGACCGACCAATATGATATTAATTTTCAATTCGTTGGTGATATGTCTGCAAAAGAATGGCATATACGAGGCGATATAAATACGCAACAGGACCAAAATGTTAGTTTCACCTTATTTGGGTTAGATCAAGGCATCATTGTTGCTGGTATTGCAGTTAATCAAGCTAAAAATGTACGGCATTTAAAAAAATTGGTTTCTAGTTCTATTACCTTTGATAGAGAAAAGCTACTTGATGTATCGATTGAATTACGTAAATTAATTTAATTAGGGTTCTTATACTAAAAGCCTATTTAATACTAAAGATAAAAACCGTCATGATTATATGGCGGTTTTTTTATGGGTAATCATATCAGTTCTATATGAGTTTATAATATTAATACTTATTTTAAACTACATTATAATTTATAACTATTAATAAAAAACATTAAAGTTCGCTATGTAAGATATTTTTTATATAGTAAAAATTTATTTTGTCTTTAATTTTTAATTAAGTGATTGTAATTTATGTTAATTTTTAAATTTATTATAAAAATTTTATATAACAAGTTAATACGTGAGCTGTCTTTCTAAGACTTTGATTCATATTTTTATAAATTTATAAAACTTAAGGCTAATTTAGAAAAAGAGACCTTTAATAAAATATATCAAAGGATTTTTTTAAACTAGTAGAAAAGGATTTTTCTATGGACCGTGCAGGAAATAAGCACTCTATTATTACAATTGTCATTTGTTTTTTAATAGCTGTGATTGAAGGAATTGATATACAAGCTGCAGGTATCGCTGCTGTAGGTATACGAGAACATTTTGGTTTAAATAGCTCTCAGCTAGGCATTTTTTTTAGTGCAGGCATCTTGGGATTATTACCTGGTGCATTAATGGGCGGTCGTTATGCAGATCGTGTTGGTCGCAAGATGGTGCTGATCGGGGCAGTGACTATTTTTGCAATATTTACTCTTCTTACAGTTTGGGTGAATAGTTTCTACACTTTGTTATTAGTACGTTTTTTAGCAGGGGCAGGATTAGGGGCAGCAATGCCAAATTTAATTGCCTTAGCCTCGGAAGCTGTTTCTAACCAAAATCGTGGGCGTGCTGTAGGTTTGATGTACTGTGGTATGCCAATAGGTGCCATATTAGTATCATTGATTGCAGCTTATGATGTAACTGGAAATTGGAAAACAATTTTTTATGTCGGTGGAATAGTTCCAATTCTTGTAATTCCACTCATGATTAAATTTTTGCCGGAATCTCAAGAGTTTTTACAAACTAGATTTCGTGATAAATCTATTGCTCGCTTAGAAAGCTCTTTTAAAGATCTATTCCGAAATAACTATGCGGGTCAAACTCTCTTGTTGTGGGCCAGCTATTTTTTCACTTTGATGGTTGTATACATTATGTTGAGCTGGTTGCCGTCTCTATTTATGGAGTTAGGCTTCTCTCGTCAACAAGGCAGTTTAGCTCAAGTGTTTTTCCAAATGGGAGCTGCTATAGGTACCGTTGTACTGGGTATTTTGATTGACCGTTGGAATAAAGCTTATGTGATTATCCTTATGTATATAGGTATTTTAGCTGGCTTATTTAGTTTGAATGGGGCTGGGAATTTAACTGCAATGTATGCAGCAGCAGCCTTAATGGGAACATTTACTATTGGTGGTCAAGGCGTTTTATATGCTTTTGGAAGTATTGTATATCCAACAGAAATTCGAGCAACTGGCGTAGGGAGTGCAGCAGCAGTTGGGCGTATAGGAGCAATGCTGGGTCCTGCAATTGCTGGTCAGTTGCTTGCTATGGGAAGTGGTGCTGCAGGTGTTATTTCTGCTGCTATTCCTGGAATTGTTATTTCAGCATTACTGATGCTTCTGGTGATTCGTCGATTACATCAGGTTAAATAGTTCAAATAGAACAATGGAAAAAGCTCTTATTCTCAGAGCTTTTTCCCTCATTTAAGAAGTCTTAAATCTATCCACTCTAAGCTTAAAGCAAATCGATTATTGTAACTATCATACGAATTTAATTCGTATTTGAAATAAGAATCTAAATTGAGTAAGAGAAATGTACCCAGTTGCCAAGGAAAAGCTTTGGAATCGTTCATTTATCCTCTGTATATTGAACAACCTTTTTTTATTCATTTATTACTATGCTTTGCTCACCATATTACCTCTTTATATTTTAAAAGAATTATCTGGTTCAATTAGTCAGGCAGGTTTAGCATTAACCCTATTCTTGATTTCATCGATTGCCATTCGTCCTTTTGCTGGTCTAATTATTGATTGGTTGGGTGAAAAAAATGCATTACGAGGTTCAGCATTACTGTTTGCATTTTTGGCCTTTGGTTATTTATGGGTCAATCAACTATGGATATTGCTGCTGATTCGTTTCTTGCATGGAATCTGGTTTAGTATTTTGACTACGGTAACAGTACCCATTGTGAATGAATTCATACCAGAGCAGAGAAAGGGTGAAGGTATGGGGTATTTCGTCATGTCTACGAATTTAGCAGTAGTATTTGGACCGATGATTGCTTTAGCCACTGTACGCTACACCAGTTTTTATAACCTATTTATTCTTCTCACTTTAATTGTGTGTTTAGGTTTAGTTTTTTGCTTCCTTATACCTGTGTCTTCGTTAAAAGATAAACCTTTGGTTCAGACAACCCGAAAGATTACTTTAAACGATATTATCGAAAGAAGAGTGGTTCCTATAGGTGTGATTGCATTATTTGTTGCAATGGCTTATTCAAGTATTATGAGTTTTATAAGTATCTATAGTGAAACTAAAAACTTACTCACTGCGACAAGTATATTTTTTATTATCTTTGCAATATCAATGATTATCGCACGTCCGTGGGTTGGCTATTCATATGATAAAAGAGGGGCTAACTCAGTAGTTTATCCTTCGTTTATTCTTTTTGCGATAGGATTATTCTTGGTGAGTCAAATGCAAACACAGTGGGAGTATTGGTTTGCAGCGGCTTTGATCGGTGCAGGGTATGGATCACTTTTTCCTATTTTTCAAACAATGGCGATACAATCTGTTGAGAAAAAAAGAATTGGTTATGCGGTTTCAACATTTTTTACTTTATTTGATTTAGGGATGGCAATTGGTTCAGTTCTGGTAGGATTTATTATTGCCCAAATAGGCTATGAAAAAACTTACCAACTGTGTGCATGGGTGACGATAATGACTTTATTTTTATATCGTTGGCTATGTGATCGAGATATAAAGACAAAAATTGGGATATGACATGGAATTACGTCACTTACGTTACTTTGTTGCGGTCGCTGAAGAGCTAAATTTTACAAAAGCTGCACTGCGCATGCATACGGTACAGCCTTCGCTAAGTCAACAGATTAAAGACTTAGAAGATGAAGTCGGTGTTCAGCTTTTTATACGCAGCAAACGAAAAGTGGAACTTACTAAAGCAGGAGAAGTCTTTTTTAAAGAAGCGCTTATTATTTTAGAACACACCGAGAAAGCCATTAGTTTGGCTAGACAAACTGCGAAAATTGAACAAGAGCAATTAAATATTGGTTTTGTTCCCGTAGCTGAAATGAAAGTTTTCCCTTACATCATGCCGAATATTAGAGCACATTTTCCCGAGCTTACAATTGATTTTCAAAGCTTAACCGATGATGCTCAACTACAGGCGCTTAAGAAGGGAGAGATAGATATTGCTTTTACACGTTACGGAGCTAATACCGATGAACTGGTTTCTATTCAAATCTTTCAAGAACCGTTGACTTTAATTATTCCTAAAAACTCGCCAGATATTCAACAGGAACGCATTAGTATAAAAAGTTTTGAGAACCATAACTTTGTGATGTGTAATGAAGATGCTTCACCTGAACTTTATCGAATTATTGATGGTTTCTTTAAAAAATCTAAACTTAATGTCAATGTTGTGCAGTACTCAACTAACATTTTATTGAATGTTAACTTGGTTGGAATGGAAATTGGATGGAGTCTCGTTCCTCAGTATGTCATTCCCCTTTTGGGAGACAAAATTGTAGTGAAAAAGACCATAGAACCTTTGCCTATGATAGGTTTATATGTTTCTTATAGAAAAGATCATGTTAACAAAGCGATAGATTTGATATTGGATGTACTCAAAAAACAATTTCATCTAAATTTTGCCTTTTAAAAAAAGCCATTCTAAAGAATGGCTTAATTACTTTTAGTTAACCAAATGCATTTTTTGGAACAACTCTTCACTTATACTGTTTACTGTTTGAGGTATAGCGAGTCCTGCTATAAAACGATCAGGTCTTAAAATCACCATAGATTGATTCGTTTGACTAAACCAAGAGCGAATTTCAGTATCTACATCGCCAATAGTAATTACATGCTCATGAGAAGAACGGTTCGGTGCATCTAACTGAACAGCAGGTACGACTTGAATAAACTTAATTCCTAACTTGCCCCATTTTTTCATTACATTTGGTGATATACCCCAAGTAGGATTAACTCCCCAAGCAAGTATGGCAAAGTTATTGCCAATCACTTCGTCCAGTAAAACTTTGTCTTTATTTTCAAGCTGAACATGCGGTTGAATGAACATCTTTCCGACAGGGGTATTCTTTTGTGGAAAGGGTGCCAGGATGCCTTGATGATATTTCGGCATAGGTTTAAAACGCATTTCTAATAAATAGCGTTTTATCGGTTGTATGTAATTTAATACATAAGCAATACCATCACGCATGGCACCTTGCCATTTTTTTGGTGGGGCAAGTACATGACCCGCTAGAACAGATAAATTAATCATGGCTTGAGCGTGGTCTTTTCTCTCCAGTTGATAACTGTCTAGAATTTCTGGGCCTGCAACTTTTTTAACGACTAAGGCCATTTTCCAAGCAAGATTAAAAGCATCACGCATGCCACTATTGTAACCTTGACCTTGCCATACGGGCATAATATGGGCTGCATCTCCAGCTAATAAAATACGATCTACACGGAAACGGTCTGCAATACGTGCATTGTGGGTATAAACGCGCTGACGAATCACTTCAATATTGTCCGTATGAGGTAAAACTTTACCTAATAATCGGTTGATATTTTCGGGTTTACTTAGTTCTTCCTGAGTTTCTCCAGGCATTACCATAAACTCAAAACGACGAATACCATGTGGTAAAGCTGCTGATACATAAGGACGAACAGGGTCACAGCATAAATATACATGAGGAGTCGCGAGTGGATCGTTAGCAAGATCAATAACAATCCATTGGTTAGGTGCAGTTTCTCCCTCAAAATTAATGTTAAGCGTGCGTCGTACAAATGAATTTCCACCGTCACAAGCAATTAAATATTGTGCTTGAACAACTTCCTGTTTTTGATCTTTTGTCGTTAGGCTTAACGTCACGTAGTCGTTGTCTTGAGTAAAGCTATTTAATTGACGTGAAAAGCGTACCTCTGTTTTTGGATAGGCCGCTAAACCTTCTAATAAAACACGGTCAACTTGAGGTTGGATAAATGCATTACGACGTGGCCAACCAAATTCGCGAGTCATAGGTTGAATATCTGCAAAACACCGCCCTTTAGGAGTTAAAAACCGCATAGCATGATTGGGAGTGGTATGTGGTAAAACTTGTTTGATCAAACCTACTGACTGAATGGTGCGTAATGATTCATCATCAATACCAATTGCTCTTGGATAATCAATAAGTTGGTCTAGTTGCTCAATAACAGTAACTTGTACACCTTGTTTACTTAAATAATTTGCAATTGTTAACCCAACTGGGCCTGCACCTAAAATTGCAACTTCCGTGGTGTGATGGTGAGTTTGATTCACAGTAAATATCCCTTACTATCAAGTTTTCTTATTAATATCAAAATTGAAGGTAGGTTGAATTTAATCAATAGTTTAATAAGTGAACTTCTAAAAGGAAGATGTAGATTTAAATTTTTTTAATATACTGTATTTAAAAGAATTTTTACATTCTTGCAATAGTTTTTTTTAATCCAATCATTGTTTTTAATTATAATTAAAGTGAGTGGTTTTTAGATATGAAAAATTATCAATTAAGAAAAAATTAAATTTATTTTAACAATAACTTCCTCATTATTTAGCCTTACTTTTTTAATGATTTAATTTAAAACAAATGACATTTTGTGTGCTTGACTGCAATAGGGTTGGGCACTATTCTTTGCCTGCTGGCCTACATTGCCAGACGGTCGTCGCGGACCGATTACAACAGCATCAGAATTATTCCTTTCTGAGGGATAATTTTGTGTGAGCATCTCCTCGTCTCCTCCCGTAGCGGTAGGACGGGAGAGGGACACCTTCGGGTGTGCTGGTTGTTGTACCAGTCCGCGAACCCTTTCTCGTTCTGCCACCATAATTTTAATGTCTGGCGGAACTCCCAATAAAAAGGAGTTGGCTTTGCACATCCATTATTTCTTGGCTCTCAATGCCAAAAGCTATAACGACACAGCTTAAAAAATTAAAGCAGCTTGATCACTCTAAGGTTTTCAGGCTTTAAGTCTTTTTTATTTAAAACTTAGCAATAACAAAATTGAGATGTGCCACGCACAGTCTTTACGGCTTTGCTGTGCCTTTTTTTCTCCCAAAAAAGTATCTCATTTAGAAACAACAAGAATTTATAACGGTAAAAATATGCGAAATTTAGTTCTCCCAACGCGTGCAATAAAAGTTGTAAATAAGTCGATTCATTTATTTCACCATTTTGGCTTTCATACAGTTGGGGTCGACAGAATTGTGAAAGAGTGCCAAATTCCCAAAGCAACTTTTTATAACTACTTTCACTCAAAAGAGCGGTTTATTGAAATCTGCTTGATTGTGCAAAAAGAACGATTAAAAGAAAAAGTGGTTTCAATTGCTGAGTGCACTAGCCAAGCAAGTGCTAGAGATAAACTCAAAAAGCTTTATTTCTTGCACACTGATGTAGAGGGGCTTTACTACCTATTATTTAAAGCCATTTTTGAGACAAAACTGACCTATGCAAAAGCCTATCAAGTCGCAATTAAATATAGAACTTGGCTAATCAATGAAATCTATAGTCAGCTGATAAAACTAAAAACGGATGTGACTTTTCAAGATGCAAAACTATTTTTATATATGATTGAAGGCGCAATCATTCAGCTTTTAAGTTCAGATGGAGCAGACAACAGAGAAAGCCACTGGAATATGATTTCTAATGTCTTTCTTTAGACGTTTCGGCTTATTTGGGGGAAGGCATAAGCCTTAATTCTAAAATAGCTATTAGATGAACTTTGATAGTTGACTTCAAATCGTGGCTTAAGTGGTCTGAGGTCAAGTTTTTTTAAAGAGACTTAAGCAATATGGTTTGCGTAACTTCAATCAAATACTGAAATATTTCGAATCAGCGTATGAGTTGCCTACGTCAGTCATCGTCTCGCACAAAAGTATGCTGAATATAAATAGAGGAGTCATTCATGGGTACGCGTTCAACCATTATGGATACCAATAGCTTTCGTCCAGAACATGCTGCTGAGCTGGACCATGCTACCCGCAAACTGACCGATAAAAGAAATAAAATTTTAGGTGAATCCTATCGCTTGTTTTATCGTAATCCCGTGCATCTGGTGAAAGGACAGGGGCAATATTTATGGGATGCAGCAGGTCATCAATATCTGGATGTTTACAACAATGTTGCCAGCATTGGTCATTGTCATCCTGCGGTGATTGAAGCGGTAAATGAGCAAATGAAAATGCTCAATACGCATACCCGTTATTTACATGAAAATATTTTGGATTATACCGAAGAACTTTTACAAACCACTCCTGATGAAATTGACCGTGCCATGTATATGTGTACGGGCTCAGAAGCGAATGATTTAGCGATTCGTATTGCACGTGAATATAGCGGTGGTACAGGAATCATTGTGTCTCAAGAGTCGTATCATGGAACCAGTAGCTTAACCTCAGGATGCTCTCCAGCGCTTGGAACTGAGCAGCCTTTAGATGCTACAACTCGTCTAGTTCCAGCACCTGATTATTATCGAATTCAAACTGATGATTTGGGCACATGGTTCGCGCAGCAGATCCAACAACAAATTGATGATATGAATGCAAAAGGGATCAAGTTTGCAGGTTTTTTGGCGGACTCAATATTCTCTTCTGACGGTGTCATGCCTAATCCTGTTGGGTTCTTACAAAAAGCGGTTGATGTTGTACATGCCAATGGCGGTATCTTTATTGCTGACGAAGTACAACCGGGTTTCGCGCGCACTGGCGATTCTTTCTGGGGCTTTGGTCGTCACAATGTTGTGCCTGATATCATTACCACAGGTAAGCCAATGGGTAACGGAGTTCCAGTGTCAGGGCTTTTAGCCAAGAGTGAAGTTCTTGCTGCTTTTAGCGATAAAATTCCATATTTTAATACCTTTGGTGGTAATCCTGTTTCTATGGCAGCGGCACAGGCTGTACTTAAAGTGATTCAGGAAGAAGAATTGCAAACCCATAGCAAATATGTGGGAGGACTACTTCTAAAAGAACTCACTAAACTTATGGATAAACATGAAGTGGTTGGTGATGTACGTGGCGCTGGTTTATTTATAGGGTTTGAACTGGTTAAAGACAGAACCACTAAAGAGCCGAATAAAGCATTAGCTTTGAACCTTATTGAAGAGCTCAGAAATACTCATCGAGTTTTAACCTCAGTTGCAGGTCCTTATGGCAACGTATTGAAACTGCGCCCACCTTTGGCTTTCCAAACAAAAGATATTGATTGGTTAGTCGGTGCTTTAGATCAAGCCTTAACAAAATTAAAGTAAGACCTTCTATAAAAAATACCCCTCAAGTTGGATGTTAAATCTAACTTGAGGGGTATTTTATTGTTCATATCTTATGTGTCGTTAGAAGTTATCTCGAATTACTTAAATAATAACAAGGCCTTCATTTAAAGGCCTGTATTTACGATGTTTTAGTGTCTTAATTGACGTGGCGTAACACCAAACCAGCGCTTAAATGCACGAGATAAAGCGCTTACTTCTGAATAACCTAATAAGAATGCCATTTCTGAAATTGGAATATTTTTCTGTTTAATATAATGCTCGGCCAACTCACAACGGACCTGATCGACTAAATGGGTGAAGGTCAGTCCTTCATTTTTTAAACGGCGGGTAAGGGTGCAACTCGTTAAACCGATATCATGAGCGATTTTTTCAAGGTTTGGTTCACCTTCACTGAGTTCAAGTTGTATGTGAGAGCGTACTTGATCTGCGAGACATTGACTTGGTGAAGCGCGATTGAGTAGGTGCAACGTATCTAGAATCACTGTTAATAAAATAGAATCGCGTCCCGGCATAGTATGCTGGACGTCTTTTTTTGAAATGATGATGGAGTTAAATGGTTGATCAAAATAAACAGGCGCGTTAAATAATTTGCTATGTTCTTGCCAGAATTCAGGTCGAGTATGCTCAAAGTGAATCGCGCGTGGTGAATAATGAGGACCCATCACTTCACGGATCACATTCATAAACATGCCCATGGTCAGTTCTGCATCTTGGCGGCGAGTTAAAATCGCGCCGTGTTGAACTTGATAATCTATGCGCCAGCTATCTCCTAAATCGACCATTCGATTGAGGGTGTCTTTCTGATGCAAATAAAAGTTATTGGTCATGTTCATTAGTGCAGATTCTAAGGTGTTTGAGCAAAGCCCGATGTAACCAATGAGTCCTAATGATTTGGGTTGAAACTGTTGACCATAATGCAGGCCAAAATTATCACAACCTGAAACCAATGCCGCCTGTTCTAGCACCTTGCAATAATTGGGTAGTTGTAAACTCAAAGTTGGGCTGATTAGAAGTTCAGGATTAATACCACTAATTCCTAAAACACGATCAACATCTGCACCTTTTTGATGAATAAACTCGCTTAATCCAGAGGCGGCTGCAGACAATACACCTTGATTACACATATTTGAATCGACAAGATGAGCTGGATTGAGATGTAACATGTCAAGTCTCATGATATTTATTCCTAACTATTATTATATTAAGCAAAAGCCATACCAGTTTTTGCTTACGTCCTTGATTTTGTGTTGTTAAAAGTTTTTATAAAATAATGACTTATGTGTTGCTGTTTTAAGTTTCAGGCTTGATTCTTTAAGAAGAGATCAAGAGTTGCATTTAACGTTGGGTTGCGAACTAAAAGAAGGCAGAAAATGCATTAGAGATAGGCAAAAAGGGCAGAACTAAAACAATAAATTAAGCGGCTTCTCATGCATACAACATGTATTGTAGGCATGAGAAAATAAGTGAAATACTAATTTTTTGTAGTTTTTGCCGTTTGCGCACCATAACTTAAACTGGCCATTGAAGGTCTAAATTGACCTGTATTGGCATCGCGGCCCTGTAGTAAGAACTTAGTATTGGCTTGACCGTAGCTCTGCACAGCCTGCTGAGAAAATTTTCCAATATCTGAACTTGGACTGCGCAATCGGTTAATGATCAGAACCTTCTGAGTTGCTGCAAAATCTTGCATCATATTTTGATCGCCTTCACTGTCACCTGCGATAAAAATTGGTCCGTAACTATATTTAGAGACTAAAAAACGTTGGATGGTTGCTGTTTTACCTTTACCTTGTGTTTGCGCATAGCCATGACGAAACTCAGGTAAAATTCGATTTTGAGTATCTCGTTCTAACTCCATGGCGTAGGCATTTTTTTCATTAATGTTATAGCCGATCTCTGGATTAGAAATAATTTCCTTAATCACATCAATAAAAGAGGCTGAGCAGACATAGACATCAATACCATTGTCCTGAAAGGCCTTAAATAGATTTTGCATTTCACGGTATGGTCTTAAACCATTTTCCCAAGTGGTTTTCACAACGCCTGCTTGGCCTGAAAGCGCTGCGGGAGAGGTCCATGTTACAGGTCCAATCGGTTGCTGCATTTGCCAAGCCACTGTTGCTTTCACCAAATTACGGACTTCTTGTTCGGTAAGCCCTGTAAATAAATAAGTAACCCACGGATATGCAACTTCATGATCAAAGGTGTCTCCAATCGCCGCATATAGATATCTCATTTTAGTAATGAAATCGAGATAATGCAGATCTTGTTTAATTTGATCCAGACTTTGCTTACCTTTCAGACCGCTATAGTGGTGATAAAGCCATGAGTAGCTCGCAATAATATCTGGGGCGATTTTATCAATATTGACGGCTTGGCCTTGCTGGTTATTGTAGGCCGCTTCAAAGTTTTGAGAGCTAATTCCTTTACGAATAATCTGATTAAGCTGCTCTGGCGTGACATTAAAGGCTAAGTGTTCAAGCTGATAAATTAACGTTGCTTCTTCGATGTCTAAAAATACCGAGGTATTGTCAAAGTCCGTGACAATATACGGGCGTTTGTCAGGATTGTAGTTAGGGCTATCTTTTCCATAGTTAGCAATTAATTGATTAAGTTGGTCAAAGTTAAAAGCGTCCCATTGACCTTTTTGGATATATTCCTTTTTGGGAATAGCGACTGCGGGAGATGTACTTTGTAGAGGGTTATAGTTACATGCGCTTAGAGCAATCATACTTGCCAGACTACTGGTGAGTAATAGTGCTTTGGCAACTTTGCTCAGTTGATGGGTAGCTTGCATAAACCCTTCCTTTAAATTCTATAAAATTTAAAAACTAAAAATTGAAAATGAGGAAAAGCGATCTAAATCACTTTTCAAATTCCGACAGGCATTTTTCCGTTTAAATATTTTTTACAGAGACGCACAGTTTCATTGGACCATTGATCTCCAAGACTTTGAGCCATTTCTGTTTGTGCGTGAGAACCATTCCAAGCCATCATTTGAATGCGGCGTTGCATGATAAAAGTTGGGATCATTTCATATTCTTCAGACTGAATATGACCTACGCGCTCGTAGCCTTTTAACCAGTAATCAACCCAATGAGGCGCATTTGCATAATGTTCATTGAAGCTAATCGCAGCAGCGAGATCATGCATAAACCAGCTCATGCCGCAGTCGTCAAAGTCGATCACGCCGATACGTTCTTGTTGTAGTAAGAGATTGGTTAAACGCAAATCGGCATGAATCAGGCCATAACGTTCTTGGGTTTTGCCAAAGAAATTTAAATCTTTCGAAATCTGTGCAATGGCTTCTTCAATTACGCCGTGATCTTGTGGTCTTAAATGAGGTGCATTTTTCCAGTTTCCCCAGTGACCATCTGCACCAACCATGGTTTCATGATTCCACACAATCCGTTGAAAGTTTTCAGGCGCTTGCCATGTCTTACTATGTACGTGCAACTTTGCGGTAATTTGTCCTAATTGTTCAAATGCAGTGGGGTCAACTTCAACGGTTGGCATATCGCCCTCAACCCAGTTGAAAAGAACTGCATAACGATAAATATCATTCGATAGTTTCAAGGTAATGACGCGTTCACCCGATTGATCTGCAATCGCAACAGGAACTTGAATACCGCTGGCATTTAAAGCATCTAACCATTCAAGCTCACTTTGTATATCCAGTTTGCTGTGATAGTTCGGACGGTGAATTCGAAGTGCATATCGGGCAGATCCAGTCGAAACTTGATAGGTTGCATTTTCAGACTGACACAGCAATTTGACCTGTCCTTGATAGTCTGATGGATATTGCTTAATTGCTTGTTCTGCCAGTATTTGTAATTGAACTTGGCTTAAAAATTCATTTTGTTCTACAGACATAACCCATCTCCTCAATTTAATTTTTAAACACGTTCTGTGTTGAGATGCAGTCGATCTTATAAAAGAAAAAATGAATCAACTTGACTTCAACTGGTCGGGGAGATGTTTTGCTGTCAAGTTTTATGAATATCTTTTGCGCAACTATGGGTGGTGTAAATTTAGTCGATAAGGCATACGACAATGAAAGAATCTGAATTAAGCGTAGATGTTGGTGCTTTACAACAGGACGCAGAGTATTTTGCAAAACGTCAGTTAAAAAAGGGGGCGGTAGGTTGGTTACTTTTAGTGGGGCTAGGTGTCTCTTACGTCATTTCGGGTGACTTTGCAGGTTGGAATTTTGGGCTGGCACAAGGCGGCTGGGGAGGACTCTTTATTGCAACAGTCATCGTCGCGTTTATGTATCTCTGCATGAGCTTTGTGATGTCTGAGATGTCAACAATGTTGCCCACTGCTGGCGGTGGCTATAGTTTTGCCCGTGTTGCATTTGGTCCTTTTGGAGGATACCTCACAGGGACTGCGATTTTAATTGAATATGCAATTGCACCTGCTGCCATTGCTGTATTTATTGGGTCATATTGCCAATCACTCTTTGGAATTGGCGGTTGGGCCGTTTATTTAATTTGCTATTTAGTTTTTATGGGCATTCATCTGAAAGGTGCAGGTGAAGCGCTGAAAATCATGTTTGGAATTACCGCCGTTGCTTGTATTGCACTGGTCGTATTTATCGTCGCGATGCTTCCACATTTTGATAGCGCACGTTTGTTTGATATTCCAGTCAGCGCTAATGCAGGTGCGAGTAGCTTTTTACCGTTTGGCTATATGGGAATATGGGCCGCAGTACCTTATGCCATCTGGTTTTTTCTTGCAGTTGAAGGGGTGCCACTGGCTGCCGAAGAAGCAAAAGATCCAGTACGTTCGTTGCCACGAGGCTTGATTGGTTCAATGTTGATATTGGCGTCGTTTGCACTTTTAATTTTATTTTTAGGCGCAGGTGCTGCCGGCTCAAATGCTTTAAAAAATTCAGGAGCACCTTTAGTTGATGCACTCATTGCCGTATATGGTCAGCACACATGGTTGGCAAGTTTTGTTAACTTTGTAGGTCTTGCGGGTCTTGTCGCAAGTTTCTTCTCAATTATTTATGCATATTCGCGTCAAATTTTTGCATTGTCACGTGCGGGATATTTACCAAAAAACTTATCGCTTACCAATGAAAATAAAGCGCCATATTGGGCCATTATCATTCCGGGCATTATTGGCTTTTTGCTCTCTTTAACAGGTGAGGGTGACTTACTCATTTTAATGGCAGTATTCGGTGCAACAATCTCTTATGTGTTGATGATGCTCTCACATATCAAATTACGTTTGTCTCGCCCTGAATTACCACGTCCTTATAAAACGCCAGGAGGAATATGGACGTCTTGTATCGCTTTGATTCTTGCTGCTGTTGCTGTAGTGGCAGGGTTAATGGTAAATCCAAAAGTTTGGTTATTGGCCGCGCTGATTTATGTCGGATTTATACTCTATTACTTGTTATATAGCCGTCACCATTTGGTGAAAGGTACGCCTGAACAAGAGTTCGCCATGATTGATGACTGAGTTTGAGTGCAGTAAAAATAAAGAGGCTTCGGCCTCTTTTTAAGTGTTATAAAACGACTAAAATGTTTAAAACCAAAATAAAAAAGTTTAGATATTTAACTCAAAGTTTACTTTTACACGGTCCAAAACAATTAAGGTCCGATATGTTTTTACATCTTCATTATCCGCAAAATGTTTTCTAACTAAACTTTCAAAATGAGATAAGTTGTTGCTCAGCATGATAATGATAAAAGAGACGCCTCCATTCACAAAGTAGCACTGTTGAATCTCTTCAACAGAAGCAAAGTATTGCTTCGCTCTGTCCATAACTACAGAGCGGTCTTCGCTAAGGCGGACTTCAATTATAGACGTAATTTTTTCACCAAATTTTAGCGGATTTAAAATAGCGCAATTTTTTAAAATAATTTCCTTTTCTTCCATACGAGATATACGTCTTTGAACAGACGCAGCAGATAGACCAATTTTTTCAGAAATTTCTCGATGCGAAGTCTTATTGTCTTTTTGCAGTATTCTTAAGATTGCATAATCAAAATTATCTAAAGAAATTTCTGACATGAGTAAATCTCTCATTAAGCTTTAAATATAGAGTTATTTAATCGTTTTATTGAGTGAAATAGAAGAAATATATTGATTACATAGAATTAAAATTTCAATCATTCCCAGAGCGGTAAATATGATGATTGAGACAAACTCCAAGCAAGGCATGGCATTTGCAGCCGCATTTCTATCTTTAATTTCTGTGCAAATAGGTGCATCAATAGGAAAAGCCCTTTTTCCAATTCTTAGTGCAGAAGGAGTGACCTTAACTCGACTTGCTTTAGCAGCATGTTTTTTGTGGATTGCCTTTAAACCTTGGAGAGACTGGAATAAACAGACCAATTGGAAAAATCTAATTATTTATGGGGCAATTCTCACTTTAATGAATACTTTAATTTATAAAGCATTTTCTTATATGTCTGTTGGAATCGCGATTTCCATCGAAGTGTTAGGTCCACTTACGGTTGCTATTTTAATGTCTAAAAATAAATTAGATTATTTTTGGGGCGGGGTATCGCTTATTGGTTTGCTTCTTTTACCCATGGGCAATTCAAATAATAACTTCAGCTTTATTGGTATGACGTATGCTCTATTGGCAGCAGTAGGATGGGGGCTATATGTTATTTATGGCTCTAAAGTTGCACAAGGTGGCGGAAGCTCGGTTGCAACTGGAATGTTCCTAGCAGCTTTGTTTGCAACACCTTTAGGTGCATCTCACATTATCCATATTTTTGATAATTATAAGATTCTTCTTACATGTTTGCTCATGGCGATGCTAGCGAGTGCGATTCCATTTATATTAGATATGGTTGCGATGAAAAAACTGCATCCGCGAGTTTTTGGAATATTAGTGAGTGCATCGCCCGCGGTGAGTGCTTTGGCTGGATGGCTAATTTTAGATGAACGATTAAATCATTTTCAGATCCTTGGAATAGCAATTATTATGGCATCGTGTGCAGGATGTTCTTATTTCTCCTATAAACGTAATACTGCATAAGACCATTCATTTATGATGACTTAGGTCTAAAAGCTAGATGAATCGATTTGAAGGGGGAGAGAAATAATAAATAGAGCCCCCCTTAAAAAGGCTACCTCTGTACAAATAGAATATAAAAACAGCAAGTATCACTTACTGAAGTGCAATTTTAATCTGATTGATATTTATACAATATGATTACAAGATCACAAGGATATGAACTGATGAAATTTCTAAAATTTCTAACTTTTAGCACGATTCTTACGTTGTCCGCGCATAGTTATGCGACAGTGAGTGGTGGACAAAAAATTGAAGTATTGGGTTATCAGCAAAAAGAGAAAAAACTTTATGTATTAAGACACTATGAAGATGGTCGAGGACGCCTACCACAACTATATTATTATCTATTAAATAGTAAATCGCCTGACAAACTTATTAAATTTAAATCTCTCTATATCAATCCAAAAACACATAAGATTGATTATGATCAAGATGGTATAGCGTTTAATAAGGCTCTCAATAAAATTAAAAAAAATTTAACCCCTTTGATCGTAAGTAAGAGTAAGACTGTAAAAATTCAGGCCTTAAAAACTCAGCAGAATCAAATATCATCTTGGTTTGATCCTTCAGAAAAGATCACGCAATATAAAACACAATATGTTGTAAAATCGCCGTCTTTACAAAGTAAAACGCACATTGCGGTTCATTACACCAAAGCAATAAAAATTTCCCAAAATTATAGCGTGCCTAAACAAAATAAGAGGTTGGTTGTCGTTAAATATC
The DNA here is from genome assembly GCF_056314305.1 of Acinetobacter sp. DMC2. Taxonomy (NCBI): domain Bacteria; kingdom Pseudomonadati; phylum Pseudomonadota; class Gammaproteobacteria; order Moraxellales; family Moraxellaceae; genus Acinetobacter; species Acinetobacter sp. DMC2. The sequence continues at coordinate 264,470 of NZ_JBQUYP010000006.1, read as the reverse complement.
TGGGGGTTCCAGAAGAAACTGGTTACGATATTGAAGACCCTGTTTTACTACTACCTAATCAAAATCTTCTTTAGGGATGCAACCATACAATTTACACAGGATTAATAATGAATAATTTGAATTTTAAAACTCTAAAAAAGTATTGGTTGCCATTTGTAGGTATTGCTTTAATCGCGGGTTCTTTAGTATTGGCATTTGCTTGGGTCGCTGGTCTATTTGGACATCGAACCACAAGCAAAACATTTTTGGGCGACTCATTAAGTAAATTTGATCCCGGATATCGACGTGCACACGGTAAGGGTATTTGTTTTGATGGCATTTACCACAGTAATGGTGCAGCGGCAGCACTCTCTAAAGCGACTGTATTTGCCAAGTCTGATATACCAGCAATTGGTCGATTTTCTATTGGAAGTGGTAACCCGCATGCGGCAGATAATTCTACAGCAACAGTGAGTATGGCTTTATTGCTTTCCGCAGCTGATCATTCACAATGGCGCATGAAATTAAACAACTTTCCCTATTTCCCTACGCGAAATGCTGAAGGTTTTTTAGCGCAGCAAAAAGCATTTAAACCAGTTCCATCTACTGGTAAACCTGATCCAGCCCTTGTTGAGGCTTTTCTAAAAGAATATCCCGAAGCGCGTAAATCTATTGAACAAAAGGCAAAGATGCCATTAACCGGTAGTTTTAGTGGCGCAGAATTTTATGTGGTAAATGCATTTATATTGCGGGCCGCCAATGGACAAGAACAGCCAGTGCGTTGGTCTATGCGTCCTCATTCAAAATTTATTAGTCTAACCAAAGAACAACGTGATCAAGCTGGCCATGATTTCTTATTTAAAGACATCAAAAAACGTTTAGCTGAAGGGCCGCTGTATTGGGATTTAGTTTTGCAACTTGCCGAGCCGGGAGACCCAGTGAATGACCCATCTCAACCTTGGCCAAAAGAACGTAAAGAAGTTATAGCGGGAACATTGGAAGTCAAAAATGTGACTGAACAGGTAAATGGTGTTTGCCGTGATATTAACTTTGACCCAACCTTGGTTCCACCCGGAATTGAGTTATCAGATGATCCGGTACTCGCAGCACGAGCAGGTATCTATGCGCAGTCTTACAATGCTCGCTTACGTGAAATTGGATTTGGCAAAGCAACGGATGCCGTGGGTAAATAGGAGAGATCAGCCATGCAAAAAAAATCTAACGATAATGCTCCACGTCATTTTAATTTGACTGCTCGAGTACTACACTGGGTTATGGCAGTAGCGATTTTGGCCATGCTATTTATTGGTGTTGGAATGACAACCTCAATCACTTGGCGTCCGTGGTTAATCGATATTCACCGTCCTTTAGGAATCGCAATCTTATTGTTGGTCATCGTAAGATTAATAAATCGACTCTATTTTCCAATTCCACCTTTGCCGCCGACTGTACCCCGTTGGCAGGCGTTTATTGCCCATGCATCACATTGGCTACTTTATCTTTTGATGTTTAGTTTGCCATTGCTCGGATGGGCAACGCTTTCGGCAGGTAATTGGCCTGTAACGTTATTTCCGGGTTGGGACCTTCCACCAATCGCTCCAACCAACTCTACGCTCTATGCATGGTTTCGCACTCTACACGGAGTTTTGGCTTGGCTGTTATTTGCTGTCGTTATTGGTCATCTGTCTGCTGCGTTATTACATGCATGGGTTTATCGCGATGGCGTATTCTCAAGTATGGCTTTGGGGTCTTCTTCTAAAAAAGAGGAAGCTGATTAGTTTGCTAGTCGATCTAACCACTTAAAAAAGAATTGATTTCTCAAGCAGAGAAATCAATTCAGCAATTTAAATCCCTTCAACAAAACTCACCATAACATCACAGCAGCCTTGGCGTTTACTTTTGGCAAGCTGATATTCAGGTGAAAAATAACATTCACGTGCGGTTTCCATATCTGGAAACTCAATGACCACGTGACGTTCAAACTCTTGTCCTTCTAAAACTTCTGAGGCACCGCCACGGGCAAGAAACTTGGCACCGTACTTTTGAAAAGCTTGCGGAGCAGTGGCCATATATTGTTTATATTGTTCCATATCATGAATAGTGACATGAGCAATCCAGTAAGCAGACATATCGTATTTCCCTATAATTTATTAAATAAAGGTCTATTTACCTTTTCCTAAAATTTGCGATTTCACGCATCTAAAATATTTTTTGCGACAGCAGCAGCTTCGGCAATATGTTCAGCAACCGCTTGTTTTGCCTTTTCAGGGTCTTTGTGAAGATAGATGGCTTCACACATATTTTTAATACGTTGATAACCTGAAATTTCACGTTTTGTCGATTTCATGGTCATGGCACGAAGACGGCTAATTCGGCCATTTAAACGTTGCACCACTTCCCATGCAATATGATGATTTGCTGTAGCGAAGATGGTTTGATAAAGCTGGGTTGAGGTCGCAATAATTAGATTGATGTCATCGGCAGCAAAAGCAGCTTTAAGATCTTCTAATAGAAGTTTTAATTTTTCAGCAGTTTTATCATCGAGGTTTTTAGTGCAGTCAACCACAGCACTTTGCTCTAACAAAAGACGAATTTCATAAATTTGTGAAGCGATGTCCCAGTTAAGTAGCGAAACGATAGGGCCTTTATTTGGCAAAATCTCGACTAAACCTTCTGCTTCTAAATAACGAATCACTTCGCGAACCACAGAACGGCTCACGCCGAGTTCTTCACATAACGTTCTTTCAACCAGTCTTTTTCCTGAAGGGAAATAGCCCGTAATAATGGCATTGCGCACTTTATCTAAACACAGCTCTCGTAATGTTACGGGCGGGTTTTCAATTTTAAGATTCATAAATAATTAAATTTTCCTGTTTTTTAACATGTTGAGTTTCATCACATGTTTTTCAATAAAAATTAGCATAGCAAACTCTTGCTTTTTTTTCAGTATGTATTATGGTATACCATAATACGAATGACAAGATAATTTACTTGCAAGGAAGAGCAATGGAACTCATACGTAAAACAGTGCTTCATGTAGAAACCACTTATGTAGATGGCGGCAAAGAAGCAGCAAAGCCTTTAAAAATGGTGGCAGCCGCAGCGGTTATTAAAAATCCGTGGGCAGGGCAAGGTTATGTAGAAAATCTAACACCGGAAATTCGTCGTATTGCGCCGATCTTAAGCGAGCATTTAACCAAGCTTATTCTTGATGAAGTCGGTTCGGGTGAAGCTGTTGAAGCATTTGGTAAAAGTGCAGTGGTGGGCTTAAACGGTGAACTTGAACATGCATCAGCTTTAATTCACACCTTACATTTTGGTAATACTTACCGTAGTGCTGTTGGTGCGAAATCTTATTTGGCATTTAACAATACCCGTGGCCCAGCAAACGCGCCGATTTTAATTCCAATGATGGATAAAAATGACGAAGGCCGCCGTTCTCATTACTTAACATTGCAATTTGCAATTCCAGATGCACCTGCTGCCGATGAGCTGGTTGTTGTAATTGGTGCAGCAACAGGTGGTCGACCACATCATCGTATTGGTGATCGTTATAAAGATTTGGAAGAGTTAGGTCATGATGTCAAAAACCCTGCAGCTGTCAAATAACCGTATTGCTCACTATTTTGAGCAAGGCGAAGGAGAGCCTCTGGTTCTGATCCATGGAGTGGGAATGCAAGCTGCGGCATGGTATCCACAAATTGAATATTTTTCTAAACATTATCATGTCATTTCAGTAGATATGCCGGGACATGGTCAAAGCACCAAATTACCGGCAGACGCAAAATTACAAGATTTTGTTGAATGGACCATCGAATTTATTACCGCCTTAAATTTAGGGCCTGTAAATTTAGCGGGGCATTCAATGGGCTCGCTAATTACTACAGGTGTTAGCGTTACCCGTCCTGATTTAGTTAAACGGATGGCGGTGCTCAATGGTGTATATAAACGTACAACACAAGCGCGTAATGCCGTGATCCAAAGAGCTGAAGAGTTAAAAACAGGTCGTATTGATGTTGAGACTCCGCTACAGCGCTGGTTTGGTGAAAGCGAAGTCGAGCGTATAGCGGCAGCCAAAGTGAAATCATGGCTCGAAAATGTCGACTTGTCTGGTTATACCACTGCATATTCTGCTTTTGCGCAAGGCGATGAAACCTATGCAGATGACTGGTCAAAGATTACTTGTCCTGCTTTGGTGTTGACCGGAACGGATGATCCTAACTCAACTGCAGAAATGGCTGTGCAAATGGCGAATCAGGCAAAGCATGGCACTGCAATTGTCATTGAAAATGAACGTCACATGGTGAACTTAACTGCACCTGACAAAGTGAATAATGCAATGCAAGCGTGGTTGGAAACCAGCGTTTAAATTGCCACACATTGCTGAAGGAATATAACAATGAGTGAAATGGATACTATTAATAAAATACGTGAACTACGCGATGCTTTCGGGTCATTTATGACGGGCGTTACCGTGGTCACAACCTGTAAAGAAGATGGAACGCCACTTGGCTTTACAGCAAACTCTTTTGCTTCGGTGTCTTTGGACCCAGCTTTACTTCTAGTGAGTATTGCCAAGACATCAAGCAATTATCATAACTTTGCAAACACACCTCATTTTGCAATCAATATTTTGGCAGAAGAGCAAAAGGATGTTTCAAATACCTTTGCCCGTCCAAGCGAAGACCGTTTTGCAAATCTTTCATGGTCAAAAAGTGCTTGCCAAAACCCACTGATCGATCATGTCAGTGCATGGTTTGACTGTACAACTTATCAGGTTGTCGATGCAGGTGACCACGCTATTTTAATTGGTAAAGTTGAAGATTTTGCTTCGACAGGTTTTGCAGGTCTTGGTTATTATCGTGGTGGATATTTCACTCCGGCCAAACTTTCTGCCGAGGTCATCTCTGGTCCTAAAGTGGTAATGAGTGCGATCATTGGTCATGAAAATACTATTTTGCTTGAAGAAACTGCCGATCATAAATGGACTATTCCACATGTGATGGTAGATAAAGACGGTGCCGATAAAGCGCTTGAGAAAATCTTTGCAGAATATCAGCCAGATGCTTCTGCCAACTTCATTTACTCTGTATATGAAAACGTTGAAAACCAGCAGCAATATATTTCATTTTTATGCAACACACCCGTAGCTCAAGCCACTAAAGGTCAGTTTGTCGATTTAAATGATCTTGAAAAGCTAGAGTTTGTAGACGGTGCTTTAGAAAGTATGCTGATGCGCTATCGCAAAGAAAACCATCTGAAAACGTATGGTGTTTATTACGGAAATCAGACAACAGGTACAGTTCGTCAAATCGTTAAAGAGGAAGTTTAATCATGCGTTTTTCATTATTTGTGCATATGGAACGTGTTTCTGATCAGCAAACCCAGAAGCAGCTTTATGATGAAATGATTGAGCTTTGTCAGATTGCAGACCGTGGTGGTATGCATGCGGTTTGGACAGGCGAACACCATGCCATGAACTTTACCATTGCACCAAACCCATTTTTAAATCTGGTTGATTTAGCGAATAAAACCAAAAATGTTCGTTTAGGTACAGGCACGGTGGTAGCACCATTCTGGCATCCGATTAAACTTGCAGGCGAAGCTGCAATGACCGACATTATTACCAATGGTCGTTTAGATATTGGTATTGCTCGTGGTGCATATTCGTTTGAATATGAACGTATGGTTCCGGGCATGGATGCATGGAGTGCAGGTCAGCGTTTACGTGAAATGATTCCTGCCATTAAAAACCTTTGGAAAGGCGATTATGAGCATAACGGTGAATTTTGGCAGTTTCCAAAAACCACCTCAGCACCTCAACCGCTTCAACAACCGCATCCACCAATCTGGGTTGCTGCTCGTGATCCAAATAGCCACGAATTTGCTGTGCAAAATGGCTGTAATGTACAGGTAACGCCTTTGCATTTAGGTGACGAAGAAGTTGAAAAGCTCATGGGACATTTCAATGCAGCTTGCGAAAAGTTCAATAAAATTCAGCGCCCTGAAATTATGTTGCTTCGCCATACCTATGTGGCAGATAGTGAAGAAGATGCTCAATTGGCAGCAGATGAAATCAATACCTTCTATAACTATTTCGGCGCATGGTTTAAAAATGAGCGTGAAATTAATCAAGGTTTAATCGCACCTTTAAGTGCTGAAGAAATTGCTGCACATCCTTTTTATACACCAGAAGCGATGCGCAAAAATAACGTGATTGGACAGGCCCAAGAAGTGATTGACCGCTTAAAAGCTTATGAAGCGATGGGTTACAACGAATATTCTTTCTGGATTGATACGGGCATGAGCTTTGAACGTAAAAAAGCCTCATTAGAACGTATGATCAATGAAGTTATGCCGGCATTTGCATAGAGGCGAATATCATGACAGCAGATTTTCAGCTTTATATTAATGGTCAGTTTGAATCTGGTGCAGCGACTTTTGAAAGTATTAATCCTGCAACGGGTGAAGTCTGGGCACACATGCCGGAAGCTCGAACCGATGAAGTCAATCGAGCAGTTCAGGCCGCATCAAGTGCGTTAAAAGCACCGGCTTGGGCAGGTTTAACTGCTTCACAGCGCGGTAAATTGCTCTATAAACTGGCTGATTTAATTGAAAAAGCTGCACCGCAATTAGCTCAAATTGAAACCAGTGACACGGGCAAAATTATTCGTGAAACTTCGAGCCAGATTGCCTATGTCGCTGAATATTATCGCTACTATGCAGGTATTTCCGACAAATTAGAGGGTAGTTTTCTACCGATTGATAAGGCAGACATGCAAGCATGGATTGTTCGTGAACCAGTAGGTGTGGTTGCTGCAATCGTTCCTTGGAATAGTCAGTTATTTCTATCGGCAGTGAAGGTGGGGCCAGCTTTAGCGGCAGGTTGTACCGTCGTGCTAAAAGCATCTGAAGACGGCCCTGGACCATTATTAGCTTTTGCCAAATTAGTTCATGAGGCGGGTTTTCCGGCTGGAGTGGTCAACGTGATTACGGGTTTCGGACCTGAATGTGGCGCCGTGTTGAGTAGTCATCCGGATGTTGCCCATGTTGCGTTTACAGGTGGTCCAGAAACCGCTCGGCACATTGTGCGTAACTCGGCTGAAAATCTTGCAAAAGTTTCACTCGAATTAGGTGGCAAATCTCCATTTATTGTATTTGCTGATGCAGATATTCAAAGTGCGGTAAATGCTCAGGTCGCTGCTATTTTTGCGGCCACTGGGCAAAGTTGTGTGGCAGGTTCACGTTTACTAGTTGAAGAAAGCATTAAAGATGAATTTGTTCAGCGTTTGGTTGAGCGTGTACAAACCATAAAAATTGGTTTACCTCATGAAATGGCAACCGAGTTTGGGCCACTTTGTACCTTACGCCAACGCCAAAAAATTGAGCAAGTCGTTGCAAGTTCAATCCAGCAAGGCGCAAAACTTCTTACTGGTGGTAAAAGCCTTGAGCGAGCAGGGTATTACTATCCACCGACCATTTTAGATTGCACCGATGCACCTCAAGCAGATTGCATTACAACCGAACTATTTGGTCCTGTTTTATCGGTAGATAGTTTCAAAGATGAAGCGGAAGCTCTGCAAAAAGCCAATAGCACGCCTTATGGGCTGGCGGCAGGCGTTTTCACCACCAATTTAAGCCGTGCGCACCGTATGACCAAAGTCATTGGGTCGGGAATTGTTTGGTTAAACACTTACCGCGCTGTTTCTCCACTTGCGCCTTTTGGCGGACATGGACTTTCGGGACATGGGCGGGAAGGTGGCGCAAATGCGGTTCTAGATTACACCGCTACCAAAACAGTTTGGTTACGTACCTCAGATGAGCCAATTGGTGACCCATTTGTCATGAGATAAGTCATGACTTGAGGCATGAAAATATAACGGGATTTTAATTTCAAGGATGAAAAAATGAATCAGTCAAACCCAGTAATCGCCTAAAGCTTTAAATAGTTGAAAACGTAAAACTAGATATATCGATGCTTAATTAAGTATTGATCGGACTGGCTTTACCTTTTTCTTGGCTAAAACAACACAAACAGATAAATGAGCTGTTTGTAAAAGGAAATAAAAAGATGAAGCCGAGTCATATTGAAATGACTTTGGCTGGGCAGATTTTTTTGATGTTGAGGAAATGAATTCCTCAAAGAGAGATTAAGGATATGAGCCAAAACGAAAATAGCAATAATGCTTTCGCTATCGAAAGTCATTCTATTGATTATGTTGCTCCCTCTGAACGTAATGGGAAAGTTCGCGATCTATTCACATTATGGTTTTGTACCAATATTGCACCGCTTGCCGTCATTACGGGTGCAATGTCCATTTTAACCTTTAACCTCAATATCGTAAGTGCATTGCTTGCGATCTGCTGCGGACATTTTTTTGGTGCAGCGATTTTGGCTTTAACCTCTGCACAAGGTCCGCAGGTCGGCATTCCTCAAATGATTCAGAGCCGCGCACAGTTTGGGCGTTATGGGGCATTGCTGGTTGTGCTGTTTACCACCCTCATTTATTTAGGTTTTTTCATCTCTAACATTATTTTGTCAGGCAAAACCCTGCATACCGTTGTTCCTGCCATTCCAGTGCCGACCGCGACCGTGATTGGCGCAATTGCAGCAACCACAATTGGCGTAATCGGTTATCACTTTATTCATAAGTTCAATAAAATTGGAACTTGGTTTATGGGTGGTTCGTTGCTCATCGGCCTCATGATTATGGTGCCGCATATTAATGCAGATGTACTCGCTAAAGGCTCTTTCAATATGAAAGGCTGGTTTGCCATGTTTGGGTTGTGTGCTGTATGGCAAATTAGTTTCTCGCCTTATACCTCAGATTATTCACGATATTTACCGAAGTCGATTGGTATTTATAAGCCATTTATCTTTACCTATTTAGGCGCATCGTTAGGAACTATTTTTGCGATGGCATTTGGTACGATTGCGGTCAGTATTGGCTCAACCACAGATGCGATGGAAGCGGTAAAGTCGGGTACTGGGCTGTTCGGTTATGTCCTTATGATTTTGTTCTTATGCAATATCATTGGTCATAATGCCATGAACCTATACGGTGCGGTTCTGTCTTGTATTACCTCTATTCAGACTTTTGCAGGGCAGTGGATGCCAAGCCGAAATATCCGAGTTGTGTTATCAATCATTGTGTTAGTTCTAGCGACTTTAACGGCACTTTGGGCATCAAGTAACTTTATTAGTTTCTTCTTGAATGTGATTTTTGCTTTGTTATTTATTTTGGTGCCATGGGTGTCTATTAATTTATTAGATTTCTATGTCGTGAATAAAAAGTCTTATGACATTCAATCGATCTTTGCACGTGATGGTGGTATTTACGGCAAATTTAATGCAAAAGCGCTTACGGCTTATTTCATTGGGATCGCGGTACAAATTCCATTCTTAAAAAATGCGTTTTTCACAGGTGCATTGGCCGATGTAATTCCAGATGCGGATATTTCTTGGGTCATTGGATTGGTGGTGAGTCTGGTGGTGTATTACGTCTTTAATCTAGGAAAGATTAAATGTTCAACACCCGCATTAAACGCAAAATTACCTCAATAAGCATTGTAGTGAAAGGAATCTCACAATGAAAAAAAGCTATTTACAAGCGGCTCTAAGCGCAGCATTGATGGCCGTAATCTATCCAAGTTACGCAGGTGTAAGTTTTGGAGATACCGATGGTGAATACGGTAAACTCACCGTATCAGGCTATGTTCGCGCTAACTATCAAGATAAACATTATGGCGAAACTGCTTCTGATCAAAAAATTCGTTTTGATGCTGCGCAGTTAAAACTGGACTACGAGCGTGGGCCGTTATTTGGCCATGCGGAATATCGTTGTTATCAATATGACCGTCTATGTGATTTTTCAACGTTGGTTGATGGTTATGTAGGGTACAAATTAAATAAAACAGATCAGGTGGTGGTAGGTGTTCAGCCGATTCCATTTGGGCCGGGCCGTTTCTGGGGCAATAGCCTATATGGAAGTATGAGCACAACCGCAGGTTTAGAAGATGTTCATAATCTTGGTTTGAATTATCATTTTGAATTGCCGACAGCAACCAAATTTGATGTGGGGTATTTTGCGGTAGATGGTGGAAACTACACAGGCTCTACCCAAGATTCAGGTCGTTATACAGCAAACTACGTGAGTTCAGATGATCCGAATAAAACCGATTTGCAAGAAAAAAACATGTGGGTGGGCCGAGTGACTCAAGATGTAAATCTTGGAATTAATGGTTTAACCACACAGCTCGGTGGTTCATATTGGACATCGGATATTGAAAATAAAGCCGCTTCGAGTGATGGCCACCGTCATGCATGGGCACTTTTTGGTAAAGCCAATTATAGCAATTTTAATGTCACCCTTACAGGCGGCAAAAATGATGTAACTAATCAGGATCAGCTTAATCCTAATCAGTCACTCATGGGTTCTTACGACACTGAATATTATGTCGCGAACAAAGGAACGTTCTATACCGCAGACGTGGGCTACTCTTTCAAAAATGTTAAGCAGATCGGAAACATTACGCCGTACTTTATGTACAGTCAGTACGACAAAGATCAGGACAATATGAAAGATTCGGTTCGTAATATTATTGGTGTATCTATTGACCATAAACAACTATCTTTGGTGGCTGAATATATCATGAGTAAAAATGACCCGTTCATTGGTGGGACTCAAGATTCATTGGCACAAGGGGATGATAACCAGTGGAATAAGTTGCTTAACTTAACGCTGTTTTATTATTTCTAAAAACATTTAAACATTCGGGCATGCCGAAAATTTTTTAAATTAATTTTTGGTATGCCATAATACAAAGTTGATGGTGAGCTATTTAATTTATATATCGCTCCACTATCAATGCAGAAGATCTCAACAGGATAATGATCATGCAGCTTAATAAACTCGCTTTATTTCGTCAGCAAGCCTTTGTTGCTGGAAAATGGTGCGATGCAGACCATCAACAAACATCCGAAATTTTAAATCCGGCGACATTAGAAGTGATTGGTACTGTCCCAAATATGGGTAAGGCTGAAGCCGAGCGTGCCATTGAAGCTGCCAAAGAAACTTGGCCGTTATGGAAAAATAAAACAGCAAAAGATCGATCAATTATTTTAAAAAAATGGTTCGATTTAATTATTTCAAATGCAGATGACTTGGCTTTTATTTTAACAAGTGAGCAAGGAAAGCCTTTAGCCGAAGCCAAAGGTGAAATTTTATATGCTGCAAGTTTTATTGAATGGTTTGCCGAAGAAGCAAAACGAGTTTATGGAGATATTATTCCAAGCCCATATCCCGATGCTCGTATTGTTGTAAATAAACAGCCTATTGGTGTCGTTGCAGCCATTACGCCGTGGAATTTCCCCGCTGCCATGATTACGCGCAAAGTGGCTCCAGCCTTGGCGGCAGGTTGTCCTTGTATTGTAAAACCAGCACCTGAAACGCCTTTTACTGCTTTGGCTTTAGTTGACTTAGCTGTACAAGCTGGCGTGCCTCCTGAAATTTTTAGTGTGATTACGGGCGACGCGGTTCATATTGGTGATGCGATTTTTGAAAGTGATGTTGTACGCAAGTTTACTTTTACCGGTTCAACACCCGTCGGCAAAATGTTGCTTGAGCGTTCAGCAAAAACCTTGAAAAAAGTTTCCTTAGAGTTGGGTGGCAATGCGCCGTTTATTGTATTTGATGATGCCGATTTAGATGCAGCAATTGAAGGAGCGCTCATTGCCAAATTTAGAAATGCAGGGCAAACCTGTGTCTGCGTCAATCGATTCTTGGTGCAGGCTGGCATTTATGAAAAATTTATTGCTGCTTTGAGCCAAAAAATTCAAAACTTTAATATTGGTAATGGATTAGAAGAAGGGCATGACATTGGGCCATTAATTAATGCCAATGCGGTGAAAAAAGTTGAAGCCCATATTCAAGATGCTTTAGATAAAAATGGCCGTCTTGTGATTGGTGGTAAAAAGCATACAGCGGGTGAGTTATTTTTTGAACCGACACTGATTGCAGATGTTACCGCAGATATGGACGTTGCAACCCAAGAAACGTTTGGCCCACTAGCAGCCGTATTTAAATTTGAAAACGAGCAACAAGCGGTAGAAATGGCAAACGCAACTGAATTTGGTTTAGCCGCATATTGTTATACCAAAGATTTAGGCCGTGCTTGGCGAATGAGTGAACAGCTTGAGTACGGCATGGTCGGAATTAATAAAGGCCTTATTTCAAATGAAGTTGCGCCTTTTGGTGGAATTAAACAGTCTGGTTTGGGGCGTGAAGGTTCTAAATACGGTATTGAAGATTATCTGGAAATTAAATACACCTTGTTTGGAGGATTGAATATATGAGTAATGAAAAATTTGAAAAGGGTTTAGCAATCCGTAAACAAGTTCTTGGCGAAGAATATGTAAATAATTCAATCAATAATGCCGATGAATTTAATCTTCCTCTTCAAGAGTTAGTGACTGAATATTGCTGGGGAGCTGTTTGGGGACGTGAAGAGTTAAGTAAGCCTGAGCGCAGTTTAATTAACTTGGCAATGATTTCAGCTTTAAATCGTCCACATGAATTAAAACTACATGTTAAAGGTGCACTTCGAAATGGCGTACCTAAAGAGAAAATTCGTGAAGTGCTTTTACAGGTAGCTATTTACTGTGGCGTGCCTGCTGCTGTAGATAGCTTTCGTATTGCTAAAGAAGCAATCAAAGAATTTGAATCTGAGCAATAATCTTTCAGTTTGAATATTAAAAAATCCTTGTTCAAGTGTTGCATCGCAGTTTCAAGGAAGCTCGATGCCTACGCTATAGGAGTGGTATTAATGGCTTAATTATGCGATCTACTTTATCCATTAATTTGGACAATTCTTTTACTTTAATCACACCTCATGTTGGATGAGAGTGTGGTGTGGATGAATTATTGGAAAGTTGAGTAGATGCGTAATTAAATGTCTTTTTAGCTAACGGATGTCTGGTTTTGCAGGAGAGCTTTCTCTATGGCAAAAGCGATTTCATCCTCACTTCTTCCGCCATTAATTTCAAATTGTTCAGCAAAAATAAAGTGTGGAACCGAACGCACACCTTGCAACATCGAGTTCTCAGCCTCGTGTGCTACGCGTGCATACCATTCTGGATCAGTGGCAATTGAAATGGCCTCATCGTGTTCAAACCCGTAAGAGAGAGCAACATTGGCCAGAATATTCACATCAGCAATATTCTGTGCACCTAGGAAATATGCCTCAGTAATAGCGACTGCGAGTTTATGCTGAGTGCCTTTTTCACTTGCTGCCATGATCAGTGCATGAGCTGCTTGAGTGGGATAGGTATAAAGTTGACGGCTAAGATCCAGCTCTAACCCAGATTTAAGTGCTTCAGTTTCAACTCTTGCAAATGAAGACTTTGGGTTAGTTACCCCATATCTCTTTTTGAGTAAATCTGGAATATATAGACCAGTCACGGGTACATGGGAGAGTAATAGGACAGGGTGATGCCGAATATTGGTGACAAGCGTTGGAAACCGTTCTCTCAAAACTTTATTGAGTCGATATTGACCAATAAGACACCACGGGCAGCTAATTTCAGTGTAAAGATCTATTTGCAACATACGGGCGTCCTCATCAACGATCTGCAATAGCAGGTGCAGCTCGAACAAAAGCTTTATCTACAATTTGATTGACTAAAAACTTAGCAAGATTACCTCTAGAGAGCTTAGTGCCGAGGTTGGTTTTTCCATACCAACCCACAGTCACATTGCCGTCACTAGGGCCATCTTTAAGATTTGGAATACGAACTAGTGTCCAGTCCAAGTCTGAATTGGCAATCAATTCGCCAGTCGCCTTGATGTCCTCATAGCCCTTGCGCGCGATAACCTTGAACAGCAGGGCAAAAGCATGTGCTTTTAAGGCAAATTCATCTTTTGGATCACGATAGGCAGCGGTAGAAATCTGAATAAGGCGGTGCACACCTGCATGCTTCATCGCGGCGATGATATTGGTCAGGCCGCGCATGACTGGTTTATCGCCTTGCACTTTAAGACCGTTTGGACCAAGGGCACTAATCACCACATCGGCACCATTGATGCATTTTGCAATGGCATCTTGATTACTCAAGTCACCGACAACGATTTCGACCCGACCTGCGAACGATTCGAGTTTCTTAGCATCGCGTGTATAGACGGATAGTGAGTAGCCTTGCTTTAAGGCTTCTTCAATAATGTGCTTTCCAGTCGGGCCAGTTGCACCGAACAATGCAATGGTCTTCATGGTTATACTGCTCCCGCCAAAATGGTCTGTACGGCTTTCTCGGTGTTTTCAATGGCAATTTTGGCTGCGTCGGGGCCAGAAACCGTGCCTTCAACACGTACCACTTCAACGTCTGTTAGGCCAATGAAGCCGAGCATGTGAAGTAGATAGTTGGTTTGAAAATCGAACTGCGCCCAAACACCTTCCGAGAACACACCACCCGCGGCGGTAACGAGGTAGACCTTCTTACCAGTCAGCAACCCTTTTGGTCCATTATCGCCATAGCCAAAAGTGACACGTGGCCAAGTGACGTAATCAAACCAAGCTTTGAGTTGTGAGGAAGGGCCGAAGTTAATCATTCCCGACCCAAGCACAATTACGTCAGCAGCCTTTAATTCATGAATTAACTCTTCGGCGATTCCTACTGCTTCAGCTTGCTCAGGTGTTCTGTCATCTGACGCCATGATGCGTCCTTGGATGTAGGCTGGTGTAATGTGCGGCGGTGGATTCGTAGCGAGGTCGCGCACCGTTAGCGTATCATCCGAACGAGCTTGAATACCTTCGGCTATCTCTGTTGCAAATCGGGTGGATAGACTGTCAGCACCGCGTGGACTAGATGTGATTAAAAGAATATTACTCATGATAGCCTCTAAGGTTAAAATAATTACTAGGTAACTAATAATTACTGAATTACTAATTGATACTATTCATGGTATATTCACTGTTCAATCTTCACAAGAAGGCACATTCATGTTACCGAGTCACACCAATTTTCCTGATGAGATGCCAGACCCGAATATAAATGGGTGCCGCGCGACCCGAGAAATTCTGGATCGAATTGGAGATAAATGGAGTCTTTACATTATAGCGTCGCTTGCTAAAGGTACGATGCGTTTCAATGAATTAAGACGGGGTATCGATGGCATTTCCCAACGTATGTTGACCTTAACTTTACGAGGGCTTGAGCGTGACGGATTGGTGAGCCGAACAATGTATCCAACCATTCCACCCCGAGTCGATTATGAGTTGACTGAATTGGGCCAAACATTATTGGTGCCTGTCATGGCATTAGTGTCTTGGGCGGATAACAATCAACTCGCCATTAAAGAAGCGCATGAACGCTTTGATGAAAAGTCGGATACTGATTAAATTTATAAGAACTTAAAGTATTTTTTAATTTTGCGCTGTTGAAGCTCATTATTTATGTATTGGTCTTTAATTAATGAATTAGGTCTCTCTTATTCAAACCAAGACTTTTAGAAAATTACATGGCTTTTGAGCTAAGTGATGACTTCAAAAAACCATGCAATTTATAGATAAAGGCTTTTAACAATCTAGAAGCTTACTTAATTCGATACCACGTTTGGTTTCGGCCAATTGCAGAGATACCAATGTATCCACGAGCGATAAGTTTTTCGCCATCTGGTGATACAGTTACACTAAATTTATAAGTCTTATCTGACTGTGGGTCGAGGATAGATCCTTTGTCATATTTATTTTGACCGACACTTTTTAAATTTTTGACGATGGTTAAACCAATTAAAGATTTGTTTTTGTAGGTACCTTCACACATCGTACATTTGTTGGCTTCAGCCGGAACAAGTATTTTTTCAATGTTCGCAGATAGATTGCCATTTTTGTCTTCGCTAAATCTTACCAATGCTCTTGGTTGATTAGTTGCATCATCAATGGTTTTCCAAACACTGCCATGTAGTTTGTCCGAAGCAAATGAATGAATCGAATAAAAGCTAAGTAAAAGTAAGAGTAAATATTTTTTCATATCAATCATTTCTCAAATTAAAAATGGATGGTTTTAAAGGTCTAAATTATTAATTTTAAATTTAACTTCACAGTTTTCTTAATATTGAATCTATAAGATAAACAATATGTAAAGTTATAATCTATTTGTGGGGATATTATTTTGATCAATTTATTTATGCAATTGCGAGAAAGGACAGAATTATTAAATAAGATATTAAAAGCTGATTATTAGATTATAAATTGTTAAGAGTTTTAAAAGTATGGGGTGAGTAAGCAGACATATATTGTAATAAATGATGACAAAATATATGTATAAGAGAAACAAAAACATCAACTAATTTTTAAATTAGTTAGATTGCGTGTAATTCATCACAAATTATAAAAATAATATTGAAATCATGTGATTAGTATAGATTGACAGTGAGTAATATTAAGTCTTATAACTAAACAATCCTGAAACTGTTTCTTTAAGAGAAACAGAAAAAACACAATATAAAGATGAATAGACATTAGAACAAAAAGTTAAGGAGAAGAAATGAAAGTCCTTAAATCCATATTATTTTCTCTTATGGGAATGCTGATAATAACTAGTGCAGATGCTGGAAATACATCTACATCATTAAGGGTCAGTTTAACAATTATTGAAACATGTGATGTTTCAACACAAGGAAACTTGGATTTTGGTTCAGTGGTTCGTTCTCAGCCAGTTGCTGGGGCAGCAACCAATATATCTGTTCAATGCACCCAAAATACGCCGTATCAAGTGGCGGTAACTTCAGACAATAACTTTGAACTTAAATCTGCTGCAAGCACAGCATCTGTTGCATATGTACTGTATCAAGATGCTGGTCATACTCAAATTTGGGGAGGGGCCGCAGATAAACTACATTCAAGAATTGCCACAGGGATGAAAGAAAATATTCCGATTCATGGGATAATTACATCGAGTACCAATGTTCAGGCAACCAAGTATGAAGATTGGGTCCGTGTGAATGTCATCTATTAAAAGTGGATAGATTACTCAAGGAGTATTTATTTAATTAATAATGTGATAAATATTATATAGATATATAAATTATGATTTTTCCCTAAGAGAAATAAATGAATAGTCTTGTAGATTTTTACGCATTATGTACGGTTTTACTATTTGTAAAAATGTTTGGAATATCTGCATATCAAGGATATTACAGAATTAAAAATAAGGCTTTTAAGAATATAGAAGATGCTGGATTTTTAAAGGTACCAGCATATTCTGCTGAGCTACCACAAGTGGCTAGAGCCCAACAGGCTTGGCTGAATGATTTAGAAAATATTCCAATTTTCTGGGTATTGGGTGCTTTATGCATTTTTTTAAATACCGATTTCACCATCACAAAGTGGTTATTTTTTATTTTTACATTTTCTAGAGTCACTCATACTTTGACATATCTAACTTCTATGCAGCCATGGCGCACAATTTCATATAGTGTGGGAATACTTTGTTTATTTATTATGGCGAGTCAGATCATATATAGAGTTATTTCTTTCTAAAAAGTGAATGTTTTCTAAATAAGGCTGTTTCATATAGGTCCTTTCAGTTGGAAGTAATATATATAATTAGTAGTAACTTACTGTAAAGAAATACTTTTAATTATGAAGCCTTAAAAATAACCCTTTAAATTGAGCCAGATTGTTGATCACTTATTAGCTCTGCCATCCAGTCTGCAAATACGCGCACTGCGGGTGAAAGAAACCGCTGATGCGGATAAAGTAAAGTCACAGCAACAGGTGGTGGGCACCACTCTTGTAATACTGCGATGAGCCTCCTTTCTTTTAAGTGTTCTATCACAATTCTTTCAGCAAGTTGAGCGAGTCCGTATCCCTCAAGGCACATTTTTATATAAAGTTCAGTTTCATTAACAGCAACCGTACCTTGCATTTGTACAGTTTTTTTCACTTCGTTTCGTACAAAGCGCATTTCACCCGCATGTCTGTTGTTCCCTGAAAAATAATGAATAGCTCGGTGATGTGCTAAATCATCGGGAGTTTGTGGAGTTCCTTTCTCTTTTAAATATAGTGCCGAAGCGCATGTTACCCAGCGGAACTCACCAAGAGGGTGGGCAACCAGCGTGGAGTTCTCCAAATTTCCCATGCGAATCACACAGTCCACACCTTCCTTAATAAGGTCTACTTGTCTATCGCTGACACCTATCATGAGGTAGATATCGGGATAACGCCGTTGAAATTCTTGTAGATTTGGCATAATCACCGAATGAGCTATGCCCGCAGGAATATCAACTCGTAATCGACCTTGTGGCTGTTTGATGGCGTTAGTCAGTTTGGATTCGGTATGTTCAATCAGGTCGAGTATTTCTCGGCACTGGGTCAGATATTCTGTACCCTCTGGTGTTAGGCTCACCCGTCTTGTTGTTCTGTTTAACAGACGTACTTGTAAATATTTTTCAAGATTTTTAACTGTGCTGGTCACTGTCGAGGCAGGTAGGGAAAGTGCTTCTGCCGCATGGATAAAGCTTTCAGCTTCTGCCACCCGAACAAAAATCTGCATTGCATGAATACGATCCAATCTCATAGCTTTATCCCAATACTATCCGCATATTCTTAGATTATTCGTTTTCACTGAATAATAAAAACAGTTTAACCAGCTTTTTCAGCCTTATCGCTTCAGATAGATTTTCAGCATATATTTGAGAAGTTGGAATAATGATGACTGATTACAACAGAAATATAGTGCAGCTGACTGGGTCTTCACCAAATAGAACGCTGATTCGCGGGGCGACGATCCTAAGCATGGATAGCGTGATTGGGAACATGGTTCGCGGAGATATTCTTATCGAGAACGGCATAATTACTGCCGTGGGTGAAAATTTAGAAGCCGAAGGTGCAGCTATTATTGATGCATCCAATATGATCGCGATGCCGGGTATGGTTGATACACATCGACATTCATGGGAAGGGCAACTACGACGGATTAATCCCAATGCGGAAACGCTAGAAGACTATTGCAATGCGACACACTATTCTTTCGCCAAGTACTATCGTCCAGCAGATATGTATATTGGTAATTTGCTGACAGCACTAGGTTGTATAGATGCGGGGATCACAACAGTGATTGATAACTCGCACAATAGCCGCAGTGCTGCCCACTCTGATGCGGCAGTTGAGGCCTTACTTGATGCGGGTATTCGTGCTGTACACGCTTCAGGTGCACCAGTATCAGGAGATTGGGACAGAGCGAACTGGCCTAATAACCTCGCACGTCTTCAAGAAAAATATTTCAAAAACAGTGAAAACAGTCTGGTATCCCTAGCCGCGATGGCTCAGTTAGAACCTGAACTTTGGGCCGAAGCACGCAGGCTAGGTTTGCCAATCATTACCGAATTTTTTGGTGGTGAAATGGCTGCTGCACTAGAAGGATTACATCAACAAGGATTGCTAGGACCAGATAATATCTTTAACCACTGTACCTCGCTGCCAGATGCTGGATGGGAAATTTTGCGTGAGGCGGATGTGCGAGTAAATGTATGCCCACGATCAGATGCTCACTATGGCATTGAGGAGGGTATGTTTGCCATGCAGTCTGCTTTACGTCACGGCATTAGACCTGGTTTGAGTGTAGATAATGAAACATCTTACAGTGGCGATATGTTCATGGAAATGCGCGTAGCATTTTACTTACAACGTGTAATGGGTATGCACCAAAACAAATGTTGTGGTTCAGCACATTCGCCAGTGACCTTTCAGACACAAAACCTTCTAAAAGCTGCGACGGCTGATGGTGCTGCTTGTGCAGGTCTCCAAGAAAAAATCGGCAGCCTGACACCCAGTAAACAAGCTGACCTGATATTAATTCGAACAGATGACATTAATCTTTATCCATCAAATAATGCTTTTGGCACCGTGGTTCATGCAACTGAACGCAGTAATATCGATACGGTGATGATTGGCGGACGAATCGTTAAACGTGACGGTAAAGTTTTGGGTGTAGACAGCGAGCGACTTCGTGCAGCGATTGATGAATCTCGCCAGCATCTTTTTGCTGCTGCTAGTTATGTTCCAGATATTTTTGCCGAGACGTTTCTACCTCTTGAGTAAGTTGTATAAGAGGGAGCAAACAATATGTCTATAAATGTTATCTATTACCTCATGGCTTTTGGTGCTGGGCTGGGGATCACTCTACAAACCACATTGAATGGTCAACTGGCTAAAGGTATAGGTGGGGATTCTGTCGCTGCGGCATTATTTTCATTTACTGCTGGTGCGGTATGCCTTGGGTTTTATTCTCTGGTTCGAGGCGGAATAGCTTCTTCACTGATCGCTATTCCTAATCAACCATGGTGGAGTCTTATGGGCGGAGTTCTAGGTTCTTGCGCATTACTGAGCTACGTCGTCCTTGCACCTAGAATCGGGTTATCGGCTTTGCTGGGGCTGGCAATTGCTGGACAAATTATCTCGTCATTGTTGATTGATGATTTTGGATTACTAGGGGCGGCCGAACGACCAGTTTCCATGTTTAAACTATGTGGAACACTGGTCATGCTGATAGGTCTAGGGATTGCTCTTTTCGGTGACAGATAAGAAGTTTTAAACCAGTATTTCTAATAGAGCAGAATGATCTGAGATTTTACGCTAGTAAATAGCTAGGGAAATTAAAAAATACTGTTTAAAGACTTCTTTAAACAGTATTAATTTTTTTACTAAAAATGTAATAGTTATGTTTATAGATTAAACATATTATTATTTTGATAAGTCTTTTATATTTCTGTTATGAGTACTATAAAGAGTCTTCCAACTTTGACCTTTATCATTTGATATTTTAACCAATGCATATTGACCAGAATAAAGGATGTTAAGAAGTGCTCCTGAATTTAAAGTAATGATAGAACTAGGAGCTATTATTTCATGCATTTGCCAAGTCTTACCTGCATCTTCTGAAATTGCTAATTTATCCCAATTAAATTGTGCACCTGATATATATAAATCTCCCTGTTTTGAAACTTGGGCAGGGAAAACGTTTACCTTAAAGGGACTGTTAACTTTTTGCCATGTAATACCATGATCCTTAGAGTTAAATAGATTTGAGAATATACCCGCAAAACCACGCTTTGATGTGATTACGCTAATTGATTTATCTGGATTAACTACTAGTTGAGATATATTATCATTGTTGGGTACTTTATTTTCAGTCCATTTTTTTGTTATATAATCATAATGGTTAATTTTTCCATACATATCTGCATAGCTAAATCCTTGTTCATCCTCCCACAACCAAAACCCACGTAATCCCCAAAAATTATCAAGAATTTCTTTTTGTACAATTGGTTGCCAATCACCATTTTCTAATCGATTACTCTTATAAACTGTAGCTTTATGACCTACTATATGAGATAGAAACCATCCGTTTTGATCATCACCAACGATAGAGGAAATTACGCCGATTGGTAAATTACCACTATCAATTGGGGTAAGAATATCACTTCCTTTTAAATGTTTATACAGAGTATTCATTTCACCATAAGCTAGAAAATCAAAGTTATAATTTTCTTTGACAGTTATACAATCAAAAGCTAAGTTATCATTACTTTGAAAAATTTTAGTTTTTTTATTAGTGTCTTGTGGAGGGAAGAAAAAAACTGAGCCAATCTTGCTTGATGCTATAAGAGTATTATCTTTTAGCTCTTTAAAACACTGCATACCAAAAGGAAGCATCTTGCTTTCATCGCCTATATTTTTTTCTAAAGTTGTAACTGGTTGCGTCCATCCATTCAAAATTTTATCTTTATAAATTGCTTCTAGATAATTATTCTTTAATTTATTAATTAAATCCTTATTAGAAGAATGTTTTTCAGATCTTGCTATTAAGTAGGCATCATTAGCATGGGTTAAATTAATACGTCCTAAATCAGTTGTGGTGTTTTCTAGTACTTTAAAAGTACCCATCGGGTGAGGTTTATCTTTATCATTTAAATTAATAAATTGGAATTTACCTGAAAGATAAGGGTTTATGGATGGTTGATAGTTGCTCAGTTCAACAATCCGATATTCACCAGCTGGTAGTTGTCCACTATAAATAAATGTAGAGCGAGAGACATCTGAATTTATTATTTTAATTTCATAAATTTTATTATTTTTTTGTATTGCCGTTTTTTCTGTAAGGCTTTCTATTTTTAAAGAGGGATAAATTATTCCGCTATTAAAACTAATACTGAGTACAATTGGATTTAGTTTTTCATCTGGTTTTCTAGACTCCAGGACTCCTTTTGCTTCTTTATTCGTTATTTTCGGTTGTGGTGCCGTTGCACATGCTTGTAGAAGCACGAGCGCTATTAAGGTAACCCCTAATCTTAAATTAAATTTACTCATTTGTTGTGGATTCCAAATTTAGAAAATATTTTAAAATAAAGTACTTACTGTGCGTATTTAATCACTGATGATATTACTATAATTGATAGTATTGATGTAATATTCATAGATAATTTATGATTAATAACTTTTGAAAATAAACTGATTCGTTGAGCGTGAAAAGAAATAAAATTTATTTTTGACTTCTTGTGTGAATTAAAAATTTCATTTCAAAGGGCTAAAGCCTGTTTTAAATAATTGTATTGACTAAAAATGAGCTAAATCAAAATTTTTAAGGAAAGAAAAAAACTAACACTTAAATTTTATAGAGGCCAAATTCAATTAAAGTATATGGAGTAAACATTTAACAAATCAACAGCAATCGATATTCACCATCTTTTTCAACAGGCGCTCGATGAACACAAGGCAAAACCTTTTGAGTGGGATGATCTACAGCCAAACGCCAAATATGGCCCATGCCTAAATTTACAGGCTGAGCATTGGGTTTAGGCTGATAATGCAAATCAAAAAAATACTCTGCCAAGAAAGCTTCAAATTCAGTTTCTGGGCCGTCATGCAATTCTTTGAGCTTTTCTCTAATTTCGGGAATTAGAACTTTTTGTTCAACCTGATCATTGTGAACAATATCACTGGCAGCGCCGTGATAGGTACATAAGAATGTATCGGTTTCAATTGGAGAGCGATCAACATGAAATGAATATACATCTGTTGAAATGAAGCCTAGCTCTTCATCGCGTTCATAATGTTTAAGTAAGTTAAGTACTGGCGATGCGCCGAAATCAGTTAACTGCTCGATATCTTCTAAAATAGTTTTTCTTGCCAGATTGCCTTTTTCTGAAAGTTGTAGCGCTAAAAGGTCTTCAACAGAAACTTCTGTAATATTTTCTTTTAACTGAAGCTTATTCACAATTTCTTTAAAGTCGCCAACCAAATTTCTGTGCCAGTAAATCGCATTTGTCTCTCCTTGGAACTTTGTATTTACAAGTTCAGGGAAACTAGACACTTGTCTAATTTGATTACTGTCAGAAAACGCATTCTTCATAGGAGAGTTAAATAAACCAGAGGCCGAGTCGCATAATATACACCGAATGGTATTTCTCACTAAAAATAAGTTAATCGTTGTTGGTATTCCAGCCTTGTACAGCCTAGCAGACACATGTATCGTTAGGGGATGATCCTTTAAAATTATACGGAGTTTGATAAGCAACATCGTTCAATTAAACAACCAAACTATACCACCACGATAAAACAACAACAGTCTCAAGATGAGTCGTATAAATAACAAGGAATAAAACATTTTGTTTTATTGGTGAATCTTGAAGTGGGGTATCAATGATCCAGATGGGGGTCTATGAAGAAATATTTTACGGTTGATTTATTTATGTTCGCTTCGTCTTATTTTAAAAAACACAAGAAAAATTACCGTAGCGTAAAGGACCAGCAGCTTACAATTGCAGCCAAAGCAAATATCTTTATTTGCATCATTTTTTGCTTATTCTGGACCATATATTTTGCATTTGCACAAATGTGGTTGATTGTTTACATGGATATCTTTTTTACATTGATCTCCATATTTAGCCTTTTTCTTATTTATATAAATCGAATTTCAGCGGGTATTCTTCTTTCACAAGTCGTACTGCTGGTTTTTCCAGTCGTATTTTGCTTATTTTTTGATATAGCTACCGTTAATCGTCCGCAGGTGGCTCATTTATTTTTACCTGCTGGAGCGATATTGGGGTATTTGAATTACCGCAGAGACCCAAGCTATTTACAATTCATTTTAATTTTATTGTCGATTGGGTGTTTTATATTTTTTAGTGGAACCTCTTTTAATCTTGAGAGTGCTATACCG
This sequence comes from Acinetobacter sp. DMC2, assembly GCF_056314305.1. NCBI lineage: Bacteria > Pseudomonadati > Pseudomonadota > Gammaproteobacteria > Moraxellales > Moraxellaceae > Acinetobacter > Acinetobacter sp. DMC2. Next base: position 240,274 of record NZ_JBQUYP010000006.1, on the reverse strand, counting down.
CTATCTGAAGATATTCGCGGTCATGGCGGATGGATTGCAACTTGTGTTGCTACATTAATGATTTGTATTTCAATTTATACCATGCAATTAGAAATACAAATAGAAAACAGCATGGTGAAAGACTTACGCTTAGCTCTTGCTAAACAACAATTTGAGCTTTTTTATCAGCCACAAATTAATTCATCTGAAACTTTGATTGGCGCAGAAGCTTTATTAAGATGGCAACATCCTACTTTAGGTTATGTGCCTACAAAAGATTTCATTCCAGCAGCCGAAACTTTTGGATTAATGCCAGAGATTGGGGAGTGGGTGTTAGCTCAAGGCTGCAAAGTTTTACAAGAGTGGAGCAAAAAAGCCGAGACCAAAGATCTTACGCTTTCCATCAACATTAGTGCTGATCATTTTATGCAAGCTACCTTTGAGCAAACTGTGATTGGAATGGTTCAAAAATATCAGATAAATCCATCGCGGCTCATTTTAGAAATCACTGAAAATATTGCTTTAAATAATTGTGTAAGCTTGATCGAAAAAATGCATTTCCTGTCAAAAAATGGAATTCAGCTTTCCCTTGATGATTTTGGTACAGGTTATTCATCTTTAAGCTATTTACAAAAAATGCCCATCAGCCAAATCAAAATTGATCGTAGCTTTGTGCAGGCAGCTTTGGATGATAAACGTAGTAATAAACTCGTAACTGGCATTATTAAAATTGGACTAGATTTGAACCTTCGAGTGTTAGTAGAAGGTATCGAAACGACTGAACAATTTAGTGCTTTTAAAAATAATGGATGCACTGAGTTTCAAGGCTATTTATGGGGATGTCCGATGCCGTTAAATGACTTCTTAAAACAGATTGCCTATTTCAAAAAATAGGCAAAAGAGCAATTTCAATAAGAATTCATAGTAACCAACATCCATACTTAAAAGTAAGCTAGGCCACTCCAAAAGAGTAATTAAAAAATTTTAAAGAGTGGCCTAACTAATTAATATGTTTCAATAATAAAAACGAATCTATCTACATGTGAATTTTACGATAGATCGATTTTACCTTTTCGGGGCTAATTGCCAGCATGTGAATCGCGCCGTGAATCATTCCTTCTAACAAATGAAAGTTTACTTGAATACCTGCATCCCACAGTTTTTGAGCATATCTTTCGCCATCATCCCGAACAGGATCATATTCACAAACAAAAATGGTTGCATTTGGCAGTCCATCCAAAGACTGAGCGAGTAACGGACTTACAAATTCATTCTGTTTTTCATTTTCATCCTGCACATATTGATCCCAGCAATAATCCATGGTGGATGAGTCCAAACCATAACCTTCAGCGTATTGGCGATAAGAATTACTACTCATCGTGGCATCTAAAGCTGGGTAGAAAAGAAGTTGATGACTCACCTTAATTTCTGAATGGTGTTTTGCCATTAGACATGTGGCAGCAGCTATATTTGCGCCCGCACTATCTCCACCTACAGCCACACGGTTTTGATCAATTCCAAATAGTGAAGCGTGCTCATGGATATAGCGAAATGCCGTAAAAAAATCATTTAAAGGTGTTGGAAACTTAAACTCTGGGGCTAATCGATAGTCCACAGAAAATACAACCTGTTGAGTTGATTCTGCTAATAACCGACATGAGCGATTCCATGCGTCTAAACTTCCTAAACACCAACCTCCACCATGCGCAAAAACCAAAGCAGGACGTTGCTCAGTGTTTTCGAGTGAATAGGGAACATAAACGCGAACCTCAATTTCGGTGCCATTTGAAACAACAACATAAAAACTTTGTTGATAGCTTGCATCATGCTGAATGCCTTGCTGATCAATAATGTCTTTGTTTACTTGCTCCCTAAGTTCTTGTAACGAATTTACAGTCTCTGTGGTTGGTCTGGACTTAAGCCAACTTTCAATTTCAGCAAGTAGAGGCATAACGTTCTTCCTGCTGCAAAAAGTCTAAAATGAGTGAGCTGAATATTTCTGACTGTTCTTCCATAATGAAATGACCGCAGTCTTTTACAATCGCACTGGTTAAATGGGGTGAAACCTTTTTCATGGTTTCATAAGGCGCATTATCGGTAGCATGTTCAGCGCCTATGGCTAAAACTGGCATGTCTAAACTTTTAGTTTCTCTGATTTTATTTTGACGAATAGTCTCTGGAATAGAGCGGTAATAATTAAAACCCGCCGTTAAACGACCCGGAACTTTATAGGCTTCAATATAAGTTTCAGCCGCAACTTTATCTCTGTGCCATGACCATTTATCAAACATATAATTTAAATAAGTATCTTCGCGGCCTGTGATTAAAGCCTCAGGTAAATCTTGGGTCTGGTTAAACATGAAATGCCAAAGAAAAATGTTTTCACTCGGGTCAACAAAAATAGGAGGTGCGGGGGCTAAACCGGGAATCACAGCCTCTGTGACCGCAAGATGAGTCACTGATTCAGGAAAGTCAGATGCAAGTGCATAGGCAACCCACATGCCAATGTCGTGACCAACAACTGAATAAGTTGGATGCTCAAGTTTAGTCATGAGCATCGATAAAATTTTAGCGATACGACCCGTATCGTAACTTCCATCCAGTGGAGCTGAATTTCCTGTTCCGGGTAAATCAACAGCGATGGCTTGATAACCTTGTTGCGCCAATTCAATCATGACTTTGTGCCACGCGTACCATGTTTGCGGCCAGCCCGGAATCAGTAATACAACTGGTCCTTCCCCTAAGGTCACGTAATGTAGTTTTTTGCTCTCGATGTGAATATAAGAGTGGTGGAATTCGTTATGCGATTTTTCATTTAATAGGTGAGTTTTCATATTGAGCTTAAATACCTAATAACTGATTAATTTGAGTCTGATTCACAGGGGCAGCCGCAAAGTCATCAAACACTTTATCGGTGACATGAATAATATTTTGCTTAATAAACTCGGCACCTTCACGTGCGCCATCATCCTTATTTTTAAGACAGCATTCCCACTCTAATGTTGCCCAACCTTCGTAGTCGTAATGCGCTAACTTTGAAAAAATCGTTTTAAAGTCAACTTGACCATCACCCGTAGAACGGAATCGAGCCGCTCGATTTCCCCAGCTTTGATAGCCGCTATACATTCCTTGGCGGCCCGTTGGATTAAATTCGGCATCTTTAACATGAAACATGCGAATGAAATCTTTATAGATATCGAGATATTCCACATAGTTCAGTTGTTGCAAAACAAAATGGCTCGGATCAAAAAGAATATGGCAACGTGGGTGGTTGTGGGTTCGCTCTAAAAACATTTCAAATGTAATGCCGTCATGCAAATCTTCACCGGGGTGAATTTCATAGCAAAGGTTGATGTCTTGTTCATCACAAGCATTTAAAATAGGAAGCCAGCGACGTGCTAATTCATCAAAAGCCGTTTCAATAAGCCCTGATGGTCTTTGTGGAAACGGAAACACGTAAGGCCATGCTAGCGAACCAGAAAATGTGCCCATATCTTTAAGGCCTAAGCGGGCAGAGGCTTGAATTGAAGCGAGCATTTGTTGTTTGGCCCATTCGGTTCTAGCTGCTGAATTGCCATGCAAATGAGATGGGGCAAAGTTATCGCACATTGAGTCATAAGCAGGGTGCACAGCCATTAATTGCCCAAAAATATGAGTCGTTAACTCACTAATTTTTAAGCCATGATTGTTTAAAGTACCTAATATTTCATCGCAATAATCTTGGCTTTCTGCTGCCAAATTGACATCAAATAAACGCTTATCCCAAGCAGGAAGTTGTACCGCTTCAAAGCCTTGGTTTGCTACCCAAGCAGCAATATCTTCTAGACGGTTAAAAGGGAAAACATCATCACTAAATTGAGCAAGATGAATACTTGGACCTTTGATGGTTTTCATAACAAAACCTAATTAGTTGTCGATCGACAAACAATAGGCTTAATTTTGGATAAAAACAACTTTTTATTTGAAAATCAAAACAAAACGAGAGTATTTTGAATAAATCTCATTGATTTATTTGTGAAAATATTTTTTTCGAATAATAATAAAAAGAGGTACTAAATTTGATAAAGGGTCATTATGGCTGGCAGACCAAGAGAGTTTGATCGAGAAGAAGCCCTCGTAAAAGCGAGAGATTTTTTCTGGCTTCATGGTTATGAAGGCACATCCATGTCAGATTTAGTAGAAGTTTTGGGGATTGCCTCAGCTCGAATTTATAAAGCGTTTGGCTCAAAAGAGGCCTTGTTTAGAGAGGCCGTAAATCACTATGAAAAGAACGAAGGTAATTTCGCACTAAACGCTTTAAAGCAAAAAAATATTAAGGATGCAATCAACCAATTATTTCAAGATGCGCTAGCGCTTTACACGCAAACCAACCATTCCTATGGGTGCATGGTGGTGTCGGCAGCGAGCGTGCTAGGCAAAGAAAACCAAACTGTTTTGGAATGGATGAAAGCACAGCGTATTGCACGAGGCCAAAGTCTGGTCGAACGATTTGTTCAGGCAAAATCAGATGGTCAATTGGTCGCAGATGCAGACCCTAAAGCTTTAGGGCAATATTACGCGCTTATTCTGCATGGATTATCTGTTCAGGCAAGAGATGGCTATTCCAAAGAAGAGCTTTCTCAAGTGATTCATTTTGCATTAAAAAATCTAGAGCAATATGTTGTAAATGCTTAATTAATTGGGATTTATTTAACCTATAGGGCGGTGGCAGAACTCCAAATATAAGGGATCTGCCTTTCTATCACAGCAACCAACTTCGGGTGTTTTAATACATGGTGTCAGCTCGCCATCAATAATTTTATATTTATAACCATTTGGCCTTATATAACCATTTTATAAACCCCAATTTAACAATAAATTTTAATTATTTATCCTTACTTTTTAATGATCTAATTTAAAACAAATGGCATTTTGCGTGCTTGACTGTAAAAGGGTTGGGCACTATCCTTTGCCTGCTGGCCTACATTGCCAGTCGGTTGTCGCAGACCGAATCACACCCGTATCAGGATTATTTCTCTGAGGAATAATTTTGTGCGGCCATCTCGTTCCCTCCCGTTGCGGTAGGACGGGAGTGGGACACCCTCGGGTGTGCTGGTTGTGTGACCAGTCTGCGAACCCACTTCCGTTCTGCCACCATAATTTATAATGCTTTGGCAGAACTCCCAATAAAAAGGAGTTGGCTTTGCACATCCATTATTTCTTGGCAGCCTTTGCCAAAAGCTATAACGACACTACTTAAACTTTTAAAGCAGTTTGAACGCCGTAAGGTTTTCAGGCTTTAAATCACTTCGTCTAAAAACTTAACTAACAATAAAACTTGAGATGTGCCACGCACAGTCTTTACGGGCTTTGCTATGCCTTTTTTCTCCCAAAAAAGTATCTCATTTTGAAAACAAGAATTTATAACGGTAAAAAGATGTCAAATATAGTTCTCCCAACACGTGCAATACAAGTCATCAATAAGTCGATTAATTTATTTCACCATCACGGATTTCATATGGTTGGAATCGACCGAATTGTGAAAGAGTCAAACATTCCCAAAGCGACTTTTTATAACTATTTTCATTCGAAAGAACGATTTATTGAAATCTGCCTGATCGTACAAAAAGAACGTTTAAAAGAAAAAGTAATTTCAATTGCTGAGCACGTAAACCACACGAACGTGATTGATCAATTAAAGAAACTTTATTTCTTACACACCGATTTAGAGGGGCCTTACTATTTATTATTTAAAGCCATTTTTGAAATAAAACTGACTTATCCCAAAGCCTATCAAACCGCAGTGAGGTACAGAATTTGGCTCATCAATGAAATTTATAGCCAGCTTAGAGTACTCAAAACTGATGCCACTTTTCAGGATGCAAAGCTATTTTTATATCTGATTGAAGGCGCAATTATTCAGCTTTTAGGCTCGGATACGGCAATCGAGCAGGAGAATGTGGTGGAGTGTTTTTTGGCGGGGTTTGGGTAATTTAATATAGAAATTTTAAAGAATATAGTTTTATAGCGACATAGATTGTCGTTTAAATTCCATCCTAACTTGTAGTTAATAAAGATTTAGATTTAAATAATATTATATATTTTTAAATTTTATTTAAGCATTAATAATCATGGGGTAAAGTTATGCACTTTAAATGGAAATATTTTAGAAAAATTCCAGTAACGATTTCAGCTTTAGAGCAGACCTTTTTTATTGGAGTTCCATGTTCTCAGTTTTCAAATTATGCTTTATATAAGCTAGGGATAATTGATAAGCAACTTCCATTATCAGAGGGAATAACATTTCTCCCTGCTAAAATAGGTAAGTTTTCTACTATAAATGCTGATGGGAAAGTTGTTATACGTAAGGATTTGCCAAAAGAAACTTATTATCAGGAAATTTTTTATACGTGGAAAGAATGGCATGGGCCAGATCAAATTGAAAAGGAAGGAAGTAAATTAATTGCTAGAGAGCGCTATCAACGTCAACGTTTGGATGCACCAGATGTTCGAGTAACTGTCTCAAATATTGATGATGAATTATTCTTTCTTATCAAGTGTGAACCTAATGAAGAACATTTGCTACATAAATTAAATCTAGCACTGGAAATGTTTAATGAGTTTGATGTTCATATTAATTCAAGAAATGGCTTAATAACATTGCCTCATAATTTAAAAGCAGTGGATTGGATCATTTTAAAGTCTGGAACAATAACTGTTGAAGAAATTAAAGAAGCTGTAGAGAAAAGTATTTCTCAGAAACTTAAAAAAAACTATTCGACCTGTAATTCTCCAAAGATTAAATTATATTAGTAGCTTTTCGCCAGATGAAACAGTAATAGGGGTAGCTGGTTATAGTGGATATATTATCCATAATTTCCCCAATTTAGATATTTCAGTCCTTGAATCAGAATTTCCAGATAATGCGACTTATATTTTTGATTATAAAGAATGGGAACCGTTATCAAAACTATCTAAAACAGAAATTATTCGAAATGGTTTAGAAAAAGCTAGAGTTATCCATGATGAATATTGGGAAGAAAAAATTCGTAAATTACTTAATCCAAGAAATGAGAGTAATGAGAATAATAAAAACTAGTTTACTTAAGTTTTTGATTGGTAGATTTTTTAGGCGAGTTAAAAATGAGTTCAATATCTATAGAAGCTTATAATGCTATTGTAAATAAGGGAAAGATACCTGAGGTAACAGCACCTCTTCCTCCCATACTTGCGATGTGGCCTGAACCTTTATATATACGTGATAAATGGTGGATGCGTGTATGTAAATTAATGCCAGATGTGTCTTTGAAGTGGAGTAAATCACATCCACCAGAATTATTTGATAGTTTAGAGGTTGCTTTAAAAGTCGCTAGACAAAGAAATAAACAATTATTAGAAACTATTGCTAATTTGTCATTTAGCTTAGTTCAACAGCAATCAATTACAATGAAGGTAACGAAAGAGTTGCAGAAAAAAGAGAGATTAATTCATGAAGAAGGATTAATGTTGCAAGAAGCCAAGAAAAGAGCTTGTAAAATGAACAGAGCTGAAATCAATGATTTAATACTACCGGATAAATCAGAAAAATTTCGACAAATATTACATAAACAACTTGCGATTATGCCTTATCTTACAAGAGTGGTAGTCACTGATAAGAAGAAGAAATTTATTCTTGAACGATCAAAAAAAGATAAATTCGAATGGTCAAAACCAATTGTAGCTAAAGCAAAAGCTTTAGAGTTTGCTTATAAAGCTACTATTGCAGAAGGTTTTAATTTAGATCCAGAAGCGCCGTGGGGAAAGACTAAGGCCACTATAAGAGATTTACTATTACCTAGCGCAAATAAACTTTTGCAACTCGCAAGTGTGCAGCGATTATTATCGGAAGCTAAGTTAAAAGGACAATATGTTTTAGTGTGTAATGGGTATGTCTTTTGGTATGAGGAGAATGGCAATATTGGTTGGACTGTTAAACAAACAGATTCAAGTCTCAATGGAAAAAGAGGTAATACGTTATGGTTAGAAGGTGAAATTGAATCAAAAAATCATGGACGACTAATAATTCTACCTTATAGAAAATCTAATGGTGAACTTGTAAAAGGGCATACTAAAAATGCCCCCAATGATGGCCCTGCGAAACCAAGGCATCCGAGCCAGTATGTTTCTTTACCTTTTCATATCTTAAAAGATGATCTAATGATAGGCCTATTGGGAGACTTACCTTATGAATAGCATTATTAAAAGTACAAACTCTCAATGACTTCTTGCTTTGGTTAAACAACTGTAGAGTATAAGATTGTCACCAAATTTTTAGGGGTTTCACTGTGAGTACTTGCTTGAGTAAGGGTGCTGATCAGTAATAGTGTAAGTATCCACTGAAGCCCTTACAGACCTCTTTTATGGATGCAAGAAGAGGTTTTTTTATTTTCATCTTTTCATTTCTATTATCAACCCATTTTCCTTTTTAATTAAATACACTTCACTTAACCTATCAATAACTGTGACAGAAACTAACTTTTTACAACCTGTAAATGCGACTATCCTAATTGGACTTGAACACAACATCTTAAAGTGTTCCTCTTTTAATTAGATTTTTAGGTATTTAAAAAATGAATAAAATGCATGTAACTGTAGCAATCATTATTGGTTTAATTGTTGGCGGTGTAATAGGCGCTCTAAGTTACTCTAAAACAGCTGCACGTTATGACGCAATGACCACAGCATGTGTCATGGTAAATCAAGCGGTTGAACATGGCATTTTAAAACCAGAACAAGTGAAAGAACTTGGTGAGCTCACAGGCCAAAGCCTTAAACAAAATTATGAGTCAGTTGCATCCAAATTTAAATTCTCTGAAAAGCAATTAGGCAACGCATCTGAAGGATCTCATTGTAGTCAGTTTATTGTTGGGGTAAATGCTGCAAAATAAGCTAGAGTAAGCCCACTGTTTGTGGGCTTTTTTATGAAGCCTATTTAAACAGCTACACGATCAACTGAACATATTGTCTACAGACTGCTATAATAATGATCATCACAAAATCTAACTTAAGCTTGCTCTAAAGGCAGGTTTTTGTATGTGTAAACAGATCTGCTAGGAAATATGAAACGTTATTTAAAACCAACTCAATCAACAACTTCCACTTGGACCACAGAGCAAGATTGCTTCTTGATCGAAAATAACTTTCTTTCAATTCAGCAACTCATCGAACAATTACCTTTTTCTGAAGAAGAGATACGAGTGCGTCGTGCTCTTTTAGGGTTAGTTCGACGGGATAAGCAAATGAAAACATATTAATTTTACCAAACGATAAAAAATGATATGAAAGTAAATATTTCTAATTATCTCTATTCAACCATTCATTTTGCGGATGAGTTATCAAAACCATAAATTTTTTAGGTGTTTTTATGGTGCAATTTACATAAAGTTTGTATTACTTACAAACCGCTCTGATAAGTATACCTTTTATTACATTACTTTAAGCATAATTAAAGTTAGAAAACATTCATAGATCAGCACTTTATAACAATAGTACGGAGATAGAGGTTAATGCCAAAGTATTTAGCTGTAGCCGAAAAGGTTTATAAAAATATTAAAAAAGATAGCTTATTCACTGATGACATTACTCAGAACCTTAACTGTTTAATTAGTCAGATTCGAAAAGCTATCAAAGGAACGGAGTTTAAACTCAAATACAACTATATAGACTTTGAAGAAAACTTAACGAAACCGTCAAGTGAATGCAAGGTCCAAATTGATTTGAGTGTTATGCCGAAGTTCGTAAATGAAGGTGAGTATCTTCTTTGGTTAGCTGGTTTTATCGAGCGAATCACAGAAGGGGGAAAACCTAAATTACCGCCAATTTCACACTTTTTACCACCAGGTTTTAAGATGTCGAAAGATGCATTTCCTGTGACTGTTGCTCCTGTAAAAGAAGAGCATGCAGATATGATTATCAATTATTTTAAATCTGAGGATTTTATTAAAACTAATAAAACTCCTTCATAAAAGAATATAGAAGTGAACGTCCACCTTGCTTCTATATACTGCTGGTTTTAAAGTTCAGCGACCGCCTTCTGGGGCGGTTTTTTTTACTCCGAAATAAAGTCTGAATTAACTTTTCTTTTTTGAGTAAAAGTATATTTTCGAGAATATTAAATGTATGTAAATATAGTCAAGATTGACTAATTTTTATAGATAACAATATTTTAGCTTTATTCTTTCATAAAGAAAAATATACGCTTTTCACATAAGCCATGTGTCTATTAACGCAATTAAACATTTAGCTGTTCATAATCTTTAAAAAAAGAGAGCATGAACGATATGAATGAAAATGCAGAGCTTATAAAATATATAGACGTTGCTGAAAATGTCTATGAACGTGTCTATGAGAACAATCAAGTTTCAAATGATTTGATTATTAACCTGAACCGCATTATGGCGGAAATCAAAAAACAGGCCGAAGAAAAAGACCTGAGGTTGAAATATAAATCAATCGATTTTGAATATTGTTTGAGTTTACCTTTGGCAGATCGAGATATAAAAATTGACCTCAGTTTGATTCCTCACTTTGAACACCGTGATGAATGCATTTTATGGCTGACTAACTTTATTGGAAAAATAAGTGTGCCTAAAAAGATGACGAAGCAGAAATTGAGTTTTCACTAAAATTTAGCTTTTAAAGAGATATATGAATCATCACTAAAAGATTAACAACACCTACGTTTAAACAGTTATGCTTTATTGCAGATCGACATTTCATAATTAGAAAATGACATAGAGCACTCAAAATGAAAAAGCTTGCAATAACCTTTGCTGTTTTGGTTCAACTATCGACCTATGGCTTAGCCAATGATTCTACGGGTTACGTAGGTACAGGTGGGATTCAATATCTCAAAAATTCGCAGATTGCCATGCAAAGCGAAGATCTATTTATTAGTAAAAAACGAATTAAAGTCGATTATGTCTATAAAAATCTAAGCAATAAAGATGTCACTGAAACGATCTTATTTCCGCTACCACGTATTGATAATTTCTTTGAGTCTGACTTTGCTCACACCGAAGAACTTTTAAAAAGTTTTAAGATTGTGGTGGATGGTAAAAATATTAAACCAGAAATGCACGTGCGAACGTTTATTCAAAAAGATGAGAAATCACCTCTAATTGATGCAACGGATGAGTTTAAGCAGTGTGGTTTTAGTGAAAAAGACATGTTAAACCCGTGGCTACGTAATAACTATAATTATGAATATTATGTAGATAAGCTAAAACAATGTAATAAGCCACAAATACAGAAAATTTTAGCTAGTTTTAAAAAAAATGATGTAATTCCATGGTCATCTCAAGTGATCTATAGTTGGAAGCAGACCTTTAAAGCCAATAGTTTGACTAAAATTCAGCATGAATATAAACCTTTGGTGGGTGGTTCAGTTGCTCTCTATCCAGACGAATATAACCAGCAATTTTGTATGGATAAACAATTTAAGCAGGGATTAAAAAAAGCCAGTTCAGAAAATTCGCCGTTTAGTGCTTTGGGCTATATTTTGACGACGGGTGCAAATTGGGCAAAGCCGATTGAAAACTTTAAGTTAACCATTGAGCGCGATAAAGACGAACTGGTTTCATTTTGTTGGGATGGGCCAGTCAAAAAGATTAGCCCAACTCAATTTCAAATGACTAAAACCAAGTTTGTACCTAAAAAAGACCTAGATATTATTTTTGTTCAAGTGAAATAGTTCACGTTGTGCAATCAACTCAATGCACACAGGCTTTAATGATCTAAATTAGCTTTGCGTTGTATAAAATTGCATCATGTTTGATTGTGTGACATAACTTAATGATGGCACATAATAACAAGAGGATGCCGCAATGTTGCTTACGGGAAAAGTGGCTGTCATTTTTGGAGGCAGTGGAGCAATTGGCACTGCAATTGCGAAGGTTTTTATTCGTGAAGGTGCTCGTGTCTATTTGTGTGCAAGAGATTTCAATAAACTTCAAAATATTGCGACACAACTACATCAACTTGGGGACGTGGTTCATACGGTCAGCGTTAATGTGCTAGATAGCCAAGCAACCAGTGAAGCAGTTGCTCAAATTGCTCAAGCGACGGATGGCTTAGATATCGTCATTAATTCCACCAGTTTTATACATAATCAAGGCAAAGAAATTTTGGAATTAAACCTTGATGAGTTTGTCGGGGGAATAAATCCATTTCTAACGGCGCAGTTTAATATCACTAAGGCCGTGGTTCCTTATATGGGCGGCGATCGTGGCGGAACAATGATTTCAATTGTGGCACCTTCAGCTCGGATGGCGATACCGGGTCATTTAGGCCATATTGTGGGCTGTGCTGGAGTCGAAGCTTTTATTAAAGCACTTGCTAGTGAGCTAGGGCCTAAGAATATACGAGTACTGGGGGTGCGTTCACATGCAATTGTTGATGCTATTCAAGCTGGTTCCTACACGCGTGAACTATTTGAGTCAAAAGCACAGGCAATGGGGCTCAGCATAGGACAATGGCTAGAGGGTGCGGCTCAGGGCACTATGCTAAAACGGTTACCGACACTTTCTCAGGTTGCAGAAACTGTTGCTTTTCTAGCATCCGAACATGCGAACTCAATGACTGCAACTATTGTAAATATGACCGCGGGCGCAATAGTTGATTAGCGCAATTTATTTTTAATCCAATAATCTAAACTAACATAACGGCCACCTCCAAGCACAAGCAGAGCAAGCAGCATAACCGTGTAGGTCGCGGCAAATTCAATTCCATTATTTAAAACAACAAACGAACCACTCGACGTAAGCCAGTCATAGTTGCCATAGTTTTGCAGGATCTCTCGGGCTCTTTCTAATTTTTCAGCCGAGGCTAATACTTGCATGTTGGCGAAAGGTGCATTCGGATCAGCAATTGCTTGCCAGCCATTTGGCAGATGTACCGTAAATATAGCGACCAGCATAGTAATAATAAGGGGAATACTAATTAAACGGGTAAACAGACCAAATGTTAAGAGTATGGCGCCTGCTAGTTCAGTTGATGTTGCAAGGACGGCCATTAAATAGGGGAAAGGAAGTCCTAAACCTCCATCTGAATTGCCAAACCATTCTACAATATCACTGAAGTGCATCAATTTATTTGTGCCTGCCATCCAAAATATTGGAACGAGATACAATCGAATAGCCAGTGCCGCAATGCCATCAATATGTTGTAGAGACTTACCGAGATTTTGATAATATTTAGATAAGCCATAAATAAAGTTCTTCATGATAATTTCACACCCAATACGATTGAATAGTAATTAGTCGGATGAAAACTGTATTTCTTACATAAAAAAATTTTATTTACGGTGTAATAAAAAAGGATTTGGTCCGTCTAACTTTATGTACATGTGTACAAACCGAGAAATTATCTTTAAAGGAATACAAAAATGAACAAACTCAACTCAATGACCTCAGTGGCAGCATTATTAGCACTTTCTGTGGTAGGCGCTACACAAGTGACTGTGGCAGCAACTAATACAACAACTGAAATGCATGCAACCAAAGCAGCAGATGGTAAATGTGGCGAAGCAAAATGCGGCGCTAACAAAATGAAAAAACATGAAAAATCTGCTGAAGCAAAATGTGGAGCAGATAAAAAAGCAGCAGATGGTAAATGTGGAGCAACCAAAAAAGCAGCAGATGGCAAGTGCGGTGCAGATAAAAAAGTCGCTGATGGTAAGTGTGGCGCTAAGTAAACAATCTAATCATGGATGATGTCGGCCTTCTAGTAAGTGTCGGCATCATTTCCAAAAGGAGAAATCACCATGATGGAGCTGTCAGGTGTAGGACTTGGTTTAAGGCGTGATTTTATAGATTCGTTTCTAGCTGCAAAAACATATCCAGACTTTATTGAAGTTGCCCCAGAAAATTGGCTTGGTTTTGGTGGACGACATGCAAAATTACTCGATCAGTGTGCTGAAAAAGCGCCCTTAATTTGTCACGGCTTGTCATTATCTATTGGAGGACCGCATCCACTTAATCTTGAATTTATCGGCAAAATAAAAAGCTTTTTAGAACAATACGAAGTACCAATTTATTCTGAACATTTAAGTTATACAAATGATGGGGGCTATTTATATGATTTGTTGCCAATACCCATGACGAAAGCCGCGGTTAAATATGTCGCTGAACGTATTTTACGTGTGCAAGATATTTTAGGGAAAAGATTAGTTATAGAGAATGTTTCTACGTATTTAATGCCAAATGCCGAAATGAGTGAAGCTGAGTTCATTCGTGAAGTGCTTCAATTTGCAGACTGTGATTTGCTTCTGGATGTAAATAATGTCTACGTCAATAGTATTAATCATGGCAGTGATGCATTTGGATTTATTCGAGACATGCCAAAAGAACGAATCCGTTATTTACATATTGCCGGACATGAACAAGTTCAGAAAAATTTGTTAATTGATACACATGGGGCAGAGGTTTGTGACCGTGTGTGGGAACTACTGAGATATACCTATCAAGTCTGTGGTGTGAAACCAACTTTGCTTGAGCGTGACTTTAATATTCCGTCATGGCAAGAATTAGAAGAGGAACTCGCTAAAATTAAACTCATTCAACAACAGGAGAGTGGCTATGAACGGAAATCAAACACCCTTCCAAACCCTGCAACAACAGTTTTGTGAATGGATTAGAGATCCTGATTTGGAAATCCCTCAAGAGCTTCCTGTCGAAAGAATGCAAATTTATCGGGATTTACTTTTTAATAATGTCAGTTCATTTATTGACTTAGTTTATCCTGTAGCTCGCGCGATGTTACCAGAGTTAAAGTGGCAACAAGTACTCTCGGAGTTTTTTCAAAAAGCTAAGTGTGGTTCACCTTTGTATAATGATATTTCTCTTGAGTTTAGAGAATATTTGACAGATCAGCGGCACCCAATATTGCAAGAATACCCTTGGTTGGCTGAGTTATTGCAATTTGAATGGCTTGAATTGTATTTAGATACTGTTGAAATTGAAGATGTCGTTTTGCATGAAAATTACGCTTGGCAATTAAGCACTAAAGTATGGGTATTGGTTTATCAATATCCTGTTTATATGTGGACGACTTTAACTACACAAGAACAAGTTGAAATTATGCCAGGTGCAATCATGGTCTGGCGCGATGATCAGGATAGAGTATGTATTGAACAACTTTCTCCATTGTTTGCTATGCTAATTGAACAGTTAACTCAAAATATAATGTTAACTGAGCATGATATTTACATACTCATTCAATCTATATTGACTGACTTGTCTGAGCCTGAAATTTATCTGCAAATTCAAGAACTAAAAAATCTATTAACTCGATTACGATTAATTCAAACTCCCCATAGTTTTAAAGAGGTACAGAGATGACTTCAGCCGCGGCATCACCTCATGACGACCTAGGGGATCAACTGCATAATCCAGTATTTTTACAAGACTTAAGACAGCAAATGATTAAATTTGCTTTTTTACAGTTATCGTCGCTTCCGCAAGCTGAGGATGTCGTGCAAGAGGCGTTAACGAGCGCTTTTCAAAATTTAGATTCATTTAAAGGGCGGGCTGCGTTCAAAACATGGGTATTCGCGATTTTAAAAAATAAAATTATTGATGTAGTTCGACAAAAGTCACGTTTGGTTGCAATGTCTGAATTATTTAAAGATGAGGAAAGCGAGCTCAGTGTCGACGAGTTATTCGATGCGTCAGGACACTGGCACAAATATGAAGCACCTCACACATGGCAAAGTCCCGAAGAAATGATAGAGCAGTCAGATTTCTGGATAATTTTTGAAGCCTGTTTAGATCATTTGCCAGCCAAATATGCTCAAGTTTTTATGATGAGAGAAGTGATTGAACTCAGTTCTAATGAAATCTGTAATAAGCTGGAAATTTCTATCTCAAATTTTAATGTATTGATGTATAGAAGCCGCACCCGATTACGCGAATGCTTAGAAAATAAATGGTTATTGAAGGAGGATTGTTCATGTTGACATGCCGACAAGCCACTCAACTATTGTCTGAAAAGCAAGATAGACCGCTGTTTTTACGTGAGCAAAGTAGTTTGCAATTGCATTTGTTGGCGTGTAGATCATGCCGCCGTTATGCAAAACAAATCAAAACAATTAGTCAGCTTTCTAAAGTATTTAAAAATTTGGATGACTAACTTTAGTTAAAAATTTATTTATTGCTGGCCTTAACGTGTTAAAAGCTTACATACTATAAAAGTGAAGGAATTTTTAAGACAGGATGAAACGTGAATTTAAAGAATCTTGAAGCATTTTATTGGGTCGTGACTTTAAATAGCTTCAATAAGGCCGCGACTAAATTGCAAACCACCCAGCCTGCGGTCTCTCAAAAAATCACATCTCTTGAAAATGAATTAGGTTTTAAAGTTTTAGACCGAAGTTTGCGAAAATTTAAATTGACCCATAAAGGCATAACACTATTTAAATATGCTGAAAAGTTTATGCGCCTAGAAACAGATCTAGTGGCTGAACTGACCGAAAACCAGCACCTGACTGGCACCATTCGTTTAGGCGTTTCCGAAACCATTGTTTATACGTGGTTAGTCGAATATATCGAAAAGGTTCAACAAGAGTTCCCAAAAATTTCAGTAGAAATTGTGGTAGACCTGACGCCTAACTTACAAGAAGGTGTTCGCACAGGGGATTTAGACATGGCCTTTTTACTTGGACCAACTTTAGCTTTTGAATGTATTGAACAGACTTTATGTGACTTTGAACTAAGTTTCTTGGCATCACCTTCATTTAAAGGCGGGGTTGCGCAAATGTCATTTAAAACTTTAATGTCACATACCATTTTAACTTACCCTAAAATTACCTATCCCTATAAAGAATTGAAAGCCAGAATGAAAGAACAAGGAATAGATGAACCACTCTCAATTACTAGTTATTCATTAGCGACTTTATTGCGTTTAGCCGAGCAGGGCCTAGGCATTGCTGTGGTGCCGACTTTAACCGCTTTAAAAGAAATTACTGATGGCCGATTAGAAATATTAAACACACCCATTCAGTTAAAGACGTTTCATTTCACTTCAATCTATATTCAAGGAAATGATGTTGCTTTGAAAGAAAAACTAACCGAAGTTGCCGTTAGGGTGTCGGAAAGTGCCATGAAAAGACTCAATGAACAAATTAAAAACTAGGCTGTTTTCGAATATCTTAAGTCACTATTTTTCTTGTTTTAAGAAGCTGTTTTTTATGTGAAATCATAAAAGCAGCTTATCTACATCGATAAGTAAAATTTATCCTTGTTTATAAGTAATTTAAAAATAAATAAAAATCAAAAACTTATAATTTTAACTTTATGTAAAAAGTCTTATTGTTCGTAGGGATTAGCTATGTTTTTATCGTAAATACAAGATTTGATCACCGATTGTGTTGATTGGGGAACAGGGAATCTTTGTCATTTTAAAGGATTAAAGAATATTGTTTGGGAAAAATAATGTTCTTGGTTCAACCTGAAAATAGCGTTGTTAAGCTCAAATGGATGAGGAACGCATTAATATGTCTTTACTGAAATCTTCTTTTTTATCAGATCGCCAATGGGCCATTGTAGCCTCAATATTTATGATGGCGACCTCTGCAATGGGGCCAGGATTTTTAACCCAAACCGCTGTATTTACAGTCAAGTTAGGTGCAGCATTCGGCTTCGCAATTTTAGTTTCCATTTTGATTGATTATGTTGTTCAACAAAATATTTGGCGAGTGGTCACACTTACTCAAATGCGTGCATCAGACATTGCCAATAAAGCATTACCGGGTAGTGGTTATTTACTGGCGTTTCTGGTGATTTTGGGCGGTTTTTTCTTTAGTGTTGGTAACATTGCAGGTGCAGCTTTAGGTTTAAATGCACTTTTTGGCCTAGACACAAAGTGGGGCGGTATTTTAAGTGGTGCGTTAGCCATTTTGATTTTTGCATCAAGAAAAGCAACGCTTGCTATGGATAAAAGCATGATCGTGTTGGGATTGCTTAAAATCCTCCTGATTATTATTGTTGCTGTCATTGTAATGCCTCCTGTAGGTCAAGCTGTACATCAAACTTTTGCTCCAGATCAGATCGACTTTGCCATTATTACCACCATTGTCGGCGGTACAGTTGGTGGCTATATCTGCTATGCAGGTGCCCATCGTTTACTCGATAAAGGTGCTGTTGGCCCTGAAAATATTGATGAAGTTGCTAAAGCTGCGACCAAGGGCATTATTGTTGTCGGCATCATGCGCTACGTATTGTTTTTAGCGTTTTTAGGTGTGGTAGTGAGCGGTGCAACGATTGATTTAGCCAGCCATGACGCAAATCCGGCAGCGCAAGCATTCCAATATGCAGCGGGTACATTTGGTTTTAAATTATTCGGTTTAATTTTCTGGGCAGCCGGCATTAGTAGCACTATCGGCGCAGCATATACTTCAGTGTCATTCTTTACCGCATTTAAAAAGAATTTAACACCAAAACAAACCAACTATACGACCATTACCTTTATCGCATTGGCCTTATTGCTCTATGTGTTATTGGGTGCAACTCCAGCAGGTCTACTCATTTTTGTGGGTGGTTTTAACGGTTTGGTGTTGCCAATTGGTCTTACAATTTTTGTGTACGTTGCTGCGTGCCGTAAAGATTTAATGGGTAATTACAACTATCCAAAATGGTTGCTTATTTTGGGCGGATTAACATGTCTGTTGACGTGGTGGATGGGCTATATGTCATTTACGACAGTATTTAACTATTTGACCAAGCTTTAAGCCAGACTTTGTTAAGTGATAAAGGAATAATGCCATGTTTGTAGATTTAAATAGTGATTTGGGTGAAAGCTTTGGCTCATGGAAAATGGGTAATGATGATCAGATTTTACCTGTCGTGACTAGTGCCAATATTGCGTGTGGCTTCCATGCTGGCGACCCACTCGGTATTTTAAAAACGGTTCGTAAAGCAGTAGAGCTTGGTGTGACCATTGGTGCTCATGTGTCTTATCCAGACCTTGTAGGCTTTGGCCGCCGTAATATGGATTTGTCACGTGACGAACTGATTGCAGACGTGCTTTATCAAATTTCTGCACTCGATGGCTTGGCTAAAGTGGCAGGCTCAGAAGTGCAATATGTTAAACCGCATGGCGCACTTTATAACACCATTGCACATGACCAAGCTCAGGCTGCAGCAGTGATTGATGCAATTAAAATGTATAACCCTGAACTGGTTTTGGTTGCTTTGGCTGGGTCAAACTTAGTCGAGCAGGCACGTGCTGCTGGTTTAAAAGTTGTGTCTGAAGCATTTGCAGACCGCGCTTATAACAGCGATGGTTCACTGGTATCTCGCCGTCTCGAAGGTGCGGTTTTACACGACTCGGCATTTGTTGCGAACCGTGTGGTGTCTATGCTTAAAAATGGTGGGGTTGAGTCAATTGACGGTGTATTTACCCCAATTCAAGCCGACACCATTTGCTTACATGGCGACACCGACGGTGCGCTAGAGATGTCGGCAGCCATTAAAGCCGAGCTTGTAAAAAATAATATTGAAATCCGCCCGTTTGTAAATAAAGCATAAGGATGAGCACAATGTATAAGGATATTAAAGTCGACCCAGCTCAGCTTGAAGCCGCTTTAGATGCGCGTTTAAAAATCCGTGCAGGTTTTGATAAACCGACAGCAGGCATGGCTGCGGGCATGACGCAGGTCAACATGATTTCGGTGCCAAAAGAGTGGGCGTATGACTTTTTACTCTATGCACACCGTAACCCGCAAAGCTGTCCAGTGCTCGATGTACTCGAAGAGGGCATTTATGCAACCAAGCTTGCGGCAGATTCTGACATCCGAACTGATTTTCCGCGCTATCGCATTTGGAAAGATGGCGAAATGGTCGATGAAGTGACCGATGCGAGCGAGATTTACAACGCCCATCCTGATTTGGTGACTTTCTTAATTGGCTGTAGTTTTTCGTTTGAAACAGCTTTGCAAGAAGCGGGTATTGAAGTTCGCCATATTCATGACGACACCAATGTACCGATGTATTTAAGCAATATTCAGTGTCAATCGGCAGGGCGTATTTCAGGAAACATGGTCGTTTCTATGCGACCAATTCCATCGCATCAAATTAGTGAAGCGGTAAAAATTACTTCACGTATGCCAAGCGTGCATGGCGCACCTGTACATATTGGTCACCCTGAAAGCTTAGGAATTTTAGATGTAAACAAGCCTGACTTTGGTGATGCTTCTCGTATTGAGGCGGGTGAAATTCCAGTGTTTTGGGCATGTGGGGTAACACCGCAAGCAGCTGTTATGAATTCGAAAATTCCTTTTGCGATTAGTCATGCACCGGGTCATATGTTTATTACCGACATTCCTGACCGTGCTTGGATTGGCTAACTGGACTAAAGAAGAATTAAAAAGGATAAGCAAATGCGTTTTTTATCGGTAAACGCCGATTGTTTTCTGATTGAGCTTGCGAGCCTTGAAGAAACTTTGGCGTTGTACAATAAATTGCAAAATACGCAATTGAATGGAATTAAAGACTTAGTCCCCGCTGCAAAAACAATTTTGGTTTTTTTTAACGAGATCGAAACCAACTTTAAAACGCTGGTTGCTTCAATTCAGAGCCTTAAAGTTGATTCTGGATTTGAGCGTAGCGGCCAAGAAGTGATTGTGCCGATTCGTTACGACGGTGAAGACCTTGCTCAGGTTGCCGAGTTACAAGGGCTGTCTGTTACCGATGTGATTAGAAAACATCACCAAAGCGTGTGGAATGTCGCTTTTATTGGTTTTGCGCCGGGCTTTGCTTATATGAGCAGTCCCGATAAGCCTTTTACCGATATTCCACGCTTAACAGTTCCGCGTAAAAAAATACCGTCAGGCTCTTTGGGTTTGGCTGGAAAATACTCTGGTATTTATCCAAAAGACAGTCCGGGCGGCTGGCAGCTGATTGGTACAACATCAGAAAAAATGTGGGATTTAGAGCGTAAAAATCCAGCACTACTTTTACCGGGCATGACCGTGCATTTTGAGGATGTCACGCATCAGCCTACAACCGTAAATGTACCGCAGCAAATTGCCCGTACGGTTGAGCCTAAACAATCGGTGCCACTGTTTACGATTACTGCGCCAAGTTTACAGATGCTTATTCAAGATAAAGGGCGTTTAAACCAGACCAATATTGGTGTTGGCGTGGCTGGTGCAATGGATTTGTCTGCCATGCATAGCTCTAACCGTATTGTGGGTAACCCAACCGATACACCCGTTATTGAAGTTTTAAATGGCGGCTTAAAGGCCAAAATGCAGCATGCGGGCGTTATTGCGGTGGCTGGGGCCATCTCAAACATTCGTGTGAAATTTGTCGATGGTCAAACCGCCGACTTTGCAAGTTATCAGCCGATTGATCTGGATGAAGGCGATGAATTTCAAATTCAGCCACCGACAGCAGGAGTAAGAAACTATCTGGCAGTTCGAGGTGGTATAGACGTTGAACCAGTGCTCAATAGTGTTTCATTTGACAGCTTGGCGGTGCTAGGGCCAGAACCTTTAAAGCTTGGAGATATCATTTACCAAGGGCAGATAAAGGCAGCCAACATTAACTTAAATGAAATGGGTAAAAGCGACTTACCACAAGCTGGCGAGTTGGTTGAGCTAGACATTGTGATGGGGCCACGCACAGACTGGTTCGAACAAGACAGTATAGAACTACTGTGTCAGCAAGAATGGCTCGTGACCAATGAAAGTAACCGCGTTGGGCTAAGACTTTCAGGTGCAGAGCCTTTAACTCGCAAAATTACCCATGAATTGGAAAGTGAAGGCACATGCATTGGCGCTTTACAGATTCCACCGAGCGGCCAACCGGTTTTGTTTATGAATGATCACCCTTTAACGGGCGGATATCCGGTCATTGGCTCTGTTGCTAAACACCATTGGGACTTGGTGGCACAGATTCCGGCAGGTTGCCGCATCAAATTTAAAAAAATTGCCGAATTTACAGATTTTGAGAATGAATGATGAATACAGAAAAATTATTGATTGCTAACCGTGGTGAAATTGCCGTTCGTATTATTCATGCTTGCCGTGACATGGGCATTTCATCAGTCGCGTTATATGCAGATGACGACATTGGCAGCATGCACGTTGAACTTGCAGATGAAGCATGGGGCTTGGCGGGTGCGACAGCCAGTGAAACCTATTTAAATATTCCTGCAATTATTGAAGTTGCCAAGAAATCGAAAGCGACGATGGTTCATCCGGGTTATGGCTTTTTATCTGAACGTGCTGAGTTTGCCCAAGCCGTGATTGATGCAGGCTTAAAATGGGTCGGGCCATCACCAAGTGCTATTGAAAAACTAGGTGATAAAATCGAAGCACGTAAAATTGCTGCTTCGGTTGGTGCGCCGTTGGTTCAGGGTACGCAAGATCCACTCAATAATGCAGAGGAAGCTTTAGAGTTTGCTAAGCAATATGGTTTACCGATTGCCATTAAAGCGGCGTTTGGTGGCGGTGGCCGTGGCTTAAAAGTCGCGTGGAAACTCGAAGAAGTTCAAGAGCTTTATGAGTCGGCAGTACGAGAGGCAAAAGCTGCTTTTGGTCGTGGTGAATGTTTTGTTGAGCAATATTTAGATAAACCGCGCCATGTAGAAGCACAAGTGATTGCCGATCAGCACGGCAATATTGTGGTGCTTGGTACACGTGATTGTTCATTGCAACGCCGTAACCAAAAGTTAGTCGAAGAAGCGCCAGCGCCATTTATTAGCGACGAGATTTATCAACAAATTTTAACCTCGGCAAAAAATATTTGTCAGGCCGCAAACTATGTGGGTGCGGGTACAGTTGAGTACTTATTGAGTCGTGACGGCAAGCTTTCATTCTTAGAAGTGAACACCCGTTTGCAAGTCGAACACCCAGTGACCGAAGAAACTTCAAAAGTCGATTTGGTGGTTGAACAAATTCGCGTGGCTCAAGGTGAAGTGCTTTCTATTAAAGAAACACCAAAGGCACAAGGCCATGCCATTGAGTTTCGTATTAATGCCGAAGACCCAGCACGTGGTTTTATTCCTGCATTTGGTGTGTTGAGTTTATTTGAAGCGCCGTTTGGTCACGGTGTACGAGTTGATATAGGTGTTCGAACTGGCTCTTTAGTGTCGAGTCATTTTGATTCACTCATGGCAAAACTGATTGTGACTGGTTCAACTCGTGAAGTAGCAATTGCCCGCGCCAAACGTGCATTAAAGCAATTTAAAATTGAAGGCGTGGCATCGGTTTTAGACTTTCATCGTGCGGTGTTAAATGAACCTGACTTTACCAATGAGTTTAATGTACACACGCGTTGGATCGAAAATGACTTTAAACAAGAGTTAAAGCCGACTAAACGTGGTATTCCAAACCATCAACAACCAATGCTACTTAGCTACATTGAAATTGATGGGAAGCTCCATCGTTTAGGTTTACCTGCTGGCATGTTTGCACAAGGCCCAGCCACCTCAGTTCAAGCACAAATTGCCGAGCCAGAAGTGAGCGCCGAGCATTTACTTGCTCCAATTAATGGTGTGATTAGTGCTTGGAAAGTTGAAAATGATGAGCAAGTCACCGAAGGGCAAGTGGTTGCCATTATGGAAGCCATGAAAATGGAAGTACAGGTACTGGCACACCGTAGTGGCGCTATTCAGATTAGTGCAGAGAAGGGCGCAACCTGCCATGCAGAAACGGTGATTGGTAGTATTAATTAAGTTTTGAATAAATGATTTGACCTGATTGAGCTTTGATTCAGTCAGGTTAATAAAATAGAGCATTCTTAAAAAAATATAAATATAATTTGCTTTGTTAATGTTTTAAATAGTATTAAAATAATAAGTGAATATTGAGTTGTTAATGATAATTGCTATCAATAATTTTAATAATATTTTTTATTAATTTCCTTAAACTGTTTTTGTTTCATTTTTATGACAATTCTCAATATATTAAAAAATAAATTAATTTTGTTAATTAGTTGAAATGCAAGCAATTAATTATTCATTTTAAAAATTAAGAAATAATTAAGAATAGCTTATTAATTTGGGGGTGAATATTTGTTGTTTATGAGATAAGCAATGTCATCTAGTTTTATTGGAAATAGTTTATTTTTACCTAGAAGTGGTCATTATACTTTTTTCCCTAGAAAAGAGAATGTTTTCTTTTATCAAGTTATTGAAAATAAAACATCTCGTTCTCTACAAGTAAATAAGGTTAATAAATATAATCCAGAGCGATTATTTTTAGAGTCTTTTATTAGCAATAGTTTTAAAAAAACGCATCAGGCTGAATTATCTAGTTATTTATCAATCCTATTTTCAGGAAAATCTAATAGTGAACTAAAAGTGGCTATTGGAATCCAAAATTTAAAAGATCATATTGCATTTTTAGAACAATATTTATCAATTCCTGTGCATAAAGCAATGGAGCAATTAGTTGGTTACCCGGTAAATAGAGAACAGATTTTTGAAATTGGTAATTTAGCAGCAGTGGACATACAGAATGCCAAATTAATCATTGCATTTCTTGTATTTTACTTTTCTATTCAAAAGGTTGAGTGGGCAGTTTGCACAGGAACAATTGCCGTCAGATATGCACTTAAGCAAATGGGACTAGTTTTTAATGTCTTAGAAGAGGCTGACCCCTTGGCTTTACAAGATGAAGGTGAGCAGTGGGGAAGTTATTTTGAACAAAAACCACAAGTATTAGCTATTCATGTTCCTGAAGCTTTTTTAGCTACAAAAGAAAACTATAGCTTTAGTAATTCTCGGTTTTAAGAAAGCATATTTAATACAGTAACTGGAAATATAAAATGAATAATTTATTTAATACAATCCAAAGTCGTGCTGAAAGCCACCCCTTATCTGAAGCAATAGTGACTGAAAAAAAAGTAGTTAATTATGCTGAATTATATAAACTTATTTTAGCAATAAAAACTGAGCTAACCGAATTAAATATTCAAAAATTAGGTATATACATTGAAAATAGTATTGAATGGGTTCTAATTGATCTTGCTGCAACATTAGCGAATATTACAGTTGTACCTATACCACTTTTTTTTACTCAAAATCAGATTGAACATCTGATTGAAGATAGCCAAATTAATTTTATTTATACATCTGAAAAGCAAAGCCCAGTAATTATTAAATTTCTTAATAATACTTATCATCAAATTGGGCAGCTAGGGGAAATCGATTCTAAAATTATTTCTGGACAGTTTATTCAGCTTTCAAATACTCCAGAAAAATTAAATAGAATTGTACCCGCCAAAATTACTTACACTTCTGGAAGTACTGGTTCACCTAAAGGAGTCTGTTTAGCTAAAGATACCATTTCATCTATAACAGAATCCTTAAGTAATGCTTTGCGATCAAGTCAGCTTCAAAGACATTTGTGCTTAATTCCATTTGCAACACTGCTAGAGAATATTGCAGGAATTTATGTTGCATTACAGATGGGCCGATCGATTGTTGTAGGTGAAGTAAATGAATGGGGATTGATTTCAAATCATGAATTTGATGTGAAAAAATTTGCTGAAACGGTAGCTAAATATCAAATACAGAGTGTGATTTTACTACCTCAAATGCTAAAAGCGATTGTTGAATATGTCCGGATAACTGGTAGTGCTGAGCTAGCTAGCTTGAAATTTATTGCCGTAGGGGGTGGAAAAGTTGCTCCTGATTTATTAATTCAATGTCAGCAATTTAATTTACCTGTTTATGAAGGGTATGGTCTTTCTGAATGTGCATCAGTGGTTAGCTTAAATGTGCCTGAAGCTCGCAAAATAGGAAGCGTAGGTCAACCACTTCCACATGTAGAGGTACATATTAACCAGCAAGGTGAAGTGGTAGTTCGTGGTAATGCCATGCAAGGTTACCTTAATGAGGCAGTAGCTGATAATTTGATTCATACCGGTGATGCAGGTTTTATTGATGACGATGGATATTTGTTTATAACAGGAAGAATAAAGCAAATTATTGTCAGTAGCTTTGGGCGAAATATTTCACCTGAATGGGTTGAGTCAAATAGCTTAAATGAGCCTGAGATTAATCAAATTGCGATTTTTGGTGAAGCTCAACCGTACCTAGCTGCGGTGATATATTCCAAAGACTTTATTCATGATGATGAAATAGAACAAGCGATTGAAAAGGCAAATACAAGATTGCCTGACTATGCTCATATCAAACATTGGTGTCGTTCCCAACAACCATTTTCATTAGCAAACAACATGTTAACAGATAATGGAAAGTTACGAAGAAATGAAATTAAAAAGCAATTTAATGCCTTTTTATTTCCTGATGACTACTCTTTTAAGTAAGGAGATGCATCGATTGTTCCCAATAGGCTAAGTCAAATACCTTTTGGTAAGTAAATTGAGAAATCGTGAAATTATTGATGGGAAATGAAATATGACAACTGTTTGTGATGATATCGAAATTATGAAATCTAATAATCATAATATGCCGCGCCTTAAAGATATTCGAGACACTTTACGTGATCAAGGCTATGTCTTAATTAGAAATGAAGGCTTCGATGTAAATAAATTTAGTCAGTTGATGACTTCTCTTTGCCAACGTTTGACTTACGATCCGGCACGTGAAAATGTTACTCAGCAATCACAAAAAGTTGATTCTGGAACTCAGGCAATTGGGTTGCATATCGAAAATGGAACAACACCACTTCCTCCAGATATTATTGCTTTTTTCAGTGAAGTCAGCGCTACAAAAGGTTCGCAAACGACTATTTGTGATGGCTATGCAATCTGGGAAAATTTATCAGAAACATTAAAGGAAAAATTTAGTCAACCTATGACAATAAGTCGTTACTTACCTAAAAATATTTGGCAAAAATATGTAGCCAATGCTTTTGGTATTAAAGACCCTGTAACAGTGACATGGGATGATTTAAAGCGTTTTATTGAATTGATTCCTGGTCAGAGTATTACTCCCGCAGAAAATGAAGGCGTTCAATATCATCTACAAATGAACATGATCCGAAACGACAATTTAAGCGGTAAACCTGCTTTTGCAAATGCAGTTTTAGGTCCTTCATATAACTATGAAGCGCCACGTTATTGCTTTGCCGATGGTGAATTAATTTCTGATCAGCTACGCAGTGAGCTTGATGAGTTATGTGAACAGCATACTCATGAGGTGGCTTGGCAAGATGGTGATGTACTTATTATAGATAATAAACGCTTTATGCATGGTCGGAGGGAAATTCTTGTTCCTCTTGAACAAAGAAAGCTATGTATCAGTATGGGGCTTGGTCTCCGGAACTTTTAAATGCATAGATTTATCCAAATTAATTAAATTCAAAATAGGAAAAGACCATGACTCAACCAACAGCTATATTATTCGGTGCAACAGGCGGAATAGGCCAGGCGATTGCAAATATTTTGTGTAGAAACCAGATAAATGTTGTTTTAGTTGGTAGAAATGAAGATACGTTGAAGTCACTACATCAACAACTAGCTCAAGATTATCAAAATGTGCATTTAGAGTTTATTTCATGCGATGTGAGCGTTGCAGAAAGTAGACAAAATCTGGTGAAAAATCTGACAACACTGAATACACCTATTCAATATTTTATTTACAACGCTGGAATAAATCATTTTTCTTTGTTTACAGATCAGTCTCCTGAATTAATAGAAAAAATGATGCAAGTTAATGTGATCCAGCCATTACAGCTCATTCAAGATATTATTCCTCTCATATTGAAATCTGGGCCTGCTCAAATTATTAGCGTGGGATCGACATTTGGTAGTATCGGCTATCCTGGTTATGTCAGTTACTGTGCTAGTAAATTTGCTTTAAAAGGTGCGACGGAAGCACTTGCTCGTGAATATAGTGATACATCTTTAAAATTCAGATATTTTTCGCCTAGAGCAACAGATACGCCAATGAATAATAGTTATGTGGTAGAAATGAATCAGAAGCTTGGTGTAAAAATGGATAGTCCCGAGGTTGTAGCTGAGGAGTTATATCAATTTCTAAAGTCTGATAAAGCTTATTATCAAGTAGGATATCCTGAAAAAATATTTGTTAAAGTGAATCAGGTTTTACCAGATGTTGTGAGTAAAAGTATTCACAAAGATATTGGTGAAATTAAGAGCTTTGCGAAAAAAAGTGGGCAGTTGGAATAAGCTTTCGTTAACCATTTTCAACTTGAAAACCAGTACTGATTATGAGATATTTATCACAGTTAAGTGATATCAAAATTAATCACTGTATTGAAAGCTCGCCTATGCGAGCTTTAATTTTTAGCCCAGTTTAAGCATTTCTCACTTAATGAGCTGGCTGCATAAAAATAATTGAGAATTTATCATCCATTTTAAAGGCGAATTGAAGAACGCGAATGAAAATTCTACCTTCATCTGAATATGATCAAATTCTAAAATACAGTGTCTATTGGCTCGTCATCTCGATTGTGATTGGAGTCGTAGCGGGGCTAGCCTCGACTTTAATTTTTGTTGCCTTTGATATTTCAAACAAAGTAAGAAGCCTGCATCACTGGCTCATCTATTTCTTGCCTTTTGTGGGTTTTGGCATTGGCTATCTGATTAAAAAATATGGATCACCGATTGAACGGGGAACCCATTTACTCCTTGATGAAATTCACCAGCCTAAGTCGTTTATTCCAAAACGAATGAGTCCCATCATTTTTATAACCTCAATTTTAACGCAGTTATTTGGTGGTTCGGCAGGACGTGAGGCACCAGCAGTCCAGCTTTCAGGTGCTTTAATTGACCACTTGAGCCATATTTTAAAAATCTCGGACGATAACCGCAAAATTTGTTTAATTGCCAGTATTGGCGCGGGCTTTGCAGGGGTGTTCGGCTTGCCTCTGGCCGGTGCAATCTACGGTTTAGAAATTACAGCGTTAGGTAATTTAAGATATTCAGCCATTTTTCCATGTTTTGTGTCGGCGCTTATTGCATCGACCATCCCTGAACTATTCGATATTGTTCATCCGCATATCTTTTATGTGATTAGTGAGTTTCCAGCCATTCATTTTGGCACACTCATGAGCTTGATTGCGGCAGGGTTAGTTTTTGGTTTAGCTGCGCGCTTCTTTATTGCTGCCATTCATTTGGCGAGTGACCTCTTTTACAAGTACATTCGCTATTTGCCATTAAGAACCATGGTGGGTGGTATTGTGATTATGCTACTTACTTTGTTTACTGCACATCAACAATACAACGGTTTGGGTACAGATAAAATCATTGCATCTTTTTATGTGCCGATTGAGTTTTATGACTTCTTTAATAAGACCGTTTTTACTGCCATTACTCTAGGTTCGGGCTTTAAAGGTGGCGAAATTACGCCACTGTTTTATGTGGGGGCTACATTAGGTAATGCTTTAGGGGCGGTTTTAAACCTACCACTTTCATTACTTGCAGGCTTAGGCTTGGTAAGTCTGTTTTCTGGGGCAAGTAAGGCACCATTGACTTCTATTATTTTAGCGATTGAGTTATTTGGAATGAATGTCGCCACTTATGCCATTATTACTTGTTTATTGGCAGCGTTATTTTCTGGGGATTGTGGATTGTATCGCCGTAAGAAGTTGATGGATTAGTGGGAGGCTGGAGTCATTTTCCTAATTAGTTTTTAGTCAGAATATAAATGACTAGTATCTTTAATTATTATTTAATAATTTCTTTGTTTTTTTATTTAAAATTAAAAATAAACTTAAAAACATTAATTCAGAATATAAGTGTTATATAAGTATAAAAATATATTTTTATACCGTTTATCGGATTTGAATTTAATATTATTTTTTTTGAGAATAAATTAATAATATATATTTATATAGTGACTTTATTGATTGAAGTTTTTCGATTAATAAGTAAGAGGTTTGTTTGGGTAAATTAAATTTAAGATGTGGGAAAATTTTGGAGAATTAAACACTTCTGAATTTAATATTTAGTGGAATTAATTAAATATTAAAAGTGTTTAATTTTATAAATTGTAATCAATTTATTATTGATGGTATTTTTTATTGCTAATAAGATAATAAATTTCAGATTTTATTTAAAAGGTATTTAAAATGATTTTCGATTAATAATAAATTGGAAAGTTTCTCTAGGAATTGAGAGGTGTATTATGTTTAATTCGCCAGTTTTTAATTCAATTATAGGTTTAGTTTTGACCTATGCATTAATAACAGCATTTGTTAGTTCGTTGATTGAAGCTGTATCAACTATTTTTAGTATAAGAGCTAAGAATCTAAGAAGTGGTTTAACTAGAATGTTAGATCATCTCCAAATAGAGGGTCTGGTAAATGACTTATATCAACATCCTCTAATTAATCCTATCAATTATAACAAACCAAATAAGATACCATCTTATATTGATCCAAAATGTTTCGCAAAAGCATTCGATGAAATTCTTTCAAATAAGAATATAAGAGAATTAAAAATCAATAAATTGTTAGAAGATTTACCAGAAGGTAGCCCAGTTAAAGCATTTTTAGATTCTTTAATTAGTGATGTTGATGCAAAGACAAACTCTACACAAAAGAATCTAATACTATGGTTTGATGTATCAATGAATCGATTATCTGGTGAATATAAACGTACCATGCAGTTTTGGAGTTTTATTCTAGCATTTATTATAGCTCTTGCTTTAAATGTTGATACGTTCAATCTAAGTCAGATTTATTGGAGTCTATCTCCATCACAACTTGACCTTTTGCTTAATACATCTGGACATGCACCACCTTCTTTACCTGCGGATGTGGCAAAAAATATCCAATTTAGCTTCGAAAACTTAAATAAGTTGCCTATCGGATGGGATAGAGATTGTACCCCCTGCTCATCATTGTGGGTTGTGAAGGATTTTTTCGTACCTAATATACATATTATTAAACATCCATCATTACAAGATGTGATGATTAGCATAGCTAAACTTTTCATCTTTATAATAGGATGTCTTATAACGGCTTGTTCAGTTTTATTTGGTTCTCCATTCTGGTTCGATCTTTTAAAAAGATTTGTTAATATCCGTGGAACTGGTAAAAAGCCAAATTAGCTATTAATAAAAGTTTTTTAGGAGAATACAATCTGTGGCTTAATGTGAAAATGAAATTAAAATTTTTGTGAAAAAGTGAATGATTGGAATAATTGATGCTGATAACTGTTTTTAAAGCTCACCTTATGTGAGCTTTAATTTTAAGAATATTTTATTTAATCTTGATTCTACAAAGGTGGTTTAATGATATATTAAAGATAAAATATAAGATTTAATTTTGATAAGTTTTATTCGGTTTTGTTAGTAATAGAAATATTTTATTTTAATTTAGGGAGGTGAGTTTTATAGAGTAATCTATTTTTATATTTAATTGTTATGTGAATGTACATAATAATTTAAAGGAGATCATAGTCATGGAAAATTGGCAAAAAGTTGAAATAATTAGTAAGGTTTTTGCGGCTTTATTTATTCCACTTGCTGTTGCTTATTTGGCCAATCAAGTTGCAACTACAAATAAACAGCGTGATAGCGAGACAAAATTTGTGGAGTTAGCAACGGCTATACTAAGTAAGGAACCGACCATAGATCAAAAAATTGAGAATAAAAGTTTACGGAAGTGGGCAGTAGATGTAATTAATCGTTTTTCAGGCGTTCCTATGTCTGAACAAACTGCCGATGCTTTAATCAAGAATACAGCATTACCTTCTATTACTCCAGTAACTGGGACTTCTGTAGCAGAAAATGATACATGGGGCGTCGTTTTTGGGGGAGATACAACTCTTGACGCTGCAAACTTTGAGGTGACAAAAACAGCAGCTCGTATGGGGATCAATAATGGTGAGGTTTTTCGTAGAGCTGGTTCTTATCGTAGCGTCAAAGTATTTACATCTAGATCAGAAGCTGAAGATGCATTAGGTAAAGCTCAAATAGTTAGACCAAGTTCTTATATTGTTAATATGTCTACTTGGTGTCCAACAAGTGAACAGAAGGCAGGATATTTTGAGTGTAAATCTTCATAAAGAAAAATAATTAAGGGTCACAGCGTGACCCTTAATATTAGATTAAAATATATTTTTACTAGGAATATTAAAAGTTCCAAATAAGTTTTTTAGAGCTAGAGGTTGATATTTTGAGTCATTTGTTAATCTGTGTATAACGGATTGGGATACTAATAAATCTGTCCTTTTTCCAAAATTCCTATCCCCATGTTTAAAGTTTTGCCAAGGAGATACTTCCCATTGAGGATGAATTTTACTCATTGGATCAGGTTTTAAATTTAAATTATCAGTAGTAAATTTAACTCCTAATTCTTTTGTTCGTTTCATCATCCAATTTAATGAGATGTCTGATAACCCTCTTTCTTTATAACCTCCACCAATATCACTATGAGAACCACTATATAAAATTTGAGTGATTCTATTATCAGGCTCCCATAAAGTCGGGGTAAAGAGTAATCTTCGTTCATCAATAGAAATCGCATGTAAACCGCATTTAATTTTTGGATTTAAAATTCTATCTGCAAACTCAAAAAAATCTAAATATTTCTGTTCAAGGTTGTCGTAAAAAGGTATTCCATATGCTCCGACAGTATCCCATACACCTACACATTCTATTTTATCAATTTCAATTAATCTTTGTTTAGGCATTAATAAATGTGTTAACCATTTACCTAATTTAACTCCACCATCAGCACATGCATCAAAAAATTTAGAAATGAGGTTTGAAAAATTTTCAGTTTCTTTACCTTCTGAAAAATATCTTAAAATGATTGCCATGGCAGCTAAATAACTTGTTGTACTACCTTCTTCCAAATCAAGGTTTTCCCAGTCCAGTAATCCAAATTTTGAAATTAGACCAGCTAAAGCTCTTGAGGTATATGCTCCGCGGCTAAAACCCAGAATAAAAATCTTATCCCCAGGTTGATAATTTCTGGAAATAAAAGTATAACCTCGAGCGATTCTATACATCAGCCCAAAACCGAAAGCTCCTCCAATTAACTCTTCAAATTTGGATTCAGCTGAACCCACACCATTAATATATTTTGCAATTTGAATCAAATTTTTTGAATCATCCCATACTCTACTTTCTTGTTCAGGAGCAGAGAGATCACATTGTAATGAATTAACTAGATGTTCAAAGTAGAGTTGTACATTTGACTCATCCGAAATTGGTTCATTTCCTGTAGGACCATTCCATGTGCCATCTGCACAGAAGATTATATTTTTCATTTCTTATTTCCTAATTATTATTTATTTAATAATCAACTCTTTCTAAGAAACAATCTAATCAGATTTTCTGTAAATATTCGGTTAACTCCATGAAATAAATTGATTTATTAAATTTTGTTTAAAAATTAACCTAACAAAGTCTTTTTTGTTTATTTAAACTAATTGATCAGTAAATATATTTTTATTCAATGCTAAAAAATAGCTTAAATTAATTTTTCAAACCGTAAAAACATTTATCTGCCCTCAACCCAACCGCTCTACTTTAATACGATTGTCATTTCCCACGCTTGACGACAACAAAAGCGAATACTATCCTTTGCGGGCTAGCCTACATTGCTAGCGGGTTTTAGCAGACCCTATTTAACAAAGACGATATTCGAAACCTAGTTTTGTGTATCGTGAACTCGTTCGCCCCCTTTTTCTCTACGGTAGGGCGGAAGGGGGACACCTTCGGGTGTGCTGGTTTCTTTGTTGCCAGTCTGCTAACCCTCTTTCGTCCTGCCACCATCATTTAGCAGTGATCGGTAGGATTTCTTTTGTTAACAAAGGAGTCCGCTATGCGTACTAATTTTTCTCAATTTTTGGCCTTTGCCAAACTCTCTTTATCCATACCGCCTAACTGGTCTTTAAAACGCTTTAACCGTTTATAGGTTTTCTACGACCTTAAATCGTTACGACTAAAAAATCATAGCAACAATAAAACCGAGATAGGCGAGCACACCTTTAGTGCCACTTTTGCATGCCTGTTTTTTAGCACTCATTTTAAGAGTGACGGCATTTCTATCTCTTTTAGATACAACAAAAAATTATTTTAAGCGGTATACATGAAAAATTTAGAATCTTCATTTAGAGCACTGCGCGTGCTTCACGTAGCAAAAGATTTATTTAATCAAGATGGTTTTAATAAAGTCGGTGTCGACCGAATTATTGCAGAAGCCAAAATTCCCAAAGCTACTTTCTATAACGACTTTCACTCAAAAGCACGACTCATCGAAATGTGTCTCACTTTTCAAAAAGATGCGCTCAAAGTAAAAATGTTTTCCATTCTCAAATCTTATCGTGAAGAAATGGTGCTTGATAAACTCAAGCAGATTTACCTTCTACATGCCGACTTAAATGGCTTTTATCGTTTACCCTTTAAAGCAATTTTTGAAATTGAAAAGCTCTACCCAAAAGCCTACAGCGTAGTAATTGAGTATAGAACTTGGCTAATCAACGAAATTTATAAACTACTTTTAACCATCAAAACTACGGCTTCAATGAAAGACGCCCATATGTTTTTGTTTGTGATTGATGGAGCAATGGTGCAGCTTTTAAGTAAAAACAGTGTAGATGAGCGAGACAAGTTACTAGATTATTTTTTAATAATGCTGTCTTAGTGATAAATCTAAACACATTCTAAAAGGAAAAAAGCCCATAACTGGGCTTTTTTATTCATTCGAGTTCAAGCTGATCGTCGTCTTTAGTGACTTTGATTTTCATCTTTCTATATTTACGTTTGTTTGGATCTAAAGCAGAATTTGAGACTTCATCTGCAAACTTTGGATTTTGCATGAGTTTTGCATAGGCTCTGTAACCTAT
Organism: Acinetobacter sp. DMC2; assembly: GCF_056314305.1. Taxonomy (NCBI): domain Bacteria; kingdom Pseudomonadati; phylum Pseudomonadota; class Gammaproteobacteria; order Moraxellales; family Moraxellaceae; genus Acinetobacter; species Acinetobacter sp. DMC2. Next base: position 205,538 of record NZ_JBQUYP010000006.1, on the reverse strand, counting down.
ACGAATTCGGGTAGGCGGACAATCTGTTCTTTTGGAATAATATTCAATAAGTGAATTTAATTCCTTTAACAAACTCTGATGTTCCATTGTGTTAATTATTTCGGCTGGTACGTAATTTAAGCATACGGGACTTTACAAAAAATCAAAAGATCTAGTTGATATACATTACTTTTGTTAAATGTGATTTGAATTTAATTAATTATATAAATTGTGATTTATTTTGCTTTTAATTTAAGATTTTTGATTTATTTTTAATCAAATAGTCATAATTAAGGGTTAAATTAATTTTAGAAAAAGAAAATAGATAGAAGATTGCCACGAACAATAATGATTTAAGCAATTTTCTCAAACTGTAGTATTCAGCTGACTTTAACGAGTCGGCTTTTGTTTTTGTGGCCAAATAAAAAGCCCTTAAGCGGGCCTTTTACTTTTTAAGTTAGCAATTAAAACTTGAGCTTTTTAAGCCCACGACTCACGCCATTTTCTAAAGCTTTTTTGATAATAAGGCCAATAAAGGGCACACGACCTTTAAAGCTAATGGTGTAATCCAAACGAGTACGGTTATTTCCCAAGTCTGTAAATTTCATTACGCCACGATGAGCTTTAATCGGGCTAATGCCGCTTGTGATTGCGTACTCGATCAGTTCATTTTCTTTGTAGACTAAATTTGTTTCTACAAATGAAGGGGTGAGTGGAATAGACATTTTACGAGCAGAGCCAACACCATTGCGGGCGTCTTTTCCGTTGCTAATACGAGTCACTTTAGCAGGAGCGAAAAGTTTGCTTAGGTTTTCATGCTCACTTAAGGTTGCAAAGACCTTGTCTACGGATGCATCAAATTCTTGTACGATGTTGATTTTTTGAGTTTTTAACATCTTATTCCCTCTGAAAATATTTTGACATGGACGATTGTCAGAATTTGGATGTTAGCACGCTTTTGGTGGTGGGGGAATTCTTCTTCGTCGGAGTTATCTTAAGTCCGAAAAAAGCACTGCGATAAATCTACAATGCTTTTTGGTCTTTTCTTAATTTTTTAAATAAGGGCTGAATCACAGACCAGTTGGTTGAAACCCAGCAAATAAAGGAACCAGCCGTTACCATTGCTGTTCCTTGCCAAAAGCTCATCGATAATTGAGTTTGTAAAACAAACATTGCCAAAATGGACGAGATAATTGGGGTGAAATAAGAAGCTACCACAAGTATGGTAATGTTTCCATGAATGATGCCAATGTTCCAAGCAGCATAGCCAAAACCCATGGCAGCGGATGCAACTAAAAGGGTGATGACTGTTGGAAGATCCATTGAGGGAATAGCGAATTGCCCAAATACAAGCAGCTTGAGCCAGAGAGTGAGCGCGACACCAACAAAGAAAATGGAAATTGGATTTTGCCCATTACTCATTTTTTTTGTGAGTACACAATAAAAAGCCCAAATGATGGCACCTGTAAATGCCAAAATATAGCTGAGTGGATTGCTGTGAAAATTATCGACAATACTATTTAGACTAAAATCACCATTTCCAGTTTGAATAAAAATAATGCCAGAAATTGAAATAAGTAAGCCGAGAATAATAAGAAAATTAAACTTTAATTCCTTAAAAATCACGAAAGCCAAAACCGTTAAACTCGGCCACAGATAGTTAACAATACTAATTTCTATTGCTTGTCGCGCTGTCTGAGAATAAGCAATCGCAAATGAAAAGCACACCTCATAAGCGACAAATAGAATTGTGCCAAATATTAAGTATTTTTTAGAGATCTGTTTAAAGTCTGGGACTTTGAAAATGGCAAGCAACAGTAGCGCACTTAAAGAATAAATAAGCGTAACACCTAGCTCAGGTCCAAGGGCTGCGCTGACTTGCTTCATCAGACCAACCAGAGATGCCCACATGAGAATGGCGCTTAAACCAATCAATGTTGCTAGATTTTTTGACATAAAATTCAGTAAATAACGGTTAAAAAATGGTAAAAGATTAAGTTGTACTAATGAAAGAAATCAACTTTCAAGCTAAGGAATATAGGACAAATTATATAAAATATAAACAATTAAATTTATTGATTGGTTGAATCTGCTATGTTTGTTTAAGCATAAAATTGAGTAAAGAAATTTCGAATAAAACAACATTTTTACGAGGAACATATGGAAGTCATTAAAACGGTTGGTGTTGTTGGAGCAGGTGTAATAGGTGCAAGTTGGACGGCCTTATTTTTATATAAAGGATTTAAAGTTAATGTTTATGACCCATATCCTATAGATGAAGCTGTCTTTAAAAATAGAATATCTGCAAATTTAAATGATTTATTTGCTTTAGATCAAAAAGCTGAACACACCCACACTCAACCGGATGTGCTGTTTCATCTGCAAATTTTTAATCATTTAAAAGATGCGGTTTCAGATGTAGATTTTATTCAAGAAAATGCTCCAGAACGACTGGATGTAAAACAAAAGTTATATCAAGAAATCACAGCATATTGTCCTGAGCACACCCTTATTGCTTCAAGTTCATCGGGCTTAAAAGTGTCTGATTTTCAAAAAGAGGCACAACATCCTGAACGTATTTTATTAGGTCATCCTTTTAATCCGCCTCATCTCTTACCTTTGGTCGAGATCGTTGGCGGTAATTTGACTGATCCTCAAATTTTAAAACAAGCTTCTGAGTTCTATAAACAGTTGGGTAAGCACCCAATCGTTTTAAATAAAGAAGTAAAAGGACATGTCGCAAACCGTTTACAAGCTGCACTATGGCGAGAAGCTTTTTCACTGGTTGAACAAGGCGTGTGCTCTGCCGAAGATGTTGATGTCGCGATTACCAGTGGGCCGGGTTTAAGATGGGCGCTCTTTGGTCCCTATATTAATATGCAGCTTGCAAACCAAAAGGGGTTTAAAGAGGCAATTCATCATTTAGGCCCACCAATGACGGAATGGTGGAACGATATGCACGCATTTCAACATTCAGACGAGACAACAGAGTTATTGGAAGCAGAAACCAATCAGCTTTTAACCCAATATAAAGATATCGATTTATATCAAACCAGAGACAAAGGTCTGGTCGATATCTTAAAGCTTAGACAGCAACTCAAGTTAGATTAAGTCAAATTTTTAAGACAAAGCCAATCATTTTATTACAGGGATGATTGGCTTTTTGCTGGATCAAATAACAAAAACATCCTTAGCTGAAAAAATCCTACATTCATTAAATGTTACTGAAATCTCTGTCGCGTTGCATTTGAACTATATGTCTTACGTGAAGAGTAAGAATCGTTGCAAACCGTAAAGAAAGCCTCTCCATAATCAAAGGACATCATAGAAAATAGAGGAATAACAATATGCGCGCTCTAACTTACCACGGTGCCGAAGATGTTCGAGTAGAAACAGTAGCAGACCCTATTATTCAAGAACCAGATGACATTATTTTACGCGTGACTGCCACAGCGATATGTGGCTCTGATTTACATTTATATCGAGGCAAAATTCCTAGAACCGAACAGGGTGATATCTTTGGGCACGAATTTATGGGCGTGGTTGAAGAAGTCGGCCCAGCTGTTACCGCAGTGAAAAAGGGTGATCGAGTCATTGTTCCTTTTGTGATTGCTTGCGGCGAATGTTTCTTTTGCCAACTTGACCTAACTGCTGCTTGCGAAACCACCAATACAGGTCGCGGCGCAATTATTAATAAAAAGCAGATTCCACCGGGCGCGGCTTTATTTGGCTATAGCCATCTTTACGGCGGTGTACCGGGCGGGCAAGCGGAATATGTGCGTGTGCCAAAAGCCAATAAAGGCCCTTTTAAAGTGCCAACTTCACTGTCAGATGAAAAAGTACTTTTCTTGACTGATATTTTACCCACTGCTTGGCAAGCCGTGACCAATGCCCAAGTGAAACGTGGCTCAACCGTTGCAATTTATGGTGCAGGGCCAGTCGGACTATTAAGTGCGGCTTGTGCCAAGATGCTTGGTGCTGAAAAGATATTTATGGTCGATCACAATGACTATCGATTGAATTATGCAGCGGCAACATACGGTGCCATTCCAGTTAATTTTGACGAAGTCGATGCGGCCGAATTTATTATTCAACATACCGACAATTACCGTGGTGTCGATGCTGTGATTGATGCGATTGGTTTTGAAGCAAAAGGCAGCATCATTGAAACAGTTCTAACCAATTTAAAGCTTGAAGGTTCAAGTGGTGCAGCATTGCGTCAATGCATTGCCGCGGTTCGCCGTGGTGGGGTGGTCAGCGTAGCGGGTGTATATGCAGGACCGATTCATGGTTTCTTATTTGGCGATGCTTTTGATAAAGGCTTAACTTTTAAAATGGGACAAACCCATGTGCATCAATATTTACCGCAACTCTTAGAACTGATTGAGCGTGGTGATTTATCACCGGAAACGATTATTACCCACCGAATGAAATTAGAAGATGCCGCAGAGGGTTATCGCATTTTTAATGAAAGAGAAGAGGACTGCCGTAAGGTGATTCTGCTTCCTTAATACGCTCTCTTATAATTCATTCTTAAGCCCCTTCGTGAAAGGGGCTTTTTTTATTTTCAAGATGCACAATTTTTAGTGCAGCTTTTTACTTTTCATTCTAAAGCGCACTCAAATTGCCCAACCTTAGTATTACTTTTAACCAAAAACGTAATACTAAGCTGGCATGTCCTTTGCATAGTCATAAACAATTAAAAGTGATCTAGGGTTCCGATACTTCATGTATGACTGGACCGAGAGTTCACGGTTCCTAGCGAACTACACGGAGGGATAAAAGCCCGGGAGGAAGTCTAAAACTATCCGACAGGAGTAGCTATGAACATTGCAAGTTATCATAACAATCAGGCGATTTGGACCGAACTTTTACCCGGAGGACACCACTGGTCGGGTCGAATTCAAAAAGGAACCATTCTTAGATTTACTTCGCTTGGCGCTCAGGCAAACGTTTCTTTGTTCTGTGTAAATGCTGCCGATGTGCTTGAACGTTTTAACATGCCCGACAGCTTAAAAGGGCAACATACCGCTTATTTAAAAGCTTCCAATGTACTGTATTCAGACCTAGGCCGTGTGATGGCTTCCATTGTTCATGACGATCATGGTTGGAACGATGTGCTTTGTGGCCCAAGCCGACCTGAGCAAATTGAAAAGCAATTTGGTAATCGCACATTTCAAGATGCCCGCAATGATATGTACCGAAATGGTTTAGACAGCTTACTGATTGAAATGTGTAAATATGGACTTGCTAGCCAAGATCTGAGTGCCGCGGTTAACCTATTTTCTAAAGTTGTGCCAGACGAAAACGGTGCTTTGTCTTATGTCAGTTCTGACAACACCAATCAAAGCATTGAGGTGCGTTTTGAAATGGACTGCTTGCTATTTTTATCAGCCGCACCGCATGGTTTAGACACCAGTCAAAGCTATCAACCTGCCGATATTCAACTCAGTTTATTTAAAGCCAATTCACTAACAGACAGCGATATTTGTCGTGATGCATGTTCGCAAAATCAGCGTGCGTTTCAAAACACAGCCCGCTACTACGCGCTTAGCAATATTTAAATCAGGAGAAGCATCATGACAGTTTTACAATCATTTGAAAAAGCAGTTTTAAATGAAGTTTGTCCTGCGGGTGAAGCGTGGATGTGCGAAGTTAAAAAGGGCCAATATTTTCGAATTATTGACCTTGAGGGGAACCAAGCGGCCGATACTTTGTTTATGAGTGCCGAAAACCCAACTGAGCGTTATAGCGCAATGGACACTTTGGCCATCAATCAACAAATCTATTTAGAAAAGGGCACCAAGCTCTACAGTAACTTTGGCCGTCCAATTGCTGTTATTCATGATGATAACTGCGGGCGCCATGACACCATTGGCGGTGCCTGTTCATGTGAAAGTAATACGGTTCGCTATGCACATGAAACGTACCCAATGCATAGTTGCCGTAACAATTTTATGTATGCCTTGGCAAAACACCCGATTGCAAAAAAGCATGGCTTAAATGTGCGTCACATCGGTCCAAATATTAACTTTTTTATGAATGTACCTGTTACGCCAGACGGTCAGCTTAAATTTGATGATGGAATTTCAGGGCCGGGTAAATACGTAGAAGTTCGGGCAGAAATGGATTTGATTGTTTTAATTTCCAATTGTCCTCAGCTCAATAACCCATGTAACGCCTATAACCCAACCAAAATTCAACTGGTTGTCCGTGAAGCGGAAGGGGTGTAAGCATGTTTAAAAAAGTTCTAATTGCCAACCGTGGTGCAATTGCCTGTCGCGTGATTCGCACCCTTAAGAAACTCGGGATCGCTTCGGTTGCGGTTTACTCCGAAGCTGACCGTGATTCTTTACACGTGACTTTGGCCGATGAAGCTTTCTTGATTGGACCTGCGCCTGCGCATCAAAGTTATTTAAATATTGAAAAAATCCTTGAAGTTGCAAAACAGTCGGGAGCTGAAGCCATTCATCCCGGTTATGGTTTTCTGTCTGAAAATGCCGAGTTTTGTGATTTGTGCGAAAGCCAAGGCATTGTGTTTATTGGGCCAACTTCAAGCCAAATGCTCGACTTTGGTTTAAAACATACTGCACGTGAGCTGGCGATTAAAAGCAATGTACCTTTACTTCCAGGCAGTTCACTACTTGCCGATGAAGCCGAGGCCTTGTTTGAGGCTGCCCGTATTGGTTATCCAGTCATGCTGAAAAGTACCGCGGGTGGCGGTGGTATTGGCATGCGTTTGGTCTGGAACGAAACCGAGTTAAAAGATGCCTACCAAACCGTATCTTATTTGGCGCAGGTCAATTTTAAAGATGCAGGTTTGTATTTAGAGAAATTTGTACAACACGCACGCCACATTGAAGTACAAATTTTTGGTGATGGGAAAGGGCAAGTTTTAGCGCTGGGTGAGCGTGATTGTTCGGTGCAACGACGTAATCAGAAGGTGATTGAAGAAACACCTGCGCCACATTTAAATGAGCAACAACGCGACTACCTTCAAAAAGTTGCGATTCAACTGATGCAGTCGGTGAACTACCGCTCAGCTGGCACAGTTGAGTTTGTCATGGACACTGAAACCCAAGAATTTTATTTCTTAGAGGTCAACACGCGTTTGCAGGTTGAGCACGGGGTGACCGAGCAAGTGTTTGGTGTCGACTTAGTCGAGTGGATGGTTACTTTGGCAAGCGGTGACTGGTCAGCACCCACTGAAAAGTTAGAGCCAACAGGACATTCCATTCAAGTTCGTCTTTATGCCGAAGATCCAATTAAACAGTTCCAGCCGAGTGCAGGTCTACTTACACATGTTAAATTTGACCCACAAGCCCGAGTTGAAACATGGGTTGAAACAGGTTCAACGGTGTCGTCTTTTTATGACCCAATGATTGCCAAAATCATTGTGACTGCTGCAACACGGGACCAAGCCATACAGGCAATGGGTATTAGTCTTGCCAACACGCAAGTCGCAGGGATTGAAACCAATCTGGAATATTTGCAAAACATTATTGCTTGCAATGTGTTTGCTTTAGGTACTCAAACTACTCGATTTTTAAATACGTTTGAATGGAAAACTCAAAAAATTGAGGTCTTGCAGTCTGGTATTCAAACCGCCATTCAGGACGTAACAGGTCGACTAGGTTATTGGGATGTCGGTGTACCGCCATCAGGTGCAATTGATCCGCTCAGTTTAACTGTGGCAAACCAGCTTCTAGCCAATGAACCAAATACCGCAGGGCTTGAATGTACCTTGCAAGGGCCAACTTTAAAGTTTCACTGCGACAGCCAAATTGTCATTACAGGCGGTGATATGCCTTCAAAACTTGATGGTGAACTTGTACCGATGTGGCAAACCGTCAATGTAAAAAAAGGCCAAGTTTTAAAATGTGGGCTTATCCGTTCAGGTTGCCGTAGCTATATTGGTGTTAAAGGTGGTTTCGATGTTCCTGACTATTTAGGATCACAGGCGACTTTCACTTTAGGGCAATTTGGTGGACACGCGGGCCGCAATTTATTAATTGGCGATATGCTGCCGATTACTGAATATTCAGCTCAATCGACCACAGCTCTAGCTCAAGCACAAATTCCTAGCTTTACTCAAAACTGGGAAATTGCCGTGATGTATGGCCCACATGGCGCGCCAGATTTTTTCACCAAACAAGACATTGATACCTTCTTTGCCAATGAGTTTGAAATTCACTATAACTCAAGCCGTACAGGCATTCGTTTAATTGGACCAAAACCTGAATGGGCACGTGAAGATGGCGGCGAGGCAGGCTTACATCCATCCAATATTCATGACAATGCTTATGCGATTGGTGCGATTGATTTTACGGGAGATATGCCAATTATTCTTGGTCCCGATGGTCCGAGCTTAGGTGGTTTTGTCTGTCCTGCGGTAGTGATTCATTCTGAGCTTTGGAAAATAGGGCAATTGAAAGCAGGCGATAAAGTCAAATTTGTCCCTGTGAGTTACGCGCAAGCAAAAGCACTCGATCAAAAATATCATCAAAGTTTAACCGCGACCGATACAACACGTATTGATTTTAACCCAACCATTCAAGCAGAACCCGAAACTTTAAAAGATGCAGTTTTGGCAACTTTAGAAGGTGAAGCGGACTTACCAAGCGTGACCTATCGACCAGCAGGAAATAGCTATTTGTTGGTTGAATATGGCGAGTTGGTACTCGATCTAAATTTACGTTTCCGTATTCATGCACTCATGCAATGGGTCAAAGATCAAAAAATTCAGGGTATTATTGACTTAACACCGGGTATTCGTTCATTACAAATTCATTTTGATTCAATCCAGCTCGATCAACTGGAGCTTTTACAAAAACTTCAACAAGCAGAAGCCGAGTTACCCGATATTCAAAATATGCAGGTGCCTTCACGCACTGTCTATTTGCCTTTGGCGTGGGAAGATTCACAAACTCAACTTGCTACCGAGCGCTATACACAAATTGTTCGACCAGATGCACCGTGGTGCCCAGATAACGTCGAGTTCATTCGTCGTATTAATGGCTTAGGTTCCAAGCAAGCGGTTAAAGATGTGGTCTACAGTGCGAACTATTTGGTGATGGGTTTAGGCGATGTGTATTTAGGAGCACCCGTTGCAACACCGCTCGACCCACGCCAACGTTTAGTCACCACAAAATATAATCCGGCACGAACTTGGACACCTGAAAACGCCGTTGGTATTGGGGGTGCCTATATGTGTGTGTACGGTATGGAAGGACCAGGTGGCTATCAGTTTGTTGGGCGTACCACTCAAATGTGGAGTCGTTACCGTAAAAATGCCAACTTTGAAGATGGCAAACCATGGTTATTACGCTTTTTTGACCAAGTTAAGTTCTATGAAGTTTCTGAAGCTGAACTTTTGCAAATGCGTGAAGACTTTAAGGCGGGCCGTCTACAACTTCGCATTGAAGATGGTGTACTTAACTTAAAAGAATACAATGAGTTTTTAAAAACACATCAAGATAGTATTCAAGCCTTTAAAGACACACAACAAGCCAATTTCGAGGCTGAACGCCGCCGTTGGCACGAAGCGGGCTTGCAAGAATATATTTCTGAAAGTCTAGATGCTGTTGATGAAGGTGAAACCGTTGCTATTCCTGAAGGGGGCTGTGCAGTCGAATCACACATGCCAGGGTCAATCTGGAAAATCGAATGCGCATCGGGAGATATTGTTGAAGAAGGTGCAACCCTTGCTGTAATTGAGGCAATGAAAATTGAGATTCCGATTATTGCACCCGAACGCATGAAAGTTGAAACCATTACCATTGAAAAAGGGCAAACTGTAAAAACAGGGCAAGTGCTGTTTACCTTGGCACCTGTTGCTTAAACCAAAAGAGAGCATCGATATTGATGCTCTCTTTAAACCTTATGCTTCTGTCAAATGTTTTAATACTTTATGACCATGTTCAACCGCTTTTAACTCAATTTTAGACTCTGAATTACCTGATAAAGGTGAAACATCATAAAGCAAGAATGTGCAGCTTAACTGCATTTGCGTATATTGAATTGAATATTGAACCGCTTTTAAAAAGCTATCAATTAAGTTCTCTCGGTCGTTCACCATGTCGGCTTCTTTTTGCCCGACTGTCATACTAATAATGACTTTTTTATCTTTTAATTTATCGCCCTGAGAGCCATAAGCAAACTGATAAGTAAAAACTTCATCAAACCATAATTTCAAAATTGCCGGCATATTAAACCAGAACATTGGATATTGCAGAATAATGGTGTCGTGGCGTAACAATGCTTCTTGTTCAGCACTCACGTTAATTTTATAGTCCGGATAAAGCTGGAAAATATCTCGTACTTCAATGTCTGGATAGGTTTTTATAAGTTCATTCACTATCGTCTTATTTGCAATTGATTGAGCGTAGTAGGGATGAGCCAAAATAAGTAAAGCCATAATAATGCCTTGTAACTATAAAAATAATAGTCACTATAATTTTTATAGTATGGGTGTACAATAACTATCAAAGTTGATAGGTGGCGTTAAAAATGGCAAATACTGAAAATAAATGTGAAATCACCATGAATGGAAAAACTTATCCATGTCATATCAGTATGGCTATGGATTTAGTCGGTGGAAAATGGAAAGGCGTTATTTTGTATTACTTAAAAGATGGACCAAAACGTTTTAATGAAATCAATCAATTAATGCCAACCATCACAGAAATGACTTTAAGCCTTCAACTCAAGCAATTAGAGCAAAGTGGCTTAATATCTCGAACGGTTTATGGTGAAAAAGCACCGATTAAAGTGGTTTATGAAATGACCGAATTAGGCCAGTCTTTTAAACCTGTTTTAGAGTCTTTATCGGTATGGGCGCATACGATGATTAATCAGTCATAAGATTAAAAACATTAAATTATTGAATGATTAGACTATTTTGGTGATATTTAATATTATTCTTCATGAATAAAAAAAGGAAATTATTATGAAGAGAATATTATTACTACCATTTATTTTTTTTCATTTACTTACTCCGACTTACGCTCAAGAAGTAAAATATAAAAATATTGTAGTTAATCTAAAAGATCACTGGGATATTAGCAAAGGTCAAAATGGAGAACTTGTTGCAATAAAACAGGAGAGTAAACAGGCAGTTATCATTTCAATATATTATCCCAAAGGTATAGAAGAAGGTATGCAATATCTGGTTGCTTCTTTACAAATTCCTAAACAAGGTCTAGTAAAAATGAATGGGGTAAAATTGGTTAATGAGGATATTAATATTCCATTGAGTAGTGGTATGAATTATCAAGCTAATGTTTTTACAACCAACTTTGATAAACGTTTTCTTATCAGTGCTTCATCAGGTACTAATGCTGGAGTTGTCTTAGTGACATATGAAGGAGAAGGTAACGATACAAATAAAGCAATTAATGATTTTAAAAGTTTAATAAATAATATAAAGATAGAGGCCCCTAGAGATGGCTTCCTTTTTAATCAAAATGATTTATTGAAACATAACTAAGAATTAAAAGAGATAGCCCCATCCCTGTGCATGGGGCTTTTTTTTGCCCAAAAATCACTCACAAATTTCTGCCAAGCCTATCAAAATCACACTTAAAAACTGGCACATTTTCTGCATCTCTTATTAGTAATACAAAAACTGAATTTGGTAATACCAAGCTAGAGGTGCGATATGAACGATGTAAAACCTGTGGTTCAACCAAAGCAAACTTTAAAAGCCTTTTTAGTCGAATTGCTTAGCGTACGCGCAGGCGTATATATCAAACAAAACAATTATCCGAATAAAGCAAAAGGATAAGACTGTGGCAAAACAAAAGCTTGCTCGAATCAGTATTACCGTACCTGAAATGACACTTAACGCACTCGATCAAAAAATTGTCGAGCAGAACTATGAAAGTCGCTCGCAAGCCATTGTCGACATGATTAATAAACACTTAATTGCAGAGCAGGCGCAGGCCAATGAAGTCATGGTGGGTACTTTGACTCTGCTTTATGACGCGAATCAAATGACCTTACGTAATCAGTTGGTTGATTTACAACAACAGTTTTTAGCTCAAGTGATTAGTTCGCTTCATATCCAGCTCGACCAACAAAAGATATTGCAAGTCATGTTAATGCAGGGTGCGAGTTCCGAACTCAGGCAGATTAGCCAGCAATTTATTGTGCTTAAAGGCGTGATTAAAGGGCATTTAGAACTGATGGATGCCGTCATGCCCCCTATACAGCAAAATGACTAAATGAGGAGTAGCGTGTTGAAAAATTTATGGACAATCCAAGATTGGAAAACGGCATATCAAACTGAACAAACCCATCTTAAAGATTTGTTTGGCTATGTTGCAGAAATCACAAATGCTGATCATGCATGGATTGAAATTGCATCGAACGAGCAGATTCAAGCACAGATTGATGCACTAAAAGATCAGAATATTGCTGACTTACCCCTATACGGTGTGCCATTTGCAGTTAAAGACAATATTGATGTTGCTGGTTTTCACACCACTGCTGCCTGTAAAGAAATTGAATATTTAGCGACCCAAGATGCTGCCGTAGTAGCCAAGCTAAAAAAAGCAGGGGCGATTGTGATCGGTAAAACCAACCTCGATCAGTTTGCGACAGGGCTGGTTGGCGTTCGCTCTCCGTATGGCGCAGTAAAAAATAGTTTTAATCCCGAATATATCAGCGGCGGGTCAAGCTCTGGTTCTTCGGTAGTGGTTGCTAACGGTATTGTGCCTTTTAGTTTAGGAACAGACACGGCGGGGTCAGGCCGTGTTCCTGCGGGCCATAACAATATTGTGGGTCTTAAGCCGACAAAAGGCTGGTTTTCTACCACAGGTTTAATTCCTGCCTGTCGAACTATTGATGTCATTTCTATTTTTGCACTGAATATTGATGATGCGTGGACCGTTGCCAATTTAATGCAGGGTTATGATGAAACAGATGAATATTCACGAGCACATCCAGCCAACGTACCGACTCAATTTTCTAAACGAAAAATAGCTATTCCAGCTCAGCTTGAATTTTATGGAGATCTTGAATCTGAACAAGCTTTTTTAGTTGCAATTGAGCGCATTAAAAAACTGGGCTATGAAGTTGAGAGTATTGATTTCAGCGCGTTTAATGAACTTGCTGCTGCACTATATAACGATGCTTGGGTAGCGGAAAGAACAGTCGCCGTTGAACGCATGACAAAACGTGACAAAGCCCATCCGGTTATTGCTCAGATTATTGCGCAGGCCGATAAATTCAAGGCAACAGATGCAGTTCAAGCCGAATATAACCGTGCGGTGCTTGCTCGAAAAATTAATTTAGCGTTACAGCCATTTGATGCATTGATGGTGCCGACAGCCCCAACCATTTACACCATTGCCGAAGTTGAAGCTGATCCTTTAACTAAAAATGCACACATGGGGGCCTATACCAACTTTGTCAATTTTGCCGATCTTTCTGCTTTAGCCTTACCAAATGTACTGCGAGAAGACGGCCTACCAAGTGGAGTAACCTTTATTGCACCTGCTTGGCACGATCAGGCACTCGCCAATTTTGCGCAGCTTTGGCAAACCGAAACATCGCTGAGTTTAGGTAAATCAACTCAACACTATCAAAAAAGTATAAACATCCACTCGAATCATTCAGTGCAGCTTGCTGTTGTGGGAGCGCATTTAACAGGTATGCCACTTAATTTTCAGCTCACTAGTCGCAATGCCACTTTGCTTAAGAAAACCCAGACCGCAGAGACTTATAAGCTCTTTGCCTTAAAAAATACCACGCCACCAAAGCCGGGGCTGCAATGTGATACAGCAGGGACATCAATTGAAGTCGAAGTGTGGGATGTTCCCTTAGCAAATTTTGGAGCCATTGTGGCCGAAGTGCCTGCACCCCTTGGTATTGGGAACTTGAAATTAAAAGATGGTACATGGGTCAAAGGCTTTATTTGCGAAGCTTATGCCATTCAGGATGCAACCGATATTAGCCATTTGGGAGGCTGGCGAGCCTATATACAGTCACTCAATCAAACCGCTCAAAGTGTTGTTAGTAAAAATGTTGGGGAAGTTTCTATATGATTAAAAAAGCGTTTTTATCCGTATCCATTTTATCGGCAGTTGTATTGGGTGGATGTGACAATACAGCTAAAGTTCCTGAGGCCAAACAAGACGCTCAGGCAGCCACAAATACAAAACCAATTACCATTGGCTATAGCGATTGGCCGGGTTGGGTAGCTTGGCAAGTGGCTATTGAAAAAGGCTGGTTAAAAGAAGCAGGCTTAAATGTAGAGTTTAAATGGTTTGATTATTCGGCTTCGCTTTCGGCCTTTTCGGCAAATCAGCTCGATGCCGTGTTAGTCACCAATGGCGATAACTTGGTAACAGCTTCTGGTGGTACTCAAGGCATGATGATCATGGCAACAGATTATTCTGCGGGCAATGATGTCATTATTGCAAAAGAGGGCATAAATACAATTCAAGACCTAAAAGGAAAATCAATCGGTGTCGAAAAAGGCTTGGTTGATCATCTTTTGCTAACAACAGCTTTAACTGACCATAACATTAAAGCGAATGAGGTAAAGCTGGTGAATTCAGCGACGAACCAATTACCTCAAGTGTTTAATAGCCCAGATATTTCTGCGATTGCTGTTTGGCAACCCGTTGCAGGTCAGGCATTAAAAGCAGTGGCAGGCTCTAAAATTATCTATACCTCTAAAGACAAGCCGGGTTTAATTTATGACACCTTGACTGTCAACATGAGTCACTTAACTGCTCATCAAGAGGAATGGAAAAAAATCATTCAAGTGTGGGATAAAACAGTTAAATATATTAATGACCCTGCAACACATGCCGATGCAGTTAAAATCATGGCAAACCGTTCAGGCGTCGACCCAAAACAATACGAGTTGATGGTGAGCGGTACACATTTATTAGATATCAATGCCAATAAAAAAGTATTTGCTAAATCTCAAGGTTTTGAATCGATTTATGGCTCGACCTATCACGTCAATAAATTTAACGTTGAAAACGGTATTTATAAAACTGAACAAAATGTAGATGGGCTAATTTATCCGACACTCATAGAGCAGCTCAAATAAGCCAAATAAATAAAAAGCCCAAGTTGAACTTGGGCTTTTTAATGTGTTTCTTATTTTTCTGTACTGACCTGAGTCATACGTGGAATTTTTGGTAAGTCTTGTAAAGCAGGGTCAAGCTCGTCTTCTTCAGCGTGAACTAAATAATCTACCCGTGAACGAAGCTGTTTAAACTCAGGTGTATTCATTAAATCGAGTGAGCGTGGACGCGGCAAATTAACTTCAATTATTTCTTTAATTTCACCTGGGTTGGCTTTGAGTGCCACAATTCGGTCTGCCAGTAAAATGGCTTCATCCATATCATGGGTCACAAAAATAATCGTGATATCAATGTTTTGCCATAAATCCATCAAGTGCTTTTGCATTTTTTGACGGGTGTGTGGGTCGAGTGCACCAAAAGGTTCATCCATCAGTAAAATTTTAGGTTGATTAACTAAAGCTCTAGCAATCGCAACCCGCTGTTTCATACCACCAGAAAGTTGGTGTGGATACTGATTTTCATATTTTTCTAAACCAATAATATTAATCCATTCGCGTGCTTGCGCCTCTGCTGTCATTTGACTCGCGCCACGCATTTGCGGACCAAACATCACGTTTTCTTTTACAGTTTTCCACGGGAAAAGGGTATAGCCCTGAAACACCATGCCACGTTCAGGGCATGGTCCTGTAATACATTCGCCGTCTACTAAAACTTCTCCACTATGGTATGGGTCTAAACCCGCAATGACACGGCTGAGTGTCGACTTACCGCAGCCAGAAGGACCAATCACACAAATAAATTCTCTTTTGTGAATTTTTAAATCGAGCTTATTTAAAACAGTACGTTCAGTTTGACCATGCTTAAAGACTTGGCTCAGTTGCTTAGCTTCTAAAATAACAGGACGTTCATAAATTTTTTGAAAGTATTCATGCGCGTTAAATGTTGAGTCGTTCATTATTTTGCTCCTACTTTCCAAGTGAACATCCGCTCACCTAACTTCATTAATAGCCAGTCACAGACCAGACCAATTACCCCAATAATCAAAATAGCCGCATAGACATTGTCAAAGTTTTGATAGCGAGCCTGTTGGGTAATAAACCACGTAATACCTGAGGTCGTACCAATCAACTCAGAAACAATTAAATAGGTCCAAGCCCAGCCTAGTAACACACGTAAGTCACGGTAAATATCAGGTAAGGCAGCAGGAATCACCACATGAAATAAACTTTTGAGCTTATTGGTGCCAAGCGTATAGCCAGCTTCAATTAAGCTTCGGTCTACCATTCGGGTGGTATTGGCAATAATGAGAATTTGCTGAAATAGCGTACCAATCACAATAATGGCAATTTTAGGTGCGTCATTAATCCCTAAAATTGCTACTGCAAGTGCTCCAAAGGCGGGAGCTGGTAAGTAACGGAAAAACTCAACAAAAGGTTCTGTTAACAGGGATATTCGCTTAGAAAAACCACACAAAATACCCAGTGGAATCCCAATCAAGGAGGAGATAAAAAAGGCTGAAAAAACCAGTTTGATACTGTGCCATAAACTTTGGTGAAACCACGGTGAATCAGGTTGTTCTGGTGGCGTGGTAAAGGCGGTGACCAAAGCCTTAGCGACTTCATGGGGAGCGGGTAAATAAATCGGATTGACTAAAATACCTTGTGGTGGTGCAGAATTTCGATTGACTGCATTTTGTGCTTCGAGATAGAACACATTTTTATCAATGCGGCTTCCCACTTGTAAGTAAGAAACACTTCCCGAACTCGTGATTTGTACTTGAGGATGCCAAACAAAAGGTAAGTAACTGATTGCGCACCAAAGACATATTGGAATCACGAAAGAACAAATACTGAGAATCAGCTTGTTCTTTCGCGTAAATTCCTTTGCAACATAACCCATATCGAGAGCTCCCCATTTTGATTAGTATTACGATTTTCATAAAACGTAATATTGTTAAGCAAAATAGGTGCCATCTTTAAGGTGCTCTAGATGAGTTAAGAAGATGAGGGAACTAAAGTTTCATGTAAGTAAACCCAATAACATTTTTCGCCGTCTACTTTAATGCAGGCTGTAGAGGTACGTACTGTCTCCGTTTTATCAGTTTGCTGATGTTCCTGATATTGCACCCAACAATAATTTTCAAATTCGTATAAAGCTGTACTTTTAATAATATCGATTTTTAAAGAAGGTTTTTTTCCAATATTTTGGCTAAATAAGTTTTTAACTTCAGCTAAGCCAATACTCTGACCTTGAACCGTTACCATCTTAAAATTTTGATCAAAGCTATCTAAAAGCGGGCTCAGACTTTGCTCAGCATTTTTTCCTGTAAATACATTTTCGATCAAAACATGTAGGTCAATGACACTTTGAATGGCTTGATCCATTTGTTTAGACATGGGTTTTCTCCTTTAAAACGGGAATGAGTGAAAGTAAGCAGAGTAAAGCTGCAATTAAAAAAGTATGTTGATAGCGAAGTAGATTGCTTGAGCCAGACATCAAGTTATATATCGAAATGAGAACAACAGTACCGACACTGAATGAAACTTGTCGATTAATATTCCAGAGCACACTTCCTTGTAATAAATCTTGGCCTGAAAAATCAATCAGTGAGCTAATTTGGGCAATATTGGCACTTAAGCCCCCGCCCATACCCATTAATAAATAAGCAATCACTAAAAAGCTCAAAGGGCTAGTGTTTGAAATACAAAATAAAAAAAATATGCCAAGGCTATGTAGGGTTATTCCAATAATAAGAAGATACTTTTTTCCTAGCCGTTGATAGAGCAGGCCACCACTAATCATGGCTGCGAGTGCCCCAGTTGCATAGAGCAACATGAATAAACCAGTTTGTTTTGCATTAAAGCCAAAGTTAAGTTGTAAATTAAAAATATTGAGTAAATTTACGCCTGTAAAAATACCTGGAACGGCATAATAGACAATAAATGCATGACGTAAATTTTTATTTTTTAATAACTCAAGATTAAGAACAGGACGGGAAATTTTCTTCGCATGTCGAATATAAAAAATAAGCATTCCGATCGAAAGTAGAAAACTCGTTAGAGCGAATGAGGCGTTATGGTAATCACTATAGAATGAAAAGGAGAGTAACAAACATAACAGGCTCATATTAAAAATAACCAAGCCTTTTATGTCTGGTTTTTCACTCGACATATTCTCTGTTTTTTTAACCCATAACCATGCCAGAGCTGCCGCCAGTAACGAAAAAGGAAGGTTAGATAAGAATACCCATCTCCAATTCAATGAATCAATAATTACGCCACCAATAGCAGGTGAAAAAGCAGGTGCAATCAATGCAATTACCATAATTAATGTAGAAATGCGTTGGCGTTCTTGGTTCGGGAATAATGCATATACGAGAGCTTGCCCGACTGGAATTAATAAGCCACCAGCTACTCCTTGAATAAATCGCCAAAAAATTAAGCTATAAATCGATTCGCTAAAGCCAATAAAGCAAATGCTTATCGAAAATAACAGCATCGAATAGCACAATAATTTTTGGTTCCCAAGTTTGCTGGCTAACCATAAACTCATGGGCATAATTAAAATGAGGCCGAGAATATACGCATTTGTTACCCAAGCGACCATCGATTGGCTAACTGAAAATGACGATGCAATATGAGGCAATGCAATTGCAGACATAAAAATGTTGATGCAATCAATAAAAAACCCAAGTAAAAACACTGTTGCTATTTTATATCGATAAGACATACCTACCTCCGTGCAGGCAGGGTAAGATCCAGCTCTTTTATTGTCGATGCAAGCGAAGTAAAATCATTGTTTGATAATTTTAAACAATTGGCTTAATTGTGCAAAAAAACCTCAAGCAAATTACTAGTTTTTTACAAGTCGTTGATTCCGGCTCTTTTACTAAGGCTGCTGAAATTTTAGGCTTAAGCCGATCAATGGTGAGTATTGATATAAAACAATTAGAAAAGCAGCTCAATACAAGCCTATTAATTCGCAACACCCGTAATATTGCATTAACTGAAATTGGCCAGCATTTTTATGAGGATTTTAAACAAATCCAACTTCAGATTGATGAAGCATTTGAACGAAGCCAACACTTAGGTACAAGTATTACAGGCACTTTAAGGTTTTCGTCTACCAATGAGTTTGGCCAACGTTTCATTTTGCCTTTACTGCCTGAGTTTTGTCGGCTTTACCCACATTTACGTTTACAGTATTCATTTAATTCATCTCTCGATGATTTAGTCACTGAAAAATTAGATCTGGTTATTCGGCTAGGAAATTTAAAAAACTCATCTCTAAAAACTCGAAAAATCGGAGAATATCCAATTTATCTTGTGGCTACTCCACAGTTTATAAAAGACCATCCTATAGAAAATATATCTGATTTAGCGGATGTTCCTTGGATTGGCCATACCTTATTAAATTGGCAAGATTCCCAATATATTTTACAAAACAGTTTAGGGGAGCAATATTCATTACCTTTTATTCGAAGTCAGTATGAATCAAACTCGGTGACTGCAATTCATCAAATGGCTCTTTCATCTTTAGGTGTGGCGATTTGTCCTGCATGGTTAGTTGATGAAGATATTCTACAAAACCGCTTAATTCGGTTATTTCCTGATTTTTCGTTACCGCTACAAAGTATTCAACTACTTTATCCTCATACCTCTAATTTACCAGCCAAAACGAGAGCACTTATAGATTATTTAATAGCCAATCTTTCTTTCAGTTAAACTAAAAAATATGTAAGTCATGGAAGATAAGCTAATTTATATAAATAGACAATTCTGTCTGTTTTTTATAAAATATCGATGATTATGACTCAGTTTTATAATAACGATGTCCCATAAAATATTTCAAATTTTAGATAGTTTAGGTTTGGTCGCACAGAATCGTGTACTTCATGTGCAATTTTCCAACCCATCATTAAACAATCAAGTCTTCTTACAACGTATTGAAGGCGAGCATACGCTTAACCAAGGTAGCGTTGCTGAATTACTGTGTCTGTCGACAAACGCACATATTGCATTAAAACAATTTATCGGCTGTCAGGTTGCTGTCGATCAGGTGACGGATACAGGCCAGTTCTTTAGAACAACAGGCATTATTACCGAAGCGAGCCAAGGGCAAAGCGACGGTTCACTCACCATCTATAACTTAACCTTAAAAGACCCAACTGCACTTTGGCATAAACGCCGCAATAGCCGCGTGTTTATGAATAAAAGCGTACGCGATATTAGCGAAATTTTGTTTAAAGAATGGCAAGGTAAAAGCCCGTTATTTGCCTCAAGTCTAACGCTCGACACGGCAGGCTTAACGAAAGACTACGATGTACGTCCATTTGTGATGCAGTCAAACGAAAGCGACTATGACTTTTTAACCCGCTTGTGGCGTAGTGAAGGCATTAACTGGCTGGTCGATGAATCGCAACTTTTTGTCACCGACCCGAATGCTTCTATTCAGCCACAAGTATTACGTTTAATTGACGATAACCAAAATTACCAAGCCCTTGAACGTCGTAGCCTACGCTACCAGCGCAGCAGTGCTACAGAGCAGTTCGATACCATTACCCAAGTCAAGGCTGAGCGCCGTTTACAACCAACTTCAGTTCATGTGCAACGCTGGCAAGCCGATGCCCTACAACAAGAAGAAGGCAGTGGCAGCGTACAAGGCACTCAAAAGCACAGCGAACACTATGATAATGCGAGCCTAAATCTTGAGGATGCATGGCATGTTAGCCCCGCTTGGATACAGGACTTAAACGGTGAAGACCAAGCCACAGCTTCTGGTAATAGCCAGATTGAACAGCTTAACCAGCACATCAATGCTTACCATCACCTGAGTTCGAAGCAGTTTACGGTTTCAGGTAATGTCCGTGATGCACAGGTGGGTTACTGGTTTGAACTCAATGAACATCCTGAACTCGACCAACATGACAGTGCTGATAAAGAGTTCTTAATCTTAAGCAAGCACTACTATAACCAAAATAATTTACCGAAAGAATTACAACAGCAACTTGAGCGTCTGTTGCCAAAAGACAAGCTTAAGGCCGTCCAACTCGATACGCAAAACTCTGAGCAGTGCCATTTTGCTGAGCTAAATGTCATTCGACGCAACATTAAAGCTGTCCCTGAGTATCACCCACTAGAGCACCGTCCAGCAGCTTACCCGCAGCGCGCTAGAGTGGTGGGACTGGAAGGTGAAAGCATTCATGTCGACCAGTGGGGACGCATTAAAGTCCGTTTCCTGTTTACCCGAACTGATGACCATAGCCATGACGGCGGGGCAGGCAGTAATGACAATGACACTGACTCGGCTTGGGTGGATGTACTCACCCCGTGGGCAGGCGCAGGTTATGGCGCACGTTTCTTACCACGTGTCGGCGAGATCGTGGTGATCGACTTTTTTGATGGCAACATTGACCGTCCGTTTGTGGTGGGACGCATTCATGAAGCCGAACGCCACCCAACGCAGTTCGACCAGAAAGGCCAACTACCTGACACCAAAAAACTCAGCGGTATCCGTTCAGAAGAAGTCGATGGCAAAGGCTTTAACCAGTTACGTTTTGACGACACGACAGGGCAAATTAGTGCCCAGCTACAAAGCAGTCATGCGGCAAGCCAGCTCAACTTGGGTAACTTAAGCCATCCAAAGGACAAAGCGGAAAGTGAAGGCCGAGGTGAGGGTTTCGAGCTCAGAACAGACCAGTGGGGAGCGGTAAGAGCAGGCAGTGGCTTACTCGTTAGTACCCACAAACAGGATCAAGCTCAAGGCGTGCACCTTGATGCAAATGAGGCCAAACAACAAATCGAAGGCGGCCTTAACAATGCCAAGGCACTCAGTGAAGTAGCCAAAAATCAGCAAACTGATCCATTGGAAGTTCTTGAGAACTTAAAAACGTTCATAGAACAAATTGAAGAAAAAGATCAAGACAAAGCTGCCGCTTTTAAGCAAGCCTTGATGATATTAACTGCACCTAACAGTATTGCTCTAGCCAGTAATGAGGACATTTACCTCAGCGCAGATGCTCAGTTAAGTCAAACTGCTGGTGATAGCATTAACCTGACCACTCAAAAGAACCTGATTGTGCACGCCCAAAATAAAATCAGCCTTTTTGCGGCGCAAGAAGGGGCAAGACTGTATGCAGGCAAAGGCAAAGTCGAAATACAAGCACAAGGCGATGGAGCAGATTTAATTGCCCGTAAAGCTGTTCAGATTATTTCAACAGAAGACAAAATTGAAATTAGTGCTTCTAAAGAAATCGTTATCACGGCGGGCGGATCTCAAATCAAGATTAATGGCTCGGGAATTTTTCCTGTCACTGGTAGTAAGTTTGAGGTGAAGGCTGGGCAGCATTTGTTTATGGGGGGAGGAAGTGCGAATTTTAGTTCTTCACTACCGCCTCCGCCCAAACGTAGCCCAGGAAATTTAGAGCTCATCCATGATTATGCGCATGGTGAGTTCGTTAAAGGTGGTAGTTATACGGTTGTTGACAACTTAGGAAAAGAAGTCACTGGCAAGTTGGATGATAAGGGATTTGCAAGAGTTTCTGGCTTAGCAACAGGAGCCGTGAAAGTCTTCTTTGAGTCAGACAATCGTGATCCTTGGGATGCAGCAAGTGACTTTAAACGTCCAGTTGAGTGGCCGAATAAGAATGATGCGGATACTGAGCAATCAGATTCATTAATTGCACAAATGAATAAAACAGCCCAGTCCAAACTTGGTGAATTATCTAAACAATTAACCAATCCTGCGAATATTATGAAAAATATTCAAACTGCACAAAGCATAAAATCTGAAGGGGCAAAGGCTTTAATACCAATGTTAAAAACAGAGGCGCAGGGATTAGTAACTGATCAAGTAAAAAGCTTTTTACCCATTTCGGAAGCAGGCCAAAAAATAGGGAACAATATTGATCTTGCATCAATTCAAAAAATAAATGACTTCAGCAAATTAAGTTCTGTTGATGGCGGTAGCTTGGTGACTAATGCTCTTCCTCAATATTTGCAAAGCCCTTTTAAAAAGAATTCGTAGAGAAATAAAATGTCTGGAAAAACAGAAGTTGTTAAACCATTATCAGAAGTTGCTATTAAAGATGTTAGTCATTCAAAACAAAAAATAGATGATTGGTTAAAAAGTCATACGCATAAAATTGTGACATTAGACTTGCTAGCCAGTGTAATGGGAACAATTCCAATTATTGGCAATGTCATGGCTGCTATCGATGTGGTTTCCGACATTTGCTATATCTACGATAAAGGTTTTCAAAATGCCGATATTATGGATTGGACCACAATGGGTATTGACCTTATTGGGATTGTACCTATTCCGGGAACAACTGCAATCCGTACCTCTGCTCGCCCAGCTTTGTTTCTAGTCCGTCAAGAAGTTAAACGTGTAGGTAAAGCTGCTTTAGGTGAAGCAGTAATTGTAGTGATCTCTAATCATTTAAACGATCAGGTTGCAGGGGATATAGAAAAATTCTGCAAAACTGGGTTAAATAAACTAAATTCAATTTTAGCCACTTGTGGTGGAACCGTCCAAAGTGCCACGACACAAATTAATGGCGGAATTGTTCGAGTTGTAACAAAAGGCCAAGTATTTACAAATGCTGGATCAAATACAAACCGCGCTCAACAGCAAGCTGCCGGTGTTATTAAAGGAATAAAAAGTGGTGACTTAACGCGAGCTGGAAAAAATTTAGTTTACATGACTGAAAATTGGGGGAAGGCTCTTATTAAAACAGGAGCAAACTCCAATGCTAAAGTTGTTACTTCTTTAGTTCCTGCACATCTAAAGCAGCCGATATTAAATGTAGGCGCAACGATTAATAAAATTGGTATTACTGCCAATACTAAAATTAAAGGCTTGGGAAATGCAGCACAGCCGCAAACAATTGGGTGGCTATTTGATGTATTGAGAATGAGTGCTTCTAAATTCAGGAAAAAGAAACCAGCTCAAGTTAAGCCAACTCAAACCACACAAGTTAAACATGACAAGAAAAATAATAAATTAGAAAAGGCGAATAATGAACATGCGGCGACTCATAATGCGAATGCTGGTAAAAACTGTAAAGGTGGTGCGACTAAACGATCGATTACTTTTGCCATGGGTACTGAGTTTTTAAATCATGCAGATGCGCAAATTCATCCATTATTAATAGAGCAATTTTCGAGAACGTACGTTTCGAACTTATATCAGTATGATCAATCGATTTTCGGAGCGCGGTGGATTACACCTTTTACAACCAAGATTGCTCGTTGTTCTAGTTACAACATTAATGAACCTAAAGAACCGATTGAGCAAGAGGGCTGGGAGTATATTGGCAGCGATGGACGTCCTGTTCGCTTACCAGAGCTAAAAGTTGGGCAGAGTTACTATGATGAAGTAGAAACTTTTACTTATACAGTTGTCTCACCTGAAATTAGAGCAATTTCATATGGTGTTTCAGAAACTCGCTTCTATCAAAAATATAAAAATGAGTTTCGTTTAGTCTCCATAGAACGTCAAAATGGATTTAGTATCGGACTACGTTATGACTATGAATTAGAAAATGGTGATAGCTATTTATCCGACATTATATTTAAACAGCAACAACAAACTTTGACGCATGTGGCATTACAAATTAATGATGTGCAAAAAGTTGTTGCAGCTTGGTTGGTTGAAGATGGTCAACTCATTAGACAACTATCCGCATATCAATATAATGAGCAAGGCGATTTAATTAAGGCAACTAATGAGTTTGCTGCTTCTTATGAATATCAATACCAAGCTCATTTATTGACTCGTTATACCGATCTTACTCAAAGAGGAATGAACTTAAAATGGGATGGCATTTTACCTAGCTCAAAAGCGATTGAAGAGTGGGCCGATGACTATAGTTCCGCTACTAAATTAAATTGGGATGAAAACATTCGCGTAACTTCAGTCATGGATATCGATGGTAACGTGACTGAATATTATTATGGTATTACGGGTTATACCTATCGAATTATTTATCCAGACAATTTGCAAGAATGGTTCTTTAGAGACCAAGCAAAAAATATAACATCGCATATTGCCTCAGATGGAACAGAAACATCGTATATCTACGACGAACGCGGTAATATCTTAAGTATGGTTCAGGCCGATGGCTCAACCTTCTATTATGAATATGACGAAAAAGATAATCTGACTGGTTTTGTTGACGCTGAACAGGGGCGTTGGTTTAAAGAATACGATGCTTCAGGAAATATAATTAAAGAAATTGATCCGCTGAAGCGTGAAACAACCTATGCCTACAATGCAATGGGATTGGTAACTTCCATTAAAGATGCTAAAGGCGGTAAGAAGACACTCAAATATGATGATCAAGGCAACTTAGTTACTTATACAGATTGTTCTGGTAAAGAAACGCACTGGTACTATGATGAGCGCGGGCGAGTCAAATTTATTGAAAATGCTTTAAAGCAAAAAGTTGAATATTTCTATACAGAATTAACGACTGAACCAAGACAGCCTCTAAAAACAGGCTTACCGCTGAATGCTTTGGGACAGCTCGAAAAAATTAAACATGCTGATGGAGCTGAAGAGCATTTTATTCATGACGAAGAAGGTCGTTTATTGGTTCATATTGATCCTAAAGGCCAGCAGACACGTTATGAATATGACGCAGCGGGTTTAATTACTAAGCGTATTGACCCATTAAATCAAACCTTGAAATATCAATGGGATCGTTTAAGTCGCTTAAAACGTTTAACGAATGAAAATGGCGCCAGTTATGAATTTATTTATGATGCTGCAGGTCGATTAGTAAAAGAAATTGATTTTGATGGCAAAGAAACTGCTTATACGTACGATGAATCTAATGGTCGTTTAACTAGTAGTATTGAAGTCGCTTCTGCCTATGGTCAAGATTTCAAAGACCGTGCTGCGCCTAAAGACCGTATTCAGCAATTTATTTTTGACAGTATGGGACGTTTAGAACAACGTACAGCTGGATATGGCCATCAAGGGCAGGAGCTTGACGAAAAACAAACAGAAGAATTTTCTTATGATGGCTTAGGTAATCTAGTTCAGGCTAAAAATGCCGAAACTAACTTGCAATGGTTTTATGATGCAGCAGGCAATTTAATTAAAGAACATCATCAAGATGTGGTGACTCAGAAAACTGCTGTGTGGAAACATGTCTATGATGAATTAAATAATCGAACTACAACCATCCGACCAGATGGACAAAAAATAGATTGGCTCGCTTATGGAAGTGGACATGTCTATGGCATGGCTTTAAATGGCGAAGATGTTGTTAGTTTTGAGCGTGATGATTTACATAGAGAGACATTACGCCATTATGCAAATGGTCTTAGCCAACAACAACGTTATGATGAAGTTGGACGTTTAACTCAGCAATTAATGTTGAGTGGGCATGACAAAGGCTATCAGGCTCAAACTCAAAATAATGCCATCCAGCATACCAACCAATTGATTGAACGCTTATATCACTACGATAACACAGGTGAATTAACGCTCATTAAAGATACTCGTCGTGGAGCTATTCATTATAAATATGATCCTGTTGGGCGTTTATTAGAGACAACCAGTAAGCTTGGCAAAGAGACTTTTAATTTTGATCCAGCAAGTAATATTTTAGATCGCTATAACAGTACCAAAGAGCAATCCTCACAACATACTGCCACTGAAAAAGGTCTTGGTTACAACCGCTTAGTTAATAACGTCGTGCAGGAATATCTTGACCAACAATATCAATATGATGCTTTTGGGCAACTGATTCGACAAAAGTCATCACAAGGTGATTTAAATCTTGAGTGGGATGTATTGGGACGTCTTGTTCGTAGCCGAAATAATCAATATACGGCAGAGTATCGTTATGATGCCTTAGGTCGACGTATTCAAAAAAGAAGTAAACATCACCATACTGGACAAGAGCAGAACATTATTTATGGTTGGGATGGTGATACTTTAGCTTATGAATCTAGTGCTGATTTAACAAAACACTATTTCTACGAAAAAGATAGCTTCGTACCTTTGTTGCAAGCGGCGTATCATCACTCAATTGAACTGCATGAAATCCAAGACTGGACAGAAAAAACATATAGCATTTATAAAGACCCTCTTTGGAATACCGTAAAACAAAGCCAAGGCTTTGATGATGTATGGTTCTATCACTGTGACCATTTAGGGACACCACAAGAAATGAGTAACCAGACAGGTGCCATTGTTTGGAAAGCTCAATATAAAGCTTGGGGCGAATGTAAGGTTGAACAAGCTAAGTCAGATTTCTTTGAAAATTCAGAGATTATAAACAACAACATCCGTTTCCAAGGTCAGTATTTTGATGGGGAAACTGGACTTCATTACAACCGTTATCGTTATTATTCGCCGTATGTAGGACGGTTTATTAGTAAAGATCCGATTGGATTGCTGGGAGGATATAACCTTTATCAATATGGTCCTAGTCCTATTGGGTGGATTGATCCTTTGGGGTTAAGTAATGAGACAGACCAAAAAAAATTAAAAAGAAAATTATCGGCTGTAGAGTCTGCTCAAAATAAAGCTGTTAAAACACGAGAGCTAAGTGATGGTAGAATAAGATATTATGAAAAAGAGGCTTTAGCTAAGACTCAAGGTCCAACTCGAGGAAGATCCCATGTTACAGAAATTAATCCTAAAACTGGTACCGTTAGAGTATGGGAGGAAACATATGATCATAATGGTAATGTAAATAGGGTACATCCTAAGATGATAAACGGTGAGGTTGTGGATATTCCACATTATCCACCAACAAAAGCAGATATAGATCAAGGTAAAGCAACTCCATCAGGGCGAGCTATAAAAAAAGGGTGTCCTCTATAATGTTACGTAATATTGATAAAATAGTATTAGATAAACTTCATTTAATTTTAGAAAATGAAATATTTGATTATCGGATAGTTGCTAGAGAAGCATATTTAATTCGTCTTGATATGGATTATTTAGAACTCAATGAGGATTTACAAAATTTGCTTGATGAATTGATTGGAATGGATGCAGGCGAAGAGGGGGAGTTTTCACTTACTAAAGATGAGATTATAGAAAAAATAAATTCTATTGAAGATGTGGGGTAAAATTATTAGAACTCTTGTGAAAGTTATCTTTAATCATCTAATAGAGTGGTCGAAAAAGTTAGAAATCATCTTTAATTATTAGTTAAATGAATAGTGTTTTTATAAAATCAATAAATGGTGATTTTAATTTTTCTGGGGAATTGAATGGTTTGATATTTCAAGTTATTTCTGTTTATTTTGATAGAAAAGATTAGAAAGTCATTAAAATATATCTGGAATTCTCTGTTATCTAAGAATTTTAGATATATCCATATCTAAATATTATTAAATTAGATAGATCATTATTTAATAGCTTTTCTCTAATATGTTTTTCATTTGGATACGTCTCAGGAAATGAGTGATTCCCCATGTCAAATGATCTGTAAAACTTAATATAAGATTGGGAGAGTTCGTTTCAACAAAGCAAGGCTTTACACGAAGAACTATGCTCGAAATGGCAAAGGAGAAAAAGCAAAATCTAATTTCTTTGAAAATAGTGAAATTATTTCAAACAACATCCATTTCCAAGGTCAGTATTTTGATGAGGAAACAGGGTTTCATTACAATCGTTATCGTTATTATTCGCCGTATATAGGTCGGTTTATTAGTAAAGATCCGATTGGATTACTGGGTGAATATAATGTGTATTCTTATGCACCCAATCCTAATAATTGGATTGATCCGTTAGGCTTAAGAAGTAGAAATAAAACCTTACCAATTAATGCGAGAAGTCGTAATACTAAAAAGTTAGTAAATTACATTAATGCAGACGGAAAAAAGTTAGTGCTGATGATGCTAGGAAAGATGATTTCTTATTTAATAATAAAAATGATGCAATGAATGCTGGATCTAAAATGTTGGGGCCAGGGGCTGTGAGAAGTTATAATGAAAAAGGTCAGCGGAATGGTTGGAAAAATGCTAAAGGAGATACTGTAATATTGGAACCATGGAGATTGGGGTAAAGGCGTTAGTACCTCAACTTTCCCTCATTTGAATTATGACGTGAGTGGGAAGAAAGGGCCTTATTTATGAGAGACAAAATTGAAAATTCAGGTATGGTGGATGACCTTTATAGTAAATATGAAAAGGCTTGAGGATGTCCATGAGTTTATTAGAAATAACTGAAAACAGTGATGATTCAAAGTTATTGGATTTGAGTTGTGATCAAGATGAAATTACGTTGACTATAGCTCATGATTATTTTGATAAAATTATTCGTATCACTTTTCCTTTTCAAAACTTTTTTAGTAGTTTTTCGAGTAAAAGTGATGGTATATGTTTTTTATCTATTGAAAATATAAAAGACACACTAAATGTAAAAAATGGAGTTTATATTCCTTCTACAGATTTTGGTGATTTTATGTATGACGTGAGAGAAGGTAATAGCAGTGGATATGGTTTGAGAGAAAGTAAATTTAAAAATTTTTTTAAAGTTATAGGAAGTTTTAAAGTAGTCATTCCTGTTGAAAATTTTGAAAAAATAAAAATTGAATTTCTAAATAATTAGTAGAGGCTGTTAATAAATTTCTTGGAATACTAAAAAATTAATAATCGTTAAAATTTAATTAATAACATAACTCGTTAATTCATTTTTTTATATTTATCACGGATAGCATCCCCATTCATTCGTGTATTCAAATGGTTAAGTTTCTCTTTACAAAATAGACAGATGTTTCTGTATTTTATAAAATAATGCCAATCCTGACAAAGTTTTCATAAAAAAGATGTTATCTCATATACATAGAATTCTAGAAGATTTGGGTATCAGCTCGCAAAAACGCGTGCTTCATGTTCAGTTTTCTAATCCATCGTTGAATACTCAAGTCTTTTTACAAAGTATTGAAGGACAGCATCAACTAAATGAAGGACTAACTGCCGATTTATTTTGTCTTTCTACTAATGCCCATATTTCATTAAAACAATTTATTGGTTGTCAGGTTGCAGTCGATCAAGTAACTGATCAGGGGCAGCTATTTAGAACTACAGGAATTATTACAAAAGCCAGTCAGGGGCAGAGTGATGGTTCATTAACATTGTATAAATTGAGATTACAAGACCCGACCGCGCTATGGCATAAACGCCGAAATAGCCGTGTATTTATGAATAAGAGTGTACGGGACATTACTGAAATTCTATTTACTGAGTGGCAGAATAAAAGCCCGTTGTTTGCTTCTGCCTTAACTTTGGATTTAAAAGGTCTAACCGAAGATTACGATGTTCGACCTTTTGTTATGCAAAGTAACGAAACGGATTATGAGTTTTTAACCCGACTTTGGCGTAGTGAAGGCATTAACTGGTTGGTTGATGAAGCTCAGCTTTGGGTCACTGATAGCTCGGATGAAATTCAACCACAAAAACTACGTTTAATTGATAATAATGAATCATATTTAGCATTAGACCGAAGAAATATCCGTTATCACCGCAGTAGTGCTGTTGAAGAACAAGACAGTATGACAAGCCTTGTGCCAACTCGAAGCTTACAATCTACAGCCGTGCATGTGCAACGCTGGCAGGCGGATGCTTTAAGTCAAGAAGAAGGCATGGGCAGTGTTCAGTCAAAGCATAGTCATAGTGCTAATCAGGATAACGCGAGTTTAAGTCTAGAACATGCATGGCATGTCAGTCCTGCTTGGATACAAGATTTAAAAGGTGAAGATCAAGCCACTGCATCGGGTCATCAGCAGTTAGAAAAACTCAATCAAAATTTATCTGATTATTATGCGTCTCAATCAAAATATTTTCGTGCGCAAACTACAGTACGTGACGCGCAAGTCGGTTATTGGTTTGAACTGAATGAACATCCTGAAATAGATACGCATAGTGGGACAGACAAAGAGTTTCTGATTATTGGCAAAAGCTTCTATCTGCAAAACAATTTGCCTAAAGATTTGCAACAGCAAATCAATCAACTTTTTAGTCAAAGCCAATGGCAAAACAATCGATCAGGGCTAAATGACCAGACTGAGCGTCAGGGTAGTGAGCTCATTCTGTCGCGTAGAAATATTAAAACTGTTCCTGAGTACCATCCGTTAGAGCACCGTCCAGCCGCTTACCCGCAGCGCGCTAGAGTGGTGGGCTTGGAAGGCGAAAGTATCCATGTTGATCAATGGGGGCGTATTAAAGTCCGCTTCCTATTTACCCGAACTGACGACCATAGTCATGACGGTGGAGCAGGAAGTAACGATAATGACACCGATTCGGCTTGGGTCGATGTATTAACCCCATGGGCAGGTGAGGGTTATGGCGCACGTTTCTTGCCTCGCGTGGGCGAGATCGTGGTGATCGACTTCTTTGACGGCAACATTGACCGCCCGTTTGTGGTGGGTCGTATTCATGAGGCTGAACGTCACCCAACGCAATTCGACCAAAAAGGCCAACTACCCGACACTAAAAAGCTCAGTGGCATCCGCTCCGAAGAAGTCGACGGCAAAGGCTTTAACCAGCTACGCTTTGATGATACCACAGGGCAAATCAGTGCCCAGCTACAAAGTAGCCATGCGGCCAGTCAGCTCAACTTGGGTAACTTAAGCCATCCAAAAGATAAGGCGGAGAGTGAAGGTCGTGGTGAAGGTTTCGAACTCAGAACAGACCAATGGGGTGCAGTACGAGCAGGCAGTGGTTTACTCCTTAGTACCCACAAGCAGGATCAAGCTCAAGATGTACACCTAGATGCAAATGAAGCAAAACAACAAATAGAAGGTGGCCTCAACAATGCCAAGGCACTCAGCGAAGTTGCTAAAAACCAGCAAACTGATCCATTAGATATGCTTGAGAATATTCAGACTTTCTTAGAAGTTCTCAAACAAGAAGATCCTAAAAAAGCTGCTGAGTTTCAATCAGCAGTGATGGTGTTAGCATCTCCAAAAAGTATTGCTGTAAGTAGTAATGAAGATATATACCTTAGTGCAAATGGACAGCTCACTCAAAGTGCTGGTGACAGTATTAATCTCAGTACACAAAAAAATATAGTGGGTCATGCGAGTCAAAAAATAAGTCTGTTTGCCGCGCAAGAAGGTGCTCGGATTTTTGCTGGTCAAGGTAAAGTTGAAATTCAGGCACAAGGTGATGCCTTAGATGTCATTGCTCGAAAGGGCGTACAGATTACGTCAACCGAAGACACGGTTTTTATTACTAGTCCAACTGAAATTAATCTGACTGCAAATGGGTCTCAAGTAAAGCTAAATGGTTCAGGTATTTTCCCTGTTACGGGCGGTAAGCTTGAGGTGAAAGCAGGGCAGCATTTGTTTATGGGGGGAGCCAAGGTGGCAACGAAAAACCCAGAATTGGCAATGTTGCCAGATTACCATTTAACTTATATAGCCAAAGATATAACTGGAAATCCATTGAAAAGTAAAAAATATTTAATGATTTTACCGAATGGGGAAATGGTCAGTGGTGTGACAGATGGTCAAGGTAAAACACAGAAGATCACAACCAAGGGCCCTCAGCAAATCCAAATTAGTTTAGAAGATCACGTTCACGATGGTTTTGTAACTTTTGAAGAAGAATAAATGATGAATAAGATTAAATTAAAACTATTTATTAATGTATTGCCTGATAATGATACGATTGTTTGCCATGGAATGGATTATTCTGTAACTGAAAAGGGAAAACGGCCAGGACAGGTAAATAAACTTGCGATAGCTATTGGGAGTGCAAAGAATCCTAAACCTCTTGTGCAGCCGTTGGATTTTAACTCCATTTATAAAAATAAACCTATTCCAGCTCAGACGATCGCCCAAAATATGGCGAGATATAAAGATGTACATGAAGGTCCAAGCTTGAGTCAGAACCGAGAAGCTAAAACTGACATGAAAGGTTTTACTAAAGAAATGCATCTGCCAGCTGGTGAGTATGATCTTTGGATTAAAAGAACGGATTCAGAGTGGGAGAAAGCCATTAATATTAATGGTAGTTCAGGTCTCCATATAAAAGAAGAAAAGCAAGGAATCACTACTATAGAATATCAAATCAAACAATATTATCGCTATAAAATAGAAGGATTTAGGGGGACTAAACTATCTGATAATATTCCATTTGAAACTTTTACTTTTGACAAAGAGGGTAAGGAAAAGAAAATTAGTTTACCTAATGTAAAAATGAGTGTTGTAGATAAGAATGGTTTTACTCCACCTTTATATTCGCCAAAAGGTGAAGTTATATTCGTAAAATTTAAATTCGTAAATATGTCTGCTCAACCAGATAAAAAAGACATACAGCATTTTGCAACTATGAGTAAAAAGAATTATGTCACTGTACAGTTGAAGTCTGTTGCGAAGATAACAAAGCAAGATAAGAATACGACAGTAACTTTGCAGGGCAATGGAAAACCTCCTGTTATTTTAAATATGCATAGAGAGGAAATGATAGTTCTTTCAGCAGAGGATTACGCTGAGTTTGAAAAGGAAAGTTCGAAACTAGACAAATTATTTGGAAACTCTTTTGATGCTAAAAATAAATTAGCAGAAGCAATAAAATCTGGTAGTGTTTCTAATGTTAAAAAAGCAGAAGAAGAAATAAAAGAAGCAGAGAAGAAAATTGAAGAGGAGCTAAATAAAAACTTCAAAAAAGCGGCTGACTTGACAGAGGTTATTACTTTTGAGGCGCGCCAAAAGAAAAATCCAAATGGTAACACGCAAGAGTTTGATTTCAGACGCCGATATTTACGTACTGATAGATATATGCAATTACAACAAAAGAAAAAGAATAGAGAAAGTTTTAAGGTTACAGTCTTAGGAACTGAATTAAAGAAGCTTAAAGATATAAAGCAAGACTTTAAGAAAATTAATGAACAGGCTATTCACAATGAGTTTAAAAAAGTCAGTCTGGATTTAGCTAAATATTCTAAGCAAACTGGAACAAAGGTTGTGGATTTCTCTGCTTTTAGTGCAGGTTTTGTTGAACAAATTAAACTTTCAGATAGTTTAACGGTAGATATTCAATCTCAATGGTTAAGATGTGTTGGTGGTGCTGGTTTCTCATCAAGTGCGAGTTGGAAACCTGAAAGTGGAGAAGTGAATGCTAAGGCAAATGTGAATGCCCAAGGTAAGCTGGTTTTGTTTGAGGGGAAAGCAAAAACTACCTATGTTATTCCATGTGATAAAGGTTGGATGCTGAACTTTGATGACATTGATCTAGGGGCATTCCGGTTTATTGTTGGCATGGAGCTCTATGGTTTTGCTGGTGCAAAAGTGGCCGCAGGAATTGGTTTAGAGATCAGCTACAGTAAAGATGGTCAACAACAATTAGCTGCCAATGGTAGGCGAAACCGAAATCCTTCACTTGCCAATAATATGGGGGAAAGCCGCCCAAGATTTGTACCAATGGATCGTGATGAAAGTGTTATTCCTGGTA
The DNA here is from genome assembly GCF_056314305.1 of Acinetobacter sp. DMC2. Taxonomy (NCBI): domain Bacteria; kingdom Pseudomonadati; phylum Pseudomonadota; class Gammaproteobacteria; order Moraxellales; family Moraxellaceae; genus Acinetobacter; species Acinetobacter sp. DMC2. The sequence continues at coordinate 171,088 of NZ_JBQUYP010000006.1, read as the reverse complement.
GTGGTGCAAGTTCTGAGGGGCAAATTGAGGCATTTGCTGGCGCTGAGGCAGGTATTAAACCATCGGGTGAATTTCAATGGCTTTCACCAGAAGCTAAAGATTTCAAGGCTTTGGCGAGTTTGGCATTGGATTTTGCTGTTAGTGCTGGATTGGGAGCGGGAGTTAATTTTAAACTATTTTATTGGGCACAAGAAAATCAATTCCGTTTTAGGGCCAAAGCAGCCTTATGTGTTGGTTTAGGGGCAAAAGGTGCATTAGATTTCGTTATTGATTTTAGTCAGATCCTTGAAGTGTTGAAATGGGTGCACTACCAGCTTATACGCGCTCAATTCACAATATTGGGTTTTATTGCGGAAGATGCTTTTAGAAATTTAAGTCAATTGGCTGTAATTGCTCTGGGTAATGACTCTATAACTGCTAAAACTCTCAATGACATTGCTGAGGAGTTTGATAATTTTAATGGTAAGTATTCCGATGCGAAAAATTCAGTTGATTTAGCCAATAAAATTAAAAGACAACCTGAGTGGCTAAAACAAGCAACCCCTGAAGCCAAGGGAATGCTAATCTACCAAATGACTAGACACAATAAAGTTACTCATTTAGCCGACTACCCGTCATCTTTAACTTCTCCATATTTACCTAGCCATAAGCAAGCTGTTATTGCAATTTTTGAAACTATTACAACAGAAAATGAATGGTTAAATGTTCTCCAAAGAATGTCTTTTGATGGTTCAAAATCAACTAATAGTATTAAAAAATTAGAAAAACAACTTTTGGTTTTTTTACATGATGGTGTTTGGTCTCAGGTCTCAGATATTGTAAAAGAATATGCTTTTAATTCAGATACAGTTGGACGTGGAAGTGAATATGTAGAGCAATATGAAAAATTACGCTCAAAAGTTGTAAAAACAATTCCTTTACATGAAAAAGCACCAATGAATAATCCAAGAGAATTAAAAAAATTACGAGAAAAGATGGCGAGTGAACCAAGTATTGTTAATGCGGATGCTTTAGTTGCTTTAAATACGGAAGCAGTACCATCGCTTGAAGTCGATGGTACTGATGCAGAATTGTTTATTGCAGCAAATTATCAAGAAAACTCTGATGGTTCATATATGGCTTAAAGTTATTTAATCGGTTGCTGGATATTGGCAACACAGCGAACAGAATATAAGCGATATTTTGACTTACTTTCATCATTTGGAATAGGAAAGGCTTTACTTCTAGCTATATTAAAACCATCAGCCATCATTAAGTTATCAGCTCCCATTGCTACAGTACCTCGTAAAACCTTTTCAGTACCTGTTTTTGGTCCTGTTGGGTTATTGCTAGGTGAGTGTTTATAATAATCTTCATCGTACCAATCATTCATCCATTCATAATTATTAGTAACAAGATCATAAAAACCTAAAGGGTTTGGTGGTGTTTGACCTATAACCGGAATGTTCGCGACAGTTTGTAAGTCATGTGAATGTCTGTAGTTATCATATTGATCTAATCCCCATAGGTTTTTCTTTGGTTCTACTTTACCTGTATTCGTTGCGAATAAAGTATATTGTCCTTTATTTCGAGCTACATATTCCCATTGCGCTTCAGTAGGTAAGTCCATCGGTGTACCTACTTGTTGCCCAAGCCACTGACAGTATTCTTTGGCTTGTTGCCAAGCCATACCAGTTGCTACTTCATGGGCAATATTTGAACCATAACGTTTATTATCTGTACTCGCAACTTGTCCAGTAGCTTCAGTAAAAGTATTAAATTCCTCTAAGGTAGTCTTATAAGCATTCATATTAAAACTGCTAAGGGAAACTTTATGAAGTGTTTTATTATCCCCCCCTGGAGAGAATGGTTGGTTACTAGGTTTTTCAGTATTACCTTTAGGATTTTTTACTGCCATGCTATCAGGTACAGTTTTTTCTAATTCAGGAGTTACTAGTCCAAAATCACCCATAAGGTAGCTACCACCTTCAACAAAGATCATATGCTTTTTGGTTTTCTCAACCAATTTCTGAATTTTTTGTTGAAGTTCTGGTGAGGGCTTTGATGACTTATGATTTGTTTCAGTAGATTTAGCACAAGCGCTTAAAGCAAAACTTGAAAATAAAACAACAGCTATATTCCGTTTCATCATTTTTTAGGAAATCATTAGGTTGAATATTGATGAAACTATTTTAGTAAGAGATGTAAAAGATATAAAGAGCGGTTTTGTTATTCAACTTAGCGAATAATCATTATAGTGTATGAAGAATCAAAATGAACTTAGATATTTATAATTGAAATGTAGATTAGATGCTTTTTGTATAGAATTAAGCATGAATCTATTGGCTATTTAAAAGAGGAGTCTATAATTTTTTATCATACTTTTACAAAAAACAAACTTAATTTTTTTATTCTATTTTTTTGATAATGTGTCGAAAAGGCATGCTAGGGCAGGGTGTGGAAACTTTTAACCTTTAGCTAGAAAATTAAATTTATATAAATAAGTATAATAGATAGACAGATTAGTCTTGACAAGTTTTATATTTTTTGCACTTTAATTTTTACTTTACGTTTTGATGATGTGTTCATAACCAAATAGAAATACCTTTTGGTAATATAAAATTAAATATTGTTAAGCAAATGTTTCATGAAAACTAAATGAATGATATTTATAATAATTTACTAATTAGTTTTAATTTTTATTTAACATATGAAAATCAACAACTTATTTTTAATTACAAAAAATAACAATATTATATTTTTATAAGAATAACTTTATTAAGCTATATTTTATAACCATCTTAACTATTTACTTTTAGTTTAAGTTGATATGATTTTTATATAAAATATGTTTGTTTATATGATAAACTGCGCGTAAATTTTTTGAATATAAGGTTTTTAGACTGATTTTTTAATGTTTTATTAATATTAACTTTTCAGTAAGGCCTTGAATAAATAAGAAAACAGAGGAATGAAAGTTGTGTTGAAACGAAGTATTTTGATACTTTCTCTGACTGGAAACATTATCGGTCTATCAGGTGCTCATGCAGCAGAACTTGAGCCTGTAAAACTTAAAAAAAGTTGTATTAAAAAAAATCCTTTAGCAGAAGGTCAGAATGACCCTGAGTTATTGAATATTTTTAAACAAGTTTGTGATAGTGATAATACGACTCAAAAAAATGATTTATTAGCTAAAGCAGCTATGCGTTTTTATCAAACCAATCAACCAGTTAAAGCATTAAATTTGGCAAGTCAATTGCAAAGTCAAAATATACGCGGTTCATTAATAACAGATGTTTTATTTTTATCTGGTGTAAGCATCGCAAATAACTCTTTGCAGCAAATGCGAAGTCAGGAAATGCGTTATTTAAGCAACGATGTAACTTATCCACCCGCTAAACAATTAATTGAAAATATCCATACTTCAATGCCTGCGCCAGATACTTCAAATGTTAAGGCGGCTACAGAAGGTGGCTCAGTTGATAATGAAAGAAGAAGTTATAAAAAACAAACTGTAACACGCAACAGAGTTACTGCTTCCAGAGCAGCAACAAAACGAGTAGCAACTCCAGCAAAAGCAACTGCGGTTAAACCAAAAACTGCCCCTGTAGCCAATGTTAATAAATCAAAAAGTTCGCCTTTTGACCCTTTAATTAAATAATCAGGAATAGAATCTTATGGCTAAGAGAGAAAGCGTACAAAAGAAGCTTCAGCGAATTCGACCTCCACGTGTTCAGCTTACATATGATGTCGAAATTGGTGATGCAAAAGAAGCGAAGGAACTACCATTTGTTGTTGGTGTGATGGGTGATTTTTCGGCAGCTTCTGAGCTTGAACGTACAAAATTAAAAGATAAAAAATTCATTAATGTCGATTTAGATAATATTGATGAGGTTATGGAGTCATTGTCTCCAAGAGCTGCTTTTCAAGTAGATAATACGCTGACTGAAGAAGGCGGGAGAATTGCAGTTGATTTAACATTTAAGTCAATGGAAGATTTTCGCCCAGAAAATGTTGTTCAACAGGTTGACCCATTAAAGAAACTCGTTGAAGCACGTGAGCGTTTAACCGATTTAAGAAATAAGATTTCTAACAGTGAGCGTTTAGAAGACTTACTTGATGAAGTGCTTAAGAGTACTGATCAAATCCGTAAATTAAGTGCGGAGGCTGATCATGAATAATGCTCAATCGGCAGCAATGCCTCTTGTTGAAAATGAACAAGTTAATCTTTTAGACTCGATTGTTGAAGAAAGCCGTATTGCCCGAAATGAAGAAGAACATTCGCGTGCAAAAAGCTTAATCGGTGAACTTGCTAAAGAAGTAATGGCAGGAACAATTACAGTTTCTGAAAATATGACTTTATCAATCGATAAGCGTATTGCAGAAATTGATGCTCTGATTTCAAATCAATTAAGTCAGATCATGCACAATGAACAATTCCAAAAGATTGAGTCAACTTGGCGTGGTCTTTACTACTTCTGTCAAGAAACACCTTCTAATCCTCTCATTAAAATTCGTATGTTGAATACGACTAAAAAAGAGCTGGTTAAAGATTTTCAAGGGGCTACAGACTTTGATCAAAGTACCTTGTTCAAAAAAATCTATGAAGAAGAATATGGATCTTTTGGTGGCGCACCATATTCAGCACTGATTGGTGATTTCGAATTTGACCGTACACCTTCTGATATGTATTTGCTTGAGCAAATTTCTCATGTTGCTGCAGCGGCTCATGCGCCATTTATTTCGGCGGCTAGTCCAAGCATTCTTGGTCTTGAATCATTTACAGATATTGATCGCCCTAGAGATGTGTCAAAAATCTTTGAAACAGCTGAATATGTTCAATGGCGTTCATTCCGTGACAGTGAAGATGCTCGTTATGTCGCTTTAACCTTGCCGCATGTACTTGGTCGTCTTCCTTATCATCCAAAGGAAGGAACAGCTACAGAAGGGTTTAACTTTGCTGAAGATGTTTCGGGTGCAAACCACAACGAATATTTGTGGATGAATGCTGCTTATGCTTTTGGTACTCGTTTAACAAATGCATTTGATATGCATGGTTGGTGTGCTGCAATTCGTGGTGTTGAAGGCGGTGGTTTAGTCGAAGGCTTGCCTGTTCATACGTTTAAAACACAAGATGGCGAAGTGGTATTCAAATGCCCAACAGAAATTGCGATTACTGATCGCCGCGAAAAAGAATTAAGTGATTTGGGCTTTATTCCTTTAGTGCATTGTAAAAATACCGATTACGCTGCTTTCTTTGGCGCGCAATCAACTCAAAAACCTAAAAAATATGACAATGATACAGCAAATGCTAACTCTGCTTTATCGAGTCAAATTCAGTACATCATGGCCGTTTCACGCATCGCTCATTATTTAAAAGCAATGATGAGAGACAAAGTGGGTAGTTTTGCTTCTGCTGGAAATGTTGAAGCATTCTTAAATGAGTGGTTGTCACAGTATGTATTACTTGATGATGGCGCTTCTCAAGAAGCGAAAGCTCAATACCCTCTGCGCGAAGCGTCTGTAAAAGTTGTAGAAGATCCTGCTCAACCAGGTCACTACAAATCTGTGGTTTTCTTGCGACCACACTTCCAGCTGGATGAGTTGTCAGTTTCTTTGCGACTTGTTACTGAGTTACCTCAGTCCTCAAATTAATAAAGGTCAGCGAAAGAATAACTTTAAATTAAAAATAGGAAAGTTCTAAATGAAAGATATATACGTTGAGTTTCGCGGTAAATATAAAGTTGATGGCGAGTCTCGTGACTCTGAGCACAAAGGCTGGTTAGAAGTTAACTCTTGGTCTCACAACATTCGTCAACCTAAATCTGCTACTTCAAGTAGTGTTGGTGGTCATACTGCTGAACGTGTTGAACATTCAGATATGCTTTTTATTAAAGACCTAGATGCAACTAGCCCGAAATTATGGGAAGCATGTTCAGCTGGTTATACATTTGATGAAGTACAAATTGATTTTTATCGTGCAAATGGCGATAAACGTATCAAGTACTTACAAATTAAATTGAAGCATGTTCTAGTTTCTAGTGTAACTCCAACTGTTAACGAAGAAGGTGTTCCAACTGAAGCGTTTGGTTTGAAATACGCAGCTGTTGAGTGGACTTATAACCAACAAGATATTAACGGTACTGCTAAAGGTGCTGTTACTAAGAAATGGTCACTTTCTAATAATACTGCTTCTTACGCAGCATAATTATTTAAGTGAATATTTGGTGGAGGCTGACATAAAGTTAGCCTCTGCTGTCTTTAAGCATGCTTGTTGTGAACTCGAATGAATTTAGATCGGCTTTATCCATATGGATTTCGTTCAACTTTGTTTGATCGCTTAATTCCTGAAAGTGAAGATTATGCAAAGGGTCTTTCTATTCAGCAGTTAAGAGAATCGGTAGCAAAAGATTTAGAAGACTTGCTGAATAGTCGAGTCGCTAAATTGGATCATGTGGTTGATGATTATCCGCTAGTTAAAAAATCTATACTTCAGTTCGGGATTATTGATTTTGTGGGGCTTTCTACAGCCAACCCGCTAGATCGAGACAAGATTTGCCAATCCATTGAACAATCAATAGCAGCTCATGAACCTAGATTAAGACAAATACGGGTAGAGATGTTGTTAGATGGGCACAATATGGGGGCGCTATGTTTAAGTATTCAGGCTTATCTAAATATTCATCCACTGTATGAACCTGTCGTTTTTGATGCATTGCTAAAACCGACAACGCAGCAATATGTAATTTCAGCGAGAACCTAAGCGTAGTGGGTGTGTTGTGATAGAAGAGCTTTTACCGTTTTACGAAAAACAACTACAAGAATTTGGTCAGCAATCTCGTGAATTTTCACAAAAATATCCGAAAATTGCTCAGCGCTTATCTTTAAATCAAGAGCAGATTGATGACCCGCATATTGAGCGTCTTATACAGGCGTTTTCATTAATTGCTGCCCGCATTGATAAAAAGCTTGCTGATAGCTATGACGTATTTACGCGCTCTCTATTTGAAGTGATGTTTCCTCAATATTTACGTCACTTTCCTGCTTGTTCGGTAGTCAGTTTCGAAGATATAAATAAAATTAAACAGCTCACGGAAGCGCATATTGTTCCTACACATACCATCTTAAAGTCGCGTAGTTTTAAAGGGGTTCAGTGTGAGTTTAATACTACACAAGAAGTCAAATTACTCCCGATAAGTTTGCAAGCGCTAGAGTTCAAAAGCACACCTAGTGCACATATTCATTTAAGTCAAAATGCGACTTTAAATTTTAAATTCGAAATTTTTAACAATGCTCATCTATGTTTAAAAGATGAAAAACTACCTATTTATTTAGATGCGATTTCTAATTTTCCACTTCAAGTACTAGACAGCATTTTTAAGAAGGGGACAACTTTTGCTATTAAAATAGGGCAGAAAGTTGTTGAGCTGAATAAAAATCCATTTGAATTAACTGGCTTTACAGAGCAAGAAAGTCTATTGCCTCTTGATCAGCATACTCATCATGCCTATCGATTACTGATGGAATATTTTTGTTTTCCTGAAAAATTTAATTATCTAAAACTCGATTTAAGTTTTTTAAAGCTTCTATCTTTAGAAGAGAGTAGTTTTGAGCTGCTTATACATTTTAAATTAAATTTAAATGATCAAACTGTAGTCCGAAATTATTCTGAATTAAATGTCGCTAACTTTAAATTGTTTACTACACCCGTCATTAATTTATTTGAAAAATACGCTGAACCTCAAAAAATTGTACACAAGCAATTAGAATACCCACTGATTACAGACGCACATCATCCTGAGTTTTATCAAGTCTATTCAATCACTGAAATGAATATGGTGCGTGAAAAAACTAGTCACGAAGAAAGCTATGTTCCTGTGCTACCTTTTTTCGCGATGAGTCACTACCATACTGATAAGGCTCGTTTTTTCTATTCAGTGAACTATCAAAAACTACAGCCCAATTTCGTCGAAATGGGATATTCAATTATTTCTAAAAATTTAAATCCTTCTTCAACACGTTCGGATTTTATTAGCACAAAATTATTGTGCTCAAATCGTGACTTACCACATGAAGCATTGGGGCAGTCTAATAATATATTGAACCTGAATGATAGTAGTTTGGCTCGCCGTGCCATTGTTTTAAAAAGACCTACAAAACCATATCAATTTGGTCAAAGCCAGAGTGAGCAGTGGCGTGTTATTTCACATCTTTCATTAAATAGTTTAGCTTTAATGAAAGGTGATGCGGTATCCCATATTAAAGAGTTACTTGCGTTATACAATTTACCATTATCAAAAGAAAATTATTTAATTATTGAATCAATTAAGCATCTTGAATTTTCACTTACTCACAAACTTGTAGATGGAAAGCCATTTCCAATGTTTGTAAGAGGGGTGAAGGCCGAGTTGCAAATTGATTCATCAGTATTTAGAGGACATAGCCTATACATTTTTAGCCAATTGTTAAGTCGTGTTTTTAATTTAAAGGTTCAAATTAATAGTTTCGTTGATTTGGTCGTTAAGGATTATTCATCTCAGCAGGAGTTATACCAATGCAGTCAGAACGTTGGTGGCAAGACTCTTCTATAACAGCTGAGCTCTTTACAAAGCCAAAGTCTTTTGAATTTATCCAAGCAACACGGCTATTAAGACACGATTCAAGTCGCACAGTTGGTACATCTTGGGGTGATCATTTTAAGTTTGAGACATCCTTTAATTTAAATTTTCCTGCTACAGAAATTGAAAATTTAGAATTAACGGACGAGCGGATTTATATCACGAATTTAATTGTTGGTCTTACGGGCATACAAGGCGCTCTGCCTTATACATATACGAATAAGATTAAGCAGGCCCCGCGTCAGCAAAGAGCTGAAACTAAAGAGTTTCTGAGCTTATTTAACCATAAGCTTACTGCTCAATATGTAGAGTCGAGCATTACCTATAATTTGCCGATTCGATATGAGATCGAGCATAAAAATGATTATCTCGATATTTTGCATGCATTAAATGGCTATGTACGATCACAACATCAGCAAACAGAGCTTGATGATTATTTTGCAGAGTTTTCAGGATTAATGCAGGGCCAGAACAATACAGTTCATGCATTAAAAACGATGTTGTCTTGTATTTTTAAACATGAAATTACGATTAAAGAATTTATACAAGAATCTTTTAAGTTAGCGAGTGACCAGTTAACGACTTTAGGTGGAGCTCAGCCGAGTCTACTTGGTGTTAATACTTTTTGTGGTGAAACTATTCAGCAAATTGATGGGAAAATTGAAATTCAAATTGGACCATTAAAGCGTCAGCAATATCTCAGTTTCTTACCAAATCAAGAATTAAGTTTAAAACTAAAAAAAATTGTAGAAACTTGGTGTAGTCCAACTTTATCAATAGATCTTCGACTCGTATTAGATGAGTCAGAAATACAACCTATTTGCCTCACTCACAATAATGTGAGTGGTTTGGGGCAAGGTTCTTTTCTTATATCACGAGAACCGAAAGTACATAGTCATGAAACTTGCTATAGCCTTATTGGAGAGCGAATATGATTAAAAAAATATTACTCTCGTTCATCGCTATTTTTGCATTAATTAGTGGATTTATTATTTTCTACTGGCGTGATGTTCAATATAACCCTGATAAGGGTGATTTTTTCCTTTATTTCCTACTATTACCAGCAATTATTACTTTGGTGATTTTATCACCATGGTTAATTTATAGTGCTTATAAAAATTATAAAGAAAAGAAAGAACAAGCTATAAATCAAGATAAAGGTGATGCTAACCAAAAACAAACTGCGGTAACCGATGCACCACTCGAACAGCTAGATTTTAATCTTTACTCTTCTTTTGCTGTACATGCACTCGGTGAGAATGAAAACATTATTGAGCAGCTACAAAACTTTAAAAGTCCAGAGCTGGATGATCAACTGTTAAATTCTTACGGATTGCCTCTTTTATCTTATCGTATTAAAGACTTGGATGAAGATAATCATGAGGAGAGCGAATATGCTTCTCCACGACAAGTTCGTATGATGTTATTAATAAAACAGCAATTAGAACAAAATATAGAAAACTTATATCTTCTTGCAGAGCATTTAAAACGTTCGACTTTATTTTATGAATCACAACAAGCCCGTGAATATCATATGCATCCGGCATGGGTTGATCCCGAGTCTGAATATGATGATGTTCAAATGCCGATAGTAGAAGTTTATCGTTTAAATCGCTTAAATCTACATATCCTTCTTTCTGAAGATTTATTACATATCTGGAATGATGAACAAAGTAATGAATTAATTTTAGAGTTTTTTGCTGAGATCGGCATTCCTGCTCAAAAGATCCATATTGAATATCATTTTTTTGGAGAGCAACTGGCTTACCAAGAACTGATACACCTATTAAAGGGTATTCATAAAAGGGAGCATGAGATATTCTTTTTGCTCGTCGCCGATTCCGAAATTGATCAGGATCTAGTCGATGAAAAGTCTTGGATGATTAAAGATTATATTCCTGCTGAATTTGCAGCAAGCTGTTTACTTGCTGATCCTTTAGTAAAAATTCAAGAATTAGAACCTACAAAAAATCTAAAAGTTGTTGTAGGCCAACAAGATACGGCAAAGCTTTTTACTAATTTTGAATTTCATGATTTACCTCAGCATGAAGGTGAGGAACCTTATGTGCTGATATTGTCAGATCAGACCGATATAAAAGTTTCGAAGAAATTGCAGCAACACTTTCTTCAAACACCTGTAGAACCCCATCACTATATTTATGTGAAATCTTCATTAGGGCATACCCAACATTTAGCTGATATTTATGGCTTTATGCTGAGCATGCATTTCCCTGAACATATCATTCCTTTTGTCTTTGGTGAAAATACAGTGTCAGCACATACATTTGTGCAAAGTGTCACTGAAAATTCAGAAGATGATGTGATGGTGTTGAATAACTAATTTAAACTTTGGACTTAGAACGAGAATAGAATGCATACAATTTTAGGCTACTTGTGGCAGTACATCACGAATCCTAAAGCAATTATCGCCTTGTCATTGTTCGTGGCATTGATGTCTTCATATACTTCAATTCCTCGTCATATATTCTGGGCTTTAGCAACTGCCTATGCTTTGGGTCTTATTGTTTATGGTATCTATTGGCTTATTCAACGAAGAAAGCATGCTGCTCAAGGCGAAGAGCTAGCTGAAGCAATTGAAAAAGATAACCAAGCTGAATATGGCAAAAATAAAGATAAAGAAGAGCTTCAGCTTGTTAGTCAACAAATGAAAGAATCAATTCAACTGATTCGTAAATCTAAGTTGGGTGATAAAAAAGGGAATGCTGCACTATATGAGCTTCCTTGGTATATGGTTATTGGTAACCCAGCTGCAGGTAAAAGTTCAGCTATTTATAATTCTGGTTTAAAGTTTCCTTTCGAAGAAACACATCAAAAAATGGTATCTGCTGGTTTAAGTGGTACTCGAAATTGTGATTGGTTTTTCTCTACAGAAGGTATTTTGCTCGATACAGCGGGCCGTTATTCTGTTTATAGTGAAGACCATTCTGAGTGGTTAGGTTTCTTAAATATTTTAAAAAAGAACCGCTCTAAAGCTCCAGTTAATGGTTTGATTTTAATTGTTAGTATTGCTGAGCTCATTAGTCAAAGTCCTGAAAACTCATTAAAGCTTGCTAAAAATTTACGTGCTCGTATTCAAGATCTAACTGAACGTCTAGAAGTAGTTGTACCTGTTTATTTAGTCTTTTCAAAGATGGACTTGATTGCAGGTTTTACCGAGTTTTTTGAATTTTACGAAGCTCAAGAATATAACCAAGCTTGGGGAGCAACGCTTCCATATGAGCAGAGTTCTTCTCATAACGCGGTAGATTTGTTCGAAAAACATTACACCATTCTTTATGATGGTCTAAAAGGGGTAAGTTCGACTCATTTGAGTCGCCGTCATTCGCAAAATATCTCACCAAGTGTAATGACCTTCCCATTAGAATTTAAAACATTAAAACCCGCTTTAAAAAGCTTTATCGGTACACTTTTTGAAGATAATCCATATCAATTTCAACCTGTTTTCCGTGGGTTTTACTTCACCAGTGCTTTACAGGAAGGTGTGATTGAAAGTCCAATGACGGAACAAATTGCACAAGAATTCCAGCTCACACAGGTTGCTCAAAGTGATTCAAAAGATCATTCAAAAATTACTCCTAACCATGGCTATTTCTTAAATGGCCTATTTTCAGATGTTATTTTAAAAGATAAAGACCTTGTTAAGCAGCACGTAAATACGGGTAGAAAACGTCAGCGTTATATTGCATTTATTGGTGCTTTGGCGGGCGTTTCAATTATTCTTGGCGTATGGGTTTGGTCTTATCGTAATAACCAACAATTAATTGGCGAAGTTCAAGCAGATCTAAATAAAGTAGTTCAATTAGAAAGAGCTTCTGGTCAGCAATTGTCTACCCAATTAGAAGCTTTACTTATTCTTCAAAGACGTTTACAGCAGTTAGATGAGTTTGACGAAAATAGACCACTTAAGTTTAGTTTTGGTTTATATCAGGGCAATGAGCTTCGTGAAAAGCTAAAAGCCGAATATTTAAAAGGTGTTAAGCAAATTGTATTGACACCGACACAGCAAAATATTGCTCAATATTTGCAACGCGTAAAAAATAATGAAGTGACATTAAAAGCGAATCATACGAATGTGGAGATCAAGCAAACCGCTCAGTCTCAACAATATTTAGAACCTTCAGATACCAATCCTCAAGATGCTTATAATGCATTAAAAGCGTATTTGATGATGAGTAATCCACAATACATGGATGCAAGTCATCTGAGTGATCAGGTTACGCGTTTCTGGCGTTCTTGGTTAGACGCAAATAAAGGCCAAATGCCACGCGCAGATATGATTCAGGAAGCTGAACAGATCTTGTCATACGCAATGACTTTAGCGAATGATAAACAGTTCCCAATTTTAGAAGCTGACTCTCAAATTGTTGATCAAACACGTCAAGTATTGCTCTCTGTTGTTCGAGGAATGCCGGCGCGTGATCGTGTTTATAACGAAATAAAAATGCGTGCAGCAGTACGTTTCCCTGCGTTGACTGTAAGTCAGATTGTGGGTGAAGCAAATAAAAATGTTGTATTAGGTAGTTATGCATTACCGGGTGTGTTTACCCAAAAGGCATGGAATGACTATGTAGAAAAAGCAATTGAAGAAGCGGCAGATAAGCCAACAGATAGTAAAGATTGGGTGTTAAATAGCCGTCAATCTGATGATTTAACTTTCTCAGGTAGTCCAGAGCAAATTAGAAAGCAACTGACAGCGCTCTATAAGCAAGAATACATTGCGGAATGGAGAAAATTCTTAAGTGGTATTCATTATGCTAAGGCTGCCCAATTCCCTCAGCAAGTAAAAAATATTGATGTTTTAGGTGAGCCACAGAACTCTCCAATTAGAACATTAATTGAAAGAGTTGCAATTGAAACAAACTGGGATAATCCAGTTGTACAAGCTGAGTTGGCAGCTCCACAAAAAGGATTTATTGCATGGTTTAAACGTAAGGTTTTAAATCATGATGATAAGGCTGCTAATCAAGTGGCAACTAATGCTCAGGGTGCTATTTCTCAAGAATATCAAATGTTCTATCAGTTGGTTCGCAAACGCGATGATCAACAAGGTAAATCATTGCTTGATGAATATATGACAAATTTAGCCCTTGTTCGTAGTAAATTTAATGAGCTTAAGAATGCAGGGGAAGTTGGGCCTAATGCGATGACATTAGTCAAGCAAACCCTGAATGAGCAAACTTCTGTATTTAACCAAACGCAAAAAATTGTAGATGAAAAAATGGCGGTTGGTTTTAGTGAAATTGATCAGCGATTACTACAAAAATTAGTAGTTAGCCCACTGACACAGGCTTTCGAGAGCTTAATTACGCCGACACAAGACGAAATTAATAAATTATGGGTCATGCAGGCGTATCAGCCATTTACAGCAAATCTTGCTAAGAAATATCCATTTAATTCATCTGCTTCTTTGCAGGCGACAAGTAGTGAAATTGGACAAATCTTAGGTGAAAACGGCAGCATTTCTCGTTTTGTAAAAGAAAATCTTGATCCATTTGTTATTCGTCGTGGTTATACATTAACGTCTAAGACATGGAAGGATTTAGGAATTAGTTTAAATCCTCAATTCGTCATGAATTTCCAAAGATATGTTTCACCAGCCAATGGTATGGCAACAGGTGAGTTGAATAGTCAAGCTCCTGCTGCACCTGCAACTAATCAATCTAACTTCCAGTTCTACCCAATTCCGAATCCACAATTGCTTTCATATACCGTGGATATTGATGGTCAGCGCATGACTTATGAGAACGGTGTGCAACAGTGGGTGAACTTCATTTGGCCAAATCAAGGCAGTATTCCAGGTGCTCGTATTACAGCTGTGGATTTACAAGGTCAAACGCATACGATTTTTGATGAGCCGGGTGAATACGGTATTAACCGCTTAATTGATAGTGCTCAGCGTAAAGAACAAAATGGCGGATTTGAAATGCTTTGGCGTAGTAAAACTGATCCATCATTAGTTGTAAAAATGAATTTCCGTCTGATCAGTAGTAATTCAGGCAGTATTGGTTCAAGCCGTGGTTATGCCGGTATGCAACTAGTGGATAAAGTCACTGCAGATAAAGCTGCTCGTGTAGTGTCTGCTCAGCAGGCGCCAGCTCAAGCAGCTGCTCCAGCAAAAACAGAAAATCCTGTTTCAGCACTTGCTCAGCCTTCTGCGGGAGTTAAACCATGACATGGAAAATAACCTCTATGCGAAAGGAGGAGCAATAATGCAGACATTAAAAACAACGCCTTTGTATTACGGCAAAAGTCCTGCACGAGGCGACTTTTTAAAAACAAAAGGTCAGAATGCTCTAATACAGTTGCTTGATCAGTGGATTACTGAAGCATTGGAATACGCAATGCAATCGGGCAGCTTTAAAGAAGCTTATAATACGTTGCCTTCACTGGATTTCTTTATTGCGAATCCGAAAGAAAATATGTTTTTAGCGGCTAACCTTCTCGCAAGTGAAGATAGTTCGGGTCGATCTTTTCCAATGGTACTCAGCCATTTATTAGAAATTGATTTACCGTATGATAATTTGCTATATGCACCTTATAGCTATAAACATGTACTCGTTGATTTATTTCAAAATAATCGTACTTTAAAAGGAATTAAAGATTCAGATCTATTACTTGGAAAATTAGGCCACTTACAAAATCAAATTCAGGTTTTAACTGAACGCGAGTGTGTAGGTTTCTATGAAAATCATACGATGCATTCATTTGCTCAGTTAATGAAGCTCAGTATTTATGAGTTAGCGCAAAGTATGATTGGGCTAGGATTATTACTTCAGCCAATTTTACAAAATGGAACCAGTCGCTTAAATAAAGTTTTAATTTTGCCTATTAATAATCCTGCTTACAGTTATGAAATAGCAGCCTTTTGGGTCAGTATTATTTGTCGCTTTTTAAAGGAACATAATACTGAGGTGTTGATAGGTTTGTTACATCGAGAGCAACCTGTATTATTCTTCGGCTTTCAAGGGGCTGATATTTTAGCCTTGAGCGATATTTTTACTCAGAATATGGATAGTAAACATTGGGTTTCTTTAATAGAAGCTCAGTGGATTGATACTTATTTGGAACAAAATGCTGGTTTAGCTACGCTAGAACAATCATTATGCCAACGCCAATTAAGTTTAAATCAAGGCTTAAAACTATTTAGACAGACTTTTTTGGGTGAATAATAATGAATCAACGATATCAAACTAAACTTTCACAGCTCATAAAAGGCTGTTTTATCTATGCGATTGCTAATTATGCTTTGGCTCAGCCCATTGTTGTAGAAGGTGTGGTTCCTAACGAGGCGAGTAAACAGACTATCTTATTAAAAATGCAGTCTGTTTATGGTGCCGATCAGGTTGTAGATAAAATACAAGTAAGACCCGTAGCCGCTCCAAATGGATGGAGTGACTCGGTAACTCGAGTGATTACCCCTGATCTTAAAAAGGTTTCACAAGGGAAATTAAGTGTAAATGGTACTCGGTTTGAGTTGAGTGGAAAAATGCTGAATCCAGCAGATATTCAGCCTACAATTCAGTCTTTTCAAGGGTTAGTACAGCCACCATATCAACTGTATTCGCAATTATCAGTCAATCAGGCTGAGCAGAAAATCATTGATGATGCACTTAAAAATCGAATTATTGAGTTTGAATCTGGTAGCGCAGTTTTAACTGATGCAGGCCAAAAAATTCTAGATGAGATGGCTGTTGCTTTAAACAAAGTAGGCGGCAAAAGAGTCAAAATCGTGGGACATACAGATAGTTCAGGTGATGCGACTAAAAACTTAAAACTTAGCCAAGACCGTGCATTAGCAGTTAAAAACTATTTGATTAGCAAGAGTATTCCTGCCGACCATTTATCTACAGAAGGTTTAGGTTCATCTAAGCCAGTTGCAGATAACACTTCTCCGGAAGGAAGAAAGAAAAACCGTCGGATTGAGTTTACTGTTCTATAAATATAAGGAGAAGAACATGGCTAGCCCTTACATTACGATTGGATGCCCAACCACTGGTGGAGGGCAAGTCATTTCAGGAAACAGTACATTTTTAATTGATGGAATTGCAATTGCTTGTGTAGGAGATAAGGCGACTTGCCCGTTACACAAAATAGTGGCAACGATTGTATCGGGAGATCCGAATATGCTTGTCATGGGTAAATCAGCGGCGCGTGTAAATGATTCATTATCATGCGGCTGTAAATTATTGCCAAAACAGAGTTTAGTTAATCAAGGATAAGGGTAGAGATATTTTTATATAGATATAAATATCTACTAAAACATATTAACGCTTGAAATGATGAGTAGTTTGTCTGGTAAAGCTGAATTTTGTTAATATACAGGCATTATGATTTTAAGCATTAAATTATTTAAAAATATTGAGAGTAATGATGAGTAATTTAAAAATTTTAATTACAAAACTTTCTACAGTTGCGCGAACTGCTTTAGAAAAATCGGCTAATGCTTGTGTTATTCAACAAAATTACGAAATTGAAATTGAGCATTTATTCTTAGAGTTACTTAATCAATCTTTAGAGAATGATTTAAAGATTTTATTAAAGAAATATAAAATTTCATCTGAAGCTTTAGCTGATGATTTAAAAGAAACAATTTCTCAATTACCGAAAGGTAACTCACGAACTCCTATTTTTGCTAAATCTATTGTTCGTTTGTTTGAACAAGCATGGTTGTTGGCTTCGGCTGAGCAAAATCCAGTTATTCGCAGTGGTCATTTATTAGTGGCGTTATTAACTGCACCTGATTTATATCAAATTGCGACTCGTGCTTCGAGTTTATTTGATCTCTTACCAATTGATTCAATGAAACATAAGTTTCTTGAAATTTGTGAGAAGAGTATTGAACAACAAGATGAAACAAAAGCATCTTCTGGTGAAGCTGAACCAATAGGCGCGACTGTAGCAAATACCAAAACTGCTAAAACACCAGCACTTGATCAATATACGATTAATCTAACTGAAAAAGCGAAACAAGGAGGTATAGATCCGGTTATTGGGCGTGAATATGAAATTCGGTTAATGCTCGATATTTTAATGCGTAGACGCCAAAATAACCCGATCTTAACGGGAGAACCGGGGGTTGGTAAAACAGCGGTGGTCGAAGGTTTAGCCTTAAAAATTGCTCAAGGTTTAGTGCCTAATGCCCTTAAAAATGTCCATTTACATGTGCTTGATATGGGACTTTTACAGGCAGGTGCAAGTGTTAAAGGCGAATTTGAAAATCGTTTAAAGCAAGTGATTCAAGAGGTTCAAGCCTCGGTTCATCCTATTATTTTATTTATTGATGAAGCGCATACTTTAATTGGTGCAGGTGGACAAGCAGGGCAAAATGATGCTGCAAATCTTTTAAAACCAGCACTTGCACGTGGTGAGTTGCGTACTATTGCTGCGACAACTTGGGCAGAATACAAACAATATTTTGAAAAAGATGCTGCATTGAGCCGACGTTTTCAGGTAGTAAAGGTAGAAGAGCCAACCGAAGAAGTTGCGGTAGATATGTTGCGTGCGATGATTCCTGTCATGCAGCAGCATTTTAAATTACAAATTGATGATGAGGCGATCGTTACAGCGGTTCACTCTTCACATCGATATATTAGTGGTCGTCAACTTCCGGATAAAGCAGTTAGTGTTCTTGATACGGCAGCAGCACGTGTTGCGTTGACCCAAAATGCCCAACCTGTAAAGCTTGATCAGTTAAAAGCCCAAGAGCATAACTTAAAGCTTGAACAGCAAATTTTAGAAAATGAACATCGTCAGATTCCAATACATCATGAACGCTTGGAAGCTTTAAAAGCTAATTTAGAGTCTTTGCAAAAAGAGATTCATGAAACTGAAGAGCAGTGGCAAAAAGAATTAGAACTTGTTCATAAAATTCAAGAGTTAGAAGCACAGAATCATTCTAATGAGTCTGAAGCTTTCGATCAGATTAATCTACTGCGTAAAGATCTTGCTGAAATTCAAGGCCAGCAACCATTAGTATTTGAAAGAGTAAATTCTCAAATCATTAATGAAATTATTTCTGATTGGACCGGAATTCCTGTTGGAAAAATGGTTAATGATGAAATTAAACAGATATTAACGCTTGAAGATAAATTGGGCGAGCGTGTAATGGGGCAAGATTATGCACTTACACAATTAGTTCAGGGTATTAAAACTTCAAAAGCAAGACTTGAAGATCCGAATAAGCCACAAGGTGTATTTCTTTTGGTGGGCCCAAGTGGTGTAGGTAAAACTGAAACTGCATTAACTTTGGCAAATGAATTATATGGGGGTGAGCAGCATTTAATCACCATCAATATGTCTGAATATCAAGAAGCACATACTGTATCTTCGCTTAAAGGTGCACCTCCTGGATATGTGGGATATGGTCAAGGTGGTGTTTTAACAGAAGCTGTTCGCCGTAACCCTTACAGCGTTGTGTTGCTTGATGAAATTGAAAAAGCACATAGTGATGTTCAGGAACTGTTCTATCAAGTATTTGATAAAGGTACTTTAGAAGATGGTGAAGGACGAGTAATTGACTTTAAAAACACCACTATTTTATTGACTTCAAATGCTGGCTCAAGCGCAATTATGCAAGCGTGCTTAAATACACCAGTCGAGGACTGGCCGACAGCTGAAGAATTGATTGACCACTTAAAACCAAGTTTATATAAGCAATTCAAGCCTGCATTTTTAGGTCGAATGAGAGTTGTGCCATATTTCCCATTGCATGACGATCTACTCGTACGAATTATTAAACATAAGTTAGGCAAGATTACAGCAAGAATTGAAAAACAATACGGTACACAAGTCCAGTATTCTGAAGATGTGGTAGAGCTGCTTTTAAGTCGCTGTACAGAAGTCGATAGTGGTGCGCGTAATGTTGATAATATTTTAAATTCTACGGTGTTACCTGCATTGGCTACAGAAATTTTAGTGGCTTTAGCAGAGCAAAAGTTGCCAAAAATTATCATGATTGATGCTAAAGATGACGAAATTCAATATTTACTAGATCCGGTTGCAAAAGCTGCTAAAAAAAGGACCAGTAAAAAGTTGAAGTCAGAAGTTTAAATTGAATAGAGCTAAAATTAGATGAATATTGATATTTCTGAACTCCTTGAACCCATTAGTGATAGCTTACCTTGTGGTGATGACTTTTCATTTTCTAATGAATTTCATGAAATCAAAAAGGCGAAAACACAAGATGATCTATTGCTAGATCAAGGCGATTGGGTGGCTGAGCGAAAACAAGCCGACTGGGATTTTGTATCAAATAAAACGAGTGTTTTGCTAAAAGAGAATACAAAAGATATTCGTCTATTAACTTGGCTCATAGAGGCTTGGACTCATCTTTACGGTTTTGAAGGTATGGCGAAAGGCTTAACTTTAAGCCATACCATGCTTAATCAATATTGGCAGGAAATTCATCCTGTTATTGAAGATGATGACTTAGATCAACGCATTGGTTTATTACAGGGTTTAATTAATCAGTTACCTGGCTTGTTGAAGAAAGTCTCTTTAACCAATACAGTGCCTTATTACAATTTGCTTGATTACGATAATTTTCTATATCACGAGAACATTCGTCGTAAACAAACTGAAGAGTACGATAGTCAGTCGGGACCATCGGAGTTAGAACAGTTCGATCAAGCTATTTTTAATACGTCTAAAACTTTTCAATATTCTAATTATCAAGATTTTAGCTCAGTCTTAACCGAGTGGGATGTTTTAAAGCAAACCCTTGACCATTTAATGGGGCTAGACTCACCGAGTTTTGGTGCAATTGATTCAGCATTTGAAACTATTCACAGCACATTACGCAAGATTTATAAAGCAGAAGCTTTCGGTACTGGACTTACGCCAGTCCAAGAGCAGGCGACTGTCATCACGAGTTCATCTATGGAAAATCAAGTGCCTGTACAAGTTGTTTCAGATCAGCCTGCTTTTCAGCCTCAAGCACAAACACACTTGGCGAACCGTGAGCAAGCAATGAAAGTGCTGCAAGAAATTGCGGATTACTTTCAGGCAAACGAGCCGCATAGTCCTGTGAGTTATATGCTTCAAAAAACGATTAAATGGAGTCAAATGCCATTACATGAATGGTTAGCGCAAGTCATCAAAGATGAGCATCCATTACAAATGGTTCAGGAAATGTTAGGTGTGCAGCCTAAAAATGAATATGAATAAAGATTGGTAAAGACATATGTTTAAAGCTGAAAAAGTCCTATGGGGCGAAGGTTTATTTTTAAGACCTCAACATTTCCAAATTCAAGATACCTATCATGAACAACGCTTGAATCATACGGTTCGTGCGGTCGTACCTTTTTCATATGGTATTCAGAAATTAAGTTTCGATGAGGCTCAATTGAGCACACATATTCTTGCTCTTGAGTCTGTAGAGATGATCTGGCAAGACGGTGAAATTTATCAGGCGCCTGCATATGATTTATTGCCTGAACCAATTTTATTGGATGATCTTAATTTACGTGGTGAGATGCTAATTTATTTAGCATTACCGCTCTTACAAGCAAATAAGCAAAATCTAATTGATCAAAACCAAGCACAAAAGGGCAGATATCAATCACACCTTGTCGAAACGCATGATCTGTTTACTAACGCTACCGAAGCAGATATTAGTTTGCTACGCCGCCGTGCTGTTTTTAAATTATTAGATGTGCATAGTAATCCAGATCATAATCTGGATGGTTTCTTATATCTGCCTATTGGAAAGATTAAACGTCAAAGTTCAGGTGCTTTTGAAATTGACCGAAAGTTTATTCCACCAATTTTGCATGTGGATGCCTCTGAAACACTCATTTCAAACTTAAAAAGAACTCTGAACGTTATTAAGGCAAAAATTAAGACGATTCAAACCAATAACCGAGAAAATGAACAGAAATTAATTGAATTCCGTTCAGGTGATATCGTTTCGTTCTGGTTGGTAAATGCCTTAAATACAGCTCATGCTGGTCTAAATCATTTTGTGCAATATCCACAAATTCATCCAGAGCGTTTGTTCTTCGAATTATTGCGTTTAGCAGGTTCATTATTAACGTTCTCGACGGCCTATGATGTCGATCAGTTGCCTGCCTATAAACATCATAATTTACAAGAAAGTTTTTCGCAGTTAGACACGATTCTACGTGATTTACTCGATACGATTATTTCGAGTCGTTATATCAGCATTGCGCTTAAAGAAATCCGACCTTCATATTGGGTGGGAAGTCTTGAGACCGATAAGATTACTCGAGATACTCGACTTTATATTGCTGTATCAAGTAGCGCAATGCAGACACATGAATTAATCCAGATTGTGCCTTTACGATTCAAGATCGGTAGCACTTTAGATGTGGAACAACGTGTAGTTGCTGCATTGCCTGCGATTCCATTGCATCACTTAATTCAAGTTCCAACTGCAATACCGGTACGTTCTGGGGTGAGCTATTTCGAGATTGAACCACATCATGAACTTTATCAGCGCATGTTAGATTCAGAAACGATTTGTATTTATGTTCCAGCTGGTTTCCAAGATATCAGTATTGAACTGATTGCGGTTATGAACGCTTAAAGGTAAAGGAGAGAAAAATGTCACAATCCACAGGTGCTCCTTCTTTATTTGATGATGGACAAATTGGAACAGGTGGGAACAATAATAGCCAGTCTCAAGCAAAACTACAGGCAATCAATCTTATTGATTTATTGCATGACGGCTTTTATTTGGTTTTTTTAATTCGAAATCAGTATGTGCCAGCAGACGCTCAGCAGTTTCGTGAAAAAATCTTAAATTTACTCAATCAATTTGAGCAGCAAGCCAAAAAGTTACAATTTTCAGCTGATGATATTCATGATGCTAAATATGCATTCTGTGCTTTGATTGATGAAACGATCGTAACGCAACAAGACGCAAGTTATTTTAATTTGCAAAATGCTTGGTTAATTAGCCCGTTACAATTGAGCTTGTTTGGTTCTCAGTTAGCGGGTTATCGCTTCTTTGAAATATTGGAGCAATTACGTAGCCGTGGAAAAGAACGTCTAGCTGCTCTAGAAGTATTTCATTACTGCCTTTTATTAGGTTTTCAGGGTAAGTACCGAATCGAATCTACGGAAAGTCTCAATCATTTAGTATCAAGAGTAGGTGACGAAATTGACTATTTGAAAGGAAAAAAAGTTGCCTTTTCGCCGTTCTCGGCCATTCCCGATCAGATACGAAATATTATTCATCGCGAAGTACCTTTCTTTTGGATTTTGATCTTTTTATTGATTTTTGCATTGCTTACCTTTGCTGGGCTAAGATTTATGCTGAATAATCAAAATGATAAAGCATTATCTAATTATCAAAATGTGATTTCTGCTCCTCAAGAGCAAGCGCATATTACAATTTATTTACCTTGATGATGGTACGAAATGGCTCAGGAAAAACCAACTTCTATTCGAGTTCTACAATCGAATAAAAAAAAGCCGAAATCACCAATACTTTATATTGTCATTGGTGTTATTGCCGGGGTGTTTGTCAGCATCTCGCTATTCCTGTTCTTGTCTCAACCGCATTCGTCAGAATCAATAGCAATTGAGAGTAAATCAACAGAGGAACAGATTTTAAATCAAGAAACTGCTCATTCTTCTGATGAACAAAGTCAGGTTGCTGTCAGTCAAGACAACGAAACAGATTCAATGAGCCGTGATGGTTTTGAACAACCTAAAGATAATGAATTAAGTAATATCTTTAAACCTGCTCAGCATAAGCCTGCTACTGTCAATCAACAGCGAGTTTCTCCGTTTGACGAACAGCTCACGGGTGAAAAGAAAGTTCAGGTTGTGCCTCAACTACAGACGGGTGCAGCTAAAACGGCTCAACCGAAGGTACAGCCGGCTCAGCAAAAGCCAGTGACTAAAACGCCGCAGCAACAAGTGGCACAGGCTAAACCTGTTGTTGAGAATAAAGCTCCAGCCGAACCCGAAGCTGAGGTTGAACCACCTAAAGCATCGGTAGATATTAAAATTACACGAAGTCCTTTTGCTGTGAATTAATGAACAAATGATGATTTTTCTCATTTTCTTTTGCTTTACATGCTTAGCAATTGGTTTAGCGTTTTTAATGTCTTATGAGCTAAGGACGAGAAGCAAAGATTTTGTTTTGTCATTACTGCCACAAGGCCGTAAACAGCTTAATCAGGTTAGACAATTTGCTCAAACAATGAATCAGGCGGCTGCGCCTGAAAAGCTGCAATCCCATTGGCATTTACAGCAGTGGTGGATTGTTATTGCAGGCTTTTTCTTATTTGCCAGTATATTAGTTTTTGCTTTTACTCGACCTATTAGCTCAACTCGAATTGAAGCTGAATATCTCAAAAAAACAGATCCTCAAATCTACGCGCTTTTGAACGGTGAAATACTATCACCGCCACCAGAAGTGGATGAAAGCCTAATTGAAGCCGCAATTGTAGAGGCTACACAATTAGAGCAACAATATTCTGCTCAAAATAGTGGAACCATTAATTCTTCACCTATTGATAATACGAGTTTTGATGGGCGAGCTATTTTAGATACCAGTTTAGTAGATCGTAAATGGAGCAAAATGAACCCCCGTTATAAGCAGCGTTTACTCATGGTTTTTAAAATCATGAAAGAACAATATGGTTATGAGTTGGTTCTATTAGAGGGATATCGTAGTCCTGTGCGTCAGAATATGTTGGCAGGTAATCCGAACACGACAAGAGCAAAAGGGTATCAGAGTTATCATCAATTTGGTCTGGCAGCAGATGTCGCCTTTAAACGAAATGGAAAAGTGGTTATTTCTGAAAGAGACCCTTGGGCTATGCAGGGCTATCGTTTATATGGGCAAGTTGCTGAATCGGTTGGGCTTACCTGGGGCGGACGTTGGAAATCTATTCAAGATTATGGTCATACAGAGTTCCGTATGCCGGGCTTAAGAAAGACACAAGAAATGGCAGAAAAACTGATTGCTGAAAGTTTGAATGATATAAATTAAAAAGAGAAGAATATGTTTACAGAACCTAGAATACAGGACATAAAAATTGATTCAGTGATTAGCCCATTGAGCTTTCTATGACTTCATCTTTAAAACGTTTGGCTCTATTTAATCAAGGCTTAGGTAAAACTAGTCCATTTGCAAAAGGTGTGGATGGAACTTTACAGGCTATTGAGCATTTAGGATATGTACAGATTGATACCATATCGGTTGTAGAGCGAGCTCATCACCATATATTGTGGAGCCGAGTGCCTGACTATGATTTAAATCATTTAAATAGTTTGGTACGCGAGCGCCAGATTTTTGAATATTGGTATCATGCCGCCTCTTATCTTCCTATGAAAGATTATCGCTATGCACTGCCTGCCATGATGTCTGTTAGGAAAGGGGAAAGCCGTTATTTTAATAGAGGTGATCAGCAGCTCATGAATGAAATTTTGGCCCGTGTTCGTGCTGAAGGTAAAATTCGATTAAGAGATATTGATAAGAATAATAAAAAGAGTTTAGGAAACTGGTGGAATACCGGACCAGGCCGCCGTGCTTTTGAGCAGTTATATATGCAGGGTGACTTGATGATCTGTAAGCGTAATGGAATGGAAAAAGTCTATGATTTGACCGAACGCTGTTTACCTGAAAATATTGATTTAAGAATGCCCACGCTTTATGAATATGCGCAGTATTTATTTAATAATACGCTTCGAGCACATGGAGCATTTACATGGAAGCAATTAGTTCATTTAAAGAAAAATGATTTAAAAGAGGCTATGCGTGTTGTGCTAAAAGAGCAGGTTGATGCTGGTGTTTTATCAGCGGTTAAACTTGCCGATGGTCAAACCCTATATGTGGATGTAGCTGCAATAGAACAAAAAGTGGAGACTGATTTTGCTTTAAAAATACTTTCACCTTTTGATAACTCGCTTATTCATCGTGACCGCTTAACTTCTTTATTTGAGTTTGATTATCGAATCGAATGCTATGTACCGGCAGCTAAACGGTTATATGGATATTTCTGTTTACCTATTCTTTATCAATATGAGTTAGTAGGCCGACTAGATTGTAAAGCACATCGGTCTATCAAAGAATTAGAAGTGATTAGCCTGCATCTAGAAAAAACAATCAAAGATAAAGAGCATTTCTTTTTTGAACTAGATCAAGAGCTCAAACGTTTCGCAGCATTTAACCAGTGCTTAACGATTAATAACAAAGTGATTAAGCTTATTCGTACTAAAATTTAAACACCAAAAGCACTCTGGCTTTTGGTGTTTTTGCTTTTTTAGTTCAAAGGCATACGATATTCAATAATCCCTGGTTTTTGTGCAATCCAGTCGTAAAGCTTTTGTGCTGTTACATTGGTTTCTTGAGTATGCCAATATAAACGGTCACAGTTGTGTTGAATTGCTTGCTTTTGCACATATTCAATCAGTTGCTTACCAATGTGTTGTCCACGAACTTCAGGGGAAACATAGAGGTCTTCTAAATAACAATAATTATTTTCTGCCCATGTTGAACGATGAATAACATAATGCACAATTCCCAAAACTTGCTCGCCTTGTTTGGCAACAGCACAATAAACGGGTTCATTTTCATCGAAAAAGCGTTCCCAAGTCACTTTTGTGACATGAAGAGGTAAATTTACCTGATAAAAATTTTGATAAGCAAGCCAATATTTTTCCCATTGTGAATAGTCCTGCTGTTGAACAGGGATGATTTGAATAGCTTGATTTTGCATAATAATTACACTCTATTTTAAAGTAATGGAAAATGGACAACTAAAGTGTAGTTTTGATAGTGGTATTTTTATAAGGTACACTTTTGATATTTTTTAAAGTACCAGTTTATTATGGCAGCTTCGATTTCGGCATCGTTCCCACATTTGATTTTGCCAAAAGGGCAGATTAAAGAGGGGCTATATTCGGCTTTGCGTGATGCTATTTTAGATGGACGGCTATCTGCCGGAACAAAATTACCCTCAAGTCGTGCCCTAGCAGAGATGATGTCAATTTCAAGAAACTCTGTATTGGCAGCTCTTGAACGATTACTTGATGAGGGATATTTATTTACCAAACCAAGTTCGGGCACCTATGTTGCTGAGGTTGTGCCAGATCAGTTAATACATGTTCAAGAAAATTCAAAAAAAACGTCTAAAAATAATCATCAATCCTTAAATATTAATCCGAATATTGAAGCTTTATTAACCTCATGGCGAGAGCAGTCGTGGTCAAGTCAAAAGAAAAAAATGTTCCATGTGGGTGTGGGTTGTGTTGATTTATTTCCTCATCAACTTTGGGGAAAGTTATTAAATCAAGCTTGGCGGCAGTCGTATTATCAACTTGGTCAATTTCACGACCCGCGTGGCTATCTGCCTCTACGTCAGGCAATTTGTGAATATGTCCGCTCCACCCGAGGGCTGAATTGCAACGAAGAGCAAATTATTATCGTAAATGGGACGCAGCAAGCTATTCATTTAACGGCCTATGCTTTACTTCAAGCAAATGATGAGGTGTGTTTAGATGACCCAGGTTATGACGCTGCTTTTAATATTTTCCGAAGTTTTGGTGCACAGGTAAATTTAATTGAAAGTGATGAAGAGGGAATGCAAGTCTCAGACATTATTCGTCATTATTCAAAAAGCAAACTGGTCTATACAGCGCCTTCACATCAGTTTCCTGTAGGTGGAATCTTAAGTCTCGCCCGCCGTTTTTCGTTACTTGATTGGGCATCTCAACAAGCGAAATGGATTTTTGAAGATGACTATAATAGTGAGTTTCGCTATGGCACACATCCCATTCAGGCGCTACAAGGTTTAGATCAGCAGCAAAGAGTTATTTACTCTGGTACTTTTACCAAAATGATGTTTCCAGAGTTTCGGTTAGGATTTATGGTTGTGCCTGAAGCATTGATCGAAACCTTTAGTGCAGCAAAATACTATACCGATGTTCGAAGTTCTTATTTAGAGCAAGTGGCTTTGTCTCAATTTATACAAAAAGGTCACTATGCTCGGCATGTACGCAAAGTTCGAAAAGCTTGCTATGAGCGCCAACAAGTATTGATTAAAGCGATTGATGAGCATCTTGCAGATGTGCTTAGTGTTCAACCTACAGATTCAGGTATCCATGCAGTGTGCTGGTTAAAAGGTAAGTGGACAGAGCAAGAATTTATTGATCAGTGTTCAGCTCTAAACTTGGCTGTTCAGCCATTATCAAGATATTGTCAGATGCCAACCAAAAAGGCCGCGGTACTTTTTGGCTATGCAGCCCACACACCTAATGAAATTATTGAAAACATTCAAAAAATTGCACAACATTTACAAGAAAAATAATAGCCTAAGTTTTGTTATTTAGATAAATTTAATCATTCTTTAAATGCTTAAATATGAATTTCTATGATGATCAATTGGTTATATGAAAATAGAAATGTTATTAAAATTTTTAAAAAATAATTTTAATTAATATTATTTTAAGCTAGCCCAATTAATCTAACTACATCAAAGCTTATTTAGTACACCTTTTGGCCACATTCTCCAGATGTGGCCGTTTTTTTATCAAAAATAAATATAGTTCGGAATAACTTAATTAATTCTTAAAGAGAAATAAAAATTAATCTTCTTCCATAGCATTACTATAAAACTTAACACCCAGTTTAATACGATCACGCCCATTACCCATACGCCAGCGGTTAGTATCTCTTAAAGAATATACACAGCCACAATACTCTTGTTGATAAAACTCTTCTCGTTTACTGATTTCAATCATACGGCTTGAGCCACCGTTTTTACGCCAGTTGTAATCCCAGTACTGAATTTCAGGATAGGGCGCAGCAGCACGAATTCCGCAGTCATTGATTTGCGCCATATTTTTCCAGCGAGAAATTCCTAGCGAACTACTGATGAGACTAAAGCCGTTTTCATATGCGTAAAGGGCAGTTCGTTCAAATCGCATATCGAAACACATGGTGCAACGAATACCACGTTCGGGTTCATCTTCCATACCTTTTGCTCGAGCAAACCAATTGTCAGTGTCATAGTCTGCATCAATAAACGGGATATTATGCTTTTCGGCAAAACGAATATTTTCCTCCTTACGGATGAGATATTCTTTTACTGGATGAATATTAGGATTATAAAAAAATATTGAAAATTTAATGTCTGAGTCAATCAAGGCTTCCATCACTTCTCCTGAACAAGGAGCGCAACAAGAATGAAGTAATAATTGATCGTGTCCAGATGGGAGTTCTAATTTTAAACGTTGAGTTGACATAATAAAAAAATTAAATTGTAATGCAATTCATTATATATTTATTTTTTATATAATGTGAAATGAATTATTTTCAATCTTACTGTGAAATTAATTTAATGTTATTTATTAATATTTTTAGTGCTAAGCTAAATATAATGAATTAAATATTGTATTAAATATTAAAGTCATCTTTATAATTAACCTTAAAGTTATTGTTAAATATACTATATGATTAAATAAATTATGGATGGATTTTATATGTTAAAAAATAATAAACCTTAAATATTTTTTGATAAGTGATTGATGTATCTGAATATAATTTTAAGTTTTTATTGTGATATGTGTCACAAATAAACCTTATTTTTTCAATTAAAGTATTTCTTTAGATTTATATCTTTAATAAATTTATACTATAAAATTCAGTGTGTTTTTTTAATTTAAGCGTGTGATAATTTGAGATATGAAAGATTGGCAATGTAAGTATTGTAACGGTTACATTATGGTTAATCATTCAAAGATTAGCGTAGGAGAAAAAGTTTACTTTTTGGTATATAAATTTGACGCAAAGAATGAAAGGAAAAAATTATATAAAAAGGGAATTGTGATTGCACGTCACGATAATATACTTCACATTGAATCACGTAAAAAAACTTATAAGATCGAGCAAATTAAAGTCTATCCCTTAGGCGCTCCAATGCCTTTCGTTTACAACATGTTTTGGATTTGTGGATGTCCGAGTACTCTACAAAACTAATTTCTTAAATTTAACTGATAGCAAGTTATTTTATAGATTGAACTTGATTAATCATCAGATTCATTTTTTATCTTTTGCTTTTACAGATAAGAACCATAGCTTGATAAAAGTGGCTCATAACATATAACAAAACCTCTGTTATTTATTTGACAAAACAAAGACGTACTCTTATAAACCTCAAGTAAAGTTGAGGTCAAATGTGATGAGTGAAAATAAAAAAGCTGACCCTAGTCGCGTTTTGACTGTGGGTGAAGTTGCAAAAAGGAGCGGGGTTCCTGTTTCAACCCTTCATTTTTATGAAGCGAAAGGACTTATAAAAAGTATAAGAACGAATGGTAATCAACGACGCTATCCCTTAATTATTTTAAGATATATTGCGATTATTAAAGTTGCTCAAAGAGTAGGTATTCCTTTAAATGAGATTAAAGAAGCCTTAAGTCAGTATCCAATAGGTAGTAAATTAACAGCTAAGCAATGGAAGGATTTATCGAGTCATTGGCGAGAAAATTTGGATGATCGAATTCAAAAATTAACTCGATTAAGAGATGAAATGGACTGGTGCATTGGCTGTGGTTGCTTATCCTTAGAGCAATGTCCATTAAGAAATCCTGAAGATATTTTAGGACAAGACGGATCAGGGGCCCGAATTTTAGAAAGACCTGAATAAAATAGTTCAAAAAATGGCTTTTAATTGGGAATATCTTAATTTCCAATAAATTAAATTTATTTTGCTAGAACATTCAAGTGAGTTTTTTATTGTAAACAAGTCATATGGAACATGAATTTTTTTGATATCTTTAGTTTTTTTAGTAAGAAGCAAAAAATTATGAAAAAAATGATCTTTCTTGGCTTAGCGCTTGTTTCGTTAACGGCTTGTTCGTCTGTACAACATAAAGATTCAACTCCACCAAAAATTGGTTCACCAAACCCAGCTAGTCAATATTGTGTTGAACAAGGTGGGAAATTAGAAATTAGAAATGAAGCAAATGGTCAGGTTGGGTATTGTCATTTACCAAATGGCCAAGTCGTCGAAGAATGGAAATTATTCCGTGATAACCAAGCGAACTGTATAGCAGAAGAAGCTCAAAAATTAGTGGGGCAATCTGGTCTGACTGATGATCAAATTAAACAAAAGACTCAATCAGAGATTGTGCGTAAAGTGGCTCCTGGTCAACCAATGACAATGGATTATCGTACAAACCGAGTTACAGTCACTATTGATCCTGCTTCTAAGAAAATTACTCAGGCAACTTGTGGTTAATTTGTTTAATTAAAGTTTGTTAAACCAAATCTTGAAGTAAAAAAGCCTGTTGAGATGCAGGCTTTTTTATGACTTTAATTTTGGGAATAATGAATGACTGGATACTCTTTTTGTTGGGGCAGTTGTTGCAAAGCGTGATTAATTTTGATGAGAAAAATATCAACTTTATCTTGGCTTGGATTATTGGTGTTGTATGAAGCTCTTTCTTGATAGTTAATTCCACATCCAATAATTTTCATATTTGAAGGATTAAAGCTCCAGTCATTTTTATTTTTGATAGAAACATCTAAATCACTATCACATTCTTTCCAGAGTTTTAAAAATTGATTGGAATATACAGCGGGAGTTCCTTGTGCTCGGTAGACTGTAAATCCCTGCATTTCAGAGTTAGCAAATTGAAGGAGATGATTAGTAGGCATTCCTCCCCAAAGCATAGCGCTATCTTTTGGTAGCTTTATTCCGGTTATATGTTCTTCTTTAAGTGGTGCAGTTTGCTCATCTTTCTGTTTGGACTTTTGAGATTTATAAACCAGTTTTGTTCCAACAGGAACTGTTACGCCTTTGACTTGAGTGATTTGTTTTGTATAGAAATAAGGGGAATCATCTCGATTACAGCCAGTCGGGTTATAGCAACCAATGCAACCACTTAACAATAAAACAGGAAAACTTAAAATACTTAATTTGAAAAGTCGATCCATTTTTTTTGTCTTTAATTATGTCTAGAAATTTAATATATCAGCTTTAAATCAATAATAAAAAAAGCCTCTAGCGAACTAGAGGCAGAAAAACATCAGATGCAAGAACAGGTGAATTATGCATCTGAGTTAAGTAGGTTGTATCAAACCATGTAAAGCACTTTACCAGCAAAAATGAATAAAAATAGGGAGGTGCGACTAATGGCTAATATTTGTGGTTTTAAATTTATACAAATTAGCGCTCTTATTTAAAAAACTAGTTCTGGAACATCTATGAGGGTTGATGAAAGCGCTACAATTTATGTTCTTCATTAAACAGACCGATATGGATTGTTCAACCGTTGTCTTTTTGTGCTGCTACCCAATAGTTATTCGTGATTTGTACCAGACTTAATGATAATTTTAATGTCATCCGAAAGGACACAATAACGACGAACATACGAATAATAATGAATTGAAGGTAGGACCCAGTGTTTATTAGTGTATTTGATCTTTTTAAAATTGGCATCGGCCCATCTAGCTCCCATACAGTTGGACCCATGCGAGCGGCATACAGTTTTGTGGATGATTTATTGAAGCAAAACAATTTACAAGCAACGGTTAGAGTTCAGGTGAAGTTATACGGTTCGCTTGCAGCAACCGGTGTTGGTCATGCGACAGATAAGGCTATTCTTTTAGGCTTAATGGGCTTTGACCCTGAACATGTCGATACTCAAGCAACTACAAGCTTGATTGAAGATGTTCTTGAAAATAACGCCATCCGGCTTAATCAGCAAAAGAATATTTCTTTTGACTATAAGCACGATGTACTTTTCTTGGATGAATCTTTGCCTTATCACCCCAATGCAATGGAGCTGATTGCGTATAACGACGCGGAAGAAATTTTATATGAAGAAACATATTACTCAATTGGTGGCGGTTTTATTGTTAGTCAAAAGAAATTAACACAAACCCAATCTGAAACCAGTGACATTAAAGTTCCATATCCATTTCATAGCGCGGCTGAACTTTTAAGCTTATGTAAAACTCATCATTTGTCGATAAGTGAATTAATGCTTGAAAATGAAAAAAGTTGGCGTAGTGAAAGTGAGATTCGTAGCAAAATTATGGACATCTGGAAAGTGATGCAGCAGTGCATTCACAACGGATTAATTAATGAAGGGATATTACCGGGTGGATTAAACGTAAAACGTCGGGCTAAAAAAATTCACGATAAGTTATTAAATAAGAAAAATTCAAACCTGATTGTGACAACTTTTCATGCCATGGAGTGGGTCAATTTATTTGCTTTAGCAGTAAATGAAGAAAATGCTGCTGGCGGCCGAGTAGTGACAGCACCCACAAATGGGGCAGCTGGAATTATTCCGGCAGTTTTATATTACTACGTGACTTTTTCTAAAGACTTTTCTGAAGACAAAGTTGTTCGCTTTTTTCTAAGTGCGGCAGCAGTTGGCATTTTATGTAAACTCAATGCGTCTATTTCCGGTGCAGAAGTGGGATGTCAGGGCGAAGTCGGCTCAGCATGTGCAATGGCTTCGGCTGGTTTAGCCGAGATTTTAGATGCATCACCTGAACAAG
This sequence comes from Acinetobacter sp. DMC2, assembly GCF_056314305.1. Taxonomy (NCBI): domain Bacteria; kingdom Pseudomonadati; phylum Pseudomonadota; class Gammaproteobacteria; order Moraxellales; family Moraxellaceae; genus Acinetobacter; species Acinetobacter sp. DMC2. The sequence goes on along the minus strand of NZ_JBQUYP010000006.1, from coordinate 137,980 downwards.
TAGAACACGCGGCCGAAATTGGCCTTGAACATAACTTAGGTTTAACGTGTGACCCGATTGGTGGCTTGGTTCAAGTTCCTTGCATTGAGCGAAATGCAATTGCAGCTGTAAAAGCCATTAATGCAGCACAAATGGCACTTCATGATGAGGGGGAGCATTTTGTGACGCTCGATAAAGTTATTCAGACCATGAAAGAAACTGGCAAAGATATGTCTGAGAAATATAAAGAAACTTCAAAAGGTGGCCTCGCTGTTAATGCAATTGAGTGTTAAATAATAAGATGGGGCGAGAAGCCCCATCTTAATTTGAACATTAAGCCTAGCGAGCAACGTATTTATAAAAACCAGATGAAAGAGTGACCATTATTGTTTTAACTTTATTTTTGAATGTTTAGTTCAGGGGGTAAATGCTGCGTCAAATAATCAATTGCAAGACGAGTTTTCAGCGGCATAAAAGGCAGTGTAGGCCATACCAAATGAATCGGAAAAGCAATACTCGACATGGTTTCTAATACTTGCACAAGCGTACCATTCTGTAATTCATTTTGAATGAGCCAATCGGGCAACCACGCGATACCTGCTCCAGCAAGTGCTGCATTTTTAATAGCTTGCAGATCATTTAAAAGAAGCTTTGCTTTGGGTTTTATAAACAAAGGCTCGGTATTTTCCTGTTGAAGTTGCCATTTTTTTATTTGACCAAAATGCGGATCGGCAATCGTGGCGTGGTGGTCTAAGTCTTCAATATTTTCTAGGGGACCTGCTTCATTTAAATAGTCAGGTGAGGCACAAAGTAACATTCGATGCTCACCAATCGGTTTGGCAACGAGTTGAGTGGTGTCAGGTAATGCCCCGATTCTTATACATAAATCAAAACCTTCTTCGACCAAGTCTACAGTCCGATCATTAAATGAAATTTCTAGCTGTAAGTCCGCATGCTGTTGAGCAAATTTAACCATGAGTGGGGCAGCAAAGACTTGTCCAAAAAGTACAGGCACAGACATTCGTAAACGCCCCGTTGCGTTGATTTTTCTTTGGTCTAGCAGGGCCGCTGCGTTTTGTATTTCACTTAACGCTCGCCGGCTATGCTCATAAAACAAAGCGCCTTCGTCAGTCATGCTGAGCGAACGTGTTGTTCTTTTAAAAAGAACAACACCAAGCTGATCTTCAAGACGGGCAATATTTTTACTTATGGCTGAGCGAGTTAAATGCAATTGCTCGGCAGCTTTTACAAAACTTCCAGCTTCAACCACCGTCACAAATATAGAAATTGCACTTAGCTCATGTTGCATGATTGTTGCCTAAAGGGAACCAATGATAAGAAATAATATCACCACTGTTGAATTTATTGTGGAGTTAATATGGCTTCATTGAAAACGTGGAGATGGTCATGGCTAAAATATTGGTATTAAAATCCAGCATTATAGGTGAGGTTTCACAAACCAATCGTCTAATCGATGTAATGCTTGAACATCGAAAAGACCAAGGTTTGCAAGATGACATCACCATACGCAATTTAGCTGAAATGAACCTGCCTGTATTAGATCTGGAAATTTTTCAGGCGCTGCGTGGGGCTGAAAATAAAAATCAAGACATTCAACAGATTGTTGCTTTGTCTGATGAATTAATTGCCGAATTAAAAAGTGCCGATTTACTCGTGATTGGCGCACCCATGTACAACTTAAATGTCCCGACTCAACTCAAAAACTGGTTTGATTTGGTGGCACGAGCAAGACAAACGTTCCGCTACACCGAAACTTACCCTCAAGGTTTGGTTGAAGGGGTAAAAGCAGTAGTGGTAAGTAGTCGGGACGGTATTCATGTCGGCCAAGAAACTGAGGCAGTCACGCCTTATCTCAAAGCAGTGTTAGGTCTAATGGGCATTCATGAGGTTGAATTTATCTATGCAGAGGGCTTAGACATGCAAGCTTATCGTAACAATGCATTAGATATGGCAAACCAGCAAATTAAAGAATTCGCCATTTAAAATCATGAGCTGAAACTCTTGTACCTCTAATTGATGACAAGAGTTTCTAAGTCTATTTAAATCACATTTCTAAGTTCATTTGCTGTATTGCGTAGCAATGGCAATATTTGCTGAACTAAGTAATCTTCTTGTACACGGTTGGTTTGAGACATGCAGTTAAGCGCTGCTATGGCTTGACCTTGCGCATTAAAAACGGGCACTGCAATCGCAATTACGCCAAGCTCATGTTCTTCTTTAGAAAGACAATAATCCGATAATGAAATGCCCTTAAGCACTTCAAAAAACTTTGACTCATCTACAAGGGTAAAAGGGGTTAAGCGTTTTAAACCGTAAGTTTTTACCCACGTGTGTTGAGCTTCTTCAGACAGTGCTGCAAGCAATACTTTACCCGTAGAAGTGGCATGGGCAGGGAGTCGGTTACCTAAATGCATGCCATAAGGACTTACACGTAAGTTATCTTGCTGTGGTAAATAGCTACGGGCAATGGGTACGACTTCGTTATCGTCCAAAACTACAATCGAAAAAGTAAGAGACGTCTGCGCGCACAAAAGATTTAAAAATGATTGTGCAACTTTAGGCAGGTGAGCAGAGCTTAAATAAGAACTCGAAAAGCGCAGCACACGATGAGTGAGCCAAAAGTAATGTTCATCAGTTTCTAAATAGCCTAAGTATTTTAAAGTTTTTAGATAACGCCTTGCCGCTGTACGACTAATACCAGTTCGCTCAGCCACTTGAGTGACATTAAGCCGTTGCCGATCTGTTCCAAAAGCTTCCAGTAAAGCCAAGCCTTTAGCTAATCCTGCAATGTAGTCATCTTGACGAATTTTCTCATGCGAGGTCGGGTGCTCTAAAAAAGCATCGAGAGAAGGCATCCATTCATTCCTGTTATTTTGGTTGTTTCTGTCCGCTATTCGGACAAACTAAATGATAAACGGTTATTTTCGTCTTGAATACATAGTGAACAAAACTTAAAGCCAGTAATTTAAAAGTCAGGATGAAACAAGGATGAAGTTATGGATATTTTAAAGACACAGGTTGCAATTATTGGATCTGGACCAGCAGGGTTATTGCTTGGGCAACTTCTATATAAAGCTGGCATCGATCATATTATTGTTGAGCAACGTAGTGCTGAATATGTGGCTTCACGGATTCGTGCAGGAATTTTAGAGCAAGTTTCGGTCGACTTACTGACACAAGCAGGTGTTGACCAAAACTTAAAAGACAAAGGCTTACCTCATTCGGGCATTGAAATCTTAACCAATGGTGAATTGCATCGGGTTGATTTAGCCGCACTCACAGGTGGAAAACAAGTGACTGTATATGGTCAGACCGAAGTGACTAAAGATTTAATGACTGCCCGTGAAGCAGCACAGCTCACTTCATTTTATGAAGCTCAAAATGTACAGGTGAAAGATTTCTACACTGCGCCGAAAGTTGAGTTTGAGTACCAAGGTAAAGCTTTTCAAATTCAGTGTGACTTTATAGCAGGGTGTGATGGCTACCATGGTGTTTGCCGTGCCAGCGTGCCCGAAGATAAAATTAAGACTTTTGAAAAAGTTTATCCGTTTGGCTGGTTAGGGGTGTTGGCCGATGTTCCACCTGTAGCCGATGAACTCATTTACGTACAGTCAGAACGTGGCTTTGCTTTATGCAGTATGCGTTCAGAAACACGTAGCCGTTATTATTTACAAGTCCCTTTAACTGATCACGTCGAAGATTGGTCCGATGAAAAATTTTGGGATGAGTTAAAAAACCGCCTAGACCCTGAAAGCCGTGAAAAGCTAGTGACAGGGCCTTCTATTGAAAAGAGTATCGCGCCGTTACGTAGCTTTGTGACTGAGCCAATGCGTTTCGGAAAATTATTTTTAGCAGGCGATGCTGCGCATATTGTTCCACCGACAGGAGCAAAAGGCCTCAATCTTGCTGCATCTGATATTGCTTATTTATCAAGTGCACTTGTTGAATATTATGTGGAAGGTTCAGAACAGGGTATTGATGAATATTCTGAAAAATGCCTACAACGTGTATGGAAAGCTGAGCGTTTTTCTTGGTGGATGACTCATTTATTGCATCGCTTTGAAACTGAAAGTGAGTTTGATCATAAGATTAAACAAGCCGAACTAAGTTATGTACTTGGTTCGATTGCAGGTAGAACAACATTGGCTGAAAACTATGTTGGTTTGCCTTATGAGATCAAGCAAATTGATAGTTTTAAGCACGCAAGCTAAAAGCTAGATAAAAAATAAAAAGGGCATGAAAATGCTCTTTTTTTATAAAAGAAATTGGATGGGATAAGTTAGTTTAAGAGATGTGGTCATACTAGAAGTAGCCATGATATTTTTGAATAATAAATTATTAGTTAGCTAGAATAAATAATTTTTAAATATTAAGAGTTGGCGTTATGCAATTTATTTTTAAGAAATAATTTAATTGGTGGTTCTGATTTTTCCTCTTTAAGCTAATTCATTAGCTGTAATATTGATTGAGTTAAGATCGAATTTTAATATAAATTTAATAAGATGTTCTATTGTGTTGGTTTTATTGATTATATGGAGTGGGTTAAAAGATCTAGTGTAAAATATATTTTTAATAATTATAGAAATGAATGTAAGTTTTAATTTATTATTATATTTTAATTCTGCGATGTAGATTTTAGTTAATAGATGATTTTTTATAAGGTCTTAATTTTATATGAGTTAATACATCTGGTGAAGATCTGGAAATAAAATTTTTTGATAAATGGTGTAATTGGATTATAAAATTAATCATAAGAATGTATGTAAGTAATTATTAATAATTGGGAGTGTCTGGAAAGTGTTGGGCTGGAAAAATACTAATTTTGGCTTAATTAAAGAGGCTAATCTTAAAGTATTATTTTTTAGAAATACTTAATGGAAAGAGTAGCTAATGAATTATAGTTTTTTATCTTTTATTATAACAGTGTTGATTATTAATCTATCACCTGGACCTGCTATGGTTTATGTAATGAATCAATCATTAAAATATGGAATAAAAGCAGGATTAAAGGCAGCAGCAGGAGTAGAGTTTGGTGTCTTCTTCTATGTTTTATTAACGACATTTGGGTTAATGGTTATCTTTCAAGAAACTCCTATGCTATACAAAGTTATTCAATTTATTGGTGCTTTGTATTTAATTTATTTAGCATATCTGTGTTGGCCCAAACGTAAATCAATAGAAAGCCCAAATATTCTTTCTCAAAACTCTACAGAATCAGCCCGCCATGCATTTAGCAAAGGGATGCTGATTAATTTGTCTAACCCAAAGATTGGCCTCTTTTTTGTTAGCTTGTTACCACAATTTGTACCTTCAAATTCTCATCCTGCTTGGATGTATTTTCTCTTATATGGGCTAATTTTTAATTTTGGAGGTATTTGTGTCAATATGACTGTTGGCGCAATGGCTCGAAAATTAAAAACTATTATACAGAGAGCATCATGGTTTGATTATGTTCCACCACTTTTGTTCTTATCTATTGCTGTTTTAAGTATAGTACAGGTGGGGTTGTGAGTTTATATTCTTGGAATTTCTACTTGTCCTCATGATCTTACTATTACCATGGTCTAAAAATAATGAGATGGTATTTTTTAGATTATCACTATTTTTCTAGTGGCATCGAGTTCGCTTATCTGTGGGCTCGACAGACATAAGTTGCCCATGAAAAATTAGAATTGAGTAAACAAGAGGAAGCTTTTTATAAAGCAAGATTAACTACTGCTAAGTTTTTGTATCAAAAAATCTAGTTTGTACGCAAAGCCGCGCTACTACTTTTTATGGAAAAATTTAGTTGGAAAAGTCTGAGATGCGGTGTGCTTTGCTTAAAAGATCAGCATTAATAAAAGCTTTTGTCATATTTTTTCAGTATATTGCTATTAATTTCTTTATTTATAAATTCTAAGTTTGTATGGAACAGGACCAAGCACGCATACCTAAATATATTCCTATTCGCGATGCAATTGCCCACGATATCGAATCTGGCGTATTAGACGCTCATGCAAAACTCCCATCGGAAAGAGTGCTATCTGAGCAATTCCAAACCACGCGAGTGGCTGCACGTGAAGCTTTGCTGGCTTTGGAAACGGATGGTCTGATTTATCGATTAGACCGCCGTGGTTGGTATGTTCGTTCTCCGCGTATTATTTATCACCCTCAATCGACGAAAAACTTTAATCAGTTTGTGATTGAACAAGGCTATGAACCTTCTACAGAAGTGATTTCGAGTGAGCTGACTCAGGCCACTTCTTGGGATGCCAAGCATTTAAAAGTTGAAAAAGGGCATCCAATTTATTCAGTTTGGCGACGTCGTTGTATTAATGGTCGACCTGTTTTGGTTGAGCATTTACGTGTGAATGCCGAGCTTTTTCCTGAGTTTTTAACACATGATCTCAAGCAATCCATTACTTTACTCATGGCAAATCAATATAACTGCCATATCACCAGAGCCGACATTAACCTCTATCCAACAGCTTTATCGGAACAACAGGCCAAAGCGCTTCATGTCAATGTTGGCGCGCTCGGTTTATATATTTGCCGTAGTAACAGAAATGAAAAGGGCGTGATTACCGATGTTGACCAAGAATATTGGCTACACGATGTCTTAGATTTACATTTCGAAGCACGAGCATAAAAATACAATCTGGTTTAAACCAGATTAATCAAACTGTCATATAAACCTGTTGAAATACGATCATCAAATAATTGCATTCGATGGTTTGCAGATGAAACAGTATGTTCAACAGACAATTAAACTTGGCACTGCATCAGTTTTAGGTGTAGTGGTCGCTTTTCAAATGGGATGTTCATCGGCAACATCAAAAAACTCAGAAGAAATTACCGTCTATACGGCAGTGGAAGCCGACCAGCTTAAACAATACCAAGAAGAATTACACAAAGCCTATCCAGAACTCAAAGTAAAATGGGTACGTGATTCAACAGGTGTAATCACCGCGAAACTTTTGGCAGAACAGAAAAACCCGCAAGCGGATGTGGTTTTTGGTGTGGCTTTAACCAGTTTGCTGGTCATGGAAAAGAAAGACATGCTTGAGCCTTTTAAACCTGAAGGCGTCCAAAATTTAAAACTCGAATTTGTAAGTCAAAAATCCGTACCGACTTGGACGGGTATGGATGCATGGGAATCTGCAATCTGTGTAAATAAAGTCGAATTAGAAAAACGTAAGTTACCGATTCCAAAAACTTGGAAAGATTTAACCAACCCAATTTATAAAAACCTGATTGTGATGCCAAATCCGGCTTCAAGTGGTACAGGGTATTTAGATGTGACTGCTTGGATGCAGATCTGGGGTGAAAAGCAGGCGTGGGATTATATGCAGGCTTTAGATAAAAACATTTCGCAATATCCTCACTCTGGTTCAAAACCTTGCAAAATGGCCGCACAAGGCGAAATTCCAATTGGTATTTCTTTCGGTTATCCAGCATTTAAATTAAAAGCAGATGGCGCACCTTTGGAAGTGGTTTATCCAACTGAAGGGTTAGGTTGGGAAATGGAAGCCTCAGCAATTGTAAAAGGAACCAAGAAATTAAGTAGCGCACAAAAATTTATAAATTGGTCGGTAAGCAAAGCGGCAAATGAAGCCTATGCACATAACTTTTCAATGGTCGCTTATAAAGGCATTGAAAATACTACCATGAGTTTCCCGAAAAACCTTCCTCAACTGCTTGTAAAAAATGATTTTTATTGGGCGGCCGAACAGCGTGAACGTATTTTGGCTGAATGGTCAAAGCGTTTTGAAAAGTGATCTTTTGAATAAGGGCCTCATTATGCAAATACCTTCGTCATTGCAATCATCGCTGCTAGGTCAAAACCCAAAGGGCGAGTTGGCAGGGCATTTATTGTCGACCTTAACGACTTATAAATATCCTGAACATGGCCCCTCGGTTTTAGAGGTGGTGGATATTCAAAAAAAGTTTCAACACTTTCAGGCTCTAACACATATTAATTTAGACCTGAAAGCAGGCGAGTTCGTCAGCTTTTTGGGACCATCAGGGTGCGGTAAAACCACATTGCTACGCATAATTGCGGGTCTTGAAAAACCTGATTATGGAAAGGTTATAAAAAAGGGAACAGATATAACTTTGCTAAGTGCTGAAAAACGGCACTGTGGCATTGTGTTTCAAAACTATGCGTTATTTCCAAATTTAAATGTCGAAGAGAATATTGCTTTCGGTTTAGACAAAAAAAAGTGGGATAAAGCACAGCGTAATCAACGGGTTCATCAGTTATTAGAGCTGATTGAGTTACCCGATATTGCAAAAAAATATCCAAATCAATTGTCTGGTGGGCAGCAGCAACGTGTTGCGCTTGCTCGAGCTATTGCACCGAATCCGGATATTTTATTGCTAGATGAACCGCTTTCAGCACTTGATGCTCAGGTACGTTTGAACTTAAGACAAAAGATTCGCTCAATTCAATCGCAGCTTAATTTGCCAACCATTATGGTGACGCATGACCAAGAAGAAGCATTAAGCATTTCTGACCGTGTTGTAGTGATGAATCATGGCGTGATTGAGCAAATCGATACGCCGCACAATATTTACTACAAACCACAAACCCAATTCGTTGCAAAGTTTATTGGCACCATGAACTTTTTAAAAGCCACTTGTGCAGTACAGAATCAGCTCGATGTTTTAGGTTTTATCCCTCTAAATCTGGAGCAGCAAAAGCTAAAAACTGGGCAAAACTACAGTATGGGTTTTAGACCCGAAGCAGTCGAGTTGGTAGATGATTTTGGCAGTAATAAAGAATCGCTGTATTTGCCAGTTAAAGTATTAAGCACTGAATTTTTAGGTGCAAAACGCCGTTTGTTTTGCGCCATTAATATTGATGGAATTGAGCAGGCAAAACACCTTTTGCAAATTGAAATTGAAAATACAAAGTTCAAATCTTTGCAAGAACTCATGTTTATAAAAGTGCCTAATCAGCTCATCCATGTTTTTGACGATCAAGGGTATGCACTATGTTAAATGAAACTGCTTCAGCGGTTTTAAAAACACAGCCGCGTCAAAAAACTGAATATTCATTAAGGTCAAATATTACTTTGGCGAGCGTCGCAATTGCTTTGACTTTAGCGATTATTGCTCCCTTAATAATGCTGTTTCAAAGTGCATTTTTTGATGAAAATCAAAATTTTGTCGGCCTTGAAAACTTTTATAATTATTTTGGTAGTTCCGCTTTACTCAGTTCTGTATTTAACTCTGTGTGGATCGCTTGTACTGCTACTGTCATTACAGTTTTTCTTGCCAGTATTTATGCGTTTGCACTGACCAATGTCAATATTAAAGGCAAAGGCTTCTTTAAATTGGTGGCATTTTTACCGATCTTGGCACCATCACTTTTGCCATCTTTGGCATTGGTTTATTTATTTGGCAAGCAAGGTGTATTCAAGCCTTTATTAGGTGATGTACAGATTTATGGTCCAATCGGTATTTTAATCAGTTATTGCTTTTGGCTATTTCCAGCAATTTTAATGCTGATGATGGTCTCTTTTCGAAGTGTCGATCAGCGTTTAATTGAAGCATCTTTATCGCTCGGAAAAAACGTCTGGAAGACGCATTATCATGTGACTTTACCTGCAATTCGTTATGGACTGATCAGTGCAAGTCTGGTGGCTTTTATTTATGTCCTAACAGATTTTGGTATTCCAAAAGTCATTGGTGGTTCTTTTAACATGATGGCGCTTGATGTCTATAAACAGATTATTGGTCAGCAAAATATGAGCATGGGTGCGGTCATTTCCATCTTGTTATTGCTACCAGCAGTTTTTGTTTTTATTTTCGATCGAATACAAAGCAAACGCCATGCACGTTTTCAATCTTTTCAGACTAAACCTTATATCTCTGCGCGTAATAAAAAGCTTGAAACGGTTTTGACTTTATTTTGTAGCTTGGTTTCGGGTTCGATTTTACTCATTATTTTAACGGCAGTCTTGGCGTCATTTATCCAGTCTTGGCCTTATGATTTGTCTTTGACCTTGCAACACTATAGCTTTGAATATGTCGATGGCGGCGGTTGGGCAGCGTATTTTAACTCGGTTCGTATGGCCTTTTTTAGTACGGTTGTGGGCACGGCACTTATTTTTATGGTGGCACTATTAACCGAACGCTTTAAAGCACATCCACTCATTAAAAATTATGTGCAAGCTTTGGTTCTATTACCTCTTGCAGTGCCGGGGCTGGTTCTAGGTATTGCGTACATTTTGTTTTTTAACCAGCAAAGCAACCCGTTAAATGTGCTGTATGGAACCATGACTATTTTGGTGATTTCAACCATCGTGCATTATTACACTGTGCCGCATCTGACTTTAACCAATGCCATTAAACAGATTCCGATACAACTCGATCAGGCAGCAGAAACTTTAGGTACATCGAAGTGGAAAACCTTTTGGAAAGTGTATTTGCCTATGTGTTTTCCAGCGCTATGTGATGTATCGGTCTATATTTTTGTAAATGCCATGACGACCGTATCGGCTGCAATTTTCCTCTATTCACCAGACACCAGTTTAGCGGCGGTGGCCGTTTTAAATATGGATGATGCAGGCGATACGGTTGCTGCTGTTGCGATGAGTATTTTGATTTTAACGACCTCCTGTGTTGTAAAACTCATTCATTGGTTATTTACCCGAAAAATCATGGCAAGAAGCCAACAATGGCGTGAAACTTCCCACTAAGTGATGTTTAGCTAAACATAATTTTTATTTAACCGACTGAAACGAAATGCTTTGTTCAACAAGGCAAGGGTTTGTTCATCCTAAATTTCGCAAATTGGAAGTCTTATGAATAACGTACAGTTTGATTTAATTGTTGTCGGTGCCGGAATTTTAGGTTTGTCCGCTGCTATACAGGCACAAGAGCAAGGCTTAAAAGTGTGTATTTTTGAGAAAAATGCTAAGCCTGTAGGTGCAACTCGCCGTAATTTCGGCATGGTTGGAACATCGACTTTAACCCATCCAGAGCAACAGTGGCGAAAGTATGCACTTGAAACGCGCTCTTTTTATCAGCGTATTCAGGCTGAAACCGATATTTCATTTGAGCAAAGACAAGGCGTATATCTGGCAAACACTGCACTTGAATGGCAGGTTTTAAAGGAGTTTGCCGAGCGTGCAGGCCGGTACCAGATTCCGGTTCATCTGCTTAGCCATGAAGAACTAACTACACAATTTTCGTATTTGAATCCTGAGCAGCAGTTCCAAGGCGGCTTAATCTTTGAAGAAGATTATTCGGTCGAACCGCATGTGATCGGACAACGACTGTTGGCATATGCACAAAGAAAAGGTGTAGAGATTTATACCAATGCGTGTGTAGTACAAACCAAATATCAGCAGGAAAAGTGTCAGGTTCGTTTGGCAAGTGGCGAGTCATATTGGGCAAATAAAGTTTTGATCTGTCACGGTGAGGTCATCGATATTTTATATCCAGAGTTGCTGCAAAGTTTGAATCTGAAACGTTGTGGCTTACAAATGGCGCTGACTCAACCATTTCAACAAAAATTAAATACTTCTCTTTATTCAGGTTTGTCGATTTCGCGCTATCCAGCCTTTGAGATTTGCCCAAGTCATCATGAGCTGATTAAAGCGTCACAACAAGGATTTGTTAAAGAATTTGGTATCCATATTCTGATTAAACAAAACGAATTTGGTGAACTGATTGTGGGTGATAGTCACGAATACCATCCGCTTGATGAAGCACCTCAATTTGAGCAACGCGAAGACATTAATCAATTTATTCAAGCCTACTGCCACGAAAAACTGGGGCTGACCTTACCTGCAATTCAAAAGCGTTGGAATGGTTATTACCTAACCCATGAACACGAGCTGGCCTGTGTTACTGAAGCCGAGAGCAACATCTTCCTGGTGAGTGCGATCGCTGGCAAAGGTATGACCACAGGGGCTGGATTTATGAAAGAAATATTAGAACAAAATATTTACTAGTTTTTAATCTGGTTTAAACCAGATTGGTGTATATTGAAATTAACGTGAACGAAACGAGCAATCTTATGAACATGCAACCACAAATCGATATGGATTTAGAAAACAAATATCTGCTTTTGACACCAGGTCCATTATCAACTTCTGCGACGGTCCGCCGTGCCATGCAAAAAGACTGGTGTACTTGGGACCAAGAATATAATTCGCTTGTACAAGATATCCGCTCTCGATTGGTCAATTTGGCAACTAGTCAACCTGAAACATATACGGCTGTATTAATGCAAGGCAGTGGAAGTTTTGCGGTGGAGTCTGTACTTGGTTCAGCTATTCCGCGTGATGGCAAAATCTTAATCATTAATAATGGCGCTTATGGTGCACGTATGGTGCAAATGGCGCGTTGCCTAAATATTGAAGTGATAGAGCTGAACTATTTAGAAACCCAGACACCAGATTTACAAGAAATTGAACGTGTTTTAAAAGATAAAACCATTAGTCATGTTGCTTGTGTGCACTGTGAAACCACCACGGGAATTTTAAACCCGATTCAAGACATTGGCCGTTTAGTTAAATCGGCAGGGAAAATCTGGATTGTAGATGCGATGAGTTCATTTGGCGGTGTGCCAATGGATATCGCGGAGCTTGAAATTGATTTTCTGATTTCAAGTGCAAATAAATGCATTCAAGGTGTGCCGGGCTTTGGTTTTATTTTGGCGAAACGTGATTGCCTAGAAGCCTGTAAAGGTTTGGCACGTTCGGTCAGCCTCGATTTATATGACCAGTGGAATACCATGGAACAGCATAACGGTAAATGGCGCTTTACCTCGCCAACCCATGTAGTACGTGCATTTTACCAAGCCTTGCTTGAGCTTGAGGCAGAGGGCGGAGTTGCTGCACGTTATCAACGTTATTTACAAAACCAACAAACCTTATCTCAAGGTATGCAACAGCTTGGTTTTGAATTGGTATTAGGCAATCAAGCACCCCAATCACCAATTATCACAACATTCCTTTACCCGACAGTTGAAACATTTAGCTTTCAGTCATTTTACGAAACTTTGAAAAAATCAGGCTACGTGATTTATCCGGGCAAAGTTACCGACCTCAACTGCTTCCGTATTGGCAATATTGGCGAAGTTTATGTTCATGACATTGAAGGACTTCTTGCTGCAATTGCCAGCTACTGCAAAAGCCATCTAAATCAAGCTGTAATAGCATAATTTTTATTAAATTATTTACATTAAAGGAAATACACCATGACGACCAACAATACACAAATTCAAGCCGTGGTTTTTGACTGGGCTGGCACAACAGTAGATTTTGGCTCACGTGCACCAATTTTGGCTTTTATGGCTTTATTTAAAGACAACAAAGTTGAAATTACGGTTGAAGAAGCTCGTGCACCAATGGGTTTGGAAAAACGCGACCATATAGCTGCTGTTTTAAAAATGCCGCGTGTAGCAGCAGCATGGCAGGAAGTATATGGGCAGGCTGTAACAGAGGCAGATATTGACCGTTTATATAAAGACTTTATTCCTTACCAATTAAAATCGATTCCCACATGTTCTGCTTTAATTCCGGGTGCATTGGCGACTTTTGAAAATATTAAAGGCCGCGGTGCAAAAATTGGCAGTAACACAGGTTATGCATCAATGATGATTGGGCGATTGGTTAAAGATGCTGCCGATCAGGGCTATCGACCGGACTGCATTGTTACTGCCAGTGACGTGAAATTTGGTCGTCCATATCCTGAAATGTTATGGAAAAACTTAATTCAACTTGATGTATCAGACATCAAAACTGTTGTAAAAGTGGATGATACCGTGGTGGGTATTGATGAAGGTTTAAATGCGGGATGCTGGACTGTAGGACTTGCGATTAGCGGTAATGAAGTCGGTTTAAGTTATGAAGAGTGGAGTGCATTATCGGCTGATGAACAAATTGTTCTAAAAGATAAGGCCTATCGAAAAATGAATGCTTCAGGTGCTCACTATGTGATTGATAGTGTCGCAGACTTGCCAAATGTACTAGATGATATTGAACGCCGTTTAGGACAGGGTGAACGACCTTAAATATAGTTTAGGTCAATATATTTTTAAGCTTAGCTCCCTTGGGAGCTAAGCTTACCTAAAAAATTAAAATGAAGAGTAATAAACTCCACATATTTGAAAATAAGGAGCAACCTTGCAGATTAAACTCCTATTTTCCTCTAACTATCTAAACATATGCTCCAATAGTTAGTTCCATCACTACATATAGATATATGTAATGAATTTCTTTACGACTTTTGTGGGTCGTATATTTTTTCTTTAATGAATAGAGCAGGGATCACACCACAAATCAGGTAAGCTACACCCATCACGACAAAACCTAGACCAATAGATCCGCCGGATGCTAAGAAGCCGATAGTTGCAGGAGCTAATGCAGCGCCTAAACGTCCAACATTATACGCGCCGCCAATGGCTGTACCGCGAATAGCTGTCGCAAAACTTTCGGTCATATAGGTTGCATTTACACCATAAGGGATGCCGTAGAGGAAGCCGAAGGTGATGAGTAAATAGAGAATGTTGCTTGGCGAGTTATAAAAAACAATTAGAGGTAAGAAAATAGCAGTACCGATTGCACCAAACGCGTAGGTAAAACGACGCCCTAATTTATCAGCCATCATGCCTGCAAGGACTTTACCTAAAATCATGGCGGTATATGTACCTACCATATAAGCCGTCATTTCTTTGAACTTCATACCCAGTTCACTTTCTAGATATGACGGCATCCAGTTATTTACACCATAGTAGCCAAACTGTAAGAAGCCCGCGGTTAACGCCCACAAGATAAACATATTACGGTTTTGTTTATCTTGGAAAATAAGCTTAAATGCTGAAGTTTTCGGAGCGTTTTGCGCCAAAACAGGTTGTTGTAGTCGAGACTTTTGCCATGCTTCTGGTTCTGGTACCAGAATATGCATGAGAACAGCAATAACAACGGGAATAATGGCAACATAAAACAGCATACGCCAGCCATGATCAGGAATAATCCAACCTGCAAGTAAAGTCGCAACAATATATCCAACAGTCCAGCCAGCTTGTAATGTTCCAAGGACTGTTGTGCGGTAACGTGTTGGTACATATTCGGCCATGAGAGTATTACAGGCGATATAGAGTGAACCCAAACCCAGTGACGCAAAAAATCTTAAAATACCAAACTGAAGAAAGCTTTGAGTAAAACCTAAGCCACAGGTGAGAAGTGAGAAAATTAAAATAGAAATAACCACAATGCGGACGCGACCAAATTTATCGCATGCCCATCCCCCAAAAATGCCACCAACAGCCATACCTGCTAATGTAAAACTGCCAAGCATACCTGCTTGTACTGAACTTAATCCAAAATCTGCCTTAATACTATTTAAGCTATAAGACAGCAGCATCAAATCTGCACCATCTACCAGCAATGCCAGAAATGCAAAAATAAAAGCTATTTTCCACGTATGAGGTTGTATACGAGAAAGACCTTCTTTGTAATTTGTAGCCATAATCCATTACCTACATTTGATTGAAAGCACTTCAAGTCGTTTTAAAGTGCTTAAAATTTGATTAAGACGCAGCGCGAATCATGTTTCGGGCAATAATCACCTGTTGAATTTGAGTGGTGCCTTCATAGAGGCGGAATAAACGCACATCGCGATAAAAACGTTCAATGGCATATTCACTGATGTAACCCGCACCGCCGTGAATCTGTACACAGCGATCGGCGACACGACCACACATTTCGGTCGCAAACATTTTTGCGCATGAAGCTTCAGTGCTCACGTTATGTCCGGCATCGCGTAGGCGTGCAGCGTCTAAGACCATACATTTAGCCGCATAAATTTCGGCTTTTGAGTCGGCAAGCATGGCTTGAATGAGTTGAAATTCGGCAATAGGTTGTCCAAACTGCTTGCGTTCGATGGCGTAATTTAAAGAATCGTCTAGCATTCTGGTTGCTGCGCCGACACTTAAAGCAGCAATATGCAAACGGCCTTTATCGAGCACTTTCATGGCCGTTTTAAAACCAACACCTTCCACGCCACCAATGAGTGCTGAGGCAGGAATACGACAATTTTCAAAAATCACATCACAGGTATGGGCACCTTTTTGTCCCATTTTTTTATCGCGTTTACCAAGTGAAATGCCTGGGGTTTGACTGTCGACAATAAAAGCAGAAATACCACCAGCACCTTTAATATCAGAATTTGTACGTGCCATGACTGTAAATACGCCAGCATGGGGTGCATTGGTAATAAAGCGTTTAGTGCCGTTTAACACATAAAAATCGCCATCTTTTACTGCACTGGTTTTTAAAGAGGCTACGTCCGAGCCTGCGTCTGGTTCGGTTAAACAAAAAGAACTGATCACTTCACCACGCGCTAAACGCGGCAAGAAAAATGATTTTTGTGCTTCGGTCCCGTCAATAATCAGGCCACTTGAACCAATACCATTATTGGTTCCAATCAGAGAGCGAAAAGCAGGAGAGGTACGGCCTAATTCGAAAGCGATATAGACCTCTTCTTCCATCGTTAGCCCAAGACCTTCGTACTCTTCAGGAATGGTTAAACCAAATAAGCCCAGCGCTTTCATTTGTTCAACGATGTGTTGAGGAATTTCATCCGTTTCAGCGACTTCATTCTCATGAGGAATTAATACACCTTCAACAAATTGTCGAATCATATCAACAAGTTGATCTAAGGTTTCCTGATCTCGAATCATAGTCTCGTCCTTTTACTACATGCAAAAAACATCAATGTGATGTTCGTAAAATCATCAATATTTGAAGCGATAGTAATCAAAGGATGAACGTAAAACAATATATTTTGAAAATTAATTTCGCAATGCGATACTTTGTTATTGTTTTATGTTTGCCTAATTTATTGATTTATTTAAGCTATATTTTCTTATAAAAAATCATTATTTTTAGTGGAAAATTAAAGTTTGATTTTTAAAATGAGCTGTGTATATTAAAAATATATATCGCTATGCGAAATTTTAAATGGATAAGTTTTCCAATAGGAAATAAGTCACAAAATATAGTGGGATGAAGATGGGTGCTTTAAATGGAATTCGGGTACTTGACTTAAGTCGGGTATTGGCTGGGCCTTGGTGTGGACAGATTCTTGCCGATTTAGGTGCAGAAGTAATCAAGATTGAAAGACCGAAAGTCGGTGACGATACTCGTTCTTGGGGGCCACCTTGGATGAAAAATGACTCAGGCCAAGACACCCAAGAAGCCGCTTATTACCAGTCCACTAACCGCAATAAGTTATCGGTTGCCATTGATATTGCCAGTTCTGATGGACAAGAGCTAATTAAAGCCCTCATTCAAGACACCGATGTCGTGATTGAAAACTACAAAGCGGGTTCTCTGAAAAAATACGGTTTGGATTACGAGTCTTTATCTGAGATTAATCCTAAACTGGTGTATTGCTCGATTACAGGCTTTGGTCAAACTGGCCCAAGAGCAGAAGAACCCGGTTATGACTTTATTATTCAAGGCATGGGCGGCCTCATGTCAGTCACGGGTGAACGTGATGATTTGCCGGGTGGTGGGCCACAAAAAGTAGGGGTCGCATTTTCCGATTTAGCCACAGGTCTTTATTCTACGATTGCCATACAGGCTGCTTTACTCAACCGCCATGTAACGGGTTTAGGCCAATACATTGATATGGCTTTGCTTGATGTTCAAATTGCCACAATGGCAAATCAGGGAATGAACTATCTTTCATCGGGTAATATCCCGAAGCGTTATGGCAATGCACATGCCAATATTGTGCCTTATCAGGTATTTAAAGCTTCTGATCGTGATTTTATTATCGCGTGTGGAAATGACACTCAGTTTATTCAGCTTTGTCGAAGTATTGGGTTACCCGATTTACCGAATGATGCACGTTTTGCCCGAAATGCAGATCGAATTAAACACCGCGATGAAATTATCGGGATTTTATCAAATCACTTTTTAACTAAAACCGCAGATGAATGGGTAGATGCAATCTATGCCGCTAAAGTTCCTGTCGGTGTGATTAATAACTTGGAACAAGCTTTTCAAGAGCCGCAGGTAATTGCCCGAGAAATGTTAGTCGAGATGAACCATCCTCAACGTGAGAAATTGAAGGTCATTGGGTCACCAATCAAACTCTCTAGAACACCTGTTGAATACAAAACAGCTCCTCCATTGTTGGGTGAACATACGCAGGCGGTTTTAGGTCGGGTAGTTTCTCCTGAAAAACTAGCTGAGCTCAAAGAAAAGGGCGTAATTGGGTAATTGATTTAAAAGCGGAAGGTTAAAATTATATTTAAAATCAGAAAATAAAATCTTTAATCTTTCGCTTTAATGAGTTAAATGAAGTTATCTTTTAGATGCAGACTCGAATGTTTGCTCTTTTGCTATTTATAGAAAAAATAGATTATAATTTTCGCAGTGCGAAACAAAATATGGATTAGTATGACAATGAACGATGCAGTAGATGCAGAACCGACAGAAAAATTATTAGCGCCATTAAGGCATGAATTATTACATCCGATTGAAGACATGCAGGATGAAAATGATCGCCAATTTATTACTGCATTAGCACGTGGTTTAGAACTATTACGTTGTTTTACGCCTAAGCATCAGCATTTGGGTAACCAAGAACTTGCTCAGATGACAGGTTTACCAAAACCAACCATTACTCGCCTTACACATACCTTGTCGCGTTTGGGTTATATCAAACAAGTACCTAACTCAAGCAAATTCCAGCTTTCAGTGGGTGTTCTTGCGTTTGGTTATTCCATGTTATCTAACGTGTCGATTCGTTCTATTGCTCATCCATATATGAAAAATTTGGCAGACTATGCGGGCGCTGCTGTAGCCATGGCAACACGTGATCGACTGAACATGATTTATCTTGATGTGGTACAAGGTAAAGGCAATATGACCATGCGCCGTCAAGTCGGAACTTATTTACCGATTCATTTAAGTTCGATGGGACGTGCATGTTTAGCTGCCA
This sequence comes from Acinetobacter sp. DMC2, assembly GCF_056314305.1. Lineage (NCBI taxonomy): Bacteria > Pseudomonadati > Pseudomonadota > Gammaproteobacteria > Moraxellales > Moraxellaceae > Acinetobacter > Acinetobacter sp. DMC2. The sequence goes on along the minus strand of NZ_JBQUYP010000006.1, from coordinate 119,026 downwards.
TGCCTGAAGATGAAAGAGAGTTTTTGCTTGATGCCATTCGTAGCAAGCACAAAGAAGACTGGATCAAAATTAACCGTGATCTAGACAAAGCGTTTAAAGATTACCAAGATTTTGGATATTGTTTTTCAATCGGTGAATGGCATAAAGATGTAAATTCGGTTGCAGTTCCACTGATTCATGAACAACATGGTTTATTGGTGTTCAACTGTGGCGGTCCAAGCTTTATTATGAACCGTGAAAAACTCGAAGAAGATATTGCACCACGTCTTTTACATATGGTGAATAATATTCGCACCGAGATTAGCTAAACCTATCTGATTTATTTATAAAAGCCAGCAATGATTTTCAATGCTGGCTTTTTAGTAGGTGCATTTAGACTGTTTGGTTATGAAAGTTCGGTTTCCTTTTTTCTCTGAAAGCGCTTAATGCCTCTTTAAACTCGGAACCTTGCAAACAATGCGAGAAAATAGCTGATTCATGATCAATTCGATTTAATAGATCACCAATTGGCATATCTCTTAATAACTTTTTACTCAGCTGTAAGGCTTGGCTTGGTTTGTGAGCGAGTTTGATTGCTATATCTTCAACTACTTGATCCAGCTCAGTTGCTTCAAATATTTCATTTACCAGACCATAATTTTTTGCTTGGTCTGCCGAAAACTTTTCACCCAGTAAAATAATTTCAGAAGCACGAGCAAAGCCTAATAATCTTGGCAAGATGTAGCTTGAACCCGCTTCAGGTACAAGTCCTAAGTTCACAAAGGGAAACTGAAAAATAGAGTTTTGGCTTGCATATACAAGGTCACAATGTAGAAGCATGGTGCTACCAATACCAATTGCTACACCATTTACTTTAGCAATAATTGGTTTTGGAAACGTTGCTAAGCTTTTTAAAAACACAATGGAAGAGGGCGGTTCGGAACTGGTGGTATCACGTTTTTCAAATGCATTGACATCATTGCCGCTAGTAAATGCGGAGTTTTCACCAGTCAGCACAACCACATGAATGTCTTGATTAGTTGCAGCCTTATCTAAGGCCTGACTTAGGGCCGCATACATTTCGTAATTAATTGCATTCTTTTTAGTGGGATTACTCATGGTGAGCGTTAGTATATTTCTATCAAAAGATTCATGAATTGTGCCTGTTTTAAGCTCATTTTGAGTTCTATTGTCCTGCTGCATTATTCATTCCTTTAAATTAACTATTTGAAAATTATTTGTTTCCTGTTTACGGAAACTCATACTTATTCAAATAACTTGCCGTCTAAAATTTAAACTTATTAAAATGATGCTATCGAAAAACAATTCCGTTATCAATTATTTTGTTTTATATTGTGGTATAAAATTTTGTATTGTGAAATTTTATCTTAAGTCACTTTAAATGAAGACAGGATTTATGCGTAAATAAGCATCTAGCTCTGCTAAGGAAATGAGAAGCTAGCTATAGAACGGTGAGTGGAAATAATATGAAGACCAAAATTACAGAACTATTTGAAATCGAGCACCCAATTATTCAAGGCGGTATGCATTATGTTGGTTTTGCTGAGCTTGCTGCTGCAGTTTCTAACGCAGGCGGGTTAGGCATTATCACTGGCCTGACTCAGCGTACGCCTGAAAATTTGGCAAAAGAAATTGCACGTTGCCGAGAAATGACTGATAAGCCTTTCGGGGTAAATTTAACCTTTTTGCCTACGGTGAATACTCCTGATTATCCGGGTTTTGTAGATGCAATTATTAAAGGTGGTGTAAAGATTGTAGAAACAGCAGGGCGGAATCCTGAACAAGTCATGCCGTATTTAAAAGCTGCTGGCATTAAAGTAATTCACAAATGTACTTCGGTTCGACATAGCTTAAAAGCTCAGCAAATTGGGTGCGATGCGGTTTCTGTAGATGGTTTCGAGTGCGGTGGTCACCCTGGCGAAGATGATGTGCCCAATATGATTTTATTGCCTTTAGCTGCCGATGCATTAGAAATCCCATTTGTTGCTTCAGGTGGAATGGCAGATGGACGCTCACTCGCCGCTGCTTTAGCGATGGGTGCTGATGGAATTAATATGGGAACGCGCTTTATTGCGACTCAGGAAGCTCCCGTACACGCAAATGTAAAACAGGCAATTTTAAATGCAACCGAACGAGATACACGTTTAATTATGCGTGCTTTACGTAATACTGAACGTGTTATGAACAATGCTGCTGTAGAAAAAATCGTGGCAAAAGAAAAAGCACTCGGCGATAACATTAAATTTGAAGATATTATCGAAGAAGTTGCTGGTGTTTATCCAAAAGTCATGATTGATGGCGATGTTAATGCAGGTGCATGGTCATGCGGTTTAGTCGCAAGCTTGATTCATGATATTCCGACTTGCGATGAACTGGTTAGCCGAATTGTTAAAGATGCAGAAGATATTATTCGTGGTCGATTATTAGGGCTTTTATAGGACTTAATCTAGCTCCTCTAATTAACTATTAGCATACTTTATATAAGATCAGCACAAGTTTTAACTGTGCTGATTTTTTGCATCCCTCACACAATAATAAAGACATAAAACGGCAAAAATTAAGCCTAAAATGCAGACACCAAACCATCCGAAGTGTTTCCAAGCGTAGCTTCCCGCCGTTGTGCCTAAAGCGCCGCCAGCAAAATAACCCGTCATATAAATCGCATTAAACCGCGAACGTAATTCTTGATTAAGTTTAAATACAATACTTTGGTTGGTGACATGTACAGCAGAAAGAGAAGCGTAAAGAATGAGTAAAGCAATAATGTAAAAAGCGAAATGGTAGGGTAAAAGTGAAAAAAGTATCCAACTTAAAATAAGCCCAATGCCACAAAAAATCGAAATTTTATGGATATAGCCTTGGTCAATAAATTTACCTGAAAAATTAGCAACGAACGTTCCTAACACGCCAACAAAACCGAAAAGGCCAATGGTAAAGTCGCTAAAAAAATAGGGTGCCGGAGCCAGAAGCAACGACATGGTGGTAAAGGTTAAACTCACACATGCAAATGTAAAACCACCAATATAAGTTCTGGTTCTTAACCGTCGATTTTGAATAAAAATCTGTGGAAGAGAGCGAATAGTTTTTACATAGTTTTCAGATTTAGTCGGTGGGAATAACCCGATATTACGATGCAAAATAAAGGCAATAACAAGTAATAGAAAACCACTGACGAGATAAATAATATTCCAAGCAAAAAGTGTAGACATCAGCCCTGAAAGGGAACGGGCGAGTAAAACACCCATCATCAGGCCGCTCAGTAAAAAGCCAACCACACGGCCGCTTTGTTGAATAGGAACCAGACTTGCAGCAAGGGGTAATAACAGTTGAGCTGAACTTGAAAATAGACCAGTAATGACGGTGCCAAGCAGTAAAAGATAAATATTGTGTGAAAAACCGCTAATAATTAATCCACTTGAAGCCAATAACATAAAGATAAATAGTAGTTTGCGCTTTTCTATTATGTCCCCTAATGGCATTAAGAAGAGTAAGCCACATGCGTAGGTGATTTGGGCTAGAGTCGGCACCCACGCTGTAGTCGTTTCAGTTAAATTTAGGCTTACACTAATTGAATGAATGAGTGGCTGACTAAAATAATTTCCGCCTGTACAAATGCCTGCTGCAATTGCCATTAAAATAATGGTTGGGGTATAGAGTGCGTTTTTCATCATGCTTATAGTCATAATGAAAGTGGAACTTTAATCAACACAACCATGACTGTTTTAAGTATGGTTATTAGTGCGTTTCATTCAAGGCATCTTGAATATTGTGCACCATGTGGATTAAACGTGGTCCAATTTCACCTTCAAGTTTTTCTGGATTTAAATGAAAACTTGGCGCACCACAGTTAAAAACATAAAGACCATGTTTGGAGCTGACCAAAGGCACAGCCACCGAGTTCACTTCTTTATGCCACTCGCCTAAAGACAAACAATATCCATAATCTTGATAATCACGGAAAGCTCGTTCTAAAGAGCGTTTTATGGCTGGCCAGTTTTCGGGATTCTTTTGTTTCAGTGCATCGAGTAGAAAGTTGCGCTCACGTTCAGGAGTTGCAGCCAAACAGGCTCGACCCATTGAACTACTATGAAGTGGTAAGGTTGACCCAATTGGACGGCGCATATTTAATGCAGTTTCAATTTGCACAACATCGATATACACCATATTTAATCGGTCACGCGTTGCCATCGCCACAGGGGCCTGAACATACTGACTCAACTCTTCCATATATTGATGAGCAATATTACGAATCGAGATGTTAGATAATGCTGCATATCCTAAAGATAAAACACCAATGTCTAATGTGTATTTGGTTGAGTTAGGCAATTGTTTTAAATAGCCCAATGACACAAGGGTATTGGTAATTCGTGCAATGGTCGGTTTAGGTAAACCTGTCATTTTTGCTAATTCTTGGTTACCGAGCACCTGATTATTTGCAGAAAAGCATCTTAAAAGTTCTAAACCGCGCGCTAAAGAAGCAATAAATTGCGGGTTATTTTCCCGATGTATATGCGAAATAGGATCTAAACGTATCTCATCAAAATTTATTGGTTTTTCAGTTTCCGTGTTTTGAGACATTCGATCCTCAAATATAATTAAAGCAATAGTTTTGCCATTATATTTCGCTATGCAAAATAAATCCATTCATCACTGCGCTGTTGTGATGAATGGATATCTGGATCAATGGTTATGAAACATTTTCAATCACCATCGCAAGACCTTGACCTACACCAATACATAGGCTCACCACTGCATATTTCTTTTTACGGCGAATTAACTCACGAGCTACTGTTAAGCTAAGACGAGCGCCAGATGCACCAAGTGGATGACCAACCGCAATCGCACCACCGTTTGGATTTACACGTGGGTCATTAAAATCAACATTTAGACCTTTTAAACACGATAAAACCTGTGAAGCAAAGGCTTCATTAATTTCAATAATATCCATGTCATCTAAAGTAAGGCCAGCACGCGCAACTGCTTTTTTAATGGCTTCAATAGGGCCTGCACCCATAATGCGTGGTTCAATACCAGCAGCAGCTGCTGACAAGATTTTTGCCATGGGTTTTAGGCCATATTTTTGACCTGCTGCTTCTGAACCAATCAAGAGGGCTGCTGCACCATCATTAATACCTGAGGCATTACCAGCAGTGACCACGCCACCTTCAAAGAGTGGTTTTAACTTTGTGAGTGCTTCAACAGTTGAGCTTGGGCGAGGGTGTTCATCTTCAGAAACGAGTTTAGGAGGTAATTTTTTGCCTTGGAAAACCTCAATTGGCGTAATTTCATCGGCAAAGAAACCTTCTTCTTTGGCTTTTTGATATTTGGCTTGTGATTGGGCTGCAAATAGGTCTGCTTGCTCACGACTAATACCAAAGTCAGCAGCAACGTTATCACCTGTTTCAGGCATTGAATGACCGCCGTACTGAGCAATAATTTTTTTATTTGGAAAACGAGAGCCAATGGTGGTGTCATAAATTTTTGCATCACGACTATAAGCACTTTCCGCTTTACCCATTACAAAGGGTGCGCGAGACATACTTTCTACACCACCTGCGATATAGAGCTCGCCTTCACCACAAGTAATAGCACGTGCTGAGTCAATCACAGCACCTAACCCACTAGCACATAGGCGGTTTACTGTCTGGCCTGGCACAGTGACTGGTAATCCCGCAAGTAATAGAGCATTCCTCGCCACATTACGACTGTCTTCACCTGCTTGATTGGTATCACCTAAAATCACATCTTCAATATCAGCACCCGGTACACCAGTTTTTTCAAGTAGTTTTTGAATGACAGTTGCGGCCAAATCATCAGGGCGAATTGAGGCAAGTTCACCCGCATGACGGCCAAATGGGCTACGTAAACCATCATAAATATATGCATTTAACATTGAGAAATTCCTTTTCAAGACTCATGAGTAAAAGTAAGAGGTAAGTGAAGTGCGACACGACGCTGTAACCACGGGCTAGGGCGGTAACGCGGGTCATGCGTAAGTGCTGTTATACGGTTCAGAATGAGTAAGATTTTTTCACTGCCGACTTGATCGCCCCATTCAATTGGACCAAATGGATAGCCTAAGCCAAGACGTACTGCGGCATTAATGTCATCTACCGTGGCAACATTTTGCTGCGCAATATCACAGCCTAAATTAATGACCATTGCTAAAACACGCTGTGCAACAAAGCCAATACTTTCATTAATCATACTCACCAGATTTTCATCTAAATTGAAAATAGAGTGAGCGGCTTGTCGGTATTCAGGTTTGGTAATGAGGGAAGGCATTAAGGTTCGATGCTTAGCAATGCCATAAAGCATGTCTATAGCAACAGCTTGTTCAGGGTTAACTCCTAGACGGGTAGCTGCTTGAGTTGTATCTTCACCATAACAAGCGAGTAAACATAAACTATCTGTTTGTGGTTCAGGCTGAGTATCTAAGGCAATATTTTGCTGGGTCAAATAATCTTCGAGTTGTTTCTTATCTTCAGAGAAATCGGCAGCGATCCAAATTTTTGGATATTGCGCTAAACGCTCTACAAACTGAGCAGGTTGTTCACCTGTTTTTGAACCGGTTTCATAATTATAAAAACCTTGATTAACCTTACGTCCAAGTTGCTTGGCATCTAGCATCTGTTTGGTCAGCGGGTTCGGTTTGTAGCGGGCTTCTTCATAGTATTGGTGATAAATCGACTCCATAACTGGATGAGAAACATCAAGGCCAGTTAAATCGAGTAATTCAAAAGGACCCATTCTAAAACCAACGCCGTCACGTAAAATTCGGTCAATTTCACTAATGTCACAGACGTTCTCATTTAAAATTTTGAGCGCTTCGGTTCCATAAGCTCGACCCGCATGATTAATAATAAATCCAGGGGTGTCTTTGGCAACAACAGGACGATGACCAAATGCGCGAGATAGATCGTTTAAGGCCTCAACAATAAGTGGGTCAGTTTTTAAACCACGAATCACCTCGACCACTTTCATGAGCGGAACTGGGTTAAAGAAGTGATAACCCACCACACGTTCAGGTTTTTTACAGTTTGCAGCAATGGCTGTAATAGACAGAGAAGAGGTGTTCGAGGCTAAAATGGCATTTTCTGAAACAACGTCTTCAAGCTGCTGCATTAAGCTTTGTTTGATATCTAGACGCTCAACAATTGCTTCTACAATCAGGTCGCAATTTTTTAAATCTTCAATTTGATGAGCAACAACTAAATGGCTATTTGCCAGAGCTGCTTGCTCAGGTGTAATTTTATTTTTGTCGACTAACTTTTGAAATGTGGCAGCCAGTTTTTCTTTGGCCTGTTCGGCTGCGCCTGCTTTAGCATCATATAAATAAGTGGTATGACCTGACTGCGCAGCAATTTGAGCAATGCCACTGCCCATAATACCGACACCAATCACAGCCATGCTTTTAATATCATAAGTCATGTCGATCATCCTGATAATTAATCTAAATTTGAAATTAAACGGAAAAATAGGGTTTGGTGATTTAGCTTAAGCATTGTTTATCACCGTCAATGGGTAAGATTTGCCCTGAAATTGAGCGGCCACTGTCTGACGCTAAAAACAGGCATAAATCTGCAATATGCTTTGCATTGACAAAATATTTGAGCGACTGATTTTTCAGTGCGTTTTGAGTCACTTCTTCAAGTGAGGTATGGGCTACATCGGCACGGGTCTGTAATACACGTTGAACTCGATCACCATCTACTGCACCCGGAAGAATAGCGTTAACTCGAATATTGTCTGCACCGAGTTCCATAGAAAGCGTTTTGGTAAAACCAATCAGCCCCCATTTTGAAGTGGAATAAGCCAATCGGTACGGATAGCCTAAGCGACCGGCAATAGACGACATATTAATAATCACGCCTGCCTGTGCTTTCTTTAAATAGGGAATAGCTAACTGGGTAATTAAAAAAGTGCTATTCAAGTTTAAATTAATTACCGAGTTCCAATCATCAAAACTTAGTTCATCTGCGGCAACAGTCGGGCCTGAGATGCCAGTGTTATTGACTAAAATATCAATACCGCCAAGTTTCTGAACTGCTTCATTAAACATAAGTTTAATTTGCTCATGATCAGCCAAATCACACGTATGTACATGCAGCTTAGGATAATCTTGTTGAAATTGTTCGAGGCTTTTAGCACTAATATCACAAACGAAAACTTCATCATGATTGTTTAAAAAGACTTCAGCAATGCATCGTCCAATCCCTGAACCACCTGCACTAATTAATACTTTTCTACTCATTTTCATTCCTTTGTTATTATCGTTTTAAATTATTTACCTTGATAAGACGGTTTACGTTTTTCAATAAAAGCTTGAACGCCTTCATTTTTATCTTCGGTAGAAAACAGTAACTGGAATGATTTTCGTTCTAGAGTTAAGCCTGCATTTAATGGCACGTCTTCGCTCATGAGTGCAACTTCTTTAATTTGTTGCAGGGCAATAGGAGGCATTTTTGCGAGGCTTTGTGCCATTTGAATCGCAGTTGGTATGGTTTGGTCGTCTTCTGTGACTTGTGAAACAAGACCGATGATATAAGCTTCTTCGGCTTTCACCATAGCACCCGTCATAATCATGCGCATGGCATGAAATTTACCAACCGCACGGAATAAACGTTGTGTCCCACCAGCACCCGGCATTAAACCGACTTTAATTTCCGGTTGACCAAAGGTTGCGCCTTTACCTGCAATAATAATATCAGCGTGCATTGCAAGTTCGCAGCCACCCCCTAATGCATAACCATTTACAGCAGCAATCACGGGTTTAGGGCACTGAGCAATCGCATTCCAATAACGTTCAGTGTGTCTTAATAACATTTCAGTTGAAGTTGCGGTTGCCATTTCTTTTAAATCTGCACCTGCGGCAAAGACTTCTTCGCCACCTGTGAGCACAACTGCATTGATCTCATCGTTAAAACTTAATTCAGTAAAAGCTTGTGCTAATTGTTTGCGAACTTCTGTATTCAGTGCATTTTTTGCTTCAGGTCGGTTTATTTTTACAATCGCTATTTTTTGAATAGAAAAGTCGATTTCTACGAAATTATTCCCTGTTAATACACTCATTTTTGAATTCCTTGTTTCGCATATCAAAACTATATTCCTTTTATGATGCTTATTTTGGAATTTATTTCAAGTCTTATTTAGTCCATTAGAGCAATTATGATTTATTAAATAAGCTAAGTGATTGATATTACGTAATGGTAATTTTTTAAATTTCGTTTAACGAAATTAATTTTCAAAAAAGCTTGAAATTTGTATTTTTGTTCTCGTACTATGAAACACATCCGCAGTAAACAAGATTTAAAACATGGTATCCAGACAAGCTGGAGATGGCTGATGGGTACGATGGAAATACATAAAAAGGGAGATCACAGATGATCCGTGATGAAGGGATGTTGGAGCAGTTACTTTCAACAATTCGAGATTTTGTAAAAAATGAATTGATCCCTCGTGAAAACGAAGTGGTAGAGAAAGACAAAATTCCGGATGACATTGTGCAGCAAATGCGTGAGCTTGGTTTGTTCGGCCTCACAATTCCAGAAGAATATGGTGGTCTAGGCATCACCATGGAAGAGGAAGTCAGAGTTGCATTTGAACTTGGACAAACCTCACCGGCTTTTCGTTCTTTAATTGGTACCAATAACGGTATTGGCTCAAGTGCAATTTTGATTGATGGCACAGAAGAGCAAAAGCAAAAATATTTACCTCGTTACGCAAGTGGCGAAATTATTGGTTCATTTTGTTTAACCGAGCCTGAATCTGGTTCCGATGCTGCTTCTTTAAAAACCAGTGCCGTAAAAGATGGCGATTTTTATGTATTAAACGGTACCAAACGTTTTATTACCAATGCACCTCACGCTGCAACTTTCACCGTGATGGCGCGAACCAATCCGGAAATTAAAGGGTCGGGTGGCATTTCAGCTTTTTTAGTTGAGGCCAATACACCAGGTATTACATTGGGTAAAATTGACCAAAAAATGGGGCAAAAGGGTTCACACACCTGTGATGTGATTTTTGAAAATTGCCGTGTGCCTGCTTCTGCACTGATTGGTGGGGTAGAAGGTGTCGGTTTTAAAACGGCCATGAAAGTGCTTGATAAAGGGCGCTTGCACATTGGTGCCTATAGCGTGGGTGTTTCTGAGCGTATGTTAAACGATGCATTGCACTATGCAATTGAGCGTAAACAATTTGGTCAACCCATTGCGAACTTCCAGTTGATTCAAGCGATGCTTGCTGACTCAAAAGCCGAGATTTATGCGGCCAAATGTATGGTTTTAGATGCAGCCCGTCGCCGTGATAATGGCGAAAACATTAGTACAGAAGCATCTTGCGCAAAAATGTTTGCAACTGAAATGTGCGGACGTGTTGCTGACCGCTGTGTACAGATTCACGGTGGCGCAGGCTATATCAGTGAATATGCCATTGAGCGTTTTTATCGCGATGTTCGCTTGTTCCGTCTTTATGAAGGAACCACGCAAGTTCAACAAATTATTATTGCCAAAAATATGATTAGGGAAGCTACAGCCTAATAAAAAATCAAATGCCATGAGGCATTGGATGCCTCATGTTCCTTCTGAGGATATGGACATGACAACAGAAACAGTTGCACAAAATACGGCTAGCAGTGAAGCTATCCAGACACCAAAAAAGATTTGGATTACCGCATTTATATTCGCTTTTTTAACATTGTTGTGTGATGGGGCAGACTTAGGTTTTTTGGCATTAAGCCTGACCAGTCTTAAAACAGAATTTCATTTAACGGGTGTACAAGCTGGAACACTAGGTAGCTTAACGCTTTTTGGATCGGCTATTGGTGGTCTGATTGGTGGCTGGGCGTGTGACCGTTTTGGGCGGGTCCGCATTATTGTGTTCTTTATTGCTTATTCTTCAGTTTTAACCAGCGCACTGGGTTTTACTGATTCTTATATGCAATTTGCAGTTTTAAGAACTTTTGGAGCAATGGGTTTAGGTGCGCTCTATATTGCTTGTAATATTTTAATGTCAGAAATGGTGCCAACCAAACATCGTTCGACTGTTTTGGCTACGCTGATGACGGGTTATACCCTAGGATCCTTGCTAGCGACCTTATTGGCAGGACATATTATTCCTGAACATGGCTGGCGTTTCCTCTACTGGATTGCAATTACGCCTGTGGTGTTATCAATTTTAATGCACTTTTGTGTGCCTGAACCTGAGTCTTGGAAAAAAGCACGTCAATTAAAAGCGCTAGAAGTCGCTCAAAGTAACCAGCCTAAAAAACGTCAAAATCCTTATCTTGAGATTTTAAGAGATAAGAAACACGGCACCATGTTTGTTCTTTGGATTATTAGTACAGGTGCATTGCAGTTTGGTTATTACGGCGTAAGTAACTGGTTACCAGCTTATTTAGAGTCTGATCTTGGCATCAAATTTAAAGAAATGGCCATGTATATGGTCGGTACTTTCCTGATTATGATGTTTGCCAAAGTAATTGCTGGGATCGTTGCCGACAAATTAGGACGCCGCGCTGTATTCGCTTTCGGAACTATTGGTACAGCTTTATTTATTCCAGTTATTGTTTATTTAAATACACCAACGAATATCTTATGGATGATGCTGTTCTTCGGTTTCCTTTACGGTATTCCATACGCAATTAATGCCACTTACATGACGGAAAGCTTTCCGACGTCCATCCGAGGTTCGGCAGTAGGCGGTGCTTATAATATTGGTAAAGTACTTTCAATTTTCTCTCCATTAACAATAGGTTATTTATCACAAAACGGTTCTATTGGCTTAGGGCTTTTGGTGATGGCTGCGGCTTATTTTATCTGCGGTGTAATTCCATTGTTATTTATTAAAGACCGACTATTTAACCCGCAAAAGGCAGAGTGACAGATCAATCTGTCACCTTAAATTAAGGATGAAAAGGGACAAGTGAGATGATAAATAAAATCACCAGTGACATTGAACCGATTTTAAAAGCTATTCCTGATGGAGCAACTATCATGACAGGCGGGTTTGGTGTGACGGGACAACCTGCTGAATTAATTGAAGCCTTAATCGATTTAGGAAAAAAAGAACTCACCATTGTAAATAACAATGCGGCTTCTGGTGATCGTGGTTTAACAAATCTGATTATTGCGGGTTGCGTTAAAAAAATGATTTGTTCATTTCCAAAATCTGCTGGGTCAACCGTTTTTCAAGACTTATATAGAGCAGGAAAAATTGAGTTGGAACTGGTTCCGCAAGGTAATTTGGCTTGTCGGATTCAGGCAGCAGGTGCGGGTCTCGGTGCTATTTTTACGCCGACTGGTTATGGCACCAAAGTTGCCGAGGGTAAAGAGACCCGAACCATTAACGGTAAAAACTATGTGCTTGAATATCCACTTGAAGCTGATTTTGCACTGATTTATGCCGATAAAGCCGACCGCTGGGGCAATTTAACTTACCGTAAAGCAGCTCGTAATTTTGGGCCAATTATGGCAAAAGCCGCTAAGACCACCATTGTTCAAGTGAATGACACTGTAGAGCTAGGAACGCTTGACCCAGAGTGCATTATTACACCGGGAATTTTTGTTCAGCACGTTGTAAAAGTAGGAGATATCTAATGTCAGTTCAAAAGCGTTCTCGTGAAGATATTGCCAAACTTATTGCTAATGACATTCCGGAAGGTTCCTATGTCAATTTAGGGATTGGCTTACCGACCAACGTTGCTAAATTTTTGCCAAAAGACAAGGAAATCTTTTTACATTCGGAAAATGGTGTTTTGGCTTTTGGGCCGCCGCCACAACCTGGTGAAGAAGATGAAGACTTAGTGAATGCCGGAAAAGAACTTGTCACTTTATTAGATGGTGGATGCTTTATGCATCATGGTGACTCGTTTGACATTATGCGTGGCGGCCATCTGGACATTTGCGTAATTGGTGCATTCCAAGTTGCGGTAAATGGAGACTTGGCAAACTGGCATACCGGTAAAGCAGATGATGTACCCGCAGTTGGCGGTGCTATGGATTTGGCAGTCGGCGCAAAAACGATTTATGTCTATATGGAGCATGTCACCAAAAAAGGTGAGTCCAAAATTGTAAAAGAACTCAGCTATCCAATGACAGGTGAGCAGTGTGTAAATCGTATTTATACCGATTTATGCATTATTGAACTCAAAGATCAAAAAGCTTATGTCACAGAAATAGTAGACGGCTTAACTTTTGATGAATTACAGGCAGTCACTGACTGTGAACTAATCGATGCACGTGTAGCCTAAATACACACGGAAAAACGCTTCTTTAAGGATTAAAAGATGAAAAAATTAATTTTAGCTGCAGCTTGCGCTGCGGCTTCAGGGACTATTTTTGCAAATTCTTCAGATACGACAGAACAAAGAATTAATTTGCTAGAAACCGAGCTGCAAAAATTAAAAGCAGAACTTGCTGCTCAGAAACAAACTCAAAATAATTTACAGGTCAAACAGGTAAAGATTGAAGAGAACATTGAAAAAACTAAAGCGACTGTAACAGAGAAGCCTGTTGCTCCTTCATGGGTGACTTGGACGGATAATGTAAAGGTTTACGGTATTGCCCGTGTTGATGCAGCGGTCGACTTTAAATCATCACCAGACTCGGGTGGTAGAACGACCAGCAGTTTGTACCGAACACCTTTTGAAAGTGAAAAACGTTCAAATCATGCACGTTCGGATGCCATGATTAATGCAAGCCGACTAGGTGTTTATTTTAATAGCCCTAATAAAGCTGTGACGGGAAATATTGAAGCCGATTTCTTTGATAGCTCTAACATGGGAACGGGAGATGGTAAATTCCGTATTCGTCATGCATTTTTCACTTATAAGGATTGGACCTTTGGTCAAACATGGTCACTCATGTCCAACATGGAGACACGAACAGAATCTGTGGATTACACGCAATTTGTGGGAACTTCCTATACGCGTACTCCTCAAATTCGCTATGACTGGAAAATCGATGCTAATAATGATTTAAAAGTAGCCTTGGAATATACAGGTTCGAGAGTCTCGGCATTTCCGACTTTAACGGGTCGCTATACCTTTAAACAAGGTCCTTTAACGGCGCTTGCTCAAGGCTTTATTAATGAAAAATCAGCAGATGTCGCAACTGCAACGGTTAAAAAAGTAAGTTGGGGGGCTGGAGGTGGCTTAAAATACCAATTAACGCCGCAACAATCGGTACAGGCGAATTATCAATATATTGTCGGTGATCAAAAGTTTATGCCGTACACCACGCAAAGTGGCTTGGCAAATTCGACAAATTTAAATGCAGCGGGTGATTTTTCTTTAAACGAAGACAAAACAGATTTAGTGATGAATAAGTTGAATAGCATCAATATTGGTTATTCATATAAATTCAATGAGCAATGGCGTGCAAACTTATCGGCTTCAATGTTTGATTATGATGATGACACGGCGTATGCCAAACTCAACCCAGATGCCAATAAGCGTTTAACTGACTATGCCGCGAACGTCTTTTATTCACCAATTGAGCAAATGGATATTGGTATGGAATATCATCAAGGCAAACGAGAGGTTTTTGATGGTCGAACCGCTGATGTATCACGCGTAAACTTTGTGTCGATGTATAAATTTTAAAATAGGGCGTAATTAAAAATGGAAAAAATAGTTGAGCCCAATGCAGAAAATATACTGTCAAAAAGCTTTATTTTTATCATGGCAATGACATGTGGAATTTGTGCGGGTTCAAACTATTATAACCAGCCCTTAATCTATTCAATTGCTGAAGCATTAAAAGTTAATGCCGATCAAGTCGCTTTAACCATTGTCATTAGCCAACTGTCCTATGCAGTTGGCCTTTTTATATTAGTTCCCTTAGGCGACTTCTTTGAAAAGCGTAGTTATATATGCTTGCTCATGTGCTGTACGGGGCTTGCACAAGTAGGGCTATCCTTAAGTCAATCTTTGTCAGCCTTATATGGCTTTACTTTTTTAGCCACATTCTTTTCGATTGCAACTCAAGTTTTAGTGCCATTTGCAGCCGGTTTAGCCAGCCCACAAAAAAGCCCTCAAGTTGTAGGCACTCTCATGAGTGGTTTGTTCTTGGGAATATTATTGGCGCGTTCTATTGCAGGCTTACTTTCTACAGTTTGGTCTTGGCATGCAGTTTATTTAATTAGCGGAATTGTCATTTTGGTGTTTGCTTGGGTAATGTGGGTGAAGTTACCAATTGCGCGTAAGTCCCACCAGCTCAATATTCTACAGATTTATAGCTCATTATTTTCATTAGCTGTTCATCAGCCCCATTTACTGCGCCGTGGTTTGGCAGGTGGAATTGGCTTTGGTATTTTGGCGCTCATTTTTACTACCATGACTTTTATATTGGCGAATGAGCCTTATCACTTTAATGATTTTCAAATTGGTTTATTTGGAATTGTTGGTTTGGCAGGTGTATTTGCGACGCCTTGGGCGGGTAAGAAAATTGCGGCAGGACTTGAAAATAAAATTGCTGTGATTTGTATGGTGTTATTAATTAGCGCCTGGATTCCTCTATTTTTTGCACAGCAATCTTTAGTGGCTTACGCAGTCGGTGTGATCATGGCATATTTTGGGTTATCGGCATTTCATGTGTTGAACCAAAATTTGGTCTACCGAATTTCAGCAGAAGCTCGTTCCCGTATTAATTCAATCTATATGACTCTATATTTCGGTGGAGCTGCCTTAGGTTCTTTTATTGCAGTTTATGCATGGAAGCATTGGGGCTGGGAAGCTTGTGCCGCTTTAGGTTTAGCGATGGCAATATTAAGTTTTATGATTGATCGCTTAGATTTTTATGAAATGGGCAAACTTGCAAAGCAAGAAAAAGCTCCATAAACAGGAGCTTCAATATTTTATTATTTGCGAATAATCATTAATGTTGCCGAGGCAAAAGCATACACTTTGCCATTTTCATCTATGATTCTACCTTCGGTACTAATAATATTGCGTCCCGCATTAATTAATTCGGCTGTCGCATAGTAAGACGTATCAACCTGCATGGGGCGAATCATTTTTACATTTAAATCAATGGTTCCATAGCCAACCCCATGTTCAAGTAAGGTATGAGCTGCACTGCCTGTAGCGGTGTCTAGCGCTGTCGCACAAAAACCGCCGTGTACACCGCCTTGTATATTCCGATGTTCTTTGCGAGGAGTAACTTTATAAGTTGCTTTACCTTCGGAAACTTCAACGAGTTCCATCGGTATGGTGTGAGCCATAGGTGAGGGTGAAACTTCACCATTTTTTAAAGCGGTTAAAAACTCAAGACCTGTGTATTTCGGGCTTTCCATGAATCGTCCTTGGATGATTAAGCAATGTAATCACCATACTATAAATTGAATTTTTACGGAATAAAATTTTGCAATACAAAATTTAAATTTATTCTTATTAAGCGATGCTAATTACTTTTTATTCTATATTTTTATTTTAAAACATGTATTTATATTTTATATCCATTTCCGAGTTACGATATTCTTATTAAATTAGTGAAAATATATTTTGCTATAAGAAATTTTTTGATATTTTGATGATTGAAATAATAAAACTCTATTCAAGGAAAAAACGACATCTGTCTATCACACAGGCAGTACCGTGAAAGGAAAAAACTATGCCTTTATACAAAGCTCCATTACGCGATATGCAATTTGTGTTGCATGAAATGCTTCAAACAGAACAGAGCTACCAAGGTTTAAGCAAATATCAGGAAAGCATAAATCGAGAATTAATTGATCAATATTTAGAGGCTGCCGCAGATTTTTGTGAAAATGAGTTGGCGCCGATTAACCAAAATGGCGATCAGGAAGGGTGCCATTTAAATCAAGGCGTAGTAACAACTCCGAAAGGTTTTAAAGAAGCCTACCAAAAATATGCTGAGCTTGGATTTACCTCACTAACCGCCGATCCAGAATATGGCGGACAAGGCTTACCGACACTGCTGCGGATTGCCATTTCTGAAATGTTATGTGGTTCTAATTGGGCGTGGGCAATGTATCCGGGTTTGTCTCATGGCGCGATGAGAACCATTGAGCACCATGGTACTGAGCAACAAAAACAGCAGTATTTGACTAAACTCATTAGCGGTGTCTGGACCGGAACCATGTGTTTAACCGAATCACATGCAGGCTCAGATCTTGGTTTAATTAGAACTAAAGCAGAACCAAATCCGGATGGTAGCTACTCCATTACGGGTGAAAAGATTTTTATCTCGGCGGGTGAGCATGATCTTTCCGAAAACATTATTCATATTGTTTTAGCTCGTTTACCTCAGGCACCTGCAGGTACAAAAGGTATTTCTTTATTTATTGTGCCTAAAGTTAATGTAGATGATGAAGGTAATTTAGAAGACCGTAATAAAGTCGTCTGTAGCGCGATCGAACATAAAATGGGGATTCATGGAAATGCCACCTGCGTACTTAATTTTGATGGCGCAAAAGGTTACTTAATTGGTCCGGAAAATCGCGGTCTCAATTGCATGTTTACCTTTATGAATACCGCACGTATTGGAACGGCAGTACAAGGGCTTGCAGCTTCTGAAATTTCATTTCAAGGGGCATTAAATTATGCCAAAGAGCGTCTCGCCATGCGTTCACTATCTGGTTCTAAATATCCAGAAAAAAATGCTGACCCAATTATTGTGCATCCGGCTGTGCGTTCAATGTTAATGATCCAAAAGGCATTTTCTGAAGGTGGACGTGCACTGGCTTACTTTTTAGCTCAGCATGTCGATATTGTGGAAAGTTCAGCCGATCAGGAGCAACAAAAACAATCTGATGAGTTACTCGCTTTTTTAACACCAATTGCTAAGGCCTTTTTAACCGAGTCAGGTAATGAGTCTGCCAAACATGGTGTTCAAGTATTCGGCGGTCATGGCTTTATTGTTGAGCATGGAATGGAGCAAATTGTACGTGATGCGCGTATCTCCACATTATATGAAGGAACGACCGAAATTCAGTCTTTAGATCTACTTGCACGTAAAGTTCTCAAGTCAGAAGGCAAACTTCTAAAAAATATGACGGATCTAATTGATCAGTTTATTAGTCAACAGCAGTCCAATGAAGTGCTGAAACCTTATTTAGAAAAATTAGCTGAGCTTAAGCAGCAATGGCTGTCACTGACTAAATTGATTGCAGAGAAAGCCAAGCACAACCTAGAAGAAATAGGGGCCGCTTCGGTGGATTATCTTTATTTTTCCAGTTACGTTGTGTTCGCTTATTTATGGGCGCGAATGGCACAAGTTGCCCATGAAAAATTAGAATCGGGTACACAAGAGCAAGCTTTTTATAAAGCGAAGTTAACAACAGCTAAGTTTTTCTATCAGAAACTTTTACATCGCACACAAAGTCATGCTGCTTCTGTTGAGTCTGGCGCTGACGCTGTGATGGAGCTCGATCAAGATGCTTTTGCATTTTAGTGAATCGTCATTGTTAGAAACACTAGGTGAAATTTACATGCAAAATTTTACCTAGTGATTCAATTTGTAATTTTAGACTCATCAGTTTTTGGTAGGAAAAACCAGTTGAGCTAAAGAAATAGAGGGTTAACATAAGCATTAAAACGTGAATTTTCATCAAATATTGATGTTGGATAAGGACTACGGAAAGAAAATCATGAATGCTTATTATCAATTACTGAATAGAACAATTGGTCCTCAAGGTGAAGTCATTGCTCATTATTGCTCAACTGTTCATGCACAAGGGGCATGGAACCCTCATGAACAACACATGGCACCTGCAAGTGGCGTAATTGCAGCAGAGTTAGAGCAATTTTCACCACGACAAGATATGAGAATTGGCCGAATTAGTTTTGATATTTTTGGATTGATTGCATTTGGTGAATTTACGATTAAGACCCATGTAATTCGTGCTGGTAAAACGATTGAACTGATTGAAGCTGAAATGCAGGCACAAGGTAAAACCTGCATTGTGGCTAGAGCATGGCGAATGTGTACTCAAGACAGTTCCGATATTGCTGGACTTGAAGATCATCCAGTTCATCACCCAGATACCTTTACAGAATGGACAGGTATGAAAAGATGGCCGGGTGGCTTTATTCAGACACTCGTCACTAAAACTGGTGATCAGCACCGAGCTGGCAAAGGCATTGTTTGGCTCAATAACGATAACGAAATGGTGGAAGGTCAGCCAACGACAGATTTTGCGCATTTAATTGGTATGGTAGATACTGCAAACGGCATTGTACCAAGACAAGAAGGCGAATTTACTTGGGGTTTTCCAAATCTAGATTTACAGATTCACATGCACCGTTATCCGCAAGGGAAATGGTTAGGTCTGGAAACTGTTCAGCAATATGGTTCGGATGGCATTGGTTTAACCAGTGCAGTTTTACATGACGTGTATGGTCCATTTGGACGCAGTGAGCAGATTTTGACTTTGCGTAAAATGGCTAAATAAATATTTGAGCCAATAAAAAAGTCATCCCTTAGGATGACTTTTTTATTTTCAGATTTAAATTTTAAGCAATTTCTTAGCTACGTACTTTAATGAGTGTTGGTGTAAGTTCATCCCAACGCTGTTTTGCAGCATCCATTGCTTTCATTTTGATATGACCATAACCACGAACTTCTGCTGGTAATTTCGCAATTTGTTCAGCAACCGCCAAATTATGATTATCTGGTGCTTCAACGAGTGCTTCAACAAATGCGATGTAACGGTCACGCCATGCTTGTTCGTGTTGACGTTCTTCTTGACGTGCAAATGGGTCAAGGAAAGTTTCACGAAGCCATTGTAAGCGAGCAAGCATCATCATTGGGAAGCGCATCCAGTAACCAAACGCACGTTTACGAACATTTTTCAGGCCACCAAGTAACGCTGGCGGAGCAAGATGATACGTTAAACGTAAGCCTTTACCGAACTGGGTTTCAATCGATTCTTTGAAGCTCTTACCTGTTAAAAGACGTGCAACTTCATATTCATCTTTATATGCCATGACTCTATAAAGCTGAGTTGCAATCGTACCCGTTAATTCTTCTGGTAACTTTTTAGCAGCCAATTCTACAAGTGTACGGTACTTAGTTGCATAAGCTTCATTCCAGTAGTCTGTTAGACGAGCAGAGCGGTCTTCAACAAGTTCAGCTAAAGTTTGTGGAGTTTTAGTTTTTGGCATTGCCGCAACTAAGCGTGCAGCTAAAGTTGGGTCACTTGCAAGATGACAACCCACACGGAAAGCTTCTAGGTTCTTTTCAACAGCAGTACCATTTAAGCGAATTGCTTTTTCAATGCTTTCACGCAGTAATGGAATACGACCAGATTGCCAAGCCATACCGAGTAATAACTGGTTGGTATAAATTGAATCACCTAAGAGTTGTGTTGCAATGCGAGCTGCTGGCAGAGAAACCAGTTGACCTTGACGAACACGACCACGGAGGCGATCAATTAAATCGCTAATAGGTGCATACCAGTCACGAGATTTAATAAACTCAGAAGTAGGAGTACTGTCTTCATTCACAATAACCAAAGCATCATCTTTTAAGCGAGAGAGAGCAGCACTACCACCAGCAACTACCGCATCTGCACCAATCAATAATTCACATTGACCTGCTGGAATTTTGGTAGAAGAAATTTGCTCATCAGTTGCTGCAAGTTGAACGTATGAATAAACCGTACCGCCTTTTTGCGCAAGACCTGCCATGTCCATCACACGTGTTGCTTTACCTTCGAGGTGAGCCGCCATACCAAGCAGTGCACCAATAGTCACAACACCTGTACCGCCAATACCACCGACCATAATACGACTTGGAACGTCATATAACTGAGGAATAACTGGTGATGTCGGCCAGCCTGCGCCAATGCCTTCAAATTTAGCCGGACGTTTCATGTCGCGTGTATGAACAGTCACAAAACTAGGGCAGAACCCTTCGGCACAAGTGAAGTCTTTATTACAGCTACTTTGGTTAATTTGACGTTTAGTCCCTAACGCTGTTTCTACAGGTTCAATAGATAAACAATTTGATTTTTTCGAACAGTCGCCACAGCCTTCGCAAATATCACTATTAATGTATAAACGCTCAACCGGATCAGGGTAGGCATCACGTTTACGACGACGGCGTTTTTCACTAGCACAGGTTTGTACATAAATTAAAGCGGTTACACCTGTAACTTCACGAAGCTCGCGTTGAACCGTATCGAGTTCATTACGGTGGCGAATCTCTACACCCGGTGCAATACCGTCTTCTTCATTTAATAGTTTAACTTCATCAGTGACAATAACTTGTTTTTTAATACCTTCGGCAGCGAGCTGACGAGTTAACTGTGCAACGCTCAAATGACCATCTACATGCTGACCACCTGTCATAGCGACCGCATCGTTGTAGAGGATTTTATAGGTAATATTAGTTTTTGCAGCGATAGACTGACGAATTGCTAAGTAACCAGAGTGGAAATAGGTTCCATCACCAAGGTTCGCAAAAATGTGTTTTTCATTGGTAAATGGTGATGCACCAACCCAACTTACGCCTTCACCGCCCATTTGAGAGAACGTTTCGGTACCACGGTCAAGTGAAACAGCAATATAGTGACAACCAATACCGCCTAATGCACGGCTACCTTCAGGAACGACTGTTGATGAGTTATGTGGGCAACCACTACAGAAATAGGGTTTACGTTCAGCAAGATCAATAACACGTTTTGATTCTTGCTCTGCTTTTAGCAGTAAGTCGATTCTGCTTTGGATTTGCGTTTTTAAGCTTTCTGGAATATCGAGTTTTAAGAAGCGAGCAGCCAGCATTTTTGCAATAGGTTCAGGCTGATACTCATAGTGACCAATGAGCGGTGCTTCTTCAATAGAGGTACTCCATTCACCTTTGCCATCGGTTGCTTTACCAATCACATGTGGGCGTTTGCCATCAGGCAGTGAGTACAGCTCATCCTTAATTTGTGTTTCAATAATTGGACGTTTTTCTTCAATAACGATCAGTTCTTGCAAGCCTTCGGCAAACTCGCGAACGCCTTGAGGTTCTAACGGCCAAATTAGACCAACTTGATAAACACGTAGCCCAAGCTGCTGAGCAGTTTCATCTTCAATGCCTAAAATGCGTAAGGCTTCAATGGTATCTAAATAGCCTTTACCACTTGCGGCAATACCAATACGGGCATTTTCACAAGGCCATGTTACGGTATTGATTTTGTTGGCGCGGGCATAGGCCAAAACAGCAGGTAAGCGATATTTATAAAGGCGTTCTTCTTGCTGAATGCCGTGGTCTGGCCAACGAATATTAACGCCACCCTCTGGGAAATTGACGTCTTGGGGTATAACTGGAGTAACACGGTCTAGGTCGACATGAACTGAAGCGGAAGTTTCAACAATTTCACTGACTAGCTTCATTGAAGACCAAAGGCCAGAAAAACGTGAAACAGCAATGGCGTGAACACCAAAGTCTAAAATTTGTTGAACGGATGTTGGGTAGAAAATTGGAATACCGCAACCAATCATGACATGTTCAGACTGGTGGGGAATTGTAGAAGATTTACATGAGTGGTCATCACCAAATAAAGCAACGACACCACCACGTTCAGAGGTACCAGCTAAGTTAGCATGGCGGAGTACATCGCCTGAACGGTCAACACCCGGGCCTTTACCATACCACCATGAAGACACTCCATCATATTTGCCTTGGCCTGAAAGGTTAACTTGTTGAGTACCCCAAATTGCGGTAGCAGCCAAGTCTTCATTTACGCCAGGTTGAAATACAACATTATGGGATTTAAGTAATCCTTGAACTTGCCAAAGGAAACTATCATAGTTACCAACAGGAGAACCGCGATAACCAGAAATAAAACCAGCAGTATGATAACCATTGATCGCGTCACGGCGAGTTTGGGCAAGAGGCAACCGAACAAGTGCCTGAATGCCGGTCATATATGCTGTACCGTTATCACTTACATATTTATCTTCAAGTGACACATCCTTTGTTGCAATAATATTTGGAGTGACTTTTGTAGCTATATTCATTTATATCTCCTTAGAATTTTTAGTAGCTCGGACTACTTTCTTTTTTCAACATCCAGTTGAATATTTGGAGCAAGTGACATACGAAATAAAAAAGATCGGTTCCTCTTCTTAAAAAGAATTAGTGCCAATGTATGTACATTTAGTCATTGTGGTTGAACTAAACTGGTGCAACAATCCGTAATTTAGGAAAACATATTTACGTTATGCGCAAAAATCTCGATGGTGGACTATTGCATGCAATGCATGCATTCCTGAAAGTGATTGATAGCGGGAGTTTCACAGCAGCAGCTGAGCAGATGGATCTGACCACAGCACAGGTTTCACGTCTTATCAGCGAGCTAGAAACACGCTTAGGTACAAAATTAATACAACGCTCAACGCGCCAGCAGGCACTGACCGATATTGGTGCGACTTACGCCGAGCGCTGTCGCCAAGTCATTTCAATGGTGGATGAAGCAGAATCAGAAGTAACAGGAACGGCATCTAAACCCAAAGGCCGTTTACGTGTATTAAGCATGGGCAGCTTTGGGCATCATTATGTTTTTCCAGTGATGGCTGAATTTTGTAAGCATTATCCTGAATTAACTGTGGAATATACGACATCACAATATGTTCCAGACTTGTTGGCAAAAGGGGTGGATGTCAGTCTGTATCTAACTGAATCATTAACTGACTCTCGTTTTGTTGCACGTAGAATTGGCACCATCTTTTCTGTTTTATGTGCTTCACCTGCGTATTTAGAAAAACATGGTGTGCCGAAGTCTCCAGAAGACTTAAAAGATCATGCCTGTTTACGCTTGGTAAACCCGTCTATTACACCAGATTGGCACTTGTTAAATGCAAAGGGTGAGTCTTACCAAATTGATACTGGTGGGCAACTCATTGCAGATAACCCTGAGTTATTGTTGGATGTGGTGCAACAGGATATGGGCATCGCACTATTACCGATGTTTTCGGCTTTAGATGCAGTTCAAAATGGAAGATTATGCCATATCTTGCCAGAGTGGCGTTCGCCTGATATCGGGGTTTATACCTTATTGCCCTCACGCCATTTTATTGATGCTAAAACTCGTGCATGGTTGGATTGGGTGGAAGAATATATTTCCCCAAGAATTGAAATGGACGCATCTTATTTTTATAAATAATGAGATGAATTTTTAAGGACTATAATTGAAAAAGGATAAAGAATAATACGGATTTAGAACAAAAATAGGGTAGAGAATGCTTCTGTTGAGAGAGGCATTTGATACAGAGATAAATGATAAATTTTAAAAAAATTGCATGAGGGATTTATTCCCAATTCCTGAACGAAATGAGATAAAAAAGAGAGGATGATCTGGTACTTTGCCTAATATTAAGCCTTATACCAGATGCTGAGCTATTTTAATTGATTACTGTGCACACTTGGTCTGCCAATACGCATTTGCATAATTCGACAAGCTTTTTCGGTTTAATACATTGCTAATATTTTGGCTGGCTTGCATCAGTTTTTCTAAATTAATACCTGTTTCAAACTCCATATGTGACAGCAAATAAAACAGATCTTCGGTCGATACATTACCCGAGGCACCTTTGGCATAAGGACAACCACCAAGACCTGCAAGAGACGAATCAAAAACACGGATGCCTTGCTGTAAAGACTGATAAATATTGGCAATCGCCATGCCGTAGGTATTATGAAAATGTCCAGCTAGAACTTTGCTGTCGAGTTCAGCAAGGCAAGCTTGCCAAACCTTTTGAACGCGATCTGGTGTAGCCGTACCAATGGTTTCACCTAAAGATACTTCATAGCAGCCCATGTCATAGAGCCGTTTAACAACTTTCACCACTTGTTCAGGGGCAATTGCGCCTTCATATGGGCAATCGACAATACAAGATACATAACCACGTACACGAATATTATGGACTTTTGCAGCAGCCATAACATCGCTAAATTTTTCAAAGCTTTCATCGATTGAGCAGTTGATATTTTTACGTGTAAAGCTTTCAGAAGCTGCGGTAAATACCGCAACTTCTTTGCATCCTACCGCTTGAGCAGTTTCAAAACCTTTGATGTTGGGGGTAAGCAGGCTAAATTGCACATCGGTTGTTTGGGGGAGTTGCCTAAATAGCTCGTCACTTTGAGCCATTTGCGGCACCCATTTTGCCGAAACGCATGAACCGACTTCAATCGATTTTAGGCCAGCATTAATCAGGTCATTAATGAAGTTTAAGCGTTGCTCGACGGTTAAAGCCTGCTTTTCGTTTTGGAGGCCGTCTCTGGGACCGACCTCCACGATTTTGACAAACTCACTCATGCAACTTCCTCCTGAGCAGGCTGAAATTCCACAAGCTCGTCGCCAGCTTTGACCTGATCACCAACTTGGAAATAGGAGTCTACAATCAAGCCGTCTTTAGGAGCTCGGATGGTGTATTCCATTTTCATTGCTTCAAGCGTCATTAAAATATCGTCTTTTTTCACGCTATGATTTGCACTCACCAGCACTTGCGTGACTACACCCGGCATTGGGGCTTTCAGGTGACCTTCATCGGCTTGGCTGTCAGCCTGATTAAAATCTTGACGAATATAAGCAAATTTATAGCTTTGCCCATTTTGAAATAGTGTAATGCCTTGCTGACTTTGGTTGAAAGATAGCTTTTGCTTAGTACCACCAATTTGAACAGAGGCAGTATGCGCATCAATTAATTGACCAGAAATAGGGTAGCTTTGACCGTTATAATCTGCCGTAAAGCCATCGTTATTTGAAGCAAATTTGATTTGGATATTTTGGTTTAAATAGTTCAGTTTGATACTGTGCTGATAAGCAATATTTAAACGCCAAAGTGGTTGAGCCTGCCAAAGCTGTTTTTGGCTTGAACTGTTGTTATTAAGTTTGCTTAAAAACTCAATAAATGCCGCTGCTACCACAAGTTCAGGTTTAATTTCTTCAGGACTAAACAAGAAGTTTTGTTCACGCTGAATCAGATTGGTATCAAGCTTGGCTTGTTTAAACGATTCGCTACGAACAATCTTTTCAAGGAAGGCAATGTTGTTGCCTAAGCCATCCACATGGAATTGGCTTAAAGCATGTTGCATTTGAATAAGCGCAGCTTCACGGTTTTTACCCCATACGATCAGTTTGGCAATCATTGGGTCGTAATAGGTCGTGATTTCATCGCCTTCAACAATACCACTGTCTACACGTACATATTGGTTTTGAGTTGGGTAATGCAGATAGTCAATTTTACCAATGGCAGGTAAAAAGCCTTTTTCAGGTTCTTCGGCGTAAATACGTGCTTCGAGCGCATGTCCATGAATTTGCAATTCGTTTTGTAGTTTAGGTAAAGGTTCGCCATAAGCCACACGAAGTTGCCACTCAACCAAGTCTTCACCTGTAATCATTTCAGTCACTGGGTGTTCGACTTGTAAGCGGGTATTCATTTCCATGAAATACGCCGTGCCGTCTTGTTCCACAATAAACTCGACCGTACCGGCACCGACATAGTCTACTGCACGTGCAGCATCAATTGCAGCTTGGCGCATTGCATCGAGCTTCTCGCTTGGCATTTGTGGAGCAGGGGCTTCTTCTAGCACTTTTTGGTGGCGGCGTTGTACAGAACAGTCGCGTTCAAACAAATGTACATAGTTGCCATGTGTATCGCCAAACACTTGTACTTCAATATGGCGTGGTTGAATCACATAACGCTCAATCAAGACATCATCATTACCAAAGCTCGATTTAGCTTCACGTTTACACGAAGCTAAGGCATGCAAAAAGTCTTCACTGCGTTCAACCAGACTCATGCCTTTACCACCGCCGCCCGCACTGGCTTTAATTAAAACAGGATAGCCAATTCGGTCTGCCTGTTGTTTTAAAAAGTCGGCATCTTGGTTGGTTCCGTGATAGCCCGGTGTTAAAGGAACGCCTGCTTTTTCCATTAAAGCTTTAGAGGTCGCTTTTAAGCCCATCGCTAAAATGGCATCCACTGGTGGCCCAATAAAGCAAATGTTATGTTGTTGGCAAGCGAGTGCAAACTGATCATTTTCAGAAAGGAAACCGTAACCTGGGTGAACCGCTTGGCTGCCTGTATCAATTGCTGCTTGAATAATGCGATCGGCTTGTAAATAACTTTGAGTCGCTGGCGACTGGCCAATATAGATGGCTTCATCTGCAAGTTTGACATGTTGTGCATTTGCGTCTGCATCTGAGTAAACGGCAACCGTTGCAATCCCTAATTTTTTAGCTGTACGAATTACACGGCAGGCAATCTCGCCACGGTTCGCAATTAAAATCTTTTCAAACATGATGATCGTCCTTAATTGTTGTTATTCGAGTTAGAAACCCAAGCAGGCTGTTGCTTATTTAAAAAGGCACTTAGACCTTCTTTTGCCTCGCTGCCTTGACGAACTTGAGCAATATGATGTGCTGTCTGTTGCAGCAAGTCATTGCTCATGGTCTGGTTGCTCACCATTTGAATGAGTTGTTTTGATGCCGCTTGAGCATGCGGGCCACCGAGTAATAGAGCATCAATAATTTCTTGAACTTTTTTATCTAAGTCTTCGGCATCTGCAACTTCGTGGGCCAAACCGATTTGTTTGGCTTCACGTGCTGAAATTCGCTCGGCAGTTAAGAAGTAACGTGAGGCTTGTCTTGCGCCAATTGCACGAATTACATAAGGACTAATGGTGGATGGAGCAAGCCCTAAACGAACCTCAGACGTTGCAAACTTGGCATCTGTACTGGCAATGCAAATATCACATGCCGATGCCAAGCCCATACCGCCGCCAAAGGCAATGCCATGTACACGAGCAATAGTCGGTTGTTTTAGCGTTGCGAGTGCATCTAACATTTGCGCAAGTTTTAATGCATCTGCTTCATTTTCTGCTGAAGATGCCTGACCTGCCTGTTTCATCCAGTTGAGGTCGGCACCTGCCGAAAAGCTTTTACCGCGACCCGCTAAAACCACAACACGAATATCATCACGTGTATTGATTTGCTTAAAGCAAGTATGTAGTTCTTCAATAACGGTGGTGTTGAATGCATTGTGCAATTCAGGGCGGTTCAGCCAAACATAGGCAACCTGACCTTGTTGTTCGAGTTGTAAAAATTGATAGCTCATATACACCTCTTACATGCGGAACACGCCGAATTTGGTTGGCTGGATTGGAGCATTCATAGCAGCTGCAAGACTTAAACCAAGTACTTGGCGAGTTTGAGCTGGGTCAATGACACCGTCATCCCAAAGTCGGGCAGAAGCATAGTACGGATGACCTTGGCGCTCGTACTGTTCACGAATTGGTTGTTTAAACTCGTCTTCTTGTTGAGCTGACCACTCAGCACCTTTTTGCTCAATCTGATCACGTTTTAAAGTCGAGAGTACGCTTGCTGCTTGTTCGCCACCCATCACTGAAATACGAGAGTTCGGCCAAGTCCATAAAAAGCGTGGTGAATAAGCACGTCCACACATCCCGTAGTTACCCGCACCAAACGAACCACCAATAATCAGGGTCAGTTTGGGTACATTTGCAGTTGCAACTGCCATAACCAGTTTGGCGCCGTTTTTTGCAATCCCTTCATTTTCATACTGGCGACCGACCATAAAGCCCGTAATGTTTTGTAGGAATAACAATGGAATATTGCGCTGAGTACAAAGCTCAATAAAGTGTGCACCTTTTTGTGCAGACTCGGAAAATAAAATTCCGTTATTAGCAATAATCCCGACTGGCATACCGTAAAGTGAAGCAAAACCCGTAATCAATGTTGAACCAAAACGTGCTTTGAACTCATCAAAACGAGAACCATCTACAATACGTGCAATCACTTCACGAACATCAAAAGGTTTACGCGCATCGCTTGGCACCACGCCATAGAGTTCTGATGCATCAAATAGCGGTTCATCAACTTGTTTATTTAAGTCATTTGGCTTTTTATTTAAGTTCGCAACAATGTTCCGTGCAATCGCAATGGCATGTTCATCATTTTCGGCTAAATGGTCAGCTACCCCCGAAAGACGCGTGTGTACATCACCACCGCCTAAGTCTTCACTACTCACCACTTCGCCAGTCGCAGCTTTTACTAAAGGAGGACCGCCTAAGAAAATGGTGCCTTGGTTACGGACAATAATGGTTTCATCAGACATAGCTGGTACATAAGCACCACCTGCGGTACAGCTTCCCATCACCACAGCAATTTGGGCAATACCTAGGCTCGACATGCGTGCCTGATTATAGAAAATACGCCCGAAGTGATCACGGTCTGGGAAAACTTCATCTTGCATTGGTAAATAAGCACCGCCTGAGTCCACCAAATAAATACAAGGCAAGTGATTTTGTTCGGCAATTTCTTGTGCACGTAAATGCTTTTTAACCGTAAGGGGATAATACGTTCCACCTTTAACCGTTGCATCGTTGGCAACGATCATGCAAGTCACACCATTGACCTGACCAATACCCGCAATCACACCTGCGGCAGGAATATCATCTTCATAAACGTTGTACGCTGCCAACTGACCAATTTCTAAAAATGCCGTGCCGACATCAATCAGTTGATCAATACGTTCACGGGGTAAAAGTTTACCTCGAGCCAGATGTTTTTGACGGGCATTTTCACCGCCGCCTAAAGCAATACGCTGGGCAACTTGTTTTAGATCTGTGACCAATGTTTGCATGGCTTGCTGGTTTGTTTTGAAGTCTTCACTTCGAACATTAATCTTGCTTTGTAATTGGTTCATAAGATGTGTCCTTATTTATAATTATTATTTGGTTTCATTGAAGAGTTCGCGGCCAATCAACATACGGCGAATTTCAGAAGTTCCTGCACCAATTTCATAAAGTTTTGCATCACGCCATAAACGGCCAGCAGGGAATTCATTGATATAACCGTTGCCGCCTAAAGTTTGAATTGCTTCACCAGCCATCCATGTTGCTTTTTCGGCAGAATATAAAATGGCACTTGCAGCATCTTTACGTAGACTGCGGTCATGGTCAGCTTTGTCACAGGCAGCACCAACAGCATAAACAAGTGCTTTACATGCCAACCAAGTTGAATACATATCGGCAAGTTTGCCTTGCATAAGCTGGAATTCACCTAAAGCCTGACCAAACTGTTCACGTTGGTGCAAGTATGGGATTACCACATCTAGGCAGGCATCCATAATGCCTAAAGGTCCGGCACTTAAAACTGCACGTTCATAGTCCAAACCACTCATCAGTACTTTTGTGCCGTTACCGACACCACCGAGTACGTTTTCAGCAGGTACTTCTACATTGTCAAAAAACAAGGGGTAAGTGTTAGAGCCACGCATGCCAAGTTTGTCTAAATGATTACCATGGCTAAAGCCTTTCATGCCTTTTTCAACTAAAAAAGCAGTCATACCTTTCGCACCAGCTTGCGGATCAGTTTTGGCATATACCACTAATACATCTGCATCTCCGCCGTTGGTGATCCACATTTTTGAACCATTTAAAACGAAGTGATCTCCTTTTTGCTCAGCACGTAATTTCATGCTGACCACATCAGAACCTGCATTTGGCTCAGACATCGCAAGGGCACCTACATATTCACCGGAAATCAATTTTGGTAAATACTTCTGTTTTTGCCGCTCGTTACCGTTACGGTTAATTTGGTTTACACATAAATTAGAATGAGCACCGTAAGACAAACCAATAGCTGCTGAAGCACGAGAAATTTCTTGTAAGGCAATAATATGAGCTAAATAACCCATATTGGCACCGCCGTATTCTTCAGAAACTGTCATACCTAAAAGGCCCATATCTCCGAATTTCTTCCAGAGATGTGCAGGGAATTTGTTGTCTTGATCAACTTGTTGGGCAATCGGTGCAATTTCCTTTGCACAAAATGCGGCCACTGAATCTTGAAGCGCAATTAAAGTTTCATCTAGACCGAAATTCAAGCTGCGTAGGTTCATGATATTTTCATCCTATTGGTTATATTTGTTGTCCATAAAATATTTTGTGGGTATTTGATAAGTAACATACAATGATTTTTTGAAAAAGTGAATACAGATTCATAAAATGATTTACAATTCATTTTATTTGTTAGAGAATAAATTATGAGCTATAAACGATCATCTTTAATGCAAGAGCGGATGGAGCAAAATCGTAAATCGATTTTGAATTCAGCCAGAAAAATAATTTCAGAGGGAGGATTTAAAGACGCGCAAATACAAACAATTGCAGAGCAAGCGGGTGTATCTAGTGGACTGGTTTATCGCTACTTTGATAATAAGAGCCAAGTGCTGATTGAAGTTTTGTCTGAAGCTATTAATACAGAACTATTGGTGATTGATTCGATTACTGAAAGTGAGTTATCGGCAAAGCAGAAATTACATAAGGCGGTGGCAACCTTTGTAAAACGGGCACTAAATAGTCCTCAGCTTGCATATTCACTCATGTTTGAACCCGTCGATTCAACGGTTGAACATGAGCGTTTTCGTGTGAAGCAATTGATTAAACAAAGTATTAAAAAAATACTTGCGGATGGAAATGCAAGTGGTGAGTTTGTCTTGGATGATTTAAATACAGCAGCACTGTGTGTGGTCGGTGCCATGACCTATGTGGTGGTTGAACCCCTAGACCCAGCTCAAAATACAAAGTTTGATCATGCGCACAAAGACTATTTTTCAAAACAGATTGCTGACTTTTGTGTAGATGCTGTGCAGAAGAAATAGGGCATATAAAGGATAAACATTACAAAGTAGGCGGTTTGGAAAAGTAGTTGCAGTAACAACAATTAGATCAGGTAAGAAGAGAATTAGAAGAATCAAGGAGAATGATTCAATGCAACAAGAACGGTTAAGCTACGCCTCGGGACCAAGCACACAGCCCTTATTGGGTATGACCATTGGTGAACAATTCGATCAGGCCTGTCGGCAATATGCAGAAAAGGAAGCCATCGTCAGTTTTCATCAAAACAGACGATTAACCTATAAAGCTTTACAAGATGAAGTAAATGCTTTCGCTTGTAGCCTTTTAAAATTGGGATTAAAAAAAGGAGACCGATTAGCCATCTGGTCGCCTAACTGTGTGGAATGGACGGTAACCCAATTCGCAGCTTTTAAAGCAGGGATTATTTTAGTTAACCTGAATACAGCTTATAAAAGTCATGAACTTGAATATGTGTTGAATAAAGTCTCATGCAAAGGATTGATTATAGCTTCTCAATTCAAAACGACTGATTACCAAGAACTACTCACGAAAATTGCCCCTGAGTTAACCAATAGTCCAGACAAAGTGCTCAGTTCAGCGCGACTGCCACATTTAAAATTTGTGATTAAAATTGATGACAAACAACATACGGGCATTCATCGCTTTAGTGATTTAGTTACTACACCAACTTCTGAGCAGCTTGAACAATTAAAACAATTAGCGAAGCAACATCAGTTTGATGAAACGATTAATATTCAATTTACCTCAGGTACAACAGGTAACCCTAAAGGGACCATGTTGACCCACCATAATATTTTAAATAATGGCTATTTTGTTGGTGAAGGGATTCGCTTAACCCCTCAAGATAAAGTGTGTATTTCTGTGCCGTTGTTTCATTGTTTTGGCATGGTGATGGGGAATCTGGCATGTGTAACGCATGGGTCAACCATGGTCTATCCATCGGCGGTATTTAATCCTTTAGAAACTTTAAAAGCGATTCATCAAGAACGTTGTACGGCAGCTTATGGCGTGCCAACCATGTTTATTGCCACCTTAGAGCATGAACAGTTTAATGAGTTTGACCTGTCGAGTTTAAGAACGGGCATTATGGCAGGTAGTCCTTGCCCACGTGAAATTATGCAGCGTGTCATAGACCGTATGCATATGTCTGAAATTACCATTTGTTATGGCATGACTGAAACTTCGCCGGTGAGTGTACAAAGTTCTGTAAATGATTCGATTGATAAACGAGTAAGCACAGTCGGGCATGTTCACTCGCATGTTGAAATTAAAATTGTCGATTTAGAAGGGCAGATTGTTCCGCAAGGAACTTTGGGTGAGCTATGCGTTCGCGGTTATTCAGTGATGGCTGGCTATTGGGGTGAAGAAGAAAAGACCAAAGAGGTTATTGATTCGGCTGGCTGGATGCATACGGGGGATATTGCCGAAATGGACCAAGACGGTTTTATTAAAATTAAAGGCCGTATTAAAGATGTCGTGATTCGTGGTGGGGAAAATCTCTTTCCAAAAGAAATTGAAGACTTTTTATATACCCATCCCGATGTAAGCGATGTTCAAGTCATTGGCTTACCAGATGCCAGATATGGCGAAGAACTTTGTGCTTGTATTATTTTGCATGAACATCATCAAATTGATGAAAACAGTATTCGCCAATTCTGTAAAGAGCACATTTCTCATAATAAAGTGCCGCGCTATGTCCGATTCTTTAATGAGTTTCCAATGACCGCTTCAGGCAAAGCACAAAAGTTTAAATTGCAGGAAATTATGCGAGCTGAGCTTAATTTAACTGGAAATGTCTTTGACTAAAGAAGTCGAAAGCCCGTTCAAAGTGCAGCAAATTATAAATTGAAAGGCAGTTTACATAGAGGATAAAACAAAATGGCAAAAGACTTTAATAGCCCCAAAGTAGTCGAAGGATATGACGAACATATTCGTAAATTAATTCCAGGTTATGAAGTTATCCATCAACAGGTGGATGCCATTTTGCAAACGGTGTTACCACCAAATGCTCATATTTTAATTGTGGGCTGTGGTACGGGGTATGAACTCGAATATTTACTTAAACGACATCCGAACTGGAAATTTACAGCAGTTGATCCATCTTTGACCATGCTGCAAAAAGCTCAGGAACAGGTTGAACTTTTAGATAAATCTTCACAAGTCACCTTTGTTCACGGTGAAACGTCAGCTTTGCCTCTGGAAAATTGCTTTGATGCTGCACTTTCTATTCTCGTGGCTCATTTTATTGCAGATGAGATAAAACCTATTTTCTTTAAAGATATTTATGATCGCTTAAAAGAAAAAGCAGTTTTACTTACCTACGATTTAATGACGTGTGTAAACCCACAGCAGCTTCAAGCTTTACCTTATTTGTGCTTGGCTCAAGGTTTAACGGAAGAGCAATGTCAGAAAATGTTAGAGCGTATGGCACAAGACTTTTTTAGCTTAACGACAGAAGGATATATCAAACTTTTGCAAAAAACTGGTTTCGAGAGCGTACAGTCGTATACGCAAATTTTGACTTATCAGGGTTTTATTGCAAAAAAATAATGTAAGTAGAGACAAAGGAATGTTGTCTTAACACCTAAATATTCTCAATGAGGAAGAGAATATAAAAAACGAAAAAAATTAGAAGAACTAGCTTTACCTATAACACATTAAAAAGTGGCCTCAATGCTGCTTAAGGGAGGTTTTGTCTAAAAAATATGATGGAAGACTTTCTAGAGGAAGAAAGTCTGATGTTTAAGGGCCTGTTTTAGATAGGTACATAACAAAAAGGATGTCGAGATCTTTAAGTCTAATTAAAGGTCAAAAAAGGAAAATTTCATGATAAATGCTTTAAATACAACGGTTCAAAAAAGCCTATTGGCAATTTCTGTGACTCTGTTTGTGTCTTCTGCTTTTGCAGGTCAAACAAATCCTGAAATAGAACAACTTCGTCAAGAAGTAAAAGAACTACGGGCTATGCTACAAGCAAATATACAAGCTCAAAAATCTTTAACGCAACAAAGAGTGGAGCTAGCAACTTCGGCAACACCCCAAGCTGCTCAGCCTACAAAACAAGTGTTAACTAAGTCTGGCGCAGAATTTAACTTATATGGATATATACGGGCAGATGCTTCTTATCAAATAAAGGGCGCATCTACCATGTATAACAATATTAGCGGGGTTCCACTCGAAAATACGCCAGAAGAATCTGCTCAAAAAGACCAATTACACAGTACCGTTAATGTGACACGTTTCGGGTTGAATTTTAAAACCCCAACTGCTGTGGGTGATGTGGGCGGGAAACTAGAAATGGACTTCTTTGGGGCAGCTACTCGTGATCAGTTTCGGATACGCCATGCTTATTTAACCTTTGATAAATGGCTCATTGGTCAAACGTGGTCAACATTTATCGCACCTGAATATTATCCGGAAACGATTGATGCAGGCACATTTGTAGGCAGTGCATTATTAAGATCACCGCTCGTCCGTTATAGCGATAACTTAACTGCCAATACGAGTTTTGCTGTATCGGTTGAAGACCCGAAATATACTGCGACAACTGACCCTGACAATAAAATGCGCTTACCAGCTTTGGTAGGACGCTTAAATCATAAGTTTGCCAATGGTTCGATGTTATCTGCCCGTAGTTTAGTTGCCGAAAAAAGAACGAATAATGATGAGCAAGTCGCTTGGGGTGTGGGCTTCGGCGGTAAATATCAAATTACGCCTGATACATTACTCAAAGCCGATTACTACCATGTCAAAGGAGATGGGCGTTTCTTGCTATGGAGTAATAGCGGCTATGCAATAGATGATCAAAATAATATGCATAGCAATGAGTTTGACACGGTTTCTTTGGGGATTACTCATCAATTTACGCCACAAATTCGTTCAACCTTAGCTTATGGCTATATGAAAGCCAAAGATGACAACCGTTTTGCCGAATTACAACGTAATAGTACTACTCAAAACAAAGAGCTTTGGCAGGGTTGGGTGAATGCACTTTATAACCCTTACAAGCCAATCACCTTGGGGATCGAATATGTGTATGGCGAACGAGAAACTTTTGATGGTCGTAACGGGATTGATAGCCGCTTCAATATGATGGCGAGTTATGACTTTTAATTTATTCAACAAGACCTTGAATAATCTGTTTTTTCTTTAGGGTGCAATATGTCGTTTTAAAAAATTAAATATGAATTTATCTCACAGAGGAGGTGAGTAAATGACAACATCTAAATTAAATGTAAATGAAGTTATTGATCAGGCCCGATTTACCCCTTTTCACTGGAGCATTTTGCTTTGGTGTTTATTAATTATTGTTTTTGATGGTTATGATCTGGTGATTTATGGCGTTGTACTGCCTTTGCTAATGCAAGAGTGGTCATTAACGGCTGTACAGGCGGGGATGTTAGCAAGTACAGCACTATGCGGAATGATGTTTGGGGCAATGTTCTTTGGAACTTTGGCAGACAAAATAGGCCGTAAAAATGTGATTTTAATTTGTGTCACTCTTTTTAGTGGTTTCACCTTTTTAGGTGCTTTTGCATCAAGCCCACTTGAGTTTGGGGTGCTTCGATTCTTGGCAGGACTAGGCATTGGTGGGGTGATGCCAAATCTAGTTGCTTTGACCTCAGAATACGCACCTAAACGTATACGCAGTACTCTGGTAGGGACCATGTTTAGTGGTTATGCGATTGGGGGAATTCTTTCAGCCTTAATTGGAAGTTATTTGGTTGAAAGTCAGGGGTGGCAAATTATGTTTTTAATTGCCGGTATTCCACTATTTTTACTACCTGTCATTTGGAAGTTTTTACCCGAGTCATTAACTTTTTTAGTTAAAACTGGAAAAACTGAAAAGGCGCAGCGCATTATTCAAAAAATTTCACCTGAACAGACCCTAACCATCAATACGCAATTAGTGCTTAATGAAGATAATGTTCCCACAGGCAGTTCTGTAAAAGGATTATTTCAACAAGGCCGTGCATTCAATACAATCATGTTTTGGCTCGTGTTCTTTATGTGCTTACTCATGGTGTATGCCTTAAGTAGTTGGTTACCAAAACTCATGCTTGCAGCAGGGTATTCACTCGGAAAGAGTATTTTATTCTTGCTTGCTCTAAATGTTGGCGCGATGATCGGTTCAATCGGCGGCGGTATTTTGTCTGATAAATTCCATTTAAAACCGGTAATTATGGGAATGCTGCTAGCGGGTGTTTTAGCATTAATCGGTTTAGGCTTTAAGTCACCAGCCTATGTTTTATATGGTTTGGTGACTGTTGCAGGAGCAGCAACGATTGGGACCTCAATTCTTCTTTATAGTTACGTTGCACAATATTATCCATTAAGTGTGCGTTCTACTGGAATTGGCTGTGCCTCTGGTGTTGGTCGTATTGGGGCTATTGTTGGACCTATCTTAACAGGCCTGTTATTGGGTTTAGAATTGCCACATAAAATGAATTTTGTGATGATCGCAATCCCTGCAATTTTGGCGCTTTTCGCTGTCATGGTTCTAAGACGTTATGCAGCCGAAAAACAGCCGATTACACCAAAACTTACCGCCGAGTTAGAGGGTAATTAATGAATATTGATGCAGGTAGGGAGTAAACTCCTACCTGTATCTGGACGTTTTATTTATGAAGTAATTGGTTTACATCAACCAGATTTGCCATTTGTTGATTACCGCGATCATTAGGATGTAAATGATCTCCAGAATCATAAAGCGGATTCAATCGATCGGGATGTTTTGAATCTTTTAAGCCTTGCTCAAGATCAAGTATGCCGTCAAATGTATGGCTGGTTCTTATCCAGTGATTAATACGCTCACGTAATTCATCTTTGTTGGGCTGATAATAGTTATCAAGCGGAGTGTTGGGTAAGGCACCTGAAAAGGGAAGTAACGTCGTCCCAATTACTTGAATACCTTGGCGATGTGCTTCATCTACAACACGTTTATAACCTTCAGTTAAGGTTTCAAACGATGGTATTTGTTGTTTAGGTGCAAAAGCTGTACCGGGCCATGAAATATCATTAATGCCTACCAGCACAATTAAAGTTTTAACACCTGAGTATAGAAACACTTCACTGTTTAAACGTTTTAAAGCACTGTCACCCATACCATCTGAAAGTAACCGATTCCCTGAAATTCCACTATTAATAACCGCTATTTGATGTGCAGATAAGCGCTTAGCTAAAAAGTCGGTCCATCTCGCATTTGCATCTAGAGTTGCAGTTGCGCCGTCGGTAATGGAGTCTCCAATGACCGCAACAACATGTGCTTTATGCTTCGGTTTTACTTCAATAGCCGATAATAATAACCGTGCAGTTGTTGTTTTGGCACTGTTAGGTGTATTTAAGTTCGCGGTCTGGTTACCAGCAATAATCCAACTGGTTTGTTTAGCATCCCAGTGAAAAGTTTTAAAGATCGTTGGTTTTTGGATAAAGGTATTTACCATTAACTGTGCATGATCGGGAACTGGTAATTGGATTGGATCACTAATCAGTTGTTTGCTAGGTAAAATTTGTGCTTTAAGTTTTCCAGAAAAATAAACTGGATAAGCACTCTTTGATTTAAGACTTTCTCCTTTGATTAGTCCTACAGTAGTTTTATCAATAGATAACGGTTGATCCCCATATTGATTTGTGAAAACAAGCCTAACAGCTTCACCGCCTAAACTAATTTGACTGATTTGTTTGATGGTCTGATTAGATATTTGATCTGGAATATTGGTCGGGAAAACGAAATCTTTATTCCAGACTTTTTGGGGGCTGGCTGCCCAAGTGGTAATCCATTGGCTCTTTTTTACTTCTGCTTGTGCAAAGCTCGTAAATAAAACGAGAGAGAATAGGGCGGGTTGATAAAGTTTCATCTCGTGAACTCTTTAAAACGAATTAAAGTTATCTTGAAACAAATTGCTGGCTTGTTATAGCGACATAAGCGGAATAAGATTTGTGAATGAAATTCATAAATAGCTTTTGTTATGTCATATTTTGATATTAATCGGTCTGGCGAGTTGGCAATTTTTATTCGAGTGGTCGAGCTTGGAAGTTTCTCTGCCGTTGCAAGAGCTTGTGACATGACGCCGTCTGCGGTCAGTAAGTTAATTTCTCGGTTGGAAAAAAGACTTGGCGTAAGGTTGCTTAACCGTTCAACACGCCAGTTTCAGCTTACCAGTGAAGGATGTCAGTTTTATGAGCAAGGCATTCACATACTCAATAACTTAGATGAACTAGAACAATCAGTTACTGCAAATCATATGCCGCAAGGGCGAATTAGAATTCATACCAGTCTTTCATATTGGACGCATTTTTTATTGCCTTGTATTTCTCTATTTAACGAGTGCTATCCACAAATTGAATTAGAGGCGCATTTGAGTGATGAAGTCATTAATTTAGTTGAGCAACGGATTGATGTTGCAATTCGGACAGGGCCTTTAAAAAGCTCAAATTTGGTTGCTCGCTCACTCGGAAGCACGCAGAAACATTACGTCTGTTCACCTGCATATATTGAAAAGTATGGTTGTCCGCATCACCCAGAAGAGCTTTATGAACATCAGCTTTTAGA
Organism: Acinetobacter sp. DMC2; assembly: GCF_056314305.1. Taxonomy (NCBI): domain Bacteria; kingdom Pseudomonadati; phylum Pseudomonadota; class Gammaproteobacteria; order Moraxellales; family Moraxellaceae; genus Acinetobacter; species Acinetobacter sp. DMC2. Next base: position 79,837 of record NZ_JBQUYP010000006.1, on the reverse strand, counting down.
TGTAAGTTATCAGCGCCAGAATAAAACATGGTTCTTTAAAAAAGACGAGCAAGAAATCACGCTTGCACCTACTCAAGTGCTGAGAGTAAATCATGGAGAAGCAATCTTACAGTTAGCACTTGCAGGTCTTGGCGTTGCACAGCTCAATGAGTTCCAAGTCCGAAAAGCTCTAGAGCAAAAACTATTGGTTAAAATTCTTGAAGACTGGAATATCAATGCTTCTGAAGAATTTCATGCTGTTTGGATAGGACATGACAAATATGTTCCTAAACGCGTAAGGGCATTTTTAGATTTCTTGGTAGAACAGGCAAAGATTAGTTAATTAAGTTTTTTCTGGCACTTAACTGACATTGGTGCATGGTTTCATTCATCGTTTCCACAAAGTGCATATCCGCATCAATATTTTGTAAGCTTACTTTAGGTAAGTTTTCTACAAATTGTGGCGAATAATGTTCTTCTAAAGAGTTATAAATACAGTTGCATTGTGAAAGTGCACGTCCTGCCCAAACACAATGTCTGTTAAATTCATTTTTACTGATAGATCTGCAACCTAATAAACTTATAGAACTTATTAATAGGGTGCACATTAAAACAATACGATATAAAAAAAACATCATAATTGCTCTTAGTTGGTTGTTGTTATCGTTCGATTTGGTATAGAGATGTTCTAATCTTTAATTGGCGTTAAATCTGGAGATTTTTTCCGTATAAAGATAAAAGTTTGGATAGGTGAAAAGATGGCAAGAATTCTTTAAAAGTGTTTTAAGCTGAACGATAAGATAATAAAGATGAAGAAAAATAAAATGATATAAAATAATAGTCATTAGAGACTCCTTGATAAAAGAAGTTACGCCCAATCACTGCTATTAATTATGGTGGTGAAACGAAAGAGGGTTAGCAGACTGATACCTAAGAAACCAGCACACCCGAAGGTGTCCCACTCCCGTTCCTCCGTCAAAGGCACGAGGGGCTCCACACCAAAAAACGTGTTTTTAGTGCACTTAGGTAGACGGTCTGCTAAAACCGACTGACAAAATAGGTCAGCGGGAGCATCATAAGCTGAGCGTTAAAGCGGGTCAATTGCAAAAATAAAAGATTGGTTTATATAAACAAATATTAATATTTTTAAATTTTGATTAATAAAATAACTGATTATTTGGTATTTAAAGGTTTGATTAATTATTATACCTAATCTTTATAATTGAGTTTTAATGTTTATATATCAAATATTTATTAATTGTTAATTTATATATTGTTTGTAATCATTGACTTAATAAGACACAAACTCGGAAAGGATGAATAATTTTACTTTCATGAATATGACAAACTGAAATAATTAGCTAATGCCAAAATTTAATTAAAATATCAATTGCAAGAATGATATTTTTTGATCATTTATTTAAGTTTGATTTTTACAAAAGCTTGCATAATCTACAAAAGTTAAGAGAACCACTGCGGTAGGTCAACAGAAGATAATGTTATTCATAAGCTTACATTTTAAGATTAATCATGGTGATCTCAATGTTAAGAATTTTTTGGGCAGTGAGTACAGTATTTGCAATCGCGATGGGTATGAGCGCTTGCCAAGATCGACATTCAACAGATGATGATGGAACACATGGCTCTAATGATCCGACCGTTCCTCAACAAATGGATAAAAACTCATAATTATTTCATCTAAGAAAACTCACTTTTACGTGAGTTTTCTTATCGTTAATTTCTATAAAATATGTAACACAATAAAAAACATAATTATATGAAAATATAAAATTAATCAATGAATTAGGTTGATATTATCTTTTGAATAATTTGTTGTTACTGAATTGTTTCGCTATTAAATTATAGTTTCAAAAAATTAATAAAATAAACACAATAAATTACTTATATTCATCCAAAATTCATTTTAATGATGAGAGTTTTATAAAGGTAAGGATATGCCCCAGTACTTAAGAATAGCTGAGAGAATCTATCAAAATGTTAAAGAAAAAAAAGGCTTTACAGATGAGCCTATGGAGGATCTTAACAATTTGATGATAGAACTCAGACATGAGCTTAAGGGGACAAAGCTTAAGCTTTTATACAATTACATTGATTTTGCTGAATTACTGATTAAACCCTTGCAAGAATCTAAAATTAAATTGGATTTAAGCCTTATTCCAAAGAGCAAAAATACACAAGAATTTGTACTGTGGCTTGCAGGTTTTATTGAAAGAATTACTACAGGCGGGCAGGAAAAATTACCGCCTATTCAAACTAAAGTTGCTTTACCTGACTACGCCTATGAAGAAACACATTCTTCTCCGGTAAAACCAGTTAATAATGGAGAAGAAATTATTGAATATTTTAAGAAAAAAGAAAGTTAAATAGTGATATATAAAAAAGAGCCTATTTCCGAGGGCCAATCGGAAGTAGGCTCTTAGTTTTGGACCAAAAGAGAATGTTATAAAAACAACTTATCTTCCATTCCATGCATCTTTAATTGCTTGTTTAGCATGTTCCCATTTTAAACGAGATTCAGCTTTGAGTTCTTCCCATTTTTGTTCCAAACCGCCTTCGACATCTTCAAACTGAGTGCCTTGTTCCGATTCAGCACGTGCACGATGACCTAATTCATAGGCTGTCGAAAAGTCTCGGTCATAATCGAGATCGGGAGTAGTAAGCTGAGCTTCTTGATAATAAGGACGAGTAAGGTAACTTTCGCGCCAATAAGTGTCAGAATAATTATGGTCGCCGGCTGGCAGTCGTGCGTGATCGCTATTTTGATCTGTCATCAGTTTTTCCTCATCTATTATTTAATTTTATGCTTATGGTAAATTTAGGAAGGTGAGGGCACCTTCCTAAATAAAATGAATGACCGCATCAAATGACATTTAAGTCAGCATCGGATTAGCGTTGCTGATTATTGTTATTTGAGTTTTGTTGGCCTGAATCTTTTTGATTCGAGCCTTGTTGTTGGCGGCGATTGTCATTTTGCTGTTGTTGCTGCTGATTGTTTTGTTGCTGTTGATTGCCGTTTGGCTGTTGCTGATTGTTACGGTTGTCATTTTGCTGTTGTTGTTGCTGTTGATTATCGCGTTGATTGCTTTGATTATTAGTAGTGCTCATCTTTAATTACCTCATATCATTTATGATGTGTGTTTTATCTGAGAGCTTCAGATAGCTTTATTAAAACATGAAAATTTTTAATGTGTAGCCTTGGGGTGTTACCCTATATTTAACTGTAACTTTGAAAACTAAATAAAACCTTGATTTCTATAAAGTGTAATTTTTATCAATAAACATAATTAATATGAAGATAGATAAAATTACATTTGGGCAAAATGGTGTTAAATAAATGCTATGGTCATTTCTAAATGTGTATATGTTATCTTTTATTAAAATGAATTTATTTTTTATTATCTAATATTATGTATTCTATATCTTTAGAAATGCAATAAATAAGTTGTCTAATTTTAAGACATGGTGGGCCTTTAAATAGTCTTCTAAAGTTATAAAAATTATTTTTATAATAAATAGAATAAAAAAAGGTGCCTACAGGTTTTTCTTTAGTCTCAGAACCTCCTTTTTTTAAGAGGCCTGTGCAGGCAATATAAAGATCGGCATGTAGGAGTTCTTTGCCTTTTTTGATCATCTCTATAGTGACTTGCATCGATTCAGGTGTATATTTTTCAATAAGTTCAGGTGAGATATGAAGTGTATTTTCTTTGACACGTAAGTCATAGCTGACTAAGCTTCCAATAAGAATATCACCTGAGTAGGGGCTTAAAGAGAAGCGATAAGCTAAATAGCCCGCCGAAGCACTTTCAAAAAGTGCAATTTTAATTTTTTCTTGTGCGAGTAATTTGCAACATGAATTAAACATTGGTTTTCTCCTTAAAACTGTTTTTAATTTAGTTATAAGATTATTTTTAATTTATTTTTGTTAACTTTTTAAACTTTATGATTTTTAAAGTAACTCAACTGTAATGTAAATTTATTGTTTATATATTTTTTATAAAAACAGATGGTTAAATAATTCTAAAGGTGAGAATGTAATTTTGTGTTATTTCTTATGTAATTGAAATTTAATGATTTTAAAATTATAGATTATTTCTTAATAACGTAATATAACAAAGATAGACTGGGATTATAGTTTAGCTGAAGTATGGTAATTTATATCTCACTAAAGGAGAATAGAAATGCCTGTTGTAGTGAAAGAAAGATTATTAGACTTATTACAAGATAATCAACAAAACTATTACGAATTATTTGTTTTTTTCCTTGATCCTGATATTTCTAGTTTTGAAAAAGAAAAGAAAGCAAAAGATTTTCTTAATGAAGAAATTGATAAAATAGATCAAAAGGAAATTGATTTTCCTGCCACTATAAATACGGTTAAACAATGGTGTGAGAATGATAATAAAGAAAATTGTGAATTATTTCAGACTTACCTAAACCGTAGACAAAACGGGGGTGAGAGAGAGTATTTTAAGAATGTTGGTCAGGCATTCGAATTTTTAATTAAGGTTTCTCCAACTAAAAAAGTAGATGGTGCATGGCTATATAGTTCAGTTCACTACTGGAATGATCCAGTTTTTCATGACCTCATTATTACTTATTTGGAAGAGCTCGGACTAGGTGAGCCGAAAGCAAACCATGTCTGTATCTATGATGACTTGCTACGTGGTCTCGGACTTGATAGTTTTGATCTGCTTTTAGAGGACGAATATTATCATAATGCCGTGATTCAGCTGGCGCTTGGTTATGCTCCACCTGAGTTCATTCCTGAAATTGTCGGCTTTAATTTAGGTTATGAGCAACTGCCACTGCACCTACTCATCAGTAATTATGAGCTTGCGGAACTGGGTATTGATTCTAAATATTTTAATTTGCACATCACTATCGATAACATTGATAACGGGCATGCAGATAAAGCAATTAAAGTTATAGAGAATATTTACGATAAATACAGAGATAAAGAACTTTTCTTTAATAAATTGAAGCGCGGTTTTGCGCTTAATGGTCATGGTGTTTCATCTTCAAAAATTATTAAAAATTTAAATCTTGAAGATTTAGTCCTTAAAATTTTAAAAAGAAAAGCGTTCGTGGGTCAGCTCATTCATAACGAAACTAGACAGTTTGGATGTAAAACGATTAACCAATGGTTATCAAATCCAGAAGACGTTAAAGGGCTGGTTACACATCTTATTGATCACAAGTGGATTAAATTTAATACCGACCCAGAACAGAGTGTGTTCTGGCGAATGATTAATGAAGAAAATGGAAAAATGTTTGGGGTATTTAACCCTGTAGAACGTCAAATTATTCATGACTGGATTGCAGGTAGTGATCATTCTTCTAACTTCTTGGCCTATAGCAGGGAATTAAAGAATAGCCAGCGCATTCAAGATTATCTCTTTAGCTATATTTCCGATGGCGAACTAGATGCACTCCAAGAGCGTGTTCAGAAATCACATGATCTTGCCATAAAAATTTGCAAGCTGACCCCGTTTTTGGCCCCAGATTCACATCATAAAAGCATTGGACTTTGGAGCACTCGTAAATACGTTGAACTCCTTTTTCCATATTTAAGTTCCTTTAACAAAACTAACTCTTGAAGTTTTTTAATTCACCCCACGTTTAACTTTAAAAACATAGGTAATGAACATGACTGATAATGTTAAATCAACAAATAAAACAAGTGAAATGGCTGGTGCTGACGCTGCAAATAAAGCCAATACTACCCAAAAAACTGAACAATTAGACTCAGTCAGAGACGATGCAACCAATGAAGCATTAACTACAAACCAAGGTGTTAAAATAGCGGATAATGAGAATAGCTTAAGAGCGGGTATTCGTGGTTCGACGCTATTAGAAGACTTTATTTTAAGAGAGAAAATTACCCATTTTGACCATGAACGTATTCCTGAGCGTATCGTACATGCGCGTGGTGTAGGTGCACACGGTTACTTTCAAGCGTATGAAGGAAATGAGCGCTTAACAAAAGCGGGATTTTTAACAGATCCAAGCATTCAAACACCAATTTTTGTACGTTTCTCAACAGTGCAGGGACCACGTGGTTCTGCCGACACCGTTCGTGATATTCGTGGTTTTGCGATTAAATTTTATACCCAAGAAGGTAATTTCGATTTAGTCGGTAACAATGCACCAGTGTTTTTTGTACAAGATGGTATTAAATTTCCAGACTTCGTGCATGCTGTAAAACCTGAACCAGATACAGAAATGCCAACAGGGGCAACTGCCCATGATACTTTTTGGGATTTTGTGTCTTTAGTGCCTGAGTCAGCACATGCAGTCATTTGGGCAATGTCAGACCGTGCTATTCCACGTAATCTACGTTCAATTCAAGGCTTTGGTGTTCATACATTCCGTCTTATTAATGCCCAAGGTAAATCTCATTTTGTGAAATTCCACTGGACCCCTAAACAAGGTTTAAGTGCTTTAGTGTGGGATGAGGCTCAAAAACTTGCAGGTAAAGATCCAGATTTCCATCGTCGAGATCTTTATGAAGCGATTGAGAATGGAGTTTATCCTGAATGGGAATTGGGTGTACAAATTGTCGAAGAAGAAGATGAAATGAACTTTGACTTCGATTTGTTAGATCCAACGAAAATTATTCCTGAAGAGTTGGTTCCAGTAACACCAATTGGCCGATTTGTTTTAAATAGAAATGTAGATAATTTCTTTGCAGAAACAGAGCAGGTGGCTTTCTGTCCAGGACACATTGTGCCAGGAATTGATTTTACAAATGATCCACTTCTACAAGCACGTCTATTTTCGTACACCGATACACAGTTAAGTCGTTTGGGTGGACCGAACTTCCATCAAATTCCGATCAATAAACCAGTATGCCCATTCCATAACAATCAACGTGATGGTATCCATCAGCATACGATTCACAAAGGGCAGGCTTCCTATCAACCAAACTCAATTGATAATGATTGGCCAGCAGAAACGCCACCCGCTGCTTCAAATGGTGGTTTTGAAAGCTATCCTGAACAGATTAGCGGACACAAACTTCGTCAAAGAAGTGAAACCTTTTCCGATCATTTTTCACAACCGCGCCTTTACTACAAGAGCCTTGCGCCTCATGAGCAAAAGCATGTGGTCGATGCCTATACTTTTGAATTAAGTAAAGTACAAAGAAAACACATCCGTGAGCGCCAAGTTCAACAAATTTTGGCAAATATCGATCTCGACTTAGCTCGACAAGTAGGCGCTAATTTAGGAATTGAAGTTCCTGATTTAACTCTAGATTATAAGAAAACCGCAGTTGAAAAATCGGCTAAATTATCTTTCTTGGCTTTCCCACCAGAAGATATTCAAGGCCGAAAAGTTGCTGTACTTATTCATAACCTTGTGAAGTCAGATACACTTGAAGCTATTAAAAATTGGGCGATTAAAGAAGGTGCGGTTGTTCATTTACTAGCGCCGAGCTTGGCTCCAGTAAAAGATCATAAAGACAACATTATTGTGGCTGATGGTATGCAAATGGCTGAACCGTCAATTGCTTATGACGCGGTAATCATTCCTGATGGCGATAACTTAAATGCTGTTATGCAAGATGGCGTAGCGCGCCACTATGTACTCGAAGCTTATAAACATTTAAAACCAATTGCATTTTTAGGAAATAAATCTGATTTACTTGAACCCCTAGGTTTAGTTGCCGATGAAGGTACCTTAGTTGAAAATGAATTCCAGCAAATTGCTGAAAAATTCAAAAACTTGATTATGGCTCATCGTATTTGGTCACGAGAACAAATAGCTGCTCATGTACCAGCTTAACAAATAAAAAAAAAGCCCTGAAAGCTTTAACTTTCAGGGCTTTTTTATATCTTAATGATTAGCCATTAACGATTTGACCACCGTTTACATGAATCACCTGACCTGTAATATAACTTGCATCATCTGAGGCAAGGAAAAGATAAGCAGGCGCAACTTCACTTGGTTGTCCCATTCTTCCCATTGGCGTATCTTTACCAAATTCTGCAACGGTTTCTGCATCAAAACTACTTGGAATTAAAGGTGTCCAGATAGGGCCGGGTGCTACACCATTTACGCGTATACCTTTTTTCTGTTTCATTAAATTGTTCGATAAGCTGCGCGTAAAAGTAGTAATAGCACCTTTAGTACTTGCGTAATCGATCAGCTCATCATGACCTTGATAGCTGGTAATACTGGTCGTGTTAATAATACTGTCGCCTTCTTCCATATAAGGAATAGCTTCTTTAGTAAGATAAAACATTGGAAAGATATTAGTTTTAAATGTCTTTTCTAACTGCTCATTACTAATACTTTCAATTTCCTTTTGTTGATATTGCACACCGGCATTATTCACTAAAATATTAATTTTGCCGTACTGTTGTAGAACTTTATCAATATCGAGTTTTGCAACATCTGGGTCAGAAATATCACCTTTTAATAAAAGACAATGTTGTCCTTCTCTTTCAACGAGTTGTTTAGTGATTTCGGCATCCTCGTCTTCTTCAAGATAAAGGATTGCAATATCGGCACCTTCCCGGGCAAACAATACTGCGACAGAACGACCTATACCACTATCGCCACCACTAATAACGGCAACTTTATCTTTTAACTTATCGCTACCTTTATGAGAACTTTTTATAATTTCAGGTTCAGGATGCATTTTTTCCTGATCGCCTGGTTGATGAGATTGAACTTGTGCAGGTGCGGATGTTGGATACTGATTTGTTGAGTTTTCCATACGTCAAATACCTCAGTTAAATATCTAATTTATAAATAGTGCGCTGTTACTACGTAAATATGAGTAAAATGAATTTTTTAATAAGTTGCCTTTGTTATTTTATTTATAAGGATGTAAAAAAATATTTTATATTTAAAAGTTAAATAATATCCATTAATTTGATTTTGTTCTTATCAATCATACTTTTAATAATAGATCTATTGCCTGTATCTTCTAGCCAATTTTCAATAGGTATATTATTGGATAAGTCTAAAATTTCTTTAATAATTTTTTTAGCACCTTCAATATTTTGTGTCTCTTTATTATTTTTAATAATAATATTATCAAGCAATAATTTTATATCTTCTTGTTTCATATCTTTTGATTTAATAATGTATAAGTCTCTTTGGAAGGGATGGCTTGCATGTGGGGGATCTAATCTATAACTCCATTCTTGATCATAATTTTGCCATGAATTCTTAGATTTAATATGACCTAATAGAATTTCGGGAATAGAAATATGGATGTATTGTAGTGTTGACTCTTGATCTTTTAATTGCATGGCTAAACTACTCAAATTGTCTTAATAAAATCAGTTTTAAATATTAATATTAATCTCTCAAGTAAATTTAATTTAAAAATGTAATGATATATATTATTGTTTTTTATTGAAAATAAGTGTTTTCATCTGTGTTTATTTAATTAGGTATGTTTCATTATTTTACTTTTTGTTTATAGATGGGTTGTTTTGTTGTTTGTATAAATATTTTAAATCTGTTTGTAAAAATATATTGTAATGTTCAGTTAAGTAATAATAAGTGATCTAATTATTTAAAGAGTAAAATATGAAGAAAAGTAAAATGTATAAATTCTTATTTAAATAATGAAGTTATAAAATTTTTACTCTTTCATTTTATATACATTTAAATTGATTGATACACAGCATCGGTAGGAAAATATTATAGATCTTCTATCTTAATTAAATCCGTTAATCAAAAGCGGTAGTGACTATAATTAAATATAGGAAGATATAACTATGGCTAATACTAGATATGAAGATGATGATAACAATAGTACAGGTACTTCAAATCGTGGATTTGCAAGTATGGATCCTGAAAGAGTCAGAGAAATAGCCAGCAAAGGTGGGCGAGCAGCCCATGCCAGTGGTAATGCGCATGAATTTACCTCTGAAGAAGCTCGTGAAGCTGGCCGAGCAGCGCATGCTAGCGGTAATGCACATGAATTTACATCTGAGGAAGCTCGTGAAGCGGGTGCCTTAAGCCATAGAAATGGTGGTCGCGGTCGTAGTCGCGATGATGACGACGATGACGATGATCGCGGTAGCCGTTCAGGTGGCCGAGGACGTGGCCGCAGCCGTGATGACGATGATGATGACAATCGCGGTAGCCGCTCAGGTGGTCGAGGCCGAGGTCGTAGCCGTGATGATGACGACGATGATGACGATCGCGGTAGCCGTTCAGGTGGCCGAGGCCGTGGCCGCAGTCGTGATGACGATGATGATGATGATGATGATCGCGGTAGCCGTTCAGGTGGTCGAGGTCGCGGTCGTAGCCGTGATGACGATGATGATGACGATCGCGGTAGCCGTTCAGGTGGCCGAGGCCGAGGTCGCAGCCGTGATGATGACGATGATGATGACGATCGCGGCCGTTCAGGTGGCCGAGGCCGTGGCCGCAGCCGTGACGACGATGATGATGACGATCGCGGTAGCCGTTCTAGCGGACGAGGTCGAGGTCGTAGCCGTGATGACGACGATGATGACGATCGTGGCCGTTCAGGTGGCCGAGGACGCGGTCGCAGCCGTGACGACGATGATGATGACGATCGCGGTAGCCGTTCAGGTGGTCGAGGCCGTGGCCGCAGTCGTGATGACGATGATGATGAAGATCGCGGTAGCCGTTCTGGTGGCCGAGGCCGTGGCCGCAGTCGTGATGACGACGATGATGACGATCGTGGCAGCCGTTCAGGTGGCCGAGGACGCGGTCGCAGCCGTGACGACGATGATGATGACGATCGCGGTAGCCGCTCAGGTGGTCGAGGCCGTGGCCGCAGTCGTGATGACGATGATGATGACGATCGCGGTAGCCGCTCAGGTGGTCGAGGCCGAGGCCGCAGTCGTGATGACGATGATGATGACGATCGCGGCAGCCGTTCAGGTGGTCGAGGCCGTAGCCGCAGTCGTGACGACGATGATGATGACGAGCGCGGCAGCCGTTCAGGTGGTCGAGGCCGTAGCCGCAGTCGTGACGACGATGATGATGACGATCGCGGCAGCCATTCAGGTGGTCGAGGCCATAGCCGCAGTCGTGATGACGATGATGATGACGATCGCGGCAGCCGTTCAGGTGGTCGAGGCCGTAGCCGCAGTCGTGATGACGATGATGATGACGATCGCGGTGGCCGCTCAGGTGGTCGAGGCCGAGGTCGCAGCCGTGATGACGATGATTATGATGGTCGTGGTCAAAACTCTCGTAATCAAAAACGTGATGCTTCTGGACGTTTTACGTCTTAAGCATAATGTTTTAAAAAAAGAAGGAGGCTTTTGCCTCCTTCTTTTTTAAATTTATTTACTTTACTGTGGGAGCAGTTGTAGTCCTTTTACAATATCAATGTACTCAGAACCGTTTAACCAAAAAGATTTTTTTAAAAATAGTGTCGTCATAATACTTTCGGCTGCTTCACTATCTGGATTTTCACAGAATAATCCATAGCTTTCACCTAAAACCGCATCATTTTCAATGAGGCGGATATAATAAGCATGTTGCTCATTTGCATAACCTAAAACCGCATCACGTTGATTTTTCATTTCGCATGTCTCCATACCAAAAACTGAATTTAACCAGAATGTTAAGTGTTCAGAATCTCATTTGATAAAAATCAAAAACAGTCAGCGATAAAGACTATTTCAAAATAGGTTTTGATTTTCTTCAAATTGCCATTTCGCTCAAAACATCCCTGTTAAAAGCAAAATGGATTAAAATCTGATCATGAGATTTATTGTTATGCAAAAAAAATATTTCGTCAACTTGAAAATGTAACTTTTTCAAGTTACATTGTTTGTGTAGGATTTGAACAGTGAAAAGGGAGGCAATATGCCAAAGAAGAAAGAGTTCGAGCATGGCGGTGTACGAGAAAATGCCGGACGTAAAGCACAGTTCAATGAACCCACCAAAGTCATTCGTGTTCCCGAGTCTCAAGTTAACTTTATCAAAAATTGGTTACTGAATAATGTCAAAACCAATAATTTAACCGACTTTAACTCAAAACTTAATGTTCAACAGGTCCACCCGAATAACGATAAAATTTACCACATTCCTTTGGCAACAGAACGTGTTGCGGCAGGTTTTCCTTCGCCTGCACAAGATGATATTGAGCAAGCACTCGATTTAAATGAATATTTAATTAGAAATGAAAATGCTACCTTCATTGTCAAAGCCAATTCTTTATCCATGCTAGACGCTGGAATTGATATTAATGATCCGCTTATTGTGGACCGTAGTATTCCCGCTAAATCGGGTGATATTGTGATTGCACTCATCGACAATGATTTTACTGTTAAGCGCTTAATGATTGATAGTCAATTTCAACCACCTAAAGTTTGGCTAAAAGCGGAAAATCCTGATTATCAAAATATTTATATTGAAGAGGGGCAAGAACTGGTGATTTGGGGAGTGGTGACTTATAACCTCAAACGAATGAGATAAATTTTTCTTATATTTTACTATTTAAGTTACTGACCTGAAATGGAGGCCAGTAACTTTTGTTGAATGACTTTTAAATTTGCCCAATCAATAAACATGTTGCGATAACAACCATCAAGCCACCTGAAAAACGGCCGACTAACTGTGCTGCTTGTGGTCTGGTTTTCAAAATAGCCTCTGAACCATAACCCACCATTAAGTAAATTATCGCGCAGCTAATCATGTGAACAACACCAAAGGCAAGAATTTGTGTTGTCACTGACCATGAAGCAGTAGTGTCAATAAACTGAGGAAGCAGGGCTAAAAAGAGCAAAAAAACTTTCGGGTTTAATCCACTCACGTAAACGCCTTTAGTTGCCCAGCTCAACCATGACTGAGCCTTTTCAGAACTAGACTCATTCGGAGTAGGAGGGGTAAGTAATAAGTTTATTCCCATCCATAACAAATAAGCAGAACCTGCAATTGTTAGGATCATGAGGGCCGTTGGATTATTTGCTACAAGCAAACCAACACCAGCCGCTACCAATAAAATCGTAATAAAGTGCCCAAATAGCATACCTGCGACAGCCGGTACGACGACTTTGCCCTTAATTCCTGCCGAAATAGCATAGGCCCAGTCTGCCCCTGGAGTAATAATAAAAAGAATGGAGACACTCCAAAATGCAATAAAAATGTTAAAAGCCATATGCTTATCTCGGCAAACTATTTTCCAAAGGTTTCGCTCGTGGTTTAGAAAAAATCCCTATTTATTCGAGCTTGTTGAAAATAATATGCTCATGTATTTAGAATGTGCTTTTAAATGTTTGCTCATATCACACTCATTTGGGGTAAATTTTTCTAAATGGATCGCACAGATAAAAAGATTCTTGCTGAATTGCAATTAAATGGCCGATTATCTATTACTGAATTGGCAGAAAAAGTAGGTTTGAGCATTTCACCTTGTCACAGACGAGTGAAGGCTTTAGAAGAGTCGGGCGCCATCAAAGGCTATCGGGCAGAACTCGACCCAAACTTAGTGGGATTTGAATTTTCAGCGATTGTTTTTATTACGCTTAAAGAAGGGGATAAACAGGCAGTCGAGAAGTTTGAAAATGCCGTAATTGATATCCCGCAAATTATTCAGGCTCAGCGCTTGTTTGGTGAACCAGATTATTTACTACATGTGGTCGCTAAAGATTTGCCGGCTTTTCAGCGTTTGTATGATGAAAAATTATCTGCTATTCCAAGTGTGCAACGACTCATCTCAACCATTGTGATGAAAGATGTAGTGCCTGAACGTTTATTTCCGATTGGCTAAGAATCAGCAGATATAAAAAAGAAGCTTTAAAGCTTCTTTTTTAGTTTCGAGAGTATTTAAGCGTCGAGTGTTTTACATAAAGAACAGATCGTGCCGTTATGTTTGTGAGAGAACATAATATCTGGGCGCTCGTAACCTTGCTCACATACGCGGCAGTGGTAAACCGTTGCAACTGGTGTACCTTCAGCATCGTAACGTGGTTCTTTAATACCGTCATCGTGTGACTTGATGTAGTATTTTCCTTTGGTTAATAAGCCCATGACTGGAGTTAAGACAAAAGCAAGTACAAGTGCGATAAGCGGTGAGTAAGGCGCCAAGAAACTACCAAGTAAGCCGAAGAATGCTGCAATCGATAAGCCTGCTGATACAAGGAACGCAACCATACCGACAGGGTTTACGTTGTAGAGCATGTCACGGCGATATTCTGGTTCTTTCGGTGAAAGTTTTAAAACATATTTGTTGATTGAAATATCTGTTGCAACAACCACAACCCATGCAATCGCAAAGTTTGAATAAAACCCTAAGATTTTACCCAGTACCGCAAACATGTTGCCTTCCATTAAAGCAAGCGCAATTGCCAAGTTCACCATCACAAACACAATACGTCCCGGATAATGTTTGCTAATACGTGTGTAGGCACTTGTCCATGCAAGTGAACCAGAGTAAGCATTGGTCACATTAATTTTAATTTGAGAAATAACCACCAAAATCACTGCAAGTGTTAAAGCTGCCCAGCCTGGAAGCATGTCATGAAACGCTGCATTAAATTGTTGAACAGGTTCAGTGCTGTTTACGCCCGGTATTTTAGTAAGTAAATAGAACCCTAAAAATGCCCCAATAATTTGTTTAATTGCGCCTAAAATCACCCAACCCGGACCCGCTGAAATAACCGCAGCCCACCATGCTTTGCTATTTTCTTTTGTTTTAGCAGGCATGAAACGTAAGTAATCAATTTGCTCACCAATTTGCATGATGAGCGATAAACAAATACCAGCACCTAACATGATTGCGGCCATGTCTACGGTTGCAAAACCTTCTTTACCTGTAAAAGTAGCAAATTGGCTAACTAAGGTTGGTTCTTGATAAATCAGGTAGGCCACAGGACCAATCATCAGAATGAGCCAAAGTGGAGTGGTCCAAACTTGTAATTTACTCAAGGCTTTCATGCCGTAAATGACGAGTGGAATCACCATAATGGTTGAGATGAGATAACCTGCCCAAAGCGGAATGCCTAAACCGAGTAGTAACCCTTGCGCCATGATTGAACCTTCAAGGGCAAAGAAAATAAATGTGAAACTGGCGAAAATGATACTGGTAAGAACCGAACCGATGTAACCGAAACCTGCGCCACGAGTAATCAAGTCAAGATCGATGTTATAGCGCGCTGCGTAGTAGGCCAAAGGAATGCCTGTTAAGAAGATAATAATCGCTGCAAATAAAATGGAGAAAACAGCATTGGTTGTTCCGTAAGACATACCAATACTGGCGCCAATAGAAAAGTCAGCAAGATAGGCAATACCACCAAGAGCAGTAATAGCGACAACTTTGGGACTCCAGCGCCGAAAGCTGTGTGGAGCATAACGTAAAGTATAATCTTCTAAGGTTTCATTCACTGCTTTTTGTGAATCTGTACCTTGCACAGTGTCCAGATTTGGATGTTCAGATACACTCATAACATCAATCTCCCAATCATTTTCGGTCAATCAACACAAATATTGATCATTGTTTTTTGATGTTTTTGAGTGTGTGATTTTTGGGAAAAATTGAAAATACGTTATTTTGCGTATATGTGCGTATTTGAAAAAATCGCCATGATAAATGACTTTTGGCATAAGGATTGCTGGGTTTAATGCAGCCCCATCCAAAACATGAGTGTTATGCCAGATTCTTCACGCCCCCAACAAGCGCCACAACGTGTGATCAAAACACGCCGTGAATATAATATTTGGGTGGCCGATGAAAGTATCGAAGATTATGCGCTCCGCTATGCACCTACCTCAGTAAGAAAATGGTCACCTTGGACTGTGACCAACACCGCAATTTCGACCGTTAGCTTTTTGGCTATGGAAGCCATTGGGGCGACCATGCTTTGGCAGTATGGCTTTAGCAATGCAGTATGGGCAGCAATTGTCGTATGTACCATCATATTTTTAACCAGTTGGCCGATTAGTTACTACGCCGCAAAATATAATGTAGACGTCGATTTGCTTACTCGTGGTGCAGGTTTTGGCTACATTGGCTCGACCATTACATCTCTAATTTATGCCAGCTTTACCTTTATTTTGCTTGCGTTTGAAGCCGCAATTATGGCGATGGCACTTGAGCTAGCTTTAGGCATTCCACAAGTTATTGGTTACTTAATTTCTGCCTTAGTAATTTTGCCTTTAGTGGTCAAAGGCATTGGTTTTATTAATAAAGTTCAGGCGATCACACAACCAATCTGGCTCTTATTACTGTTATTACCGTGGTTTTTTGTACTTTGGAAACAGCCACAAATTTTAAGTAGTAGCCTGCATTTTGTTGGGGCGGTTTCAAACTCGACCGATTTTAATTTGTATTACTTTGGTGCGGCGTGCACTCTTATTTTTTCATTTGTGATCCAAATTGGTGAGCAAGCCGACTATCTACGCTTTTTGCCGCAACAAGAAAAAAACAGAACCGCATGGCGTTTTGCCGTTTTTTTAGGTGGTCCATCTTGGATTATTTTTGGATTCCTAAAAGTATTGATGGGCATGCTGCTGATGGTGTTGGCTTTTCAGCTGTTTATTCCTGTCTCTGAACTAGACAATCCAACTTATCTGTATTGGGTTGCCTATCAACAATTTATTCCAAATCCTCAACTTGCTTTAATTCTCACATTAGCACTAGTTTGCGTGGCGCAAATTAAAATTAATATGACCAATGCCTACGCTGGCTCATTGGCATGGTCAAACTTTTTTGCTCGTTTAACTCATAGCCATCCGGGGCGAATTGTCTGGCTTCTTTTTAACGTTTTTATCGCCATTGTTTTGATGGAAATGGGGATTAGCCATGCGGTTGAACGTATTTTGGGGCTATATAGCAATATCGCTTTGGCATGGATTGGTGCCGTTGTTGCCGATTTAATTATCTGTAAACCTTTAGGTTTAAGCCCAAAGGGAATTGAATTTCGCCGTGCTTATTTATATGACATTAACCCCGTAGGTGTGGGTGCTTTACTGATTGCTTCAGTGTTATCGATGCTCAGTTATTTGGGCTTTTTTGGACTCATGGCAAAAGGATTGGCGAGTTTCATTGCTTTGGGGAGTGCGGTGTTATGCGTTCCTATTATTGCTTACCTAACTAAAGGCAAATATTACATTGCACGTCAGCCTGAAAAAATTCAGGCGACTTCGGTTGCTAACTGTGTGGTATGTGAACGGGACTATGAACTTGCCGATATGGCAGGCTGTCCAGCCTATAATGGTACGATTTGCTCTCTATGCTGTTCACTTGAAGCACGCTGTCACGATTTATGTAAACCTGATGCACGTTGGTCAGTACAACTCAAAAAAGCCATTTGGCACTATTTACCAGAACGTTGGGCCAGCCGTTTAAATAGCAGGGTCAGTTTATATTTATTACTGACTCTGGGGCTGTCTATTGTTTTGGCTGTGAGTTTGAGTCTGGTTTATATCCAAGAAAAAACCTATTTAGAAACCATTAATGCGGCAGCCGTTCCTCAGCTATTTACGCTATTTGTTAAAATTTACACCATTTTATTTTTATTGATGAGCGTTGCTGCTTGGTGGCTCGTATTAAACGATGAAAGCCGTCGTAATGCCGAAATTGAGACGCATCAACAAACGGCTTTATTGTTTGATGAAATTGCTGCTCATGAAGTCACCTCAAAAGACCTGCAAGATGCCAGAATTTCAGCAGAGCGGGCAAATGACGCAAAAAGCCGTTATGTCATTGGTATTAGCCACGAACTAAGAACCCCTTTAAATAGTATTTTGGGCTATAGCCAATTGCTTCAAAAACAAGAGCAGCTTTCAGAACAAGGCAAAATGGCGCTCGGGGTGATTAGCCGTAGTGGGCAGCATCTGACTTCACTCATTGATGGTTTACTAGATTTAGCACGAATTGAAACCGGTAAAATTTCTTTAAATGTAGTGGACGTTCATTTTCCAAATTTTATAGAACAGATTATTCAAATGTTTCAGCCACAGTTTGAACAGAAGAATTTACAGTTTGTTTATGAAATTGGAGAGAACTTACCGCACTATGTCCGTACTGACAAAAAACGCCTAGAGCAAGTGCTCATCAATTTACTGGGCAATGCTTTAAAGTTTACGACGAGTGGTACAATTACTTTAAAAGTCGAGTACCGTTTTCAAACAGCTTATTTTGAAATTAGAGATACCGGCTGTGGTATTGCTGAGGCTGATTTAGAGCGTATCTTTAACCCGTTTGAACGAGGTAGCAATGTGGTTCAAGGCGGATTTACCGGAACAGGACTTGGACTACCAATTGTAAAATTATTGGTCGATTTACTCGGTGGGCAGTTATCTGTGACTAGTCAGCTCAATCAGGGTTCACAATTTAAGATTAAGTTTTATTTACCTTCAAAAGAGTTGGTACATCCAATTTCAAATGTTTACTCTAACCAGATTACAGGCTATCAAGGCGAGCGAAAACGAATTTTGGTTGTCGATAATGAAGCGGTAGACCGAGGTTTAGTGGCTAATTTTCTAAAACCTTTAGGATTTATAATTGAAGAAGCCGAGTCGGGCATTGACTGTTTAAGACGTGTACCTATTTTCCAGCCTAATCTGATTTTGATGGATTTAAATATGCCTTTAATGGGCGGGTGGGAAACAGCGCGATTATTACGTCAGAATAATATTACCAATGTGCCGATCTTAATTATTTCAGCGAATGCGGGCGAGCGTGAAGTCAATCCACAAGATGCAGTCTTAAGTGAAGACTTTATGCTAAAACCAATCGATCTCAATTTATTGCTGAGTAAAATTGGGGACAAATTAGGTTTGGTATGGATTGATTCCAAATCAGATGCACTACTTGAAAATAATGAAGTTCAACCACTTGATATAAACGTGTTTAAGCAAGAGCAAAGTGCTGTTCATACGCCACTCAAACAACCAGAAAATCATGATTTGCTTGATTTACCGCAAAGCTTGCAACAGTTAAATGATTTAATTGGACAAGGTTATATTCGTGGAATTCAACAGACTTTAAAGCAATGCCGTCAAAATTTTCCAGAGCATAACGAGTTATGGGAACAGCTTGAACACGCTATTCAAAAGTTTGATTTAAAACACGCGCAACGATTAATTCAGGATAAGCAATGAGTACGCAACATGTTTCTTTTCAGCAAGCTTCGCCAAACGAGCAGGCTGTTATTCTGATTGTGGATGATGTGCCGGAAAATTTAGGCTTGCTACATGAAAGTCTCGATCAGGCAGGTTATCGCGTGCTTGTCACAACCGATGGGTTGAGTGCCATTGAAATTGCACACCGATGCTTACCGGATATGATTTTGCTTGATGGCAATATGCCACATATGGACGGTTTTGAAAGTTGTATACAGCTTAAAGCGAGTCCAATTACGCAGTTTATTCCCGTCATTTTTATGACCGGTTTGTCTGAGACAGAGCATATTGTGCGTGGTTTTCAGGTCGGTGGGGTGGACTATGTAACCAAACCACTGAATATTGAAGAAGTATTAGCAAGGGTAAAAACACATTTGGCACATGCCAAACTATTGCAGCAACAAAAACAGGTGATTGATGCAACGGAAACAGCTATTCTTGCGCTAGATGTTCACGGTAAAATTGTGTGGAAAACTCAAAAAGCCAGTGATCTACTGAATCAATATTTACCTGAATTAGACGGTTTTGAAGCAGGCTTAAAAGCTTGGTTTTCAGACTTAGAGCATGAAAAAGACCCCAAAAAATTAACCAGCTGTTCTTATTCAACGCCATCTCAACAATTACAGCTTTTATTGCTTACGCCGTGGGAAACTGAATCAAGTGTGGCAAAAAACTATCTCATACAGATCAAGACATCTACGCCAGCTTTGGAAATGGCTGATATTTTGAAATATTGCCCACAATTGACTCAGCGTGAAGCAGAAGTCATGCACTGGTTGTTGTTAGGGAAAACCAATAAGGATATTGCAGAAATTTTGGAGCTGAGTCCACGGACGGTAAACAAGCATTTAGAGCATGTTTTTGAAAAACTTTGCGTTGAAAATCGGACTGCTGCTGTGGCGCACATTAATAGTTTGGTGCAAGAGTTTCATTAAGTTAGTTTAAAAAATAGAGGCCCCATCGAGCCTCTATCACTTTTTTTACTTCAAGTTCTGTTTAAAGAAACTGTTCAATTTATCAAATGGAATGAGATCGACGCGATCATATAAATCGACATGTCCAGCACCTTTAACGTAGTAAAGTTCTTTAGGTTGGCCTGTGAGTTTATAAGCTTCTTCACTAAACTCCTTTGAATGAGCCTGATCACCTGTAATAAACAACATCGGACGTGGTGAAATCGTTTCAATGTCGTTAAATGGATAGAAGTTTAAAAATTTGACATTACTTGTGAGCGTTGGGTGAGTTGTAAGCTCTCTCGATGAGCCTTTAGGCGTATATTCTCCACGTGGAGTACGATAAAAGTCGTAAAATTCACGTTGAATAGGGTGTGTATCTGCTGTTAGCTCATGCGTAGTTCCGCTGGTATATTTGGTTTCACCACCTTTAAATTCAACATAACGCTGTGCAGCGGCTTCTGCAATAATTTGCTTTCTTTGTTCTAGGGTTTGTGAGTGACGTAAGCCATTGCGGTTTGCTGCGCCCATATCATACATGCTGACAGTTGCTATCGCTTTCATACGCGGATCAATTTTTGCTGCACTAATGACAAAACTTCCACTTCCACAAATGCCCAGAGCGCCAATATGTTCACGATCAATAAAGGATTGTGTTCCCAAATAATCTACAGCGGCACTAAACGCTTCTGCATAAATGTCTGGTGCAACCACATTTCTTGGTTGGCCCGAGCTTTCACCCCAAAATGATTGATCAATTGCTAAGGTTACAAAACCCTGTTCAGCCAGTTTTTGTGCATAAAGCATAGAGCTTTGTTCTTTGACAGCACCCATAGGGTGACCAATTACAATCGCAGGGGCTTTAACCTTTTTATTCAGTTTTTTGGGAATAACCAGATTGCCGACAATATCCATATTGTATTGATTTTTAAAAGTCACCTTTTGAATAGTCACTTGCTGACTTTGATAGAAGTTATTTGCACTATTAGACATATCGGCCGCCATACCAGAAGTTGAAGAAAATAGACCAATAGTTGCTGCACAAATTGCAGCCGCCGTATGGGTTTTAAGCTTTTTAAACAAGGGAGATGTAGTCATAGATACCTCAATAAAACCATTTAAAGGGGGAGATTAATTCACGCTTATTTCATTTGAGAAATTGAAATTTTGATCGGTTGGTTCTGCTTAAATTGTTGAGGAATGGCATCCAGTTTCCCAAGAAAAATGAGACCATTGGCATAGCCAACATGAGAATCTTTATAGAAAAAAGCCAGATTGCCCCACGGAGCATAATAGGTAAGATCACCAGCCTTGCCCGCATAACCATGAGGCGCATTCTGCGTAGTTAGCTTGGCGGGTAGATCGGCTATTTTTTCAGTAGAGTCATAATCTTTAAGTGTTAATGTCAGTGGAAGCTGTTTGATAAAATCTTGAACAGTAGGTGTCATGGCTAATGTGGCAAATAACGGTTGCTGTGTTCCATCAATATCAATACGGATTTTCATCATCGATACCCTTTGTTGATTTTTACCTTGAGGCTTTATTGCATAAGAGGCGGAAGTAACTGAGAACAAAACACATAGGCTGACTAAGCCTTTAAAAAACTTATGATTAGCCATATCAAATTACCTCACTTCTTTAAGAAACAAGCACATAAATGCGATGAAACTATTTATTCTTTAACGTAAAGATATGAGTGGAATTTATTAATTTTTTACAATAATAAAAATGACTCATAATAATCGCCTCAGTTTATTTAAATCTTCATGTTTACTGCTTGATATGGATTTTAACGAATCTTCTTTTTAATAATTAGTCTAAAAAACAAACATGGACTTATGAGCAATATTCATGAATGGTTTTATGCTCTATAATGAGATTGACCCTGAATAAGAGATAAAGCAGATGATAAATAAAGAAAACTATAATGATCTTTATGCCTTTCTCATGGTGGCTCGCGAGGGTAGTTTTACTAAGGCTGCTGGGAAAATGGGAATTTCACAATCTGCTCTAAGCCATACCATTCGCGGTTTAGAAGAGCGATTAGGCATGTTACTTTTGACTCGAACCACCCGTAGTGTTTCACCAACAGCAGCAGGTGAAAGGTTGAAACAAACCATTAGTGCCAGCTTCGATCAGATTGATAATGAATTATCTCTATTAACTTCATTTCGAGACCAACCTGCCGGCACGGTTCGGATTAATGCCAGTAGTCATGCAATACGGGAAGTATTGATTCCAAAACTTAAAAAGATTGCAGGTGAGTATCCAGATGTACAAGTTGAACTAACTGCCAATAGTGGAATGGTCGATATTGTTGCAGAGCGGTTTGATGCAGGGGTTCGTTTCGGAAGCCGCGTAGCTGATGGCATGATTGCAGTACGTATAAGCCCAGATGTCAAAATGGTGGTCATAGCAACTCCGGCATATTTTGAAAAATATGGAATTCCACAAACACCGAAAGATTTATTGAGTCATCAATGTATTGGCTTTCGTTTAACAACCCAAGGCAGTGTTTATGCATGGGAATTTGTCAAAGATGGTCAAGAAACAAAAATCAAAATTCAGGGTCAATGGATATTTAATGAAAGCTACGATATCGTCGAGGCGGTTAGAGCTGGATTTGGACTTGCTTATATTCCAGAAGATTTGATTCGAGAAGATCTAAAAGAGGGTAATCTGATTCAAGTTTTGGAAGAGTACAGTATCCAGTTTCCCGGATACCATTTGTACTACCCACATCGCAGACAACTTTCACCTGCATTAAGATTGGTTATTGATGTGTTGCGTGAGTAGCATTACGCCATGTAAGAAAAGCAGTTATAGACCCTAACAATAAAATAATAGCGCTCAAATAAAATGTCGCGGTATAGCCATGTGTGTCATATAACACGCCGCCTAGCGTTGCTCCCAAAGTAATTGCAAACTGAATAATGGCAACCATTAAACCGCCGCCAACTTCGGCATCTTGATGTAATGTTTGAGCCAGCCAAGTATTCCAAGCAACAGGTACCGACGTTCCAATAAATCCCCATAAACCCATCAATATGGCAACGAACCATATATGCTGACCACCCAGCACAAAGGCTCCCGCAATGCCTGCCATGATGAAGGGAATGATGATGAGGTAACGATAAACATGTCGGTGAAGCATCAAACTAATAAGGAACGTACCCACTAAGCCTGTAACACCTAATATTAATAATAAGGTAGATAGTTGGGCTGCATTGACATGAGTGACAGTTTCTAAAAATGGACGTAAATAGGTAAAGAGTGCGAATTGCCCCATAAAGAGCAATAAAACACCTAACATACCGTACAGGACAATGGGACGTTTAAGCAGGCCAAAAGGGTTTTTAGATTTCTCAACTGACAAGATTGCTGGAAGAGCCGGCATACTTTTAAATTGCCAAATAAGCGCAAAAACCGCAATTGGCACAATACAGAAAAAAGCACCACGCCAACCAATGATTGAGCCTAGGAAACTGCCTAAAGGCGCAGCAATGGTTGTCGCTAAGGCATTTCCGCCATTTAACAAACCGAGTGCTTTAGGTACTGAAAGTGGAGGAACGAGTCGCATAACAATTGATGTCGACATCGCCCAAAAACCACCAATCACCACACCTAAAATTGCACGGCCCAACATAAATAAGACAGCAGAATGAGCAAATGTAATGATAATGCCTGAAACAATCATGAGTAGGGTAAGCGACAGCATGATAGGGCGTCGGTCCCATGTTTTAAAAACACGGCTAATTGATAGACTGGTAATAACAGCGAAAATGCCTGAAATGGCAATAGCTTGACCGACTTGGCCTTCACTCATATTTAAATCTGTAGAGATTGGCGTGAGTAAACTGACGGGCATGAACTCCGAAGCAATTAATACTGAACAGCAGAGTGACATTACAAATACGGCACCCCATGCGGGTGTATTGTTTTCCTGTAAGTTCTGCTCAATTTGACGAAAAGAAGACATAAAAGTTCCGATTTTAAAACCTTTGAATGTTCATGTAAGAAATGAATCAATTTGGCCAGAGAGCTTAACAGCAATAGTTTGAAAGGATTAGGCACAGAATTACGAATAGAATTATGAGTTTTATGCATGAATTGTATTTAAAAAGCATACAGACTCACTGCTAAAAACAGGCTATTTTTTTACACTTAAATTTGTTCTTATAGTCAAAGATAAACAAAGTCATTTTTAAATAAATATGAGTCGTAATACGAGGAATTCATTGTGAATATTCAACAAAAAGATGATACAAAACACGGCAGCTTTAGCTTACTTGATGGTGAAACCGTTGCAGGCGAAATGACTTATACATGGGCAGGCGAAAGCATGCTAATTATTGATGCTACAGATGTGAATGAAAATTATCGCGGACAAGGCGTAGGCCGCCAATTACTTGATGCTTTGGTGGCTTTTGTTCGTGAGAAAGACGTAAAAGTAATTCCACTTTGTCCATATGCTAAATCGGTTTTTGATAAAGACTCAAGCATTGGCGATGTACTGAGAAAGTAAGCAATAGATTAAAAATCATTTAATAAAAATCGGGCATTGGTGTCCGATTTTTTATAGATTTTGCTAGGTGGTAATCTATTGAGTTACTTTACAATTTGCAGATGATTTTAACTAAATTAGCTACAGAAATATTTTTACTTTATTTTCAATAACGTTGGCTCTGCTGCTAATTTATCTGCCAAATATTGAATTAATACACTTAATTTCGGCGGGACATGCCGTGTAGGAGGGTAGAGTAACCAAAGCCCTCCGCTGTAATAGGTCTTAAAATCCCAGTTGGGCAAAACCTGAACTAAGCTCCCTTGTTGTAGGGCATGACGGGCTACAAAATACGGTAAGCTCGCAACACCTAAATGCTGTAATGCTGCACTCAAACGCACACCTGTATGGTTTGCTGCATAACGGCCACGCACAGCCACACTTATCGATTTATTTCCTTGCTGAAATTTCCACTTTGAGTCACTGGCTTGTTCACCCAAGTAAATACATTCATGCTGCTTTAAATCATGAGGGTGCTTCGGTTTGCCATGCTTTGCCAAATATTCAGGCGTAGCACAAACCAAGTGATCAATATCAATGAGCTTTCTACCCATCAGTCCACCCGGTGGTTGCTCTGTAATCCGAAGTGCTAGGTCAACTCCATCATCAATGAGGTCTACATAGCGATCTTCTAAAAGCATTTGAATATCAATTTTCGGGTAGCGTTCTAAAAATTCGGGTAAATGTGGATGAATCATAAAATGACCCACAGCTTTTGGAACGCTCATGCGAATGACACCTTCGGGTTCGACATGAAATTGGCCTGAACTTTCCATAACAGCTTGAGCCGCATTCACCATATCTAAACAGCGTTGATACACCTGTTGGCCACTTTCACTCAAACGAAGCTTTCGCGTGGTTCGATAGAGTAAGCGGGTACCTAAAGCGCGTTCTAAACGGGCAATCGCACGACTAACTGCAGAAGGTGTGGTACCAAGCTGCCTTGCCGTTTCAGAAAAACTTTCCGATTCGACAACCTTAACGAAAGTCGCCATTTCATTTAATAGAACCAGACTTTGATTTGTGCTCATGAGGCAAAAGTTATTTGGATTTTAATTGGATTATCGCGCCTAAGAAATCGCAATACAATCTTTTTCATCTTAAGGGGTGTGTGAAAAAGTATGACACAAGCATTGTATTTAAAAGGTGCACTAAGTGCTGAGATTGAAATTCTGGCGTGTAACCCATGTGAAGATGGACGTTTTGCAGTGCGTTTATCAGCAACACCATTTCATCCTCAAGGTGGTGGACAGCCAAGTGATACGGGAAAAATTGCAGAGGCAGATGTTGTTCATGTTGGGATTGAACAAGGGGAAATCATTCATTACTGTACGCAGCCTGTTGAGTTAGGAGCGGCATTAGCACAAGTGGATGAAAAGAAACGCCATTATCATAGTCGATTACATTCGGCTGGGCATCTTATTGCCCATGTAATGCATTTATTCGGCTGGCAAGCCACAAAGGCTCAGCACTGGCCTAATGATGCTAGGGTTCAGTTTATTCCTCTAGACACGGTTGAACAACTTGATGCTGAAATGCTTCATAACCAATGTTTAAAGTATATTCAGGCTAATGTTCCCGCCAATCTACATCAACATACTGATGGTTTTCGTGAAATTAATTTTGGAGATTTTCCTGCATTTCCATGTGGTGGAACTCATGTCGCAGCATTAGGGGATATTGGCCCTATAGATATTCAATCTTATCAGTTTAAGAAAGGAAAACTAAGTGTTAGTTATAGCGTAGCTGAGGAGATTGAATAGATGTGGCAGTTGTATGGACATGAGTTTTTAACTTTAGCTCTTATTCATTTTTTGGCTGTTATTTTACCGGGACCAGATTTTGTAATTACGGTCCGACAAAGTGTGCGCTATGGCTATTTGATTGGATGTCTGACTGCAATTGGTATTGGTGTTGGGATTTCAGTACATGTGTTTTATACCTTGGTTGGGATCGGTTTTTTAATCCAGCAAAGCGAATGGCTCATGTCACTGATCAGAACAGCGGGAGCAGCTTATTTGATTTATTTGGGATGGCAGTGTTTACGTAATCAGCCGAATACAAATCTTGAGATTAATGGTCAAACAGACAGTGACACGCCAAGTTTGTTTAAAGCTTTTACGATGGGTTTCTTAACTAATGCATTAAACCCGAAAGCCACCATCTTTTTTCTGGCAATTTTTACAACGATTGTAAGTACCCCCACACCGATGAAAGTTCAGGTTTTTTATGGAGTGTGGATGTGTATGGTTAATGCTATTTGGTTTATGGTGGTGAGTGTGCTGTTTGCACAGCCTATTGTACGTAAACGTTTTTTAGAGTTTGGGGTTTATTTTGAGCGGGTGATGGGAGTTTTATTAATTGGGATTGCATTGAGATTGATTTGGGAATTATTTCTCTAATTAGACTTGTTACGTTTCACATCATAGCCATTTATAAGTTTGGAATATACTTTACATATTCCAAACTTAGATTAAATATAATTTAAAATTTAAGCAAATCCACCATTTACTCGAATGACTTGTGAATTTACCCAACGCCCATCTGGGCCAGCTAGCATGGCAACTACACTGGCAATTTCTTCAGGTGTTCCAATTCTTTCCAATGGGGCAAGTTTTGCAATCGTGGCCACTTGCTCATCAGTTTTTCCATTGTAAAAAAGGTCAGTACCTGTTGGACCAGGGGCAACTGCATTTACAGTAATATTTCGGCCGCGTAACTCATTTGCTAACACATGTACCAAGCCTTCTACACCTGCTTTTGAAGCAATGTAGGGACCATATGCTGGAAAAGATTTAGCAATTACACTGGTTGAAAGCGTAATAATTCGACCACCATCTGGAACTGTTTCGGCTGCATGCGCCAATATTAAAAATGCACCACGTAAATTGGTATGAATTACTTTATCGAAATCAGGCAGAGCTTCAGGTGTAATTTTTGTCATAGGCATAATCCCTGCGCTATGAACCACGACATCTAATTGACCGTTAATGGCTTTTGCTTCTTGAAATAAACGGCTGACATCATGTTCATTTGCAACGTCCGCTTGAATAGCTGAGGCTTGACCACCTTGCTCAATAATTTGTTCTACAGTTGCTTGGGCATGCACCTTATTACCCGCATAGTTAACAATCACATAAAAACCATCTAGAGCTAAACGTTCTGCTATAGCACGGCCAATACCACGTGATGCACCAGTGACGAGAGCCGTTTTTTTTGAAATATTCATTTTTAGATTGCCTGTTTGAGTAAGTATGGCTTATTTTAATAATATAGAAATATGGGATAAATCTTCATAATTGGATAAGATAATTCCATATTCATTAATAATAGATAGGGTTAAAAGCGAGCACTATGGATAAATTTGATACATTGCAACTTTTTACCCGCATCGTAGAGCTGGGTAGTTTTAGTCAGGCAGCCGATCAGCTAAATATCCCACGTGCTACAGCAAGTAATGCCATTAAAGAGTTAGAGAATAATTTAGAGTGTCGTTTGCTAGAGCGGACGACTCGGCATGTAAGACCATCACTAGATGGGCAGGCATTTTATGAGCGTTGTACACAAATATTATCGGAACTCGATGATGCAGAATCATCTTTACGAAATGTAATTACACAGCCCCGTGGTTTATTACGTGTCGATTTATCAGGCGCACATGCGACTAAAATTGTTTTACCCAATATCAATCAATTTCACGAGTTATATCCCGATATTGAACTTGTAATTAGTACGGGTGATCGTTTGGTTGATCTGATTAGGGAAGGGATAGACTGTGTGGTGAGAGCAGGACGTTTGGATGATTCCACTTTAATTGCTAGGCATTTGGTCGATATGCCACAAGTCATTTGTGCAAGTCCTGACTATTTAAATAAACATGGAACGCCTCAGCAACCAGAGGAGTTGTTATCACATTATTGTGTTAATTTCTTCTCGACATCAGGTGGACGAAATTATCCATTTGAACTGATGGTGAATGGTAAAAAACAAGATTATTCTTTGAAAAGTTGGATCGCGGTAAATGATGCTGAAAACTATGTATTATGTGGTTTACGTGGGGCAGGTTTAATTCAGGTACCTCGCTATCATGTGGCGAATGAATTAAAAGGTGGGCAACTGATTGAGGTTTTATCTGAATGGGAAATCCCGAAGATGTCAGTTTCTGCTTTATATCCGCAGCACAGGCAGCTCTCGCCACGCGTACGCGTTTTTGTCGCTTGGCTGAATGAGTTATATACAGGCTATTTTTCAAAATAACGATAGCGTATAACGTATAGATAGAATGCTCTCTAGCACATATAAAATTTTGGTGAATATGTGATTGAATTACCCCATGCAAATGATTGGATTGTTAGAAATTCTGACCCTAATAGTCTCGAACGAATTGAAGCCTTTTTTACTGATCATGCTTATGAGTCGCATCGCCACGACACTTTTGCAATTGGTCGAACATTAACAGGTGTTCAAAGCTTTCATTACCGTGGAGAGATGAAACATAGCCAGCCGGGTATGACGATGGTTTTACATCCTGATGAAAAACATGATGGAGAGTCAGGTACGCATGAAGGTTTTAGATACCGGATGGTGTACGTAAAACCTGAGACATTGCAGGAAATTATGAAGGGTAAGCCTTTACCATTTTTTGAGAATGGTTTGAGTCATGATCCTCGGTTATTTAAGGCAACTGATGTTTTATTACAAGGGATGGATCAACATATCGACCCTTTAGAAAATCAAGATGCTCTCTATGATTTGGCAACCACACTTTATGAAGTTTCTGGCAAAAATGTGCGAGCTTCACATTCTTATGACTATGTTGCTGCGGAGCGCGCCAGAGAATTTATACATGCCTCTTTATATGAAAATATCTCTTTAGATGATATTGAGAAAAATGTTGGGCGAGACCGTTGGAGTCTTTCTAGGGACTTCCGACTATTATTTGGTACAAGTCCACATCGATATATGACTATGCGTAGATTGGAAGTAGTAAAGTCTTGTCTGATGTATGGAGAGTCCTTAACTCAAGCTTCATTGATTGCAGGATTTTTTGATCAAAGCCACATGACACGCCATTTTCTAAAAGCGTTCGGTTTAACTCCGGCCAGATGGCGAATGATCAATAAGCTATCTTCTTAAACAAGCTATTCAAAAGTCAGCCTGTTGTTAGACTGACCCTAACTTTGTTTTAAATTAGATGTATACCTTTTAAAAAGTCATAAAGCATAAATATTCCAGAAATGATCAGCATTGTTCCCATAGCTTTGTTTATACGATTAAACCAAATTTTATTTTTAATTTTTTTACCTAACACTGCACCTGCCCAAGAGTAAAGACAGGGTGCACCTGCTGCTCCAATCGAAATGAGCAAAGAAACCAAAAATATGTGAATGCCAGTAATATGTGCTGTCGGGTACATAATCGTGGTTACAGGCAAAATGACTAAAATCCCTTTGGGATTTAAAGCTTGTATCCAAAAACCATTCCAGAAAGACAAAGTCTGAACTTCAGTGGTTTCATCACTCATATCGATATCTGCCTTTAACATTTGGTATGAAAGATAAAACGTATAAAGTGCACCGAACAAAGCAATATAGTGCAAGGCATTTCTTGGAATGATCGCTGCGCCAATATATCCAAAAATCATGAATAACATCAGCATTGCACAACCAACACCTATAAAAAAATAAATCGTTTTTTTGAATTGTCCTGTTAGCCCAGCATTTAGACCCATAAAATTTACTGGACCGGGGCTATACATCACACTCAAGGTATAAAAAAAGATTTCCATAAACGCATCTACTAAAACAAAACAACCCAGCATAGTGACTCGCAAATTTACGGTCTTGTACGTTTGTGATGGCTCCTGCACAAACGTACAAGACGAGAAAAATCTGAAGAGTCATGATGAGCGACCTAAAGTTATGACTCAGGATAGGGGTTTATGTTTGACACCAAAATTGCGTTGATTGTCCGTAATGATCTAGCGACATGGCAAAGGCTAAATGTAGTCGCTTTTTTGGCAACAGGGATTGCCTCGGCTGTTCCAGAAATGTTGGGTCAACCTTATATTGATGCCAATGGGTATGAATATGGCAATATGTTAGGGCAGCCGATGTTGGTATTTGAAGGTGATTTAACTGGTCTGCAAAAAGCGCATCGTAAGGCAATTGAGCAAGATTTAACGATAATTCCCTATGTCCATGCCATGTTTTCTACAGGAAATGATGAGGATAATCGGGCTGTATTTTTGGCTGACGATGCGAATCAATTAAATTTAGTCGGAGTGGCGTTAAGAGGACCTAAAAAGGCAGTTGATAAAGCAATAAAGGGACTTTCTTTACATCAATAAGATTTTTATTGAAAGAATGATAAAACCCACTTTTTGAGCAAAAGTGGGTTTTCTTTAAAAAATGATGATTAAATTTTATCTTGGGTTTTAGTATCAAAATCGCTGGCATCATGGCGTTCATGTAACTGTGTAGCTAAATCGCCAAAAGTACGGTTGACCATACGACCACGTTGAACCGCAGGGCGCGCTAAAATCGCATCTGCCCAGCGCTGAACATTTTTATATTGATCGACACCTAAAAACTCTGCGCCGTTATAGACCCAGTTTTTAACAAGACCACCATACCAAGGGAACGCCGCAATATCCGCGATAGTGTATTCAGAGCCTGCCATGTATTCATGCTTTGCTAAATGTTGATCTAACACATCAAGTAAGCGTTTTGTCTCCATGGCGAAGCGGTTAACTGCATATTCAATTTTAATGGGTGCATAAGCATAAAAATGTCCAAAACCACCGCCTAAATATGGCGCACTGCCCATTTGCCAGAATAACCAGTTAAGACACTCAGTACGTGCAGCAATATCAGTTGGAATGAAAGCTTTAAACTTTTCAGCCAAATAAAGCAAAATTGAACCAGACTCAAACACTCTTAATGGCGGATTTTGGCTATGGTCAACTAATGCTGGAATTTTAGAGTTTGGATTAATTTCTACAAAGCCACTGCCAAATTGCTGTCCTTCACCAATTTTAATCAGCCAAGCATCATATTCAGCATCTTGATGTCCTAATGCTAAAAGCTCTTCAAGCAAAATAGTAACTTTTTGACCATTAGGCGTTGCTAAAGAATAGAGCTGTAGCGGATGTTTCCCTACAGGAAGTGTATGCTCGTAGCGAGCGCCTGAGGTCGGCTGGTTTAAATCGGTTTTTTCTCCAGTCCATTGCCAAACTTGTGGAGGAATATAGTTTGAATCACTCATTTTTTATCTCATGTTTGGTTGAAATATAAGGGTTTAGTTATGTCGCAATGCAAGCCATTTTTGTACGCTCGGGCGTTGCCATTGCTGTAATGCATAGTTTTTTAAACGTTCTGGTACAGCATCACCATTTTGAATAAGACGTTGTAACATTAGGGCAAGTTCAGCATCCACAATGCTCCATGAACCAAAAAGAAATTCGGCATCAGACGCAAGAAGTTTTTCTGCAACAAAGAAAAGTTTCTCGGCTGCTTTTTTGCCTTCTTCTGAAAGTGGAGTGGAGGTGGGCTGAATAAAAATAACATCGGTTGAACGCTCAGTTCTTAGTGCCACTAAGTCTGATCGGAGCCATGCCTGAATTTGTCTTGCTCTTGCGCGTGCTTGAATATCTTTTGGATAAATAGATGTGTTTGGATAAAGCTCTTCAAGATATTCCAAAATGGCAGAAGATTCTGATAAGGCAAAATCTTTATGCTCAAGTACAGGCACTTTGGCAGTTAATGACTTTGCTACATAAGATTTTTCAAACTGGCCTTGCTGGCCTAAGTTGATGGTCGCTATTTCAAATGGAATTTGTTTTTCATGTAGCCCTACAAAAACTGTAAACGCATAGGGGCTTAGAAATTGTGAATCTGTGT
The DNA here is from genome assembly GCF_056314305.1 of Acinetobacter sp. DMC2. Classification (NCBI taxonomy): domain Bacteria; kingdom Pseudomonadati; phylum Pseudomonadota; class Gammaproteobacteria; order Moraxellales; family Moraxellaceae; genus Acinetobacter; species Acinetobacter sp. DMC2. The sequence goes on along the minus strand of NZ_JBQUYP010000006.1, from coordinate 47,345 downwards.
ACAGCTTAAAATGTTCATTATTCATTGTTATTGTCCATGTCATAAAACAGATGCGATCTAGTCTAAGTGAGCTAAGCCAAGATTGGGTAACTTTTTTGTGGAAAAGCTTTATCAGTTTTTGAATTAAGCTTTAATGTGCTGAAAATGTTGGCGAACAATGCTCAGCCAAGCTTGAACTGCTGGTGAGGCAGGAAGATTCTTTTTCCAAGCCATCACTAAGTGCCATTGAATATTCGGTTTTTCGAGTGGTACTGCTGCAAATAAACTATGGTCAAGCATATCGGTATAATATTGAGGAAGAAGTGCGATCCCCATACGTTGTAACACCATGTCTGCCAGAAGATGCCATTGGCTAGTACGACACGCAATGGTCGGATAGAAACCATGCTGCTTACATGCATCGAGAATAATACTGTTTAAAGAGAAATTTTCAGGAAACATTAAAAATGATTGGTGTTGTAGCTCTTCTAGATTTATTTTTTTACGGGTTGCCCAAGTGGCATCCCGACGTAAAAGGACCATTAAAGGGTAGTTACATAGCTCAATGCTATTGAAAATTTGCGTATCAAAAGGCTGCAATAAAACACCAACGTCTAGCTCATTGTTGAGTAAAGCTTGTTCAATACCGCGTGAACCCACTTCCATAAAAGCCAATTCAATATCAGGCCACTGTTGGTGATAATCAAACAGGGCAGTCGTTAGAAGCTGCGAACCTAAAGGTGGAACGCCAAGTTTTAAAGTCCCTGTTTTTAATTGTTGATAATTTTCTATCTCAAGAAAGATGTTCTGTTCTGCCTGAAGAAGCTCTAGTGCATGTTGATAAATGCGCTCTCCAATTTCCGTTAGCTCGATTTGTCTTTTTCGACCGTGATCAGGTTTAACCAAAAGCTGTACCTGAAGCTGCTCTTCAAGCTGCTGTAATATTTTACTAATAGTGGGCTGAGTCAGATACAACTCTTCAGCAGTACGGGTAAAACTTTTAGTTTTTACCAGTGTAACGAAGCACTGTAATGATTTTAGAGAAAGCATAATAAAGAATAGATTATTCCATTTTGGAATGATATTAACATGAATAATTCATATTTAGCAGGTTTAACCAAGATAGCATAATAGTGTAGTTAACCATCTAATTTCGCAAAATGAGTACTGAATCTGCTTCTGGCACACCCACACAACCTTCACTATTCGTGTTAGTTAAACAAATTTTGATTTTGGCTGGATTTTGGTGGGGCGGATATCTCTTACATCAAAAACTCGGCGTACCTGTGTCGGCAGGCATTTTAGGGATGTTTTTATTGCTTTTATGCCTGTTCTTTAAAATTCTCAAAATGGATCAGGTGGCAATGGGAGCAACTGTTGTTTTAGGTGAACTGTTACTGTTTTTTGTGCCCGTTGTAGTTGCCGTAGTTCAGTATAAAACCTTGTTTATGACCGAAGGCTGGCAAATTGTCTTGAGCATTGCGGTTGGGACCATTTCGGTCATGCTCAGTACGTGCCTGACGATTCACTATTACAATCGTTTGAAAGCTTATTTACAGGCTCGAAAACGTCTTCAACATGAGCATATCTAAAGAGCAAATGACATGAATATTTGGTCAATTCTTTGTCTGATCTGGACTTTGGCAGCCTATGTTGTGGCAAAGAAAATCTATCAGAAAAATCCAAAACTTTGGTTATCACCCGCGATTAGTGTGCCTGTGCTTACCATTATTTTGATGACGATTTTTGGAATTTCATATCAAACCTATGCAGAAGATACGCAGTGGATTGTTAATTTATTAGGGCCTGCAACGGTTGCTTTTGCTGTACCGATTTATCGCTATCGGGAAACGATTCGTAAAAATCTTGGGGTTCTTTCGATTGCAATTATTGTGGGCATGAGTGTAGGCGTAATGTCTGCCTATGAAATGGCGCAGTGGTTCCATTTTAGTCCTGAAGTGACCAACAGTTTAATGGCTCGTTCTATTTCGACGCCATTTGCCATGATTTTAGCGGAAGATATTCACGGTTCGGCAGCATTGGTTTCTCTATTTACCGTCATTACGGGTTTGGTCGGTATGATTTGTGGCGATGCGATTTTGGCAATTACTAAAATTCGTTCTAATGTGGCAAATGGGGCGGCTTTTGGTAATGCAGCCCATGGTTTTGGTGCAGTTAGAGCACAGCAGCGCAATAGTGAAGAAGGTGTAATTGCTAGTTTGACTATGGTTATTGCCGGTATTTTAATGGTATTAATTGGGCCATTTGCGATTCATCTATGGTTGCTGTTGTAGATTTTATCTAACTTGATTTGTCATGTTGTTGAATAATCTTTGATAGTTTTTTGATGGCTTGTCTCATCAGTTCGGGTTCAAAATCGCCTAAGCCAACAATTAACCCCGGACGTTGTTGTTCTTTTGAAAATGTCGGTGAAATTGCTTTAATGGCAATGCCTGCATCGACTGCCGAGCTTGCAACGTCAATATCATTAATATGATGAGCCAGCCATAACACCATATGCATGCCTTGATCGCCCGGCTGTAACCAAGCCAGTTCTTGAGGTATGTATTTTTCAATCAAGCCAATAATGTATTCTCGGACTTCTGCGTAAACATTTCGAGTACGTCGGATATGCCGCTCTAAATAGCCTTCTTGAATAAAAGCAGCTAAAACATGCTGGTCGGCAGCAGGTGGGTGCCGATCAATTAATACTCTGAGCCCACAAAAAGGTGCCACCAATTCTTTAGGCAACACGGCATAGCCAAGTCTAAGAGACGGAAATAGGACTTTACTGAAAGTCCCAAGATAAATGACTTGGTCGGGCGCCATACCTTGTAAAGATGGGAAAGGCTGCCCGTTATAACGGAGTTCGCTGTCGTAGTCATCTTCAATGATCCATGCATTTTGCTGTTTTGCCCAAGCCAATAAAGCAGTACGTCTTGCTAGGCTCATCGGCATACCAAGTGGGTATTGATGAGATGGCGTCACAAAAGCAGCACGTGCATGTTTTGCAAGCTTAATGCCAGTTTCAATCTGAATGCCTTCTTCATCGACAGGAACACGAACCATACGAATGTTTTGTACGGCATGCTCAAAAATGGCTGTGGTCCCCCGATAAGCTGGATCTTCAACCCAAACTTCATCTTTTGCTTCAAATAAAATCTGGCTGCAAATATAAAGTGACTGTTGAATGCCAGGAGTAATCACAATTTGGTCAGGTTCGCAGTGAACAGAGCGTGATCGGCGTACATAATCTGCTATAGCAACTCTGAGTGATAACACACCTTGCGGCTCGCCATATCCTGAAGGAATTCCTGCACCTCGTGATCTAAATTTATTACCAAACTTACGCCAGATATCACTTGGTTGGGTCCGACGGACGGGGACAGATACCGCAAAAGGAACATGAGGAAGTGGCTTAAATTCATCAAGCACTTTGGCATAAGAACGTGCCGATTTGGTCAAAGAAATCGAGTAAGGTTTATTTTCTTTTGATGAATATTGTATTGCAGATGTTTTAACCAAAGCATGAGACACATAAGTGCCCGTTCGTGGTTGAGAGTCAAACACACCTTCAGCTAAAAGCTGATCATAAGCTTCAATAATGGTTCCGCGAGCGACATCTAAGGTTAAAGCAAGTTCACGGGAAGAAGGCAACGGATCGCCGGGTTGTAAATCACCACTTTGTACAGCTTCACGTAAAGCTTGAGTCAGTTGAGCACTAATCTTTCCTTGGCTTTTATCAATCTTTGCAATAGACGGAAGTTCAACAACTTTTGCCATTCTTGCCATAATTCTGGTCTACTTAAAAAAATACAAAGTGGTCCTTTTTAATAAACCACATAAACCAGAAAATTTACAACACAAAATATAAATAACTCTGATATTTACAGCGAGGTTTTGAGTCATGTATATCCCTGATGATTTTGCAGAAAACCGTTTGGATGTATTGCATTCTCTTATTGCAGAACATCCATTTGGAGTGCTTTTTACTCATGGAAGCAATGGCTTGGATGCAAATCATCTTCCATTCGAATTACAGGCAAGCGAAGGTGAATTTGGTTTACTACGTGCGCATGTGTCTAGAGTTAATCCAGTCTGGCAGGACATTAAAAATGGAGATGAGGTGTTAATCGTGTTTCAAGCAGGCGATGCTTATATTTCACCAAACTGGTACCCATCCAAACATGAACAGCACAGACAAGTACCGACATGGAACTATAGGGTTGTGCATGCTTATGGCAAAGTAACCATTCGAGATGATGAACGTTACGTCCGTGGTGTAGTGGCCCGTTTAACCCGTGCCCATGAGGCATCTCAACCTGAACCATGGAAAATGTCCGATGCACCAAAGGACTATCTTGAACCGATGTTAAAAGCCATTGTAGGTATTGAGATTGAAATTACCAAGCTGCAAGGAAAATCAAAACTTGGGCAAAATAAAGAACGCCGAGACATTTTAGGCGCGGCAGATGGCCTATCGAAATGTGGTCATCAAACTATAGCGAATGCCATGTACAGTGTGGCTGAGTTAAATAAATAATTTTGAAAATATAAAACTTTAATATCAATTAAGGAGATAAAGATGTCTTTGACTACACCTGTTGAGTTGGTAGGTGAACACGTTATTTTAAAGCCGCTCGATGTAACTCAGGCTGAATCACTGGCAGAGGCTGTTTGCGATGGGGAACTTTATAATCTTTGGTATACCCGTGTGCCAAGACCTGAACAGATGACTGGTGAAATTGAAAGACGTCTCGGTTTACAAAGTTCTGGTTCTATGCTGCCATTTTATATTGAAGACCGAAAAACGGGGCAAGCGCTGGGCATGACAACTCTCATGCATATTGAAGAAGCACATCGCCGTGTAGAAATTGGTTCAACGTGGTATCGAAAGTCTGCACAACGTACGCCTGTAAATACTGAATGTAAAAAGCTATTGTTGGCTCATGCATTTGAGACTTTAAACTGTATTGCTGTTGAGTTACGCACATCTTCTTTAAATATTCAAAGTCAAGCCGCGATTGTACGCTTGGGTGCAAAGCTAGACGGTGTGCTAAGAAGCCATCAAATTGTGAAAGATGATATTTTGAGGGACACTCACGTTTACAGCATTTTAAAACATGAGTGGCCTGCGGTTCGCCAAAATCTGGAATGGATGTTGAATAAACCGCGCTAAAAGGAATTTTAAGCAAGCTGTTTTTCTCTTTTTTGGCTTAGCCAGAAGAGAGAAGCTGCGGCAATCACCAACCATGGTATTAACGCTATATTCATTGCTTTCCAGCCAAATAAATCCAGTAAAGCACCTGCACTAAACGAACAAATCAAACCGACAACAAAAACCGTCATATCGTTAATGGCTTGAGCCTTGGCTTTTTCAGCCGCTGTATACGTTCCGGTAAGCAAAGACGTGCTACCAATAAATAAAAAGTTCCATCCCACACCTAATAAAATGAGTGAAATTGCAAAAGATGCGAACTGAATACCTGAGAGAGCAAATCCGATATAACAGGCAAATAATAAAAGACCTGCAAACATGATTTTAATCACCCCAAAACGTGCAATTAAATTTCCAGTAAAGAATGAAGGTAGAAACATACCAAGCACATGTAGCTGAATGACGGTGGTAATTGATCCAAGTTCATGGTGTGAATGTCGCATAGCAATCGGGGTTGCGGTCATACCTAAAATCATGATGCCGTAGCCTGTTACTGCGCCAAATAACGCAACCAAATAGGTCGGTTGAAAGACAATCTGTTGCCATGGGCGACCAGCCGTAAAGTCAGACTTTTGCTCAACTGTATCGGCAATATGTAGGCTAGATAAAATTCCCATTGCCACAAATGAGATAATACTAATAATTAAAAATGAACCGATATATTCTAAATGCTGGAATAAGGGTCCACCAAAACGCGCTAAAGTCGGACCAATCAGTGCTGCAACAATTCCACCTGCCATCACCCAAGAAATAGCACGTGAGCGAAACGCGTCAGTTGCCACTTCACTGGCAGCAAAACGGTAAAACTGAGCAAAGGACTGATAGGCCCCGACACATAGTGTACCCAAAGCCAGAAGCATGAGTGAACTATAAAAAATACCGATTGATGCAATAATGCCGCCGAGTACACCTAAGAAAGCGCCGAATAGAAAACCATTACGTCGTCCTACACGTGCCATGAGCATTGATGCAGGGAACATCATTAAGGCTGTACCCAAAAACATAGATGCGATGGGTAGCGTTGCAAGTGTTGGCGTGTTTGCAATATTAGCGCCAGCCAAGCCGCCAATGGTCATGACCATGACGGAAACGGTTTGGAAAAGTGATTGAGAACTCGCCAGAATTAATACTTGGCGGTGCATGGTATTTTGAAGCATAACGAGCCTTTAATTATATTCAGCAATAGCTGAGGTTAGGTGTCCGGTTTTTACATAAATAGAAGCGCCAGACAAACCCGCTTGAAAATGGGCATGTGTTTTCGGAGGTAGGCGTATCCATGTTCCAGCGTCATAAACCATTTCTTTATCGGCCATCTGACCTTGGGTAATCAAAATTTCGATTCCACCCTCAGCATCTTCCATAAAAAGTTGCTGCGGCTTGAGTTTTTCTAAATAGGTGTGCTCATAACTTGCATCAACCAATGTGCAAATTAAACGCGAATCTATTTCTTGCCATTGTGTTGGATCGTTGGTATTGATCCGTAAGGTTTGCGTTTCTGACGTAGGAATTTGCATAAGTTTGACAAAAATCAATGCACCTTCTTCGCTCGACGGTTGATGTACCGACTGATGTGGACTCCGTAAATACCATCCAGCGGGGTAGTGCTGATTTTGATTTTCAGTAAATACGCCTGAAAGTACGAGGATTTCTTCACCATGATGATGTCGATGCTCAGGAAAGATTGTGTGGGGCGCATATTTCACGAAACTGGTCGCACGAGCTATTTCATCGCCAATACGATCAAGCATGACACGATCAACTTCCCCACGGGGAGATTTCACCCAATGATAGTCTTCAGGTTTGACAATCACAGCCTGTGAAAAATCGGCATGGATCAACATGAATACTTTCCTCGTAAACTAAATTCTCTTTATTCAATAACAAAATAAATAGAATGAATTAGCAAGTAAAATTAATGCTCTGCTAAATTTTCTACTGCTTCTAACACACGTGCAGAATATGTGAGTGCTGCACCTGCATTTAAAGAAATAGCGACAGAAAGAGCTTCGGCAATTTGTTCTTTGGTTGCACCTGCTTCAATTGCCTTTTTGCTATGTATAGAGATGCAACCATCACAACGTGTGGTCACTGCAACGGCAAGTGCAATAAGCTCATGGGTTTTTGCATCAAGCTGACCAATTTTACTCGTTCCTGCTTCCATCGCACTTAAACCACGCATGGTGTCTGGTGCTAGTTTTGCAAATTTTGCGACATATTGAAGCAACGAGTCTCGATAACTATTCCAGTTCTGCATATTAAATACTCCAAATAAGTGGGATTGATCACTAACTGCAAATTAGTGACCAGCCATCACACCACCATCTACAGGAAGAATAGTTCCTGTAATCCATGAGGCATTAGATGATGCAAGGAATAAAATCGCTTCGGCAATGTCAGCAGGTTGACCGTTACGGCCTAATGGATGGAATGAGTTAAAAGTCGGTAAAGCTTCTTTAACCTGATCTTCACTCATAAACGTGTTGTAAACAGGTGTTTCCACTACACCCGGTGCAACGGTATTAATGCGGATATTTGATTCGGCCAATTCAATGGCTAAGTTATGAGTGAGTGCATGTACTCCTGCATTTGCTGCTGAGTAAGCAGAAGAAGGGGTTGCTTTTACAGCTTGCAATGCCCAAAGCGAACCTGTTTGTACAATTGCTCCGCCTCCACGTTGTTGCATGGCTTTAGCAGCAGCTTGCGCCATAAAAAACTTGCCTTTCAAAATGGTATCTAAAAACCAGTCGTATTCTATTTCAGTAATATCAAGGAAAGATTTTGGGTTAAATACACCTGCATTATTGATAAGAATATCAACACCGCCAAATGCTTCAGATGCTACTTTTACTAAGTTTTTTGCAGTTTCGGGTTCGGCTATATCACCAGCAAAGTAGCGAACTTTTGCACCTGTTGGATCTATTTCATGGGCAGCTTTTTGCAATTTATTTTCATCGCGACCACCAATCACAACATTGGCACCTTCTTGAACCAAGCGAATTGCGACTTCTTTACCAATACCAGAACCGCCACCAGTAACAATAGCAACTTTTAAAGAAAATCTACTCATGTGTATATCCTTAAGATTAAATAAAATAAATTGATTGACTCGTGAATCTGAGGTATTTCAATCAATATAGGTTTATTTTAGAAATAGTATTTTTTAATCACAAATGAGATAATCTGCTTCTTCAATAAAGAAAATCTTTAGTGTTATGAATTCACCAGTTTATTTGAATGCACTTCGTGCTTTTGAAGCCAGCGCACGCCACAAAAGTTTTTCTGCTGCGGCAAAAGAGTTGAATGTGACACCTGCTGCGGTGGGGCAATTGGTGCGTACACTCGAAGATTGGTTAGGCTTTCCGTTGTTTCATCGGCAAACTAACGGTAAAAATCGGCTGGTCGCTACTGAACTGGCTGAATCGGTTTTACCGGATATTCGGGCGGGTTTTGATAAGCTGACTTTGGCTTTGGAAAAATTAAAGCAAGATTCTCTATCAGGTGTGCTTAATATTGCGGTAAGTCCAGCATTTGCTGAAAAATGGCTATTACCAAGAATTGACCATTTTCAAAAACAATATCCAGATATTGATATTCGTTTAGACATTAACTTGAAAACCGTAGATTTTTTAGAACAAAAAGTTGATGTGGGTGTCAGATATGGTCAAGGACACTGGCAAGGGCTAGAAGCAGTTAAACTTATGGATGAAGAGGTTTATCCCGTATGTTCACCAGCATTTTTAAATGAACATTCATCGCTCTTAACCCCAAATGATCTGAGAAATATCACTTTAATTCATGATCTTTCTATGGAAAAACATCAACAATTTCCGGGGTGGCAATCTTGGCTAAAAAGTGTAGGTTTGAATGACATCAATATCAGTCGTGGTATGCAAATCAACAGTTCATCTGCAGTTTTACAGGCTGCAATGGAAGGACATGGTGTTGCATTAGCGCGTAGTGTTATGGTGCAAAAAGATATACAAACCGGGCGTTTGGTACGATTATTTCCTCAAATTCACTTCTCATCGCCCTTTTCTTATTATTTGGTGTACCGACCACAATACGCAAATTTACCCAAAGTCAAAATCTGTCTAGATTGGTTTTTTAAAGAAATTCATCGAATATAAAATTAATCGTTAACCTGAAGTTAATGACTGTTCATCTAGGTTGATTGATCGAAATCCCATAAAGCGTTTTTATAGATTCAGAACAAAACTGCGATCTATAGGTAAACACATGGAAGGCTCAGTTCAGAATAAAGAACGGTTATGGACAAAGCGGCGTCATGCCAAACAACTAAAACTAGAGATGGCAAACCAATATACCGATGGTGTGGTCATTCCAACTCAAGACATTATTAAAGTTTTAGAAACCCTGATTACACCGGGTGACAGAGTTGTACTCGAAGGGAATAACCAAAAGCAGGCAGATTTTTTATCGCGCTCTTTAGCTCAAACCAATCCAGATATTTTGCATGATTTACATATGATTATGCCAAGCGTTGGGCGTTCGGAACATCTTGATCTATTTGAAAAAGGTATTGCACGTAAACTCGATTTTTCTTTTGCTGGCCCACAAAGTTTGCGTATTAGCCAGTTAGTTGAAGATGGGCTGCTAGAGATTGGTGCGATTCATACCTATATTGAGTTGTATTCACGTTTGGTGGTGGATCTCATTCCAAATGTAGTGCTGTCGGCGGGCTTTATGGCAGACCGCCAAGGAAATATCTATACAGGCCCAAGTACCGAAGATTCTCCTGCGCTCATTGAACCTGCGGCTTTTAGTGACGGTATTGTGATTGTTCAGGTGAATGAACTGGTCGATGACGTCTCAGAGTTACCACGTGTCGATATTCCTGCTTCTTGGGTGGATTATGTGGTTGTGGCAGACCAGCCTTTTTATATCGAACCGTTATTTACCCGTGACCCAAAACACATCAAGCCAGTTCATGTGCTCATGGCCATGATGGCAATTCGCGGCATCTATGAAAAACATAATGTGCAATCGTTAAACCATGGTATTGGTTTTAACACTGCGGCAATTGAACTGATTTTACCAACCTATGGTGAATCTTTAGGTTTAAAAGGAAAAATTTGCCGGAACTGGACACTGAATCCACATCCAACCCTAATTCCAGCGATTGAAACAGGATGGGTTGAAAGCGTGCATTGCTTTGGTACCGAACTCGGTATGGAAAAATATGTTGCAGCTCGTCCCGACGTGTTCTTTACAGGTCGTGATGGCGCTTTACGTTCCAACCGTATGATGTGTCAGCTTGCAGGTCAGTATGCTGTTGATTTGTTTATTGGCGCAACTTTGCAAGTCGATGGCATGGGCCATTCTTCGACTGTTACCAAAGGCCGTTTAGCTGGTTTCGGTGGTGCACCAAACATGGGGCATGATCCACGTGGCCGTCGTCACGATACACCAGCATGGTTAGATATGCGTTTGGAAGGCGCTAATGAAACTGAAACCTATTTGGCACGTGGTAAAAAACTAGTGGTGCAAATGGTGGAAACCTTTCAAGAGGGTGGCAAGCCGACTTTTGTGGATCGTCTCGATGCAATTGATGTTGCTAAAACAGCAGGCCTACCTTTAGCACCGATCATGATTTATGGCGATGATGTAACCCATTTACTGACCGAAGAAGGCATTGCTTATCTATATAAAGCAAGCAGCCAAGAAGAGCGCCAAGCCATGATTGCTGCAGTGGCAGGCGTGACCAGTATCGGTTTAAGTCAAGACCCTAAAACGACAGCGCGCTTAAGACGCGAGGGTTTGGTGGTTTTCCCTGAGGATTTAGGTATTCGCCGTACCGATGCCACCCGTGAGCTTTTAGCTGCAAAAAATATTGCCGACTTGGTGACATGGTCAGATGGCTTATATCAACCCCCTGCAAAATTCAGGAGTTGGTAATGATGGCACAAGTTCAATATCAAACACTCAGCGATAGTCAGCTCTTGGCAGATTTGGCGGTAGTTGCTCTGATTGATGAAGTGAATCTGACCCCTAAGCCTGCCTTGGTCGATCGCCGTGGCAGTGGTGCACACGATGACCTGACTTTAGAGTTAATGGAGCGCTCTGCAAAAAGTTTACGCCCGATGTTTGAAGAAATGGCCCAAGCAGCCATGCACCACGGTGAAGTTTGTTTGGCTTTACGCGAAGACATTGGTGAAATTGGTCGCCAAGGTGAAAAGGTCATGATGTTGGTGACAGATGGCGTCAATACACATCGCGGTGCAATTTGGGCCTTGGGTTTAATGGTGACGGCGGCGGCATTGGCACGTACCAATCAACAATATTTATCGGCTGTTGAGCTATGTCAGTTAGCAGGTCAGATTGCTCAGCTTGAAGATCGTTTTATTCCAAAGCAGACGTTGAGCCATGGTCAGCAGGTACAAAAAAAGTTAGGTGTCTTAGGTGCAAAAGAACAAGCTCAGCAGGGTTTTCCAACCGTTGTGAACTTTGGTTTAAAGCAGCTTTATCAAAGCCGTAGTAAACCCATGAAAGAAGAGTTCGCACGTTTAGATGCCTTGCTTGCCATGATGACTGATTTGACCGATACCTGTGTGCTTTATCGCTCTGGCACATCGGGTTTAAAGCGTATGCAACAAGGTGCTCAACAGGTACTGGATTTGGGCGGTAGTTCAAGCTTGGAAGGTCGCCGCGCTTTGCATCTTTTAGAGATTGATCTACTTCGGATGAAAGCGTCCGCTGGTGGTGCCGCAGATTTGTTGGCAGCAACATTGTTTATAGATCGTGCTCAGCAGTCATCTTTAAAAAATAAAGAGGGATTTTAATGATGGAAACACTTCATTTTGAATTTGTAGCGACAGAGCCACCTGTAAAAAAAGCATTGGTAGGATGTGTTGGCTCGGGCGATTTAGAAATTTTGATGGAACCTGGTGAAAAGGGGAAAACTTCTATTCAGGTAGTGACTTCGGTAGATGGCAGTGCAGCACGTTGGCACAATCTTTTTGAACGAATTTTTACTGCTCAAATACCACCTGCCGTCAATATTGATATTCATGACTTTGGTGCAACCCCTGGTGTTGTTCGCTTACGTCTGGAACAAGCATTAGAGGAGATTGCTCATGACTGATATCGAGAGCTTATTAAATAAAAAAGATTTTATTGAGCTGAGTGCAAGAGAGCGTGCCAAAGCATTATTAGATGAAGGGTCTTTTCGAGAATTACTCGACCCATTTGCCCGTGTTATGTCGCCTTGGCTCGTTAAACAGAATATTGTGCCGCAAGCCGATGATGGTGTAGTGATTGCAAAGGGAACTATTCAAGAACGCCCAGTGGTTTTAATTTCAATTGAAGGCTTATTTCAAGGTGGCAGTTTAGGCGAGGTGGGTGGTGCCAAAATTGCGGGTGCCTTAGAGCTTGCGGTTGAAGACAATCTTAAAGGCATTCCAACAGCGGCAATTTTATTGTTAGAGACGGGCGGCGTTCGCTTACAAGAAGCAAATTTAGGTTTGGCTGCAATTGCTGAAATACAGGCTGCAATTGTGAACTTACGGCAGTATCAACCCGTCATTGCTGTGGTCGCAGGCAGTGTAGGGTGCTTTGGTGGCATGTCAATTGCGGCTGGCCTATGTAGCTATATTGTAATGACACAAGAAGGACGTTTAGGTTTAAATGGCCCGCAAGTGATTGAACAAGAAGCTGGTGTACAAGAATATAACGCCAAAGATCGTCCATTTATATGGAGTATTACGGGTGGTAATCAGCGCTTCACTAGTGGTTTGGCAGATGCTTATGTAGACGATGATCGCCAGAAAATTCGCCAGCAAGTCATCGATTATTTAACTCAAGGCGTACCTCAGCAGCATCGTAGTTCAAATTACTCATTCTATTTATCGAAGCTACAACAGGTTGATACTGCTGAGCAGATTACCCCAGCACAAGTTCAAGCTTTGTATCAAGGAGAGCAAGCATGAATATCGCCGTTGATACATTAAAAGCATCTACACGTGGTGCACATTGGTTTAAAGCACTCACGCAGGGATTTAAGACAGTTGAAGGTTTTCCAGCTTCGGTTTGGGTAGCTGATGGTCAGATTGATCAGCAAGCGGTACGTGTGATTGCAGTTGTCCAAGACAGCAATAATCTGTTCCCTCGGGCAAGACAGGGTGAAGTTGGACTCTTGGAAGGCTGGAGTTTAGCAAAAGCGGTTGATGAAGTGATTCAAGCCGATGTTCATTCGGAAACTAAACGCGCTATTTTATGTTTGGTTGATGTGCCAAGTCAGGCCTATGGGCGCCGTGAAGAATTATTAGGTATTCATCAAGCTTTAGCGGGTGCGGTAGACAGCTATGCAAGAGCCAGATTGGCAGGCCATCCTATTGTCAGTTTATTGGTTGGTAAGTCGATGTCTGGTGCTTTCTTGGCGCATGGATACCAAGCCAATCGTATTATTGCCTTAAAAGATTCAGGTGTTATGGTGCATGCAATGGGTAAGGAATCTGCTGCACGTGTAACCCAACGCTCGGTTGATGAACTAGAGCACTTGGCCTCAAGCATTCCTCCAATGGCTTATGACATTGAAAGTTATGCCACGCTTGGTTTGTTATCTGAACTGTTATCTGTTGAAAACCCTGAACAACCTACAACCGCTGATCTTTCGTTAGCGAAGCAGGCAATTGCACAAGCGTTTAAAGAGATTCATGCTGATCAATCGAGAGGATTAGAACAAAGACTTCACGGCCAAAACCGTCAGATGTCTAAAAGGGTCCGTGAATTATTGCGTGAGCAATGGTCATGAAACTTAAGCTCGAAGCCCATGATTTGCTATGGGGCATGACGGTCGACTGCTTAGCCGATGATGCTCCGCTTTGGGTGAAAGAGGTATTACAGCGAGGTGATCCTGTTGTGGTTCGACGGGCAATCACTTCTGTAGATCAAGTCGCTGTGGGTGTTAGAGGACAATTTCGTCATCAACGATATGCAACTCAAATGCCAAGAAATGCTATTAACAGACAGCTTAAACCCGAAGCACTGACTCATGTAGATACGCAGCAATTTGCACACTTGGCAGAACGTTTACAGACCATTTCCAGCATTATGAAAAACTTTTCAGGATGTTGGGGATATACAGGAAGTTTCGGGTTTGAACTGGCAACGGGCATTAAAACAGTAACTCCTCAAAGTGACATAGATTTGTTGATGCGAGCTGAACAGCCTTTTGCCAAAAAGCAGGCGATTGAGCTACTCGAAAATTTTCAGCAAGTAGGGCTCAATGTGGATATACAGCTTCAACTTCCACAAGGTGGGTTGGCGTTAAAAGAATGGGCTGGGAACAGTGGAAAAGTTCTATTGAAACGTCCTGACGGTGCTGTTTTAGTAGAAAACCCATGGAATTAAGGAAATAGATATCATGGCTTCAATTTGGGTATATCCGGGACAAGGTGTGCAACGAAGCAATATGTTGCACGACTTACCTCAAATCGCTCTAGTTAAAGAATACCTTGAGCGTGCATCGGATGCACTCAAAAAAGATGTCTTGATGTTAGATAGTCCGGCTGCATTGCAGTCGACACGTGCAGTACAGCTTTGTTTACTGATTTCAGGTGTGGTGAGTTCAGCTGTATTAACTGCTGAAAACTTAACACCTGATTATGTAGCGGGTTTATCAATTGGTGCATGGTCGGCTGCGGTTGTAGCAGAAGTTTTAGCCTTTGAGGATGCTGTTCGTTTGGTTGCCTATCGAGGTGAACTCATGCAAAACGCCTATCCAACAGGCTATGGTATGACAGCTTTAATAGGTACAGACCGTGCAGCTGTTGAAACATGGGTCAAACAGATTTATGAAATAACGCCAGAGGTGTTTGTCGCAAATATTAATGCACATAACCAGATCGTTATTTCAGGAAGCTTTGAAGCCATGAACCAAGTTGCTGTTTTGGCAAAGCAACAAGGCGTGGTGGCAAAAAAATTAGATGTATCGGTGCCATCGCACTGTGAATTATTAAGTCAGCAGGCAAAGCAACTTGCGGCATCTATGGAGGGAGTCACTTTAAAGCAGCCTAAAATACGTTATTTAAGTGGTACAACGGCTCGTACACTTGGCAAGCCAGAACAGATTGGTGATGACTTGGCTTTTAATATGAGTCGAACTGTAGATTGGGAAAGTACCATCCAAGCTGCATGGGAGCGAGGTGTAAGGTTGCAGATTGAAGCTTTACCGGGAACGGTACTTACTACACTTGCACGTCGAACGTTTAAAGAAGGAACTGTATTGTCATTTCAGGGAACACGTTTAGACAGCATTCAATTAGCAATGCAAAACGAAAATAATGCTTCTTTGTAATTACAATACAAATTAAAAATTGAGTAATAACCCAAGGATATGAGGGACTTACAATGATTATTTATGGAACAGCAATATTAGCGATCTGTCATTTATTAGGTGACTATCTTGGCAATACCCTAGGAATGCTATTAGGCGTTAAAGCGAATGTCGGTGGAGTCGCTATTTCGATGATTCTATTGATTTTGACTAAAGAATTGCTTGCGCGAAAAGGTTACTTACCTCAAGTCACACAATTTGGCGTTTTGTATTGGTCAGGTATGTATATTCCGATCGTGGTTGCGATGTCAGCGGGTCAAAATGTGGTTGCAGCTTTATCAGGTGGCATGTTAGGGCTAATTGTCTCTATTGCATCGTTAATTGGTACGGTTTTAGTCATCCGTTATTTAAATAGAATTAGTGGCGACTATGAAACTTATGAATGGACAATAGAAACCAAAGAAAAAATAGCCTAAGCAAACATAAACTACAAAAAGTTCAATCAAAAAGGAATTAAATGATGGACGCTATAATTGCTGTGTTATCAAAAAATGCATTAGTTACTGCGCTTGCAGTAACGGGTTTAATGATGTTCGTTTCCCATTTACTTTCAAAATATTTGACGAAAGGAAAACTACAAAGTTCTGCAATCGCGATTACTTTAGGTTTGGTTGTTGCTTACTTTGCAGGAGTTTATACGCAAGGAACTAAGGGCATTTCTGATATCGCTATTTTTTCTGGTTTTGCGATGTTGGGTGGCGCAATGATTCGAGATTTAGCTATTGCTTCAACTGCGTTTGAAGTTGATGTGAAAGAGGTGAAGAAAGCAGGTAAAATTGGTCTAATTGCCTTAATTCTTGGTTGCGTTGTGCCTTTTGCAATTGGGGTTTTGGTCGCATGGGTCATGGGTTATCGAGATCCAATCTCGATGACAACCATTGGTGCTGGTGCCATGACTTATATTGTTGGTCCGATTACAGGAACTGCAATTGGCGCGAGCTCTGATGTGATCGCACTTTCTATTGCAATTGGATTAATCAAGTCAGTCTTTTTTATGGTCGGTACGCCATTACTTGCGAAATTCATGTACCTAAAAAGTCCACGTTCAGCCATGGTATTTGGCGGCTTGGCAGGAACAACGAGCGGTACGGCTGCTGGGCTGGCAGGTACAGATGTACGACTGGTACCTTATGGCGCTTTAGTTGCAACCTTTTATACAGGTCTCGGCTGCTTACTTGGACCATCTGTCTTTTTCTTAACGGTTAATGCGATTTTTGGATAAGTCTTTGTAAAGTGTCTAACGGCAACTTATTAATTTGTAATAGGTTGCCGATATTTATCTTTTAAAATTGGATGCAAACATACGACATTCAGCAATCAGAGCAAGTAAATTAGGATCTCGTTCCTTACTTTTTAAAAAGACCAAACCAATTTCTTGTTGCATATGATATTGCTGTTTCAGTGGAATGAGTTTTACCGAACTTTCATAAACCGCAGAAATACGACCGGGCAATAGTGCAAAGCCTACGCCTGAGCTGACCATACTAATGAGAGTAAAAATATCATTTACTTGCAAAGCAACTTTAGGTGAAAAACCAGCTTTTTTAAAAATGATGTCACTGTCGTTATGAGTTGCAAATCCTTTGGTTAAAGTGAGAAACGTCTCTTCTTTTAAAATTCTTAAATCAATATCTTTAAACTCGGCATATTTAGAATCTTTATTGACGGCCAAAAAAATGTCGTCTGAAAACATTGGTAAAATTTCAAAGTCATCGTCTTGAGTGGTTTCATTTAAAGCCACGATAATGGCATCAAGTTCCGTTGCTTTCAGCTTTTTCACCAAATCCTGATTTGAACTGAGTAATAGTTGAATATCGAGCTCACTACGTCTGAGCTTAAGACCGCTAATCACATTTGGAATTGTGTTTACAGTCAAAGAATAAAGAGATCCTAAATGTAAAACCTTGGCTGCAAAGCCAGCAGCTTCTCTGGTTTTATTTACAGTGATAAAAATGTCTTGTACGATTTTTTGCGCTCGTTCTTCAAATACATAAGCACTTTTTAAAGGAATCAGGTTACGGCCTTCATTTTTAAAAAGAGGGCAACGTAAAGCGCTTTCTAAAGAGTGCAGTGCTTTATGAACACTGACATTACTCAACTGCATTTCTGTGGCTGTTTTAGACAAATTTCCACAGCGCATGAAAGCCAAAAAAATCTGTATTTTTTTAAGGGTGAGTTCTTCATCAATTTCCATATTAATTCCTTGAACCTGTTTCCCTTAAAACTATAGATTTGAGTTATAAAGTTATCACAAAATAAAGACTATAAAATTGTGTTTAGGTCGAAGCATCTCTTTTAAGGATTTGCTTCAACTCTTTGTTGAATGGTTTTAATCACTTGGTCTAATGCATTTTGAATTTTAGTGTTCCATTCAAAAGAACAATTGATTCTCAAATAATGCTGCTGTGCGGGTAAAACACTAAACAGAGGACTTGGTGCAACGCCAATATCTTGCTGAATCAACTCTTCATAAACTTGCATACTGTCTAGGGTAATGGGAAGTTTGACCCATAGAAAATAGCCACTTGGGTAGTAATACACTTCACAAGAGCTAGGTAAATGTTGTTTCAAATAATGGTAAAACTGCTTTTTATAACGCTCAAGTGAAAGCCTAAGCGTGCGTAAGTGTTTTTCATAATGATGATGAGACAAAAACTCGACTAATACATTTTGTATGAGTGCATTGACTGAAATGGTACTCATGAGCTGTAAGTGTTGAATATGGTCTGAAAATTTACCCGCATAGACCCACCCGACCCGAAAACCAGCACCTAACGTTTTAGAAAAAGAAGAGCAGTGAAGCACCAGATTTTGTTGGTCAAAATACTTCATTGAAAGTGGTTTTTGGCCGCCATAAAAAAGCTCTTCATAGACATCATCTTCAATCAAATAAATTTGGTGCTCGTGAAGCAGTTTGGCAATTTTATATTTAATGTCATCACTGACGGTAAAACCAATCGGGTTATGGGCGTTCAGCATGAGCCAACACACCTTGATAGGATAGGTTTGAATGACCTGTTCAAAAGCCTCTAGATCGAAACCATGTTGCGGATGTTCAGGAATAGTAATCACTTTAAGCCCTAAACGTTCGGCAGCTTGCCAAGCGCCATAAAACACAGTTTGCTGTAATAAAATATAATCGCCGGGTTGAGCTACGGCTTGTAGAGAAAGATTAAGCGCGTCTAAGCCTCCAGATGTAATGACAATGTCATCTGGGTCGGTCTGTATGCCTTGCATACAATAGCGCTGGGCAATCAGTTTTCTTAAAGCTAAATTACCGGGAGGCAAACTGGTGGTCTGGTCATAACTTTGTCTTTGGCGCGCAAGCTGTCCCATAATTTGAATAAGTTTGGGGGCTGTTAGAAGTTGATTATCAGGAAAAGCTGAGCCAAAAGGTACGACAGACTCATGTTGAATCGATTTAAGATATTTAAAAACTAATGAGTTAATTTCAATTTTAGAATTCAAGGAAACAACTGAATATTGCTCTAAAGGTTTAAGTGCAATTTGCTCGGCAACAAAGTATCCAGATTTTTCTTTTGAATAGATCAGACCTTGTGATTCAAGCTCCTGATAAGCATTCATTACGGTCATTAAACTAAAGCCAGAGCGTTGTACCTGATCTCTTAATGAAGGTAATTTTTCATGTGCATTTAAAGTGCCGCTCTCAATGAGTTGGCGAATGCTATGAGCGAGTTGTTCTGATTTATACATGTATGAGCTGCACGAAATAACAAAATGAAAGATGCACTTAATCAATAATAAATGCCGTTTGCAGAATCTACAAACGGCATTTGTTTAGAACGATAGATTTACTTTAAGTAAGGGGCAGCATAAATCAATATGACTTTAAACAAACCCGCAATCACAGCTAAGGCTAAAAAACCGCCAAGCCATAACAAGATAAACCATTGAGTTTGATTGAGTTTAACGGATGACTTTTTCATAAAACCCTCCATACTTAATGATAACCTTCATCACCTACACGCACTTTGTCACGGAATACCCAATAAGAGACAATGGTGTAAGCAATAATAATTGGAATCAGAATTAACGCACCGACCAAAGCAAACATCTGGCTTGAATGAGGCGCTGCAGCCTGCCAAATGGTGACTGATGGCGGAATAATATAGGGCCATAAACTAATCACAAAACCAGTAAATGCAAGGAAAACGAGCGCCAATGTATATGCAAATGGCTTAAGATCATGATCCTGCTTTTTACACGCCGATAAAATAAGGCCAACAAACAATAAGACCAAAATAGGTACAGGACTAAAATAAAACAGGTTTGGTAAAGAGAACCAGCGATCTGCAATTTCAGGATGAGTCAATGGCGTATATAAACTTACGCCACCAAAAATGATCAGCAATGCAATAATCAGCTTTGGCATAAGCTCATACATACGTTGCTGTAAGCCTTTTTCAGTTTTTAAAATAAGCCAACCACAACCCAAAGTTGCATACATCGCAACTACGCCAATACCTGTAAAGATCGTAAATGGAGATAACCAATCAAGTGATCCACCCGCATAAATACCATTTTCGGTTTTAATCCCTTGGATATAGGCACCCAGAATAATCCCTTGGAGGAAGCTGGTTAAAACTGAACCCCAGATAAAAGCCAAGTCCCAAAGGTGTTTGGTGCGATGAGCTTTAAAGCGGAATTCAAACGCCACGCCACGGAAAATCAGGGCAATCACCATGAAAATGATCGGTAAATATAGTGCTGATAAAACTGTTGAATAGACCAGTGGAAATGCTGCATATAGACCAGCACCACCGAGAACCATCCAAGTTTCGTTACCATCCCAGACAGGGGCCACGGTATTCATCATCACGTCACGTTCTTGGCTGTCCTTAATGAATGGGAACATAATCCCGATTCCTAAGTCGAAGCCGTCCATGACCACATAAATCATGACACCTAAACCGATAATACCGACCCATATTAAAGAAAGATCAATCATGACGGTTCTCCCCAGAGTTTTGTTTGCTGTCAATATTTTCATCGACTGCACTAAGTGGACGCATTGGTGTTTTAAAGTGTCCTACGCCACCAGTTTCAACATTTGGTGAATCAATGAATGATGGGCCTTTATTAATCAGTTTTAAGGTGTAGTAGATACCGCTACCAAAAACGATGGTATAGACCACCACAAAAATAAACAGGCTCAGTCCGACCTGATCTGCGGAAACCGTATGTGAAAGTCCATCTTTAGTTCGCATAATGCCGTACACCACCCACGGCTGACGGCCAACCTCAGTAGTTACCCAACCTGCAAGCATTGCGACATAACCAGAAGGTCCCATCACCAATGCAAATTTATGGAACCACGAAGTTTCATAGAGTTTTCCACGCTTACGTAACCAAAGTGCTATTAAAGAAAGAGTGACCATGAGTACACCAAGACCCACCATCACACGGAAGCTCCAGAAAACAATCGTTGAATTTGGACGATCTTCAGGTGCGAAATCTTTTAAGCCTGTCACTTGGCCATCTAAGCTATGCGTTAAAATTAAGCTACCCAAATAAGGAACACCCACTTCAAAATGGTTACGTTCTTCTTTCATATCTGGAATTGCAAATAGCAATAATGGCATCGGCTCATTGTGATTGGTTTCCCAGTGGCCTTCCATTGCCGCAAGTTTGGCAGGCTGATGTTCACGTGTGTTTAAACCGTGGTTATCACCAATCACTACTTGCAAACATGAAGTCACAAGCACCATCCAGAGACCCATCGAAAACGATTTTTTCACCAATTCATCACGACGGCCTTTTACTAAATGCCATGCAGATGTTCCAACGACCAATAATGATGAAACCAAGAAGGCGGCTGCACCCATGTGGGCAAAGCGGTAAGGGAAGGATGGGTTAAAGACAATTGCAAACCAGTCTTTTGGCACAATAATGCCATTTTCGATCGCAAAGCCTTGAGGTGTCTGCATCCAGCTATTCGAAGATAAAATCCAGAACATGGAAATACATGTTCCGATGGCAACCATAAGTGTTGCGAAGAAATGGGCCCGAGGACCAACACGTCCCCAACCAAATAACATAATGCCTAAGAAACCTGCTTCTAAGAAGAAGGCACTCAAGACTTCATAGGTAAGTAGAGGACCAGTAATACTTCCGGCAACACGTGAAAATTCACTCCAGTTAGTACCGAACTGGTAACTCATGACCACGCCCGAGACCACACCCATACCAAAGGCAACAGCAAAGATCTTAATCCAGTATTTAAATAGATCTTTATAAATCGGGTTTTGGGTTCTTAACCATTTCCATTCTAACACTGCTAAAAAGCAGGCAAGACCAATGGAAGTGGCCGGAAAAATAATATGGAAGGATACTGTAAAAGCAAATTGTATTCGCGCTAATTCTAGAGCGGTTAGACCGAGGCTCATAAACTTTCCCCCTGTGAACTAGCTGATGATGGTTAAATGAGTTAAATACTTATTTTCAGGCAACAAAGTATTTTGGCGATTAAACTTACTTCTGTGATAAATGTTCTTAGCAAGTAAAATGCCAACAGGGTTAAGCAATATAATTGCTTGATATTTCAAGAGAATAGACTGATTGATTGTTCTCAATCTGTTAACAAAGTTTATGCTTGATGTTGCATTTGTAAAAATGCATGTTGCATTGAAACATTGATGAAATATCTGGTGATATGCAATAGATCGTCTCATGAAAACTACCTACCTTAAGAAGTTTACTTAATCATGCACTTACTATTTTTGTATATGTAGATACAGAAATTTTTTATAAAACTATAACAGTCTGAAGCATTCATGAGGTGTGCTATAGTTTTTTTTCAAATATCTGTAGCTATGTATCCATTCTTCAAAAGTCCAAAATAAATGAACAAGATTTACGAATGGCCAAAATCACTTTCCAAAACAAAGTGAATGCGACTTTGGGTAATAAGCGCAGAATAGTTTCTTCTCTTTTATTCCTTTGTTGTTTTGCGTGAGGTCTGGTTGTTACGTAGGTTATTAAAGACCTGATTTAAGTGTAGCTCTTCTAAAATAGCTTGGATGTTAAAAAATGTTTATTACTTCTCAACTCAATGTCCTGCATAAAATTATTAAAAATCAGCCTATTCCTATTTCTATATTGGTTCAGTTAGAGCAGACTTACGTTAATTTTGAAGCTACTTTATTAAGAGCAAAAGTACTCAGAGACTTTTCCAAACCTGAAACTGTATATTTAATCCAATCTCATATTGAGCCACAGCAAAGTAGCGTGGCCTACCTATTTTCACCTTTTATTTTTGCAAACTTAAACAAGCCTGCCATTTATACGACACCTGCGACTGCGCCTGTACTTTCTATTCTCAATAAATATTATCAAGCAGATAAAAAGGTGCTATTTAAGGTAGATGAAGTTTTAGAAAGTCTAAAAATTTATATTGATTTGGAACTTGCAGAGCTTAATGAAGTTGAGTTTATTTATTTAAGCTTAATCAAAGCACTGTGTCGAAGTGACCTTTCTACCGTTTTTTTAATTACAAGTTTAGACATAGATATCGAGCATTTAGAAGCTCTTGAGCAATTTCTAAAGGTCAAAATTTATTGGATTAAAACCACAAAAGATGATGACTTAAAAAACCTAAATGGCTTAGAAATGCGGAAATTATTATTTAAAAATAAAGATGAAACTTACGTCAAATTATGCGCGAAGTTTGCTCAAATGAACGCAGCGCTGGTTGGTTTATGCGATACCTTTACCGTTGGTCAAATGACACATTTAATTGATGATATGTTTTATTCAGAGCATATTTTCGAAAAACTATCTGTTTATTCAGAATATATGCAAACCTTATTGCAAAGTCAGCATAGCCTTAACAAGAAAGAGATCGCTTAGCGTTGGCAGGCTTTTGTTGTGCGTTATATAAAGTTTGAATACTGTTATAAAAAAATAATCGTTTTCATGTGAAATAAATATTTTATGGTAAAAGCAAAGCAATATTGGTTTTACTTACATGACAAATTTAAATTTTGAGCATCATCTCGGTTCACTAACGCATGCAGCACTTAGCCAAGCCTCAATTATTTCTCGGGTGTGGGGTGAAGGGCCGTCATCACGTTATGATGAGTTGGCACAATATTTCAGACCGACTTTTGCCCGTATTAAAGAAGGGGCTTTAATTCGTGAGCAACAACATATTTTGCCCTATGAACAACTTCAGTGGCTCAAAGATGTTGGTTTTACACGGTTAAGACTTCCCAAAGCTCATGGAGGCTTTGATGCCACCATTCCTGAATTATTTGCATTGCTCATTGAACTTGCAGAGGTCGATTCAAACTTACCACAAGCTTTGCGTGTGCACTTTGGTTTCACTGAAGATGTGTTGGTGAGTAAAGATAAAGCGTTTCAACAGCGTTGGTTCAATCGAATTGCCAATGGGGAAACGGTGGGCAGTGCATGGTCTGAAGGTGGAAAAGAGTCAATTGATCAGTTTGAAACTCATCTATATCGGGATAGTGACGGAAAAATTCGTGTTAAAGGTCAAAAGTACTACACCACAGGCAGTCTATATGCAGACTGGGTTGAAATTGGTGTAACAGATTTAAAGGGTGAGTCGGGTTCGGTGGTTGTTCGCCGCGAAGATGAGGGTGTTGAAATTGTTGATGACTGGAATGGCTTTGGTCAGCAACTCACCGCAAGTGGCACGGCATATTTCCATGACGTATTGGTCGATGAAACTGAAATCTTACCTGATGATGATCGTTTTAAATATTCAGCGGCTTACTATCAACTGGTCCAACTGGCAATCATTACGGGTCTAGGACGTGCTGCAACCTATGATGTTTCGCAAGCTGTGGCCAAACGTACCCGAAACTACACGCATGCAAATGCCCAATTTGTAAAACAGGATCCACAAATTTTACAAGTCGTGGGACAAGTTCGTGGTGCGGCTTACAGTGCAGGGGCGATTGTTGAAAAAGTTGCACAAAGCTTACAACGTGCTTACTTGGCTGCATTTCAAAATAATGAGCAGCTTGAAGAGGAACAAAATGCGCTTGCCGAACTTGAAAGTGCCCAGTCACAAACGGTCATTACCGATTTAATTTTAAATGCTTCTACAATTTTATTTGACGCTTTAGGTGCTTCTGCAACAGACAAAGACTTAGGCCTAGATCGATACTGGCGTAATGTACGAACTTTATCTTCACACAACCCTAGAGTATTTAAAAATCGAATTGTCGGTGATTTTAGTGTAAATGGCACATTACCACCTTATCAATGGCGGATAGGGAACGTTGCTAAACAGTAATTTATAATTTTAGATATTAAGCTGCTATTTTAGTGGCTTAATATTATTTTGTTTTTAAAATGAATTATAAAAATCTATTAGAATAAAATCATATTTTGTTTGGGGTTTATATTATAAAGAAAACCTAAAAATTGCTTTAGTATAAAAATTAAATAAAATGATGGTTGATATTTTATGACTAAGAAAATTAGTTTTAATGCTTTTGAAATGAATTGTATTGCCCACCAATCTCCTGGATTATGGCGACATCCTCAAGACCGATCTGTTGAATATAAAGATTTAGAATATTGGACAGATTTAGCACAAATTCTTGAGCGTGGTTTTTTTGACGGTATTTTTATTGCAGATGTACTTGGTATTTATGACGTTTATCATCAAAGCGCTGAACATGCCTTAACAGGTGCGGTACAAGTTCCGGTCAATGATCCTTTGCAGATTGTGCCAGCTATGGCGGCAGTTACAAAGCACTTGGGTTTCGGTGTCACAACCTCGATTTCCTTTGAACATCCTTATCCTTTTGCTAGGCGTATTAGCACGCTAGACCATTTAACCAAAGGGCGAGTTGGATGGAATATCGTGACGTCTTATTTGGAAAGTGGTTCGAAAAACTTGGGCCTAAAAACTCAGGTTAATCATGACAATCGTTATGATATTGCTGATGAATACTTAGAAGTTCTTTACAAACTTTGGGAAGGTTCTTGGGAAGAAGGTTCTGTACTTCGCGACCGTGAAAGAGGTATCTTTGCTGACCATAAAAAAGTACACCCAATTCAACACGAGGGTAAATATTTTACTGTACCGGGCATCCATATTTGTGAACCATCACCGCAGCGAACCCCAGTACTCTACCAAGCAGGCGCATCTTCACGCGGGCAGAAGTTTGCAAGTCAAAATGCCGAGTGTGTATTTATTGCAGCGCCGTCTAAAATTGCCACTAAAAAAGTGGTGCAGGGTATTCGCCAAAAATTGGCTCAAGAAGGCCGCGACCCGTACTCAGTTAAAATTTATGCACTTTTGTCGATTGTCACTGATGAAACCGATGCAAAAGCACAGGCTAAGTTTAAAGAATATCAAAGTTATGGAAGCTACGATGGGGCTTTAACCTTACTGTCTGGCTGGTCTGGTGTCGATTTTTCACAATATCAACCCACTGACAAAGTTGAATATATTCAAACCAATGCCATTCAATCTTTATTAGATTCTTACGTAAATGCAGATCCTGAGCGTGTTTGGACCATTGAAGAAATTGCAAATTGGAACAGCTTAGGTGGTAATGGACCTGTGTTAGTGGGTTCGGCAGAAACCGTTTCGGATGCTCTACAACAATGGGTTGAAGATACCGATGTCGATGGCTTTAACCTTGCCTACATTTTGGCTCATCAAACCTTTGCTGATGTGGTTGAGTTTATTGTGCCAGAGTTGCAAAAACGAGGGGTATATCAAACGTCGTATGCACAAGGAACATTAAGAGAGAAATTATTTGGTGCTGGGCCATATTTGCCTGAAAATCACCGCGGTGCAAAATATCGTAATCTAAAGGAATTAAAACTTGCTGAGGCAAGTTAATATTTTAGGAAGCCTTTAAATAAATAGCTGGTTAAATACCAGCTTTTATTTTGTCTTTTTTATATCGGTTTTATTGCTGAGTTAATAATGAAAAGATAATTCTATAATTTAGATTAAAACATCAGATTAATTTGTTTTTGTATGATGTGAATAATCATTATTTTGTTTCTGTTATTAAAATACAGGAATTATTAAGTGAGCACACAAGAACTCGATCATAACCACCGTTATGAAATTAAATCTCCCGATGATGTTTCACAATTAATTTCAAAATTTGCAGGGAAGGGTAAATCGAATAAAGTTATTTGGTTGGCACTCATTGGGGTGTTTATTGATGCCTATGATTTAACAACGCTGTCCTTTGGTATTGAACAAGTTATCTCAGAATTTTCTTTAAGCCCTGTCATGACTGGTGTGGTGGCTTCAGCCATTGTCTGCGGAACCATTGTTGGTAACCTGATTGGTGGTTGGCTGACAGATAAAATCGGCCGTTATCGGGTCTTTATGGCAGACATGGTGCTCTTTGTCATTGCGGCAATTGTCGCAGGCTTTGCACCGAATGTCTGGGTTTTGATTTTAGCCCGATTTATTATGGGAATTAGTGTCGGTATTGATTTGCCTGTCGCAATGTCATACTTATCTGAGTTTTCCAAATTTAACGGTAGTAGCAACAAAGCAGCACGTTTAGCCGCATGGTGCCCAATGTGGTATGCCGCTTCTTCGGTATGTTTTGGTCTAGTTCTGGCGCTTTATTTTCTTTTACCCCCTGAGCATAGCAACTGGTTATGGCGAGCATCTTTAATTTTTGGAGCAGTACCAGCGTTACTCATTATTTTTATTCGCGGTAAATATTTAACTGAATCACCTATTTGGCTTGCAAACCAAGGCGATTTAAAAGGCGCAGCTAAAGTTCTACAAGAATCCTATGCAATTCATGCAGTTGCTACAGTTGAAAAAGTAGAAAGAACTAGCGATAAGAAAAAGCGCGAGGGTTTTGCAGTTTTATTTAATAAAACCTATTTGCCAAGAACTATTGTGGCAATTGTGATTCACATTTCGGTGGCATTTCAGTACACGACCATTGCTTTCTTTTTGCCTTCTATTTTAACACGGTTTTTTCATACTGATGTCTTGACGACCATTACCACCACACTTGGGCTTAATTTACTGTTTGCATTTACGGGCGGACTATTAGGTGTATTTGTTGCCAGCAGATTTAAATCTCGTCATGTGTTGCTTACAGGCTTTTTACTTCAGTTTATTGCTCTCATTGCTTTGGCATTGATTGGTGAACCCGGTAATAGCTTTTTACTCTACACCGCAATTGGAATGCTGGGTTTGTGGCTTTTTGCCGAAGGCTTTGGGCCTGGGGCACAAATGATGGTTTATCCTACTATGGCTTATCCAGCTTCGATTCGTGGTGTTGGTGTTGGCTTTAACCGTGCCGTAACAGGTGTTGCTCAAGCCATTGCCTTGTTTGTTTTACCAATTTGGATGGCGGGTTACAAAACCGATGTTTACCTAATAATTTCTATCTTTGCATTTATTCCTTTAATTGTGATTGGGCTAGTGATTAAGTTTGAGCCTACTGCCCAAGATGTTGATGTGATTGATGAAGATAAAACAGAACTTCCTCTCAATAATTCACCAGTAATCGACTAGAGTAAAAATAAATATCTAGATAAAACAAAGGCCAACATCTGTTGGCCTTTATTTTGGATTTAGAAGTAGTAAGCAAAAATCACAAATGCTTTTTTATTCCATTTATCATTGCTTCCACCAGCTGCAAGGCCTTCACTGTCTCCTAGGTATGGATCATGTTTACCCATCAATAATTCGGCTTGTACCGTCAGTTTTTGATAGTTAAAAGCAATACCGGGAATAAAACGGGTAGAGTCTTTAAAGCCATCTTGCTCTTTTCGATAAGAACTATAATTTAAATAGGGACGAACAGAGGTAATTGGGCCAAATTGCTGAGGAAATAAATAGCTGAGCTCGGCTGAGTAAATCTGACCTTTGGTTGCAGAGTTAAATGAATAATCGAAACCACCTAAAGTCAGATGATCTTTATATTCAGTGTCGGCATTATCGATGTCTTGATAACCAGCCAAAAGCTGTAAATTCCATTGGTTATAATTGGTATTGCTAAAAACCGAATAGACTTGGCGATCGCCATCTTGCCCTGAACGTTTGTTTTCAATAGTGGAATACCATGCAGAAGCACCCAGTTGGGTAGAGAAATTTTCTTGGCCTAAGATATTTTTAAAGGTATGAGCACCTCGAACAACAAAGGAGTTCTTTTCTTTAGTATTGGTGCCTTGTGGTACAGAGTCATCCGCGTTGACAGGGTTGATACTAAATCGACTCGAGTCTTTGCTTTTACCTCTATAGGTACCACCATCGGTAGGATAAAAGGCGAGTTGTGCTTCATTGGTTCCATCATTGAAATCATATTTTACGCCAAGGTTGTGTACATCTTCCCAACCCGCACTATTGGCAATGCCTAAATAATAAGTATTTCCCCAAAATCGACCCAAGCCAAAAGGAACGGGGTTTAAGCCAGCAATAATTTTACTGTTATCATTAATTTTATAACCCAACCACGCATCGGTTAGCCAGTTGGCATCGCCTAAATGTCCATAATACTCATAAACCCGATAATCTAGATGGCCAATCCATTTCGGTGAGTTGTAGTCCAGCCATAATACTGCGTCATTAAAGGAAAATTTACTGGTAGAGGGTTCAGAGTCAAAATCATAAATATATTTAGCCCGAACAGTACCACTTACTTTAAGTTGACCTTCTTCAGCATTGCCAAAGGAAAGGGCTGCATGACTTGAGAGGCTGAATGTAATCAAAGTCGTCGCGATGAATATTTTTTTGAAAGTTGTAGGACGTTTAAACAAGGGATGATTTCTCCTCTTAAAAATAAAAATTAAATTTGCCTCATGTATAAACCAGAAAAAGATTTGTCCAAATCTTAATATTTGCACAAGATTCAAGATAAAAAGATAATAAAATCTGTACTTTATATAAAATAATGAAAATTAATTAGATGCAAAACTCTGGATGCGATAAGCAAAAATAAAAATGATGAAATGAGTAGGATAAAATACTTACAGGATGTGTGTCAGCCTTTTCTCATCTTATCTTTTGTGAATATCGTTTTTAATTATTGATATATAAGTATTTTAATTTTACCGTTAATCTATATGATTGCTTAAAATTTGTTTTTTACCAAAAGATAAAAACTTATAAGGAAAAGTTATTTATAAAAATTAGATAAGCAACTCATATTTTTTTATTTTTCATTATAAAGCCGGCTGAATACCATGAGCTTATATTATTGAAAGATCATGAAATTATGAGCACGAAGACCAAACCGTTGATTATCACGGCAATTGTAGTAGTCGCAATTGTTGCATTTATCGTATGGCAAAATAAAAAAGACAATAATACAAGTGCTTCAGTTCGTGACAACAAACCTGTTGTGATTGCTTATCAAACTGGAGTTGACCCAAGCAAAGTGGCGCAGGCGAATGGGGAGTATGAAAAACATAGCCAACGTAACATTCAATGGAAAAAATTTGATGCGGGTTCAGATGTAGTTAATGCACTTGCCTCGGGCGACGTGGTACTTGGCAATATTGGCTCAAGCCCACTTGCTGCTGCGGCCAGCCGTGATTTACCGATTGAAGTATTCTTAATTACTTCAAAACTTGGTGCATCTGAAGCACTCGTGGTGAGTAATAAATCAGGGATTAAAAGCCCTCAAGATTTAATTGGCAAAACCATTGCTGTACCGTTTGTTTCAACCACACATTACAGCCTTTTGTCTGCACTGAAACATTGGAATATTCCAGAAGATAAAGTAAAAATTATTAACTTGCGTCCACCTGAAATTTCAGCTGCTTGGGAACGTGGTGACATTGATGCTGCCTATGTGTGGGAACCTGCTTTAAGTAAAGCCAAAGCATCTGGCACAGTCTTAACTGACTCAAAACAAGTCGGTGAATGGGGCGCTCCAACTTATGATTTATGGGTAGTACGTAAAGACTTTGCAGAGAAAAATCCTGACTTCTTAAAAGCTTTTGTCCAAACTACGCTTGAGCAGCTTGAAAAATATAATCAAGACCCAGCCGCTTACGTTAAAGATGCCGATAATGTGCAAAAAATTGCGCAGCTCACAGGTTCCGATCCAAAAGATATCCCGCTTTTATTAAGTGGAAATATTTACCTAGACCACGCTCAGCAAAAACAAACGTTAGATGGTGAATTTGCGCAAAATATTTTTGATACAGCGAAGTTCTTAAAAGGTCAGGGCAAAGTCGATCAACTGAAAGCCGATTATAAAGGCAACGTGAATTCTTCATTTTTGCAGCCTTAAGGAGTTGTCATGAGTGTACTAGAAGCCAAACATATTCATCTGACTTTTCCTAAACAACAAAAGCCAGTTTTACAAGACATTAACCTAACGATTGAAGAAGGTTCTTTAACCGTGATTTTGGGCGAGTCAGGTTGTGGCAAAACAACTTTGCTTAATATCTTGGCAGGCTTTCAAAAACCGAGTTCAGGTGATGTGCTTGTAAATCATGAAGTGGTAAATGGACCAGATGTAACCCGCGCTGTGGTATTTCAGGATCATGCACTCCTTCCTTGGTTGAATGTTGCAGATAATGTTGGTTTCGCTTTGCAGTTAAAAGGTTTAAAGCGCGCAGATATCGAAGCTCAAGTGAACGCAATTTTAAAAATTGTAGGTTTAAGTCACGTTGAAAAAGCCAATATTTGGGAACTTTCCGGTGGTATGAAACAACGTGTTGGTATTGCCAGAGCTTTGATCAGTCACGCGCCGTTTATTTTATTAGATGAACCTTTTGCTGCATTAGATGCTTTTACACGTGAAAACATGCAGCAGTTAGTGCTCGATTTATGGATTCAGCAAAATAAAAGTTTCTTTTTAATTACGCATGACATTGAAGAAGCATTATTGCTCAGCAATCAGTTAGTTCTGATGACAGCGCATCCAGGCAAAATTGTAGAAACTCTACATCTCGATTTTGCTGAACGATATCGTCAGGGTGAGTCTATTCGCTCGATTAAATCGGACCTTCAATTTATTCAGCTCAGAGAACAGCTATTTGAAACTTTAAGGGCACAAAAACAAAGCGGTAAGGAGGCGTTACCTACATGAACACTAAAGATAACGTCTATGAATATGACAAAACAGAGCTAAAACTTAAGCCAGATGCACAATCAGAAAAAGCTTCATTTTTATTGTCATTTTTTGAGAAGCATCGCACTTTGGCGGTTAGCATAATCAGTGTGGGAAGTGTGGTTGCGCTTTGGTTTCTCATTACTGCTTTGCATATCGTACCTGAGCTATTTTTACCGAGTCCACAGGCCGTATGGCAGAAATTTATATCGGTCAGCCAAGAAGGCTTTATGAAAGCAACTTTGTGGCAACACTTAGCAGCCAGTATCTCTCGAGTATTTTTAGCTTTGATTGCTGCTGTAGTGATTGGTGTTCCATTGGGTTTATGGATGGGTTTGAACAAATGGGTCCGTGCTGTTCTAGATCCTTTAGTTGAATTATTACGTCCAATTCCACCGTTAGCTTATTTGCCATTACTGGTGATCTGGTTTGGTATTGGCGAAACCACAAAAGTACTTTTGATTTTCTTCTCGATTTTGGCGCCTGTCATTATTAGTAGTGCGCATGGTGTGTTAAGCCATCAGCTTAATCGTGAGCGTGCTGCACTGTCGCTAGGAGCAAGTCAGGCACAAGTCTTTTGGCATGTGATTTTACCAACCGCTTTACCTCATATTATTACAGGTATTCGTATTGGTCTCGGGGTGGGCTGGTCAACATTAGTTGCAGCAGAGTTAGTTGCAGCAGATCGTGGTATTGGTTTTATGGTGCAATCAGCAGCGCAGTTCTTAATTACCGATACGGTGATTCTGGGCATTATTGTGATTGCGATTGTCGCAGTTAGTTTTGAGCTGTTTTTACGTTGGTTACAAAAACAGTTTTCTCCTTGGTATGGTCAGCAGTTGTAGTAAAGAAGATGAATACAGTCGTAGCAAATTTAAATATTGAAGTGATCAAGCCTACCATTGGCGCAATTATTCATGATGTCGATTTGAATGCGTTAAATGAACACACGACGCAACAAATCCAGCAGGCTTTACTTGATCATCAGGTCATTTTTTTTCGAAAGCAAAAATTGGCACCACAAGCACAAGCTGACTTGGCACGTAGTTTCGGCACTTTACATGTGCACCCGATTTATCCTTCTATTGAAGAGGTGCCTGAAGTGATGGTACTCGACAGTTGGAAACAGGATTTACGTGACAATGAGCTTTGGCACACAGATGTGACTTTTAGTAAGACCCCACCTTTGGGCTGTGTTTTACAAGCCATTAAAATTCCACCTGTAGGCGGTGACACCTTGTGGTCGAGTAATACCGCAGCTTTTAAAGGGCTTCCGCTTGAGTTACAGCAAAAATTACGTGGCTTAACTGCAACACACGATATTCGTAAGTCTTTTCCACTTGAACGTTTTGCTCATAACGAAGAAGAGCGAGAAAAGCTTTTGCAAACATTTAAGCGTAATCCGCCAGTGGTTCACCCCGTGGTGCGTACCCATCCGGTTACAGGTGAGCCTTTGTTGTTTATAAGTGAAGGCTTTACCACTCAAATTAATGAGTTAGCTGAACAAGAAAGCGAACAGTTACTTAATTTCTTGTTTGAACATGCAACTCAAGAGAAGTTTCATTTACGCTGGAAATGGCAAGATGGTGATGTCGCGATTTGGGATAACCGTTGTACGCAACATAAAGCATTATTTGATTATGGCGATGCCCATCGCATCATGCACCGTGCAACTATTAACGGTGATGTGCCATTTTATAAAAATGAACAAAAGCCAGAGTTAGCAGAGACTTAATTCTTTTGATTATTCTTTGTTTCAATTCCAACTCTGAATTTTGAGCTGGAATTGAAACAATAACTCTTTAGCGCATTCCAAATCCTGATAATATGCCTGTGTAGTTCTTTACAGGAGGTGAGGCCCAATCACCAACTTTGCTAGTTTTTAAATTTAACTGGACTAACATTTCAGCTTGTTTAACTGCTGCTGCAACGCCGTCAATAACAATCACTCCCAATTCATTTTGTAGTTTTAGACATAAATCACTCATGCCTGCACAGCCCAAAACAATCGCATCGCTTTTATCTTCCGCTAGTGCTTTTTTGCATTCATCTCGTATGGTTCGATAAGCATCTGAGTCAGAAAGCTCCAATTCTTCAACTGCAATGTCACAAGCCCGAACATTTTTGCAAAATGGTGTAGCCCCATAGCGATGAGCTAGATACCAGCTCATATTCACAGTGCGTTGTAAGGTTGTGACCACACTAAAACCAGTACTAACATAACTCGCAGTTCTCATAGCTGCTTCTGCAATCCCAATAACAGGTGCTGAAGTCATTTCACGGGCAGCATAAAGTGCAGGGTCACCAAAACAGGCAATAACATAAGCATCTACACTTAGATGTTCACCTTGGCGAATTTCCTCCAGCACACCTACTGCACTTAGGGCTTCATCATAATAACTTTCAATCGTTGCAGGGCCCATTTGAGGACTCACTGCAATAATTTGAGTATCAGAACCTGCAACTATCTTTGCTGATGTAGCAATTTTATCGGTCATGCTTTGCGTGGTATTAGGGTTAATAATTTTAATTTTCATTATACTTTTACCTTAGTCATTGCCGATTTAGCATGTGCAAGTGGTTGGTTAAGAAATCGGTAAATGACAAAACCGAATCCCATCCCAATAAACCATGTGAAATTAGCCAGCCCAGACAGTTGTGGTAAAAGTACGCAGAGAATAGGAATTAATGAAGCTGGAATTAAGGCATAAAAGGCAGAGTGGTTATAACCATTTTTGTACCAATATGAACCTTTGGTATCTAAGGTATATAAATCATCTACCACGATTTTCTGTTTTTTAATGAGATAAAAATCGGCGAGCAAGACACCAAAAAGTGGACCAATAAATGCACCTAAAATATCAATGGTGTAATGGATCACTTGAGGGTTATTAAATAAATTCCATGGGGTGATAAAAATCGAACCCACTGCTGCAATCATTCCACCCATGCGCCAGCTAATTTTACTCGGTGAAACATTAGAAAAATCAAAGGCTGGAGAAACAAAGTTAGCGACAATATTAATCCCGATAGTGGCAATCATTAAGGTTAAACTGCCTAAAATCACCACAAAGGTGTTATCCAGTTTACCGACCATCTCGACAGGGTCTGTAATGAGCTTGCCGTAGACTGGAAGCGTTGCCGCAATACACACCACAGTAAGTAAAGAAAAGCCTAAGAAATTAATCGGTAGCCCAAGAAAGTTACCCATTTTAATCGCGTTAAAGCTTTTGCCATAACGAGAGAAGTCGCCAAAGTTCAGCATAGGCCCTGAAAAATATGAGACAACAAGCGCAATAGCACCAATCATGACGGGTACAACCGCAAAACCGTCGTATTGAACACCGCTCAAGTTTAAATCAATATTCTGCCATCCAGCTTTCCAGATGAGCCATACTGCCATTGCAAACATTACGATGTAAACAGCTGGACCTGCCCAGTCAATGAATTTACGAATACTGTCCATGCCAGACCAAAAAACAATCGCTTGCAGTAGCCAAAGCAGCATGAATCCAACCCATCCTAAATAGGAAAGTCCAAGAAAGCCATAAGTTGAAACATCGGCATAGACCGACCATTCTGGAAAGAACTTTAAAATGACCAATAAGAAAGCACTTGAGGCCAAATAAGTTTGAATGCCATACCACGCGACAGCAATAAGACCACGAATAACGGCAGGAATATTTGCACCAAGCACACCGAAGGTTGCGCGGCAAATAACAGGATAGGGCGTACCAGTTTGTTGGCTAGACTTGGCAATCAGGTTTGTAAAAAACTGAACTATGGCAATGCCGATGAGTAAAGATAAAAGTACCTGCCAGCTGTTCAGCCCAAGTGCAAAAAGGCTTCCAGCCATGACATAACCGCCGACACTATGAACATCAGACATCCAGAAAGCAAAAATATTATAAGCGCCCCATGTTTGCTTTTTTAAAGGAGCTAAGTCTTGATTTGTCAGTTTTGCATCATAAGAAGGTTTAATTATTGCTTCGGTATTATTCATCTTGAACACTCACTTCCTTAAGATGGAGGCACTTTCAGCAGCATTGTTTTTCTGTCTAAAAGAATGAAATTAAAATTGTGTACAATGTGATATTTAAATTGTGCACAATATTAATTGAGCAAAAGTTATGCCAAATTTGGGAAATAGCGCTTATGAGTTATTTAAACTGGTATGAATTTTGGATATGCAGAGACAAATGTATAACATGAGAAGTGCTTAATTTTTTATAAAAACTAAGTAAATTTAGGTATATAAGTAGATATTTAGAGATCTAATATTGAATTGTTTAGCTCAACATAAGTGTTTTGGGAATGAGAGCGATATTCCAAAACGCTTAAGTTAAACTTACACTATTGTCATTAGATAAAGTTTTAAAAAGAGGGGGCATCAATAAAAATGGAGAAATCAATGCCATCGAATGCACCAAAAAAAGCCGTAGAAATGAGCAATGATGAAATTGATGACCATATATATAACGCTATTGTAGATGCTATTTTAAATCGACAACTTGCCCCTGGCGCGCGTTTAGTTGAAGCACCTTTGTGTGAAGCATTCGGTGTAACGCGAGGAGTGTTAAGACGTGTTTTCGTCAAACTTGCCCATGATAAGGTCATCGAAATTCAGCCCAATCGTGGAGCACTCATCGCAAAACATAGTGCTCATGAAACAAAAGAGGTCTTTGAAGCACGCAGCATGCTTGAAATCGCTACTGTAAAAAAGCTAGCTCAAAAGTCACATAGTCTAGATTTTAGTGAGCTTCGAGGTTTAGTAGATCAAGAGTCTCATGAGCGTTTAGTTGGCAATTGGGCCGAGTGGATTAAGCTATCAGGGCAATTTCATTTAAAGCTGATTGAAGCAAATCAAAATACGATTATGACCAGTTATTTGCAGACGCTTATTGCCAGAACTTCGTTATTAATTGGGTTATATGAAATTCCCAAACATAATAATTGTTCGGCAGATGAACATCGTGCAATTTTAAATGCCATTGAGCAAGGCGATGAAAAGCGAGCAACTCAATTGATGGAAGAGCATTTAGAACACTACGCGACGACATTTGTTGAAGAAGACAGCACATCAACAGCAGATCAAAATTTATTAAATTTATTTAAAAATAAGAAGATTGAAACCATTTAAACTAACTAAAAAATAATGGGCCAATTCTTCCGGAAAAGGCCCAGATTGGTTATTTTATAGGAATGATTTGTTGCGTCAGAAAATCAATAAATAGTTTTACTTTCTTCGATAGAATTTTACGGTTTGGCCATGTCACATATAAGTGAAGGGGTTGACTGGTGTAGTCCTCCAAACACTTCTGTAATTTACCTTCTTTGTAGTAAGGTTCAGCAATAAACTCTGGAAGAAAAACAATGCCGTGGTCTTTTAGGCACATATCTAATAATAATTCACCATTATTACAGGTCATCACTGGGAAGCAATTGAACGACACTTCTTTCTGATCTTTTTGGAAAATCAATTTCTTATGTCGGCTATCCTGATAATAAATCAGAAACTTATGTTCTTTAAGTTCCTCTAATGAGTCTGGTAATCCATGCTGATTGAAATACTCAGGTGTCGCATATAGATAGCGCTGATAGGTATTTAATATCTTACTATTTGCTAAGTTTGGAGGAGAGCCATCTACACGAATAGTTAAATCAAATTTATTATTATTCATGTCTAGTAGTTGATCAGTCATGAATAAATCAATTTTGATGCTGGGATATTTCTCAATAAAATCTGAAATGATATTTTGAAGAAAAATATTGCTAAAAGACATTGGTGTATTGAGCTTGAGTTCGCCTTCTGGGTACTGCTGGTTATAGCTAATTTCATAGGCAGCCCATTCAAACTCACTTAAAATGACTTTGCTATGTTGATAAAATTTTTCTCCACAAGAGGTGAGGTTCATCTGTCTTGTGGTTCGGGTTAACAGTGTAGTTTTTAGGTCATTTTCGAGGTAGCAAACACGTTTGGCAACCAAGTCACGAGAGATGTCGAGTGCTCTGGCTGCGCTACTAAAATTCCCACGTTCTACGACACTTACAAAAGTGGAAATACAGTCTAATCGATCCATGGATAAGCAAAAGTTAAAAAAATATATATCAATGATTAAACTATAAAAATTAAAAAGCAATCATTGATTTTATTGTATTCGTACAGCATACAGATTCGAGCTGATTTACTGTCTATTTTTTTACATTTTTATCTGTTTTGATAATGACCTGTAAGCAATTTTAATGCATTACTCATAAGGAATTTACCCATGAATAAGTCACTTTTAGAACAACTTTCACCAACAAATTGTCAGGTTATTTTTATTGATCATCAGCCACAAATGGCTTTTGGGGTACAGTCAATAGACCGCCAAGTATTAAAAAATAATACGGTAGGATTGGCAAAAGCAGCTAAAACATTCAATATTCCTGTCACCATTACTACGGTTGAAACTGAAAGCTTCTCTGGTCATACCTATCCAGAACTTTTAGATGTATTTCCAGATGCTCCTTTACTAGAACGTACTTCAATGAATTCATGGGATGACCAAAAAGTACGTGATTCGCTTGCAAAAAATAATCGTAAAAAAGTGATTGTTTCAGGTTTGTGGACTGAAGTGTGCAATAACACTTTTGCTTTTGGTGCCATGCTTGAAGGCGATTATGAAATTTATATGGTGGCAGATGCGTCAGGTGGTACATCGAAAGAAGCACATGACTATGCCATGCAACGTATGATTCAAGCAGGTGTTGTTCCGGTAACTTGGCAACAAGTCTTACTCGAATGGCAACGTGATTGGGCACACCGTGATACGTATGATGCAGTCATGGCAATTGTACGCGAGCACTCTGGTGCTTATGGTATGGGTGTAGACTATGCCTATACGATGGTACATAAGGCGCCTGAACGTACAACTTCAAAACACGAAGTAATTGCACCAGTTTCTGCAAAATAAAACAGTACTGATTTAGGTAAAGGCATGTCTAGTATTCAATATTTAAGTGATATTAATACAGATATGCCTTTATTTTTTAGAACGATAATTCACAAGAATGGAGTTCAGAATGACCGAAATAAACCTCATACTCATAAACGGTAAAATCACAACACTAGATCCTCAGAACCCCGAAGTACAAGCAATTGCGATTGCAGACGGTAAAGTCGTACGTACGGGTACAAATGATGAGGTTATGAAGCTCGCAACACCAACAAGTAAAGTCGTAGACTTAAATGGTCGTCGCGTTATACCGGGTCTAAATGACAGTCATCTGCATATTATTCGTGGTGGCCTAAATTACAATATGGAGCTGCGCTGGGAAGGTGTACCATCCGTTGCAGATGCACTACGTTTACTTAAAGAGCAAGCAGATAATACGCCAGCTCCACAATGGGTCCGTGTCGTAGGCGGATGGACTGAATTCCAGTTTGCCGAAAAGCGTTTACCCACTTTAGAAGAAATTAATAAAGCTGCGCCAGATACTCCAGTCTTTGTTTTACATTTATATGCCAGTGCCTTGTTGAACCGAGCTGCGCTTGATGTATTAGGCTTTAACAAAGACACGCCAGACCCGCCAGGTGGCAAAATTGTACGTGATGAAAAAGGTGAGCCAACAGGTCTGTTGCTCGCAACGCCATCCGCTATGATTTTATATTCGACCCTAGGTAAAGCGCCGAAATTGCCAGTTGAAGATCAAGTTAATTCAACTCGTCATTTCATGCGTGAGTTGAACCGATTAGGTATTACTTCTGCAATTGATGCAGGTGGCGGCGGTCAAAATTATCCTGAAGATTATGATGTGATTAAGCAATTACATGACCAAAATCAAATGACGGTTCGAATTGCTTATAACCTATTTGCTCAAAAAGCAGGCCAAGAGCTTGATGATTATCGCCGTTGGACAGAAATGACATTTCCGGGCGATGGTGATGAATTATTTAGAATGAATGGAGCAGGTGAGAACCTGACTTGGTCGGCAGGTGACTTCGAAGATTTCTATGAGCCACGTCCGGATTTACCGGAAAAAATGGAAGGCGAACTCGAAGCCATTGTTGAACATTTAGCTGATAAGAAATGGCCATTCCGTATTCATGCAACCTATGATGAAAGTATTAATCGTTTGCTCAATGTATTTGAGAAAGTAAATTCAAAACAGCCATTTGCAACTCGATTTATTATTGATCATGCCGAAACCGTATCTGAGCGTAATATCGAACGTATAGGTGCGTTGGGTGGTGGTATCGCCATTCAACACCGTATGGCATATCAAGGTGAGATTTTCGTAAAACGCTATGGAGCCGAAGCTGCTCAAGCAACGCCACCCGTCAAGAAAATGCTAGAACTCGGTGTTCCTGTGGGTGCGGGCACAGATGCGACCCGTGTTGCATCCTATAACCCTTGGATTTGTTTGTATTGGCTAAGTACTGGTAAAACAGTTGGTGGTTTACCTTTATATGATGAAAAAAATCTATTAGATCGACAAACTGCACTCAAACTCTGGACTAAAGGTTCGGCTTGGTTCTCAGGTGAAAAAGATATCAAAGGTTCACT
Organism: Acinetobacter sp. DMC2; assembly: GCF_056314305.1. NCBI lineage: Bacteria > Pseudomonadati > Pseudomonadota > Gammaproteobacteria > Moraxellales > Moraxellaceae > Acinetobacter > Acinetobacter sp. DMC2. The sequence continues at coordinate 7,184 of NZ_JBQUYP010000006.1, read as the reverse complement.
CACAACAGGTGAACTTGCTGACTTAGTTGTGCTGTCCGATGACTACTTTAAGGTTGAAGCAGAAGATATCCAGTGGATTGAGTCTGTACTCACTGTTTTAGGCGGAAAAGTGGTATATGCAGGAGCAGAATTCAAGCGAGAAGATCCGCCGTTACCGCCAGCATCACCAACATGGTCGCCAGTAAAACGCTTTGGTGGTCAGTGGCGTTTATCTGAAAATCGTAATGCACCTTCGAATCAATCATTACAGTCAAAAAGTGCATTGTGTGAATGTGCTAGCAGTTGTGGCATGCATGGGCATAGCCACTCTTGGATGCTTGATGTTCCTGTAAATGATAAGGATAAAAAATCTTTCTGGGGTGCACTCGGGTGTTCTTGTTTTGCATTTTAAATAAAACAGTATGGGAACCTGTCATTAAATGGCTTGCTTCCCTAAGGTATGTACGATGAAAATGTACTTGTTATCTTTGGCTGTAGGGCTGCTCGTTGGTGTCTTATATTATGTTTTAAATGTTAAGTCACCGGCTCCGCCTCTTGTTGCATTAGTAGGGTTATTGGGCATGGTAGTCGGAGAGCAACTTCTTCCTTTTATTAAGTCTTATTTTTAACCCGTTTCACTCAAAAAAGCTAAATGGTGTTGTGCCATTTAGCTTTTTATATTGATGAGTGTCTTCAATTATTTTATACGACGGCCTTGCTCATCAATAATGACTTCACCATCTTCTTTTGCAAAATAGCCTAAGTTTTGTGAATCTAAAATATCCAATACAACCTCAGAAGGGCGGCAAAGACGTGTGCCTTTTGGTGTAACCACAAATGGGCGATTAATTAAAATTGGATATTGCACCATAAACTCAATTAATTGCTCATCAGTCCAATGGGCTTGTTCCAACTCTAAATCTTTATACGGATCAACATTTTTACGGATTGCTTCACGTACGGTTAAGTTTGAATCCTTAATGAGTTGGATTAGCTCATCTTTACTTGGTGGTGTTTTTAAATATTCAATCACTATAGGCTCAAACCCCGCATGACGAATGAGTTCCAATGTATTGCGCGATGTGCCACATGCAGGGTTATGATAAATCTTCACTAGTTCCGCCATGATAATTATTCATTGAATTAAGATATTGCATTTATATATGGATATCCGTATATTTGCAATAACGAATATAATTGGCTGCACATATGATCACTCAAGTCGATTTCTTTAAATGTCTTTCTGATCAAACTCGGTTAAACATTCTTAAGTTAGTTCTGAGCAAACAAAATATTTGTGTCTGCGAGCTAACCGAACAGCTTGAGTTGAGCCAACCAAAAATTTCCCGACATTTAGCCCTATTACGCACCCATGGCATGCTTCTTGATTCAAGACAGGGACAATGGGTGTATTACAGCGTTAATCCTGAGCTGCCGATCTGGGCAATCAACATTTTGAATATTTTGGCGCAGCAAGATGACGATGCAATGAAACCATTGTCTGGTCGGCTAGGGTCTATTTCTACCTTTTGTGAGTAAAGATCATGAAATTTCTATTTCTATGTACGGGTAATAGTTGCCGTAGTATTTTGTCAGAAGTTTTATTTAATAGCCGCGCACCAGAAGGGTGGAAAGCTTATAGTGCGGGCAGCAAACCTTCTGGTCAGGTACATCCGTTAACGATTGAAACCCTTGAAAATTTAGGTTTATCTACAGATGGCTTATGGAGTAAAACGATTGATGATTGCGAGCAATATCAACCAGATGTAGTAATTACTGTTTGTGACTCAGCAGCGCAAGAAGCATGCCCATTGTATTTAGGTGGCGCAATTAAAGCACATTGGGGCTTAAGTGACCCGTCACATCTCGACTTACCAAAAGAAGAAAAACTCAAGGCGTTCCAAAATACTGTAAATCATATTAACCGCCGTTTAGATGCTTTATTTGCATTAGATGTTGCACATTTGAGCCGTTCGCAACTTATTAATGAAATTAACCAAATCTCGCATATTGATTAAAGAGAATAACATGGCCAAATCTAAGCTATCATTTTTAGATAGAAACCTAACGCTATGGATTTTTATTGCTATGGCTTTAGGTGTAGCCATTGGTGTTTTCTTTCCTCAAGCATCAGTGTCTTTAAATCAGCTCAGTGTAGATAACGTTAATATTCCAATTGCGATTGGTTTAATTTTAATGATGTATCCTCCTTTGGCAAAAGTAGACTATGCAGCTTTGCCAGAAGTTTTTAAAGATAAGAAAACTCTCGCTTTGTCTTTAGTACAAAACTGGTTAATTGCTCCGGTTTTAATGTTTGCTTTAGCGATTATTTTTCTGCATAACTATCCGGAATATATGACGGGTCTGATTCTTATTGGATTAGCACGTTGTATTGCAATGGTATTAGTTTGGAATGGCTTGGCATGTGGCGATAACCAATACGTAGCTGCTCTAGTTGCCTTTAACAGTATTTTCCAAATTTTATTCTTTAGCACTTATGCATGGCTATTTCTAACCTTTTTGCCACCTTATTTTGGTGTGGCAGGACAAGTCATTAATGTCGATTTTTGGACCATTACCCATGCTGTATTGGTGTATTTGGGTATTCCATTTTTAATGGGTTTCTTGACTCGTCTAGTTTTAGTTAAGGCAAAAGGTTTGAGTTGGTATCAAACCAAGTTTTTACCAAAAATTAGCCCGTTAAGTCTAATCGCCTTACTTTTTACTATTGTTGCCATGTTTAGTTTAAAAGGTGGCGATGTGGTGAGTTTACCTCTAGATGTATTACTGATTGCTGTCCCACTAACAATTTACTTTGTGGTGATGTTCTTTATCAGCTTCTTTATGAGTAAACGAATGGGGAATAACTATCCACGTACTACTGCCATTTCATTTACCGCAGCGGGTAACAATTTTGAGCTCGCTTTAGCAGTTGCAATTGCAACATTTGGCTTAGCTTCTCCGGTTGCTTTTACTACAGTAATTGGACCATTGGTTGAAGTTCCGGTTTTAATTTCACTCGTTTCAGTTTCGCTTTGGTTAAAGAAAAAGTATTTCTCACATGAACAGTTCTAATAATGATTTAGCAAATGTAGAGCTTAACCTTTTGGATAAGCCTACATTCGAACAAATACAAGCACAGCAGCTTGAACATCCACCCCGTATTTTACTGTTATATGGTTCGAATCGTGAACGCTCTTATAGTCGTTTTGCTGTACTAACAGCTGGGCGTATCCTTGAATACCTAGGTGCCGAAGTCAAAATTTTTCACCCTAAAGGTTTGCCTTTGCCCGAAGATGCAGCAACTGATCATCCAAAAGTACAAGAGTTACATGAACTTTTGGCTTGGTCAGAAGGTATGGTGTGGTGTTCGCCTGAACGTCACGGGGCAATGAGTTCAATTTTAAAAGCTCAAATTGATTGGATTCCTTTAGCTGGCGGAGCAATACGTGCAACACAAGGTAAAACCTTAGCCGTTATGCAAGTCAGCGGTGGTTCACAGTCTTTTAATGCTGTGAATCAAATGCGTATTTTAGGACGTTGGATGCGCATGATTACCATCCCAAATCAGTCTTCTGTTGCTAAAGCTTTTTTAGAGTTTGAAGAAGATGGCAGTATGAAACCATCCTCTTACTTTGACCGAATTGTTGATGTAATGGAAGAACTCTATAAATTCACTTTATTAACACGCGGGCAAAAACAGTACCTGACCAATCGCTATTCGGAGCGGAAAGAATCGGCAGAAGAGCTATCAAAACGAGTAAATCAAAAATAAAAAGTTTTATCCCAAAAAGTGCTCTAGTTAGAGCACTTTTTATTGAGTGTTTTGAGACTAAGTCATTGTAGGTAATAGTTTTTGTAATAATTCAATAAAGTTGGAAACTTTGGCCGAATTTTCATTTTCTCTGGTAATCAAGTAAATGGGTGCATTCAGTTTTATTGAGTGATCAAACTCGCGATAAATAATTTCATGATCCCAAAAATTATGCATTGAGGCTGGCACAATAGTAATGCCAATTCCGGCAGCAACCAAATTTAATGTTGCGGTAGGACGCGGCGCTTCTTGAATAATGCGTGGACTAAAACCTGCCTGATAGCAACTATATAAAATATTGTCATATAAACCTTGTCCAGAAGAACGACGGTATAAAACAAAATTCTCATCTGATAAGTCACTTAAACTAATTTTCTCTTTTTGCGTAAGAGGATGTCCTATAGGCAATGCAACCACCATTGGCTCATCTAATATATGTAAGTGTTTTAACCCAATATCACGGCTGATCGGTGCTCTTAAAAAAGCAATATCTAGCTTTTCTGAAATTAACCAGTCCAGTTGTTTTTGACTGCCTGCTTCTTCAAGTTTGGTTTGTACTCCTGGATATATTTCCCGATATGAACGTAATACTAATGAGATAAGCGGATGTAAGCCGGCTGAACTAGTAAAACCAATATTAAGTTGTCCCGTTTTACCTTGGCTAACATCTTGGACTAATTGGGGTATATGTCTGGCATGTTCTAATAAAAGTTGTGCTTCTTTAAATAAGGCTAAACCTGCTTCTGTCGGCTCAATTCCACGCGGTTGACGAATAAGTAATTGAGTACCGAGTTCTTGTTCAAGTTTTTTGAGTAAACGCGTTAGAGGCGGTTGTTGAATAAACAAACGGTTTGCTGCATGAGTAATATTTCTTTCTTCAATTACCACCACAAAGGCATGAAGCTTATGTAAATCTAGCATAGGAATACCTTTAGGGTATGGTTAATGAAAATAAAAGCATTTGTAGATATATCATAAAAGTATCATTCTATCTTGGTCAGATAAAGTGAAAAGTAACGAAAATGAACCATGTTGAGATTGCCGTGCAGAAGGAGAGCGTACCGACCTGCACGGAGTTATTTTTAGGTTTTTTAACATTAGGTTTAATTGGATTTGGTGGTGTATTGCCTTTAGCACGTAAAGTTGTTGTAGAGCAAAGGCAGTGGCTAAGTCCTGAAAAATTCACTGAGTTACTGGGTCTATGCCAATTCCTACCAGGCGGCAATATCATTAATTTATCTGTTGCGATTGGTATGGAGTTTCGCGGTGTTCGGGGAGCGGTGAGTTCACTGATTGGCTTGATCCTTGCGCCTACGATAATTGTTGTACTTTTACACTATGTCTATGAGCAGTTCCAAGACAACCTTATGGTTAAGCATCTTTTCGAAGGATTAGCAGCAGCGGCGGCAGGACTTTTGGTTGCAACAGGTTTGAAAATGCTTAAACCATTATTACGTAATCCATTAGCGATGTGTGTGGTCGTATCTGCAATTGTCAGTATTGCCTTTCTAAAAGTTTCTCTACTTTTAACGATGGTGATTTTGTTATCGATCTATTCTGCCATCATTTGGAGACGTGTGTAATGGGCGCAGTTCTACTTACTTTAGCGATCATTTTTACTCAGTTGTCTCTTATTGCATTTGGTGGTGGGAATACGATTTTGCCCGAAATGCAACGCCAAGTGGTTGATGTTCACCATTGGATGACGGCACAAGAATTTAGTGCTCTGTTTGCTATGGCTCAAGCAGCACCTGGTCCAAATATGATGATTGTACCGTTGGTAGGGTGGCATGTAGCAGGGTTGTCTGGTCTACTGGTAACGTCTACTGCTAAATTTTTACCTTCATCGATTATTACTGTGTTTGTAATGAGAGGTTGGTCAAAATTTAAAGATAAGAAATGGCGCCGTGTTTTACAGCTTGCTTTACAACCTGTCACTGTTGGAACGGTGCTTGCCAGTGCGTGGATTATTTCTGAGGCAGCGGCAATAAATACTTTACTCATTATTATGGTAGTCATTGCAACTTTATTATCTTTAATTAAAAAAGTTCATCCCTTGCATGTCCTGATTGCTGGCGCTGTATTTGGTGTGGTCTTACTCTAGTTTAACCAGTTTGCAAACCTGCGCTGGATGAGTTCAGGTTGGCTTTTTTTAATTTGAAGTGAATAATAATAAAATCTAAAAAACCGATTGAATATATAAAAACATACTGTTTTACCTATTTTGTGTTTTAACGTACTATGCATCTATTGAAAGAATTTGGATGCATTGGAGTAAAAAACAGATGTTAGATCAAAACATTAAAACTCAATTAAAAGCTTACTTAGAACGTTTAGAAAGTCCAATCGAATTAGTGGCTGCTTTAGATGAATCAGATAAAGCTGCTCAAATTAAAGAACTCGTCACTGAAATCGCCGAGCTTTCTGACAAGGTCACTGCCCGTTTTGATGGCAACAATACACGTCGTCCAAGCTTTGGTGTGGCTAAAGTAGGTGAACAACCTCGTGTGTTCTTTGCAGGCTTACCAATGGGCCATGAGTTTACATCTTTGATCTTGGCTCTGTTACAAGTGTCTGGCTATGCACCTAAAGTGTCAAATGAAGTGCTCAACCAGATTAAAGGCTTAAACCTCAAAGCCAACTTTGATGTGTTTGTATCGCTAAGCTGTCATAACTGTCCGGATGTGGTACAGGCGCTTAACCTGATCGCAATTTATAATCCGAACACCACAGCTACCATGATTGATGGTTCATTCTTCCAAGACGAAGTTGAACAACGCAAAATCATGGCTGTACCAATGGTATTCCAAGACAATGAACACATTGGTCAAGGTCGTATGACCCTTGAAGAAATTGTGGCAAAACTTGACACCAACTCAGCTGAAAAAGATGCAGCAGCACTCAATGCCAAAGATGCTTTTGATGTATTAGTGATTGGTGGTGGTCCTGCGGGTGCAACAGCAGCAATCTATGCAGCACGTAAGGGCATTAACACAGGTATCGTGGCTGAACGCTGCGGTGGTCAGGTGATGGATACCATGGACATTGAAAACTTCACGTCTGTACAAAAGACACAAGGTCCTAAGTTTGCTGCCGAGATGGAAGCACACGTTCGTGAATACGATGTCGATATCATGAACCTGCAACGTGTTAGCAAAATCACAGGTGCCAACCAAACTGCAAATGGTCTGGTTGAAGTTGAACTTGAAAACGGTGCTAAACTTGAATCGAAAACTGTGATCCTTTCAACAGGTGCACGTTGGAGAGAAATGAATGTACCGGGTGAGCAAGAATACCGTACCCGTGGTGTCGCGTACTGCCCACACTGTGATGGTCCATTGTTCAAAGGCAAACGTGTTGCGGTGATTGGTGGGGGTAACTCAGGTGTTGA